>NZ_JBAKAY010000003.1:0-378122 GCF_038155145.1 Psychrobacter proteolyticus
CAGCCTCTTCGTCCTCCTCATCATCATCATCAGCGTCAGCATCAGCATCAGCATCAGCTTCTGCTTCTGCTTCGGCTTCGGCGTCTGCATCGGCTTCTGCATCGGCGTCTGCATCGGCGTCTGCATCGGCGTCTGCATCGGCGTCTGCATCGGCATCAGCGTCTGCATCACTATCATCGCCACTGCTAGAGAAAGCGGCGGATGCTAAACCTAGTCCTGCAAGACCCAATACCCATGGTGCCAGATTATTTTCTTCACTATTTGTAAAACTCTGCCACCAAGTATTCGTTTGTACGTTCTCGCTAACTAATTGATCCTGAACATCACTTCCTTGTAACTCATTTGCATAATCTACAATTTGACCTGTTTCAGTCGAATAGTAGTGATAACCGCCGTCTTCAGCAATACCTACAATTGCACTGTCAATAGTATCGTAAAATTCTTTAATAATTAGATCAGGATTTACGCTTTCTCCTTCAAATGAAACATGAAGATCTTTGTCTACTCTTTTAGTAGCGATACTTTTTGGCGCACGGCCTGCCGTTTCATCAAAAAACTCATAGTTTGTTTTATCGATAGCTTGAATTACTGTGGGTTGGTTACTCTGGGTAAATACTTTGTGCTCAGTAATTGTTTGAATTTTATCATTTACTTTAACTGTGATAGTGCTCATAGGATCATCCTTGATTAATTAATTCTAAATACATATCAATCTAGAATAATGTTTTCGTTTATTAGTATTGTTTACATAATCTTTTATTAAAAAAACTACAGTATCATTCGTATAAAAAGTCGCTCTAAAATATCAATATATTCAATAAAACACATATTTAAATAAAATATTAGTTAAACCTTAATATCAATGTATAAGAAATAACAACCTCACATAATGATGCATTCTATCAACAAAAATCTAATTCACAAACTGTTTAGAGAACTTTTGTTACTTATTATTAGATTTTGTAAATATTCATTTTTTGTTAGAAAATACTTGTATACGTTTCATAGCAAGCTTCGGATATATTTTGTACTGTTACTTTTATAATAATACGCTAGGTTTATAGGTCAACAGAGTTTGTTTACTTATTTGTAAAAAATATTCTATTTTTCGAATATAATCTGATTTTGAAAGGTATATTATCTTTAGATTAACCTGTATAAATACGTTTCAGTAGTTAACCTTGTAGATAACAAGTAGGTTTGATAAGAGAATAGAACTATAATGAATATTTTTTATGAACTAAGATTCTTTAATAAAAATATAAATAATATTAATTCTCATTTACTATAAAAATGAATAGAGTTTTGATGGTAAAAAGACAATATTATCTAAAAGTGCTGTGCAAAGTCATTCTATTTAATTGCTTAGGCTAATTTTTCAGAAAAAGCTATTTGAAAGGTTAGAATTTTTCGAAGGCAGATAAGAAAAGATGATACTTGGTATCTTTTTTTGATGAAGTTCACACAAAAACGAGTATTGCTTATAATATATTAATTTTATGAAGTGATAATTTGGTACGTCATAATTAAGAATTAGAAGTACCAAATTATTTTTATATTTTGTCTATACAATTAATAAATATTATTTAAGTTTCCTCAATGTCTAAACCGATGACATGATTAAGATGGCCAGTTTTTAGGTATATCGTCGCGCCCTCTATCCCTGCTTTTATTTGTACGCTTTCATCTACCGGTAGGCGTATCCAGCTATTCTGCTGATATACCTGTCCACCCTCTATTAGCTCGTCTGCTACAACTAATATTTCTGCACCGCCATGGACTGTCTCGGTGAATAGCAACTCGCCTGCATCGATACGCTGTAGACTAACGTGCTCTACCCCATCAAAAAAAAGCGGGCAGATAGTACGGTTGCCTTGTTGCTGCCAATTAGCATCATTATAAGTGTCGATAGCCACGTGCTGCGTTTCGTCAGACGACATTTGCCGTAACTTGACGAAAATGACAGCACCTTCATCACTATACGGTCTATGACCTGAAGATGGTGGGTTACGTAGATACCAACCTGCTGGATAATGAGTGTCATCTGCAGAAAAAGTGCCTGACAATACCAATATCTCTTCGCCGCCTGGATGCAGATGATGCGGAAAGTAAGAGTTTGGCGCATAACGTACAAGACTGGTAGCGCGAGCCTTCTCTGCGCCCACACGATCAAGCATGACACGCTCCACACCATTTTGTGGTGACTTAATCCATTGATGTGCTTCGGGGGCCAGTGAAGCACGTTGTGAAAAATCTGCATTAATTAGCATAAAATATTCCAAAGATATTAAACAATTAGGGCGTACCCACAATATAAAACTGAGGACACGCCCTAGACGATAAACACAAATATATGACGTTATTACCGCACTAGAATGACCGGCGATAACGTGCTAGCGATAATTTCTGTCGTTGTACTTCCGAGAAACAGTTGCTGCCATTTCGAATGTCCGTACGCACCCACCACCATAATGTCGACATTGTTCTCTACCTGAAACTTTAACAATCCATCCACCGCATCAGAAGCATATAAGTGATGTGCTTCAACGACAAACCCTGCATCTTCTAACTGTGCAGCGGCGGCGCTCATACTTTGTTTGGCGGCGTCGTTATGATTGCCCACCATCACAATGTGACCTTTTAAACCTTTTAATAGTGGACTTTTTGACACCATTCGTGCCGCTTTAATAGAGGTCTTACTACCATCAAAGGCAATCATATAGGAGCTTGGCTCTTCAAATTTTTCTGAGCAAATCAATATAGGAATATCTGACCCACGAGCGACCGTCTCAATCTGACTACCAATATTAATCCGACTGTTCTTATGATCCTCTCCGCGGCGTCCCATCACAATCGCACGATTTTCTTCTTTGAAATGCTCAATGCTAGGAAGCAGTTTGCCGTGGCGTTGATAAACGCGAACATTGACATCAGCGAAACTGCTTTGAATGTGGCTTTTTGCATCTTGTACCAATGCATTGCTATAGCTGTTGACGACTTTTGCTCTTTGCTCATCCAATTGGGACAACTCTTCTAATAAAAACTGACGACTATTGATGCCTATCGCGCCTGACAAGTCACGCCTAACTGAAGCAGGCACGTCACTGACATGTAATAACCCAACAGGTACGTTTAATTTACTGGCATACCATGCTGCATAGTCACAAACCGATTCAGTCACTGCCGAGCCGTCAATACAGGCTAAAATGTGCTGTGATGTTGTCATAATCTGTCCTTAAATTTAATTATTTAATCCTATACAGCTTGTTAGTCCTGACCAAGCTATGCTCTCTGGGTAGGGTATATTTTACTTACTTCACAACAGTTACCTTGCAGAAATCCTCTTATAAAGCAAATTTTCCCCTTCATTTGATAATAACCAATTTACACGGCTTCATCCAGCGATGTGTGCGACCCTTTTGCAATAATTGCAATTTGTTACTGACAGCATCGTGCATGGCTCACCGCAGACTGATACCTAGCTATATATAAAGTCTTATCATCGTCTGACCACATGCGCTAGGAAAGTTTGCTACAATGTATTTTTTAGCATTTATGATTTCGGTATCGTTATTTAGGTGATTGAATTATGGCAAAAAATGCCCTACAGGCTCAATTATTAAAGGCTGGCTTGGTTGATAGCAAAAAGGCCAAGAAGATCAGCAAGCAAACGCAACATGCCAAGCGTACTGGTGACTCAGAAAGCGTCGAAGCAAAAAAAGCGTTGGCAGAAGCGCAAGCTCAAAAGCTAGAAAAGGATCAAAAGCTTAATCAAGAGAAACAGCGCGTATTGGAAGAGAAAGCATTAAAGGCCAATATTGTCCAAATGATTAAGCAGCATCAGATTACTGAGACAGAAGGTGAAGTTAGCTATCAGTTTGTCGATGAGTCCAAAGTAAAGAAAATCGCTATCACTCAGAAACTCTACGATCAAATCGTGGCCGGTCACGTGGTTATCGCACGTTTGGAAGAGAGCTACGCGCTATTGCCTCGTCCATTGGCTGACCGTATCGATTCAAAAATGGAAGGCTTTATGGTTGTGTCAAACGACACTGCTGAGGAAACATTGGCAGAAGACGATCCTTATGCCGCTTATGTGATTCCAGATGACTTGATGTGGTAAGGCATTATTTTACTGCTGTTGGCTTTACTATAGTGTTATAAGCATTCCCTCAAAAGCCCTTTATGGAATTTACGTTCTATAAAGGGCTTTTTGCGTTTATACGGGTTATGCAAATCTTTATAGCGCAAAATAAACGTTAAATGTGTCGATAGACTCAATTAAACGTACACAAATCGGGCTTCTTTAACCTAACATTGCTGGTTTGGTTAAAGAAGGTAACCTAGCGCTCTAATTGCCAGAATATGGATATAATCAACTTGAACAGTTATTCAATAACTACTACAATGCGTTTTTAGTACATTTTGTGGTAATACTTTGTTTATTTTTGAGTAATTGCTCAATATTGTTCATATTTTACCTATGTTTGTTACCTGATAGTTCGGTGCCATCGTGCCCGTTTTATTTGCTTAATTTGTTCCAATTCACTTTTACTTTTTCTCAAAAAGAGATAATTCATGCCAAAACATTTGCCACTCTCACTATTGTTTCTTCGCCTTGGTGTTTTCATCGTGTTCTTCTTTTGGACACTCGACAAATTCGTAAATCCTGAGCATGCCGCCAATGTATTTGCTAAATTCTACGCTTTAGAAAATTTAGGCATCACTATTGTTTACCTGATTGGTAGCTTACAAATCATTCTTATCTTCTCGTTTGTCATGGGTTTATTCAAAAAGTGGACGTACGGCATCATTTTATTACTACATGCCGCCTCTACTTTTGCATCTTTTGGTCTTTACCTAACGCCTTTTGATAACTTATTGTTCTTTGCTGCATGGCCAATGCTGGCAGCCTGTTTGGCGCTGTTCTTAATGAGAGACTATGACACTCTAACATTGGGTAAAAATACGTCTCCAGTATAAACGTCGGCGGCAGTGCTTATTACTACAGTAGTATAAACATCAGACAGCAAGACATAATTTATATACTATTAAGACTGCCGACTTAAATTTTTTATCGTAGTTAGGCGATTCAGACAATTCGATTTGATCGCCACGTTACTTAAATATAGTTACTTAAGTTTAGTTATTCAGATGATGAGCATTCTACTGTTTGAGCAATAACTACGATTTTAGCCTTCGCTCCCTTATTTGGCCGGATTTTCCATGATTAAAAGAATATTTTTAATACTATTAATATTGATATTAGCGGCAAGCTTTTTTTATTTTGACCTAAATCAATTATTGACGCTTGATGGCTTAAAAGGGTCGATGGCGCAATTTAATGAATACAAAGCGCAGTCACCGCTGTTGATTATCGGTGGGTTTTTCTTACTATATGTTGTCGTTACTGCCCTCTCCTTACCAGGCGCTGCGATTTTGACGCTAGCCGCTGGTGCGCTATTTGGTTTGGTTCAGGGCTTACTCGTTGCTTCATTTGCATCGAGTATTGGTGCTACCATTGCCTTCTTGGCATCGCGATATCTACTGCGTGACACCATCAAACAGCGCTTTCCTGAGCGGTTGGCAGCTATTGATGCAGGCGTCGAAAAAGAAGGTGGATTTTATTTATTTACCTTGCGTCTGGTACCCATATTTCCATTCTTTTTGATTAACCTATTGATGGGTGTAACGTCTATTAAAACATGGACTTATTACTGGGTCAGTCAAATCGGTATGCTGGCTGGGACCTTTGTCTTCGTCAATGCAGGGACACAGCTGGCACAGATAGACAGCTTATCGGGTATTTTGTCTTTCAACTTAATTGTCTCGTTTGCGTTATTAGGTTTCTTCCCATTAATAGCAAAAGGAGTGTTGAACATGTTTAAAAAACGCCGTGTTTATAAAAACCACACCAAACCTAAAAAGTTCGATCGCAATATGATTGTGATTGGCGCAGGCGCTGGAGGATTGGTTACAAGCTACATTGCTGCTGCCGTCAAAGCAAAAGTCACGCTGATTGAAGCAGGTGAGATGGGTGGTGATTGTCTAAATTATGGCTGTGTACCTAGTAAGGCCATCATTAAAAGCGCAAAAATCGCTGAACAAATTCGCCATGGTGAAAACTACGGTCTAGAGAACACTGTACCGCAGTTTTCGTTCAAAAAAGTGATGGCACGCGTGCAGCAAGTAGTGGCTGATATCGCACCGCACGATAGCGTTGAGCGTTATACCAATCTGGGCGTCGATGTGGTCAAAGGCTATGCCAAATTGATTGACCCGTGGACAGTAGAGATTCAACTAAATGACGGCGGCATGCAGACCCTAACAGCGCGTACCATTGTCATTGCCACGGGCGCTCGCCCATTTGTACCGCCTCTACCAGGTATAGAAGAAACAGGCTACGTAACCAGTGACACGCTATGGACCAAGTTTGCTGAGTTAGAAGAAGCCCCGAAAAAGCTAGTAGTACTGGGCGGTGGACCAATCGGTAGCGAGCTTGCGCAAAGCTTTGCTCGACTGGGTTCTAATGTGACGCAAATTGAGATGAGCGATCGCATTATGGGTAAAGAAGACCTCGAAGTGTCTACCTTTGCTCACCAATCGCTCACTGATAGCGGTGTCAATATTTTGACCTCACATCAAGCAATGCGCTGCGAGATGCGTGATGGTAAAAAATACATTATCGTCAAACACAATGAAACAGAAATCGATATCGAGTATGATGAGCTTCTTTGTGCCGTTGGTCGTAGCGCACGCCTTGAAGGTTATGGTTTAGAGGCGCTGGGTATCGAAACCAATCGTACGATCGTAACTAATGAATATCTCGAGACGTTATATCCCAATATTTTTGCTGCAGGCGATATTGTTGGTCCATACCAGTTTACTCATGTCGCTGCCCATCAGGGTTGGTACGCTGCGGTCAATGGTTTATTTGGCAACCTGAAGAAGTTTAAAGTAGATTATCGTGTCATTCCTTGGGTGACGTTTATCGACCCAGAAGTCGCTCGTGTCGGTATTAACGAGCAAGAAGCCATTGATAAAGGCATCGATTACGAGATTACTCGTTTTGAGTTTGAAGAGCTGGATCGTGCCATTACGGATAGCGCGGCTAAAGGCTTTATTAAAGTCATTACGCCAAAAGGTAAAGACAAAATACTTGGCGTTACGGTGGTTTCTGAACATGCAGGCGACCTAATCGCAGAGTTTGTACTGGCCATGAAACACGGTCTGGGTCTCAATAAGATATTGGGCACCATTCATAGCTATCCTACTTGGGCTGAAGGCAACAAATACGCCGCTGGTGAGTGGAAACGTGCTCATGCGCCTGAGACCGTATTGAGTTGGTTAGAAAAATACCATACTTGGCGACGCGGTTAGCTAATGGCTGTTAGTTAATGATGGTTAGTTAATATCAGTTAATTAAGGACAGTTTGCTGATCAACGTCATTAAATGATGCAATTAGCAGCAAAGTGTTAAAAGACTCCAATAAAGCTGGTTTAGATTTTGTGGTATCTGTTTGGTTTGACATGGCAGACTATAAAATCTTTACCAGCTTTACTAACATTTAAATCATAACGGAAACTTGAATGCGCGTTATTACCACTTTACCGATGCTCAAACGTCTTACGCGATATAGCACCTACGCTATGGTGATGAGCATTTGTATTGGTATATCAGCAAGCACAGCATCGCCAACTACTGCCAATATTAACCAAGACTTATCACCTTGGCAACAGATAGAAGCCCAAGGCAGCAACCAAGACGTTTATTTCTATGCATGGGGCGGCGACCCACAGATTAACGCCTATCTACAATGGGTCGCCGATCAAGTCGATGATAAATATAATATCAACTTAGTCCATGTTAAATTGAGCGACACCAGTGAAGCAGTCAGTCAGGTACTCGCAGAAAAGTCTGCTCATAATGATGATCAAGGCAGTGTTGATTTGGTCTGGATTAATGGTGCTAACTTTGCCACCATGAGTGAAAATTCGTTATTACTCAAACAATGGGCCAATAAACTGCCCAATTTTGCGTTGACTGATCCGGACAATAATCCAACTGTAAATTTCGACTTTGGTGTGCCGACCAACGGCATGGAAGCACCATGGGGACAAGCCTCTCTGACGTTCTATTACGACAGCTTATCGACCAGTAAACCGCCAACAACGCTAACTAAGCTAACCGCTTGGACAGCACAAAACCCTGGCCGCTTTAGCTACCCAAAGCCGCCTGATTTTTTGGGTATGAGTTTCTTAAAGTACGTCTTAGTCATGCTACATGAACGACAAGACGCTCAAACGGGTAAAAACACTAGTGCACAGCTTAACTTGCCTGCCACTGAAGAAAACACCGCACTCGTATTAGACCCACTGTGGGCGTTTTTGGATGACTTTCATCCAACCTTATGGCGTAATGGCGAGCAGTTCGTGCAGACAGGTGCGCAGATGCGGCGCTTGGTCGATGATACGGAGCTGAGTCTTGCGTTTACCTTTTCAGCACCAGAAGTTCCTGCAGCCGTACAGCGCTATGACTTACCCCAGAGCATTCGCAGCTATGCGATGAGTGACGGCAGCTTAAGCAATACTCATTTTGTCGCCATTCCTTATAATGCTAGCCATCCTCAGGCGGCACAATTAGTAGCCAACTTTTTGATGAGTCCAGAAGCCCAAGCAAAAAAACAAACCCCTTCGGTATGGGGTGACAAAAGCGTACTGGTTCAATCTACACTTAGCCCTGCACAACAAGCATTATTCAAAACCAAGCAGCCCCATCCAAGCGCCCTGCCCTTTGATAGTGTTAAACGCACGGTAAGCGAGCCGCATCCAAGCTGGGTAGAGGCCATCCAGCAAGGCTGGCAAGCACGTTATGGGGTGAGTCCGTGAGCCAAGGTTTTGATAAAATAACGAAAAAAGGTGATAGCCCTAAGCCTATTACGCTTGAGAAAAAAGACCTTTTTACGCGTATCGTGTCTTTTAGCCCCAAAATCTTAATTCTTATATTAATATTACCGGTACTCTGTGGCCTTATCTGTGTTCTATTGCCTGCCCTAAGCTGGCTTCCTGCCCTAGAAAAAACGACTCTGAACCTGCAAGGGTTTATAGACCTATGGCAAACGCCTGGCATCACGCAGATGGCTGCATTAAGTCTTGCTACAGGACTTATCAGCACCCTACTCGCTTTTGTCATTGCCTTAATGATATTGGCCGCGTTTTTTAACAGTGTTTGGTTGCAGCGTATTGAGCATTTATTAAGTCCTATCTTGGTCATTCCTCATGCTGCCGCAGCCATTGCCGTTGGGTTTTTGATTGCGCCGTCAGGTATGTTTGCACGGCTTATCTCTCCGTGGCTAACTGGTTGGGAGATGGCACCCGATGGTATGTTTCCGCATGATCCATACGGTATCAGTATCATCTTGGGTTTAACCTTAAAGGAGCTGCCGTTTTTATTATTAATGGCACTGGGCGCACTTGCTCAGCCTGAGCTTGGCAAAAAACTGCGCCAACAATATACTGTTGCACTCAATTTAGGTTATTACCCAATTACTGCCTTTTTTAAGGCGGTCTTGCCTCTGCTATATCCTTTTCTACGTTTACCTATTTTAGCAGTGCTTGCCTATGCCAGTGCGAGTGTCGAGATGCCATTGATATTAGGTCCTAACACACCTCCAACGCTTGCTGTTTCTATCATACAATGGTTTAACGATGTTGACCTGACATTACGTATCAAAGCATCAGCAGGCGCATTATTGCAGCTCGTACTGACAGCAGGTTTAGTCGCTTTTTGGTTGGGCGGTGAAAAAACGATCAAAGCAATATTCAATGTTTCGTCAGTCAATGGCAGGCGTCATTATGCAGACGCTATCTGGCAAAAAATCACCGCCATTCTTACCGTAGGCGTGATTGGTTTTATGCTACTGTCACTCTCTGGTCTTGTGTTATGGGCCTTTGCAGGATTTTGGCGGTTTCCAGCGATGCTACCAGAGCAATTCGTATTATTACACTTTCAAAGTGCCTTTACCCAAATGAGCACACCATTGGTCAATACGCTTAGCATTGGTGCCGTCAGTACTGCCTTTGCTGTTTTTCTGACTTTGCTATGTTTGGAAGCTGAGCAACTGAGTGCTAAACCACTGTCACACTTCACCAGTTTTATTATTTACTTACCGCTCTTGGTGCCAAGTATTGCGTTTCTATTCGGCTTAGTATGGTTACAGCAGTTAGCCAATCATCAATCAGAATTTTTTAATGTGGCATTTGCCCATCTTTTATTCGTGCTACCTTATGTGTTCTTGTCGCTGGCAAGTAGCTATCGACGCTTAGACTCACGTTTTGCTCATGTGGCCGCCAGCCTTGGCGCTGCACCCATTAAAGTGTTTTTTCAGATAAAACTGCCGCAGTTATTTGCCCCTATTTTGATTGCCATTGCTCTCGGTCTAGCGATCAGCTTTGGTCAGTACTTGCCCACTCTATTGGCAGGTGGCGGACGTATTGCCACTATCACGACAGAAGCGGTGACACTGGCAAATGGTGCCAGTAGGCGTACCAGTGCTGTCTACGCCATTATGCAAATGGCGCTACCGCTCATCGGTTTTATATTGGCTTGGATGCTACCCAAATACTTTTTTAGAAGTGTCACTCGATAGCACGCTAATCATAAACGAAAGCAAACGTTATCAAACATTAAAATAATCAGTCTTAAAAAACGCAACCAAAGGGTTCCTGATGCCATCATCTTTACAGATAAAAGACTTACAACTGTTTCGTCAAAGCGAGCCGTTACTGAGTATCAATGAGCACATTGCTGGTGGCAACATCTTAACCGTGATGGGCCCTTCTGGTAGTGGCAAGTCCAGCTTACTGAACTGGCTAACAGGCACTTTGGCGAGCGATTTTACCGCGACGGGTACTGTCTGGTTAAACGATAAAAATGTGACTCACCTGCCTGCGCATTTGCGCCGGATTGGTGTGCTGTATCAAGATGCACTGCTGTTTTCGCATCTATCCGTCGCGGGCAATATTGCTTTTGCCATGCCAAAAGGAAACAAAAAACAGCGAGTTGAAAAAATAGCGCAGTCTTTAACGCAAGTGGGCTTAGAAGGGATGGGAGATCGTCATCCTGATAACCTATCAGGTGGTCAACAAGCACGTGTCGCCCTACTACGCACGCTGCTAAGTGAGCCCAAAGCAATACTACTTGATGAGCCCTTTAGCAAACTCGATACCCAGCTGAGAATGGATACGCGGCAACTGGTATTCGATCAGATTCGTACTCATAAGTTGCCTGCTATTATGGTCACGCACGACCAAAGTGACGCTGAAGCAGCCAATGGCAAAGTTATCTATGTAGGACAATAGTTTTAGATTCAGAGTCAAACACTCAACCAAAATGACAAAGAAAGCAAAATATAAAAGGCAGCTCGCATGTTAGACAAGTTTATTACGCCCGTTATCAAGCCGCTGCTGACCCCGATAGTAGCGACATTGCATAAGCTCGGCATCACGGCTGATCAGCTTACAGTAGCTGGGTTCTTGGTCGGTATGTTGGCATTACCACTACTCGCGTTTGAGCTATGGCATGGCGCGCTAGCAGCAATTATATTGAATCGTATCTTTGATGGGCTGGATGGCGCAATGGCACGCTACGCACAGCAAAGCTCAAGCGCTGGCGGCTACTTAGATATCACCCTCGATTTTTTGTTTTATGCCGCTGTGCCACTCGGGTTTATTTTGGCCAATCCTGCGCAAAACGCTATTGCAGGCGCGTTGTTATTAGCGGCATTTATCGGTACAGGTTCGAGCTTTTTGGCCTTTGCGATTTCTGCAGAAAAGTTTCAATTAGACAAGCCTCAGTTTAAGTATAAAAGCTTTTATTATCTTAATGGTCTTACTGAAGGTACCGAGACCATTGCTCTTTTTATCGCTCTCTGTATTTGGCCTCAGCATTTTGTGCTACTTGCTGGTATCTTTGCTACCGCCTGCGCTATTACTATTTTCACTCGTATACATGGTGGGTATCATACCCTCAAGCAGCTCGAATCTACCAAGTAAGCATCTAAAGATATACACCATATTGAAACCCAGCAATGAACTTCTAAGCATTTACCGAATCATCGAGTCGCAGCGCCTCTATAGATAAGGCCATATCTTCAGCAAGGGCGTGTACCGTTGAGCTCTCTATGTCACGCTGTGCAAAGGCACGCAGCCCCATAACTTCTGCTTGTAAGCGGCGACCAAGCCTAACCGGATCAAGCTCACTATCCATCTCACCGATATTCTGCGCTTCCTTAAAGCATTCTATAAAACGCGTCTCCATACCTGCCAGCAGCATTTCTACCTTGGTTAACGCTGTTTGCTCACGCGCACCCAGCTCTAGTAAGCTTTTGACCAACATACAGGCTCGGCTCGGTAATGCTTTGTCACGAATCCCGCCAAGCTGACGTATATAAGCGGCCAGTCCCAATAAAGGCGTTTCATGATGGCTCAACACTCGCTCAAGCTCAGTCAATCCTAGACGCGCATAGTATCCTAGCGCCTCTTGGAACAAGCCTTCTTTATTACCAAAAGCGGCATAGATACTGCCTGGGCGCATATCGAGCGCTTGCTCGATGTCTTTTAGAGACGTGGCATGAAAGCCCTTTTGCCAAAAAAGCTGTAGCGCACGCTCCAAGGCGTCATGACGGTTGTAAAGTGCGGTGCGTGACATAATGTGCCCCATTTAAAAAGCCGTGACCTCATATAAAAATGGGCACGGCTATAAAACTTGAATGATTGCTCAATTTTATCCTGAATGGGTGCGACAGTAAAGTTAATATAAGAAACGGTCTGGTAAACAAACGTAATGCTAGGGCGCGACTTAGCTATCAGCAATCATTTCACAATAATTCAACAGTCATGCTGATAGCTAGTAAATGGTCTCTACAGTGGCTAGTGATAATCTAATTGAAATCTAATTAATCGGTCAGCAATACGTGTTTGCTCTTCTGATAAGCGGACAAACCATCACCGCCCAACTCACGGCCAATACCGCTTTGCTTAAATCCGCCCCAGCCTGCTTCTGGCAATACGATTTGTTGCTCGTTAATCCAAATATGTCCGGCTTTTATTTGGAGTGCCATCTCAAGTGCTTTAGTCTCATCGGCGCTCACGATGGTTGCTGCTAGAGCATATTTGCTATCATTGGCTAGGCGAATAGCTTCCGCATTGTCGGCAAAGGTTGTACTGACTAATACAGGTCCAAACACTTCCTCCATCCATAACTGACTGGTTACTGGTACGTCTGTATAAATCGTTGGGGTTGCAAAGTATCCTGACCCCTCTACTATCTCACCGCCCGTTAAACACTCAAGATTTTCATTCACTGCAATATCAAAGTATTTTTTGACCTGATTTAAATGTTGCTCGCTCACCATCGGACCCATTTGCGTCTCTGTCGCAAAACCATCACCAATTTGCAAACTTTCCGTTTTTACTTTTAACGTCTCAAAAAGCTGTTCAGCGATGTCTTGATGGACAACCAATCGCGACGTGGCCGAGCATATCTGACCTGCATTGGTAAATATACCGCCAATGATTAAATCACAAGCGTAGTCAATATCAGCATCTGCGCAGACCACAATAGCAGATTTGCCGCCTAACTCTAGGCTAATATCTTTGATGCCTTTTGCTGCTTGGATCATGACCTTTTCGCCGACGACATTACTACCAGTAAACGATATTTTGTCAATCAGCGGATGGCTGGTCATAGCAGTACCCACTTCGGCAGCACCTGGTAAAATATTAACCACTCCTTTTGGCAAACCTATCTCCGATAAGATATTACCTAGCATAAGCTCTGGTAATAATGTCACTTCAGACGGTTTCAATAGCACGGTACAACCTGCCGCTAGCGCAGGTGCCAGCTTCCAAGAGGTCGTCACCATTGGAAAATTCCAAGGGGTAATCAGCGCGCAGATACCTACAGGCGCGTATGTCTTTAACAAACGACTACCTGACTCAAGCGTTGAGACCTTAGACCACGTTGCCTGATCTGTGATAAGGTTGGCATAGTAGCGATAGCAGGCGATAGCATCACCGACGTCTATCTTTGCTTCTTCAATTGGCTTACCGTTGTTTAATACAGACAATCCAACCAACTTATCGAATTGCTGCTCCATAGACTCTGCAATCGCATTTAGATAGCGGGCACGCTCGCTTTCCGTGGTCTGTGACCAGCTAGCAAACGCTTCATCAGCCGCTGCAACTGCCTGCTCTACATGGGCACTGGTGCATAAGCGCGTCGTTGCAATTACATTGCCTGAATTTGGATCATACAACGCATGGTTATTCGTATTGTCAAAGCTTGCATCACCAGAATCGGTCGCGAGCGCTTCAATCGTAACCCAGTCACCATTGATATAAGCGGCATTTAATACAACTTCGTTTTGAGCCGTTTGTATGGCAGTTTCTCTGGTTAAATCTGTAGAGTTCAGCATTTCCATAATGGTCAATCGCCTTATATTTTTGATCAAATTGTCTTTATGTGCGTAACGTCCGTAACGTCATTGGCTAAATGGTCGGTGTAGCTGACTACAGAAAAACCGACCATTTGCATATTATCGTCAGGCTAGATGCCTTGTGAATACTAGACACGCCACTAATACAGTAGATGCGCCACAGACGTAATTACTACCAAGCTGATAAGCGTACGAAGGATAAAGATTAAAAATAGCTCTAATACATTTAGCTTAATGTTTGACTTCAAAATCAGCGCACCCACTTCAGACATGTAGATAATCTGAGTAATTGAAGCAGCACCAACGATGAAACGTGTCATCTCACTTTCAATGCTTTTACCGACCAATGCTGGCAAGTACATATCTGCAAAGCCCATAATCATGGCCGGGCCAGCTTTGGCCGCTTCTGGAATATGTAACCATTCAAGTACTGGCACTAACGGTGTCGCAATCCAATTAAAGACAGGCGTGTACTCTGCTAAACCAAGACCAATCGTACCGATAGCGAACGTTACTGGAATCAATCCCAAATAGATATCAAACAGATTGTGTACGCTTCGTTTGAACACTTTACCTAAGCTAGGCATAGAATGCGCGCGAGTGACGGCACGATTGACCGCCCACTGGTACGTTGTATATTCAGCAGGGATGCCTTCATCTAGCATACTTTTGCCCGAGTGATACGTATCAGGCTTGAGTGACAATGGCGGTATACGTGGCATAATAATCGCAGCGATAAAACCAGTTAGCGCAATGGTCAGATAAAAGAAGACGAAGTTATTATCCACGCCGATGGTTTTGGCAACCACATAGGTAAAGGCGATAGAAGTGACTGAAAATGTGGTCGCGATAATGGCAGCTTCACGCTGGCTGTAGAAGCTTTTGTCATACTCTTGCATAGTGACTAGCAGGCCGATAGACGCTGCACCAAACCAAGAAGACATTGCGTCGACAGCAGAACGACCAGGCAGTTTGAAAAGCTTGATAAATAATTTACTGGCTAAAGTACCCAAAAACTCCATCAAGCCGAAATCAGTCAAAAATGGCAGCGATAAAATGGCAAAGAAGAACAATGGAATCAAGACAGGTATCAAATCCTCAAAAATGACACCGCCCGTATTCCGATTGATAATAAACTCAGGGCCGACTTGTAGAAAAATCATCCAAACAAATGCCATTCCTAAAAACCGGATAGCAAGCCAAAACCACTCAATATCAAAGAGTTTTTTAGCGAGCGAACCTTCATTTAGATTTGGCTTCAATACTTTGACGGCTAGCGCACCAAAAAAGGATATCGTCACGAGCGCCATCGTGATATAGGTCACCAAACCACCTAAGGCGGATTGTAATGTATCGGTCAACACACCCAATAATATCGTGACTTTACCATCCCACTCAAACGGTATGATAAATAACGCAATACCCAATGCTGAAAACAACAAAAACTTCCACATTGCTGCACGCCACTGTCCTGCTTTTGGCGTTTCTGGATCGACCGTATTATTCCCTAAAATCGGCTGCTGCGACTTATCCATATAACTCGTCATTTAACTTCTCCTTGATGGGCGATGATTGCCAGTTTTTCCATTTCTCTGTCTGACCAATACCTGGGTTAAGCGAATTGGTTGGATCCAGTTTTTTATAAAAATAATGTAGCTCAGTTTTAGCAGGATACACATGCCCCACATTGTGTTCAGCGGGATACTCAATATGACGTTTATCATAAAATACCAGCAGGTCTTCCTTGAACTGCTTGGCATTGGTCTTAGGTTTCAATAAATAGTCTTGGTGCAGCACATGGCAGAAAAAATGTCCCAAATAAAAAGTTTTGCTGACTTGTTTTTGTAAATGTTCAGGTAGAGTCTCGTCCCAATCTACAGCATTTCTAGGTAAGGCAATATCGGTCGATAGCAGCTCGCTAAACTTGTCTTGATTTAAATTGTGATAACGAAACATGGCAGCGGTCGCGGCACTGCGAAATACCAATAACGATTGCGATTCAAGCTCTGTGCATACATGCAGCGCACCTTGATATTGCTGCATATGATTTTGCAAAAAATTCTGCGCAGCGGCGATATTGTTGCCATCATTTTTATCAGAATCTCTATCGGCATTTTTATTAATGCCATTATCAAAACCATCTGCGACTTTTATAATCAAATGGTATTTATATGAGCGTGCCTGCGTGGTCAAAGTGGCTGGTAATGACGGCGGTATAAACCTAGATGTTAGTTGTAGTATCCGATCTGGCAGCGTCTTTGGCAGGTGCCATTTATTCAGATAGTAGCCAATCTTTGCTTGCAGTCGATACAGCGATCCTATCTTGCTAGCAGGAAGCTTACGCATGCTCAGACAAGTGTCTCGACCATAGTGCATGGTAATGTCGTTATAGTCTTTGTGCATATACTCAGCCAACACAGGTAATTTTAACTCGCTTTTTAACCATTGTTTTCTAAGTGTGGTCAAGGTATCAGCGTCGTTAGTCGAGATATAAAACGTTTGCTCATTTTTAGGCTTGGCAAATGTCGCTACCCTCACCGCAAATACAATGACCTTGCCAGCTGAGCCAGATGCTTCATACAGACCGTTGGGATCATTGTTAAATCGAGCAGGTGTCTCTGCCTCACAATCACTGACTTTGTATTGATAATGATGGTTGGTACAGGCGTTACTGTTACTCGTACTATTTGAGACCTTATTAAACGTGCCAGCTTGCAGGTTCTCTAGCATTTCCTCTGGCTGTGTGCCCAAATCCAGTCCTAGATGATTGATTAACTCAAACTGACCTAAGCTGTTACGTCTGGCAAATAACGCCATCTCAGTATAAGCAGGTCCACGCTGCACCAACATCCCGCCCGAACTGTTGCAGATGCCACCTATCACTGATGCACCTACGCAACTAGAGCCCAGCACTGAATGCGGCTCACGCCCTAATGGCGCAAGGATAGACTCTAATTGCTGAAGGGTGGCAGCTGGCAAAGCGATGAGTTCTGTCGCGTCATTGAGCAGATAAATACCACTCAATAACTGCATCGAGATGATAACCAGCGGTCGGTCATACTCACCATTCGGAGTTGAGCCACCCGTCAGACCAGTATTGGCCGCTTGAGCAATAATAATCACATCAAAAGCGGCACAGATATTAATGACGCGCCATAGTGCCACAAGAGAGTGCGGTATCACAACTGCAATGGTAGCGTCTGTGATAGCCTCAATTGCACCTTGCACATAAGACTGCTGTTGGCTAGGTTTTGTCAATACATTGGTCGTACCAACGACAGCAGCAAGCGCCGTCAACAAACGCAGTATTTGCTCATGTCTACTTTCTGACATCTCTCTAGCATTTGGCGTCATGAACGTGCTTCCTTGCGTAACCAGCGTTTGTCATTTTTTAGACCTGTGACTATCAGTCTCGTTATTATCCGTAGCATTAAAGGCCGTATTACTGCTAATTAAAATAAGTCACTGTCTCAGCCATTTCCTTTAGAAAATCATCCGCTTCATCAATCTCATAAATGATCGGCTGTTTACCTTTCGTATCTGTCTTTAGTGCGTCTAGCAGTTGCTGCTTATCGGTTATTCTACGATAGCCAGCGCCAAACCCTGCTGCTAGTGGCTCAAAGTTTGGCGTTTTGATATTGACGCCAATCAATGGTAAACCGCCCTCTTCCATGTAACGACGAATCTCACCGTAGCCTTGGTTGTTCCATAGCAAAACGATCAATGGTAGCTCAAGCTCGGCTGCGCAGATAAGCTCAGCAATCGTAAATTGAATACCGCCATCACCCATTAGACTGACGACGGGTAGATTTGAGCCAACCATGGCCCCGATAGCAGCAGGCAAACCATAGCCTAATGTGCCAAAACCCGTCGATGAGTTAAACCATTTACGCGTCGCTAAGGCTTCAAGACCAAGGTTACCGCTATAGACAGGCTGCGTTGAATCACCAACGAAAATAACGTCTTCTACTTCATCTCTAATTAGCTTCAGTAAGGCATTTTGACCCGCAAAGTCTGTCGTTACATCCTTTAAGATGGCTTGTTTGGCCTCATTTGCTCGTGACAGTGCTTGATGATCGAATGTCTGACCTTCTAAGCGACTACATAAACCACTAATCGCCATCTGTGCGTCAGACAGTACCGCAATATCTGCTCTAAATGGACGCTGCAACTGCTGAGCATCACAGTCGATACGTACCAGCGTGCCATTTATCTTAAACTCACCATTAAAGAACACATCATAGTCAGTCTCACCAAGCTCAGTACCAATCGCTAATACCCAATCCGCCTCGGTAATCACGGCTCGGCCTGCGTCTAATGACTGGTTGCTACCCAAACTTAACGGATGACCAGGTGGCAGCAAGCCTTTGGCATTAATCGTCAAAAACGTTGGTGCATCTATCAGCTCAGCCAATCGCTGTGCATCGTGATCGACATCGACACAGCCGCCTCCATAAAGTATTACAGGGTTTTTTGCAGTTTTTAATGACTGTACGATTAGGTCTAATTGCGTAGGATTCGGCAATGGTCTTGTGACCTGCGGTAGGCTCAAATTACTTGTACCAGCTTCGCTATTTGCTACAGCAGTTAACTTAGGCGGCTTAGCAACATGGCTAGCATCAGCGGTGATGACATCGATAGGCAGCTGAATATGTACAGGGCCAGGACGTGCCCCATCAAATAAGGCAAAAGCTTCTGCGATAACTTTTGGTAACGATTCAGGTTGCCAAATGGTCTTACTCGTCAATGCTACTTTGCTAATCATACCTTGCTGATCATGCAGCTCATGCAAATGCCCTTCGCCACTACCCGTGTCTTTGACTTTATTGACACTAGAGATCACTAGCATCGGTATCGAATCAGCCAGTGCTTGCGCCATCGCCGTCATAATATTGGTCATACCAGGGCCAGTGATAATAAAGCATACGCCAATCTTGCCAGAGGCACGGTAATAGCCATCTGCCATAAACCCAGCACCTTGTTCATGACGCGGTGTCACATGACGAATATTGGTATTAGGTAGACCGCGATACAGCTCTACCGTGTGCACACCAGGGATACCAAAAACGGTCTCTACACCATAATACTCTAGCCACTGCACCAATAGCTCACCGCAGGTCAATGATGATGTGTCAGACAAAGAAGAAGGCGTTTGCGTCAATTGGGTCATGGGTCAGTCATCCTAAAAAATTTCGCTGAATATTCAGATAATTATCAATACCTCAAAACAACCTTTGTATTTTTTCTTTCATACCGATTATTAGTCACTAATTACTGGCTGCAAAGGCTGCTCATTATAGAGGTAATCATTGATGGTGATTAGTAAACCGCCTTAACCTTGTCGTCATAGCGTACGCCCGGCAGGATACATAGCATCTCGAACAATAAATTCGCCGCCAATACCGAGGTATTACCAAATGGATCGTACGGTGGTGATACTTCAACTAAATCCCCACCTACCACATCTAGGCCGCGCATACCGCGTATGATTTCGATACCTTGAGTAGAGGTCAGGCCACCGATTTCAGCAGTACCCGTACCTGGGGCAAACGCAGGATCAATACCGTCGATATCGAAGCTCAAGTAGACAGGACCATCACCTAGCTTTTCGCGTACTTCAGCCATAAGCGGTGTGAGCGACTTATACCAACACTCTTCAGCAGGTACCACGCGGAATCCTTGCTCAGTTGACCAGTCAAACTCTTCAGCGCTGTAGCCTGTACCACGTAGACCAATTTGCACCACACGATTACCATCGATGAGGTTTTCTTCAACAGCGCGGCGGAACGGCGTACCGTGAGCGATTTTTTCGCCAAACATATCATCATTGATATCAGCATGAGCATCGATATGTACCATACCGACAGGGCCATGTTTTTTAGCAAGTGCGCGCAGAATCGGTAACGCGATAGTATGATCGCCGCCTAATGTTAGAGGAATCGCGCCGTGTTTGACGATTTTATCGGTATAGAATTTTTCGATAATATCAACGCTTTTTAGCAGGTTGAATGTATTGATAGGCACATCACCGATGTCAGCGACTTGTAATGACTCAAAAGGTGCAGCGCGAGTGGCCACATTGTAGGGACGAATCATTCTTGACTCATCACGAATCTGTCTAGGACCCAATCTTGCACCGCTACGGTTGGATGCACCAATATCTAAAGGTACGCCAACGAACGCCACATCTAACCCTTCAGCATCGGCTTGAGTTGGCAGACGCATCATAGAAGCGAAACCGCCAAATCTTGGCATATCATTGCCGCTTAATGGTTGATTGAATGTCATAAGTTACTTCCTTGTTCTATTTGGTTTAAGTACACAATTTGCTACATGCCATTGACAATACATAAATATAAGCGCATGAACCATGGTAAAATTCAGAAGCAAACTTCTATTTTTTCGTAGTAAACGAAATTTACATATTATTATCAGAAGTTTTGACAAGCAGAATATTTTGTTAGGTAATCTTAAAACCTTGATAAAATTAGCTTTTACTTTTTATTCCTTAGTGGATGGTACGAATACATATAGAAAAGCAAGGTTGATGAAAATTACTCAATTCTTATCCATTACTATTTAATTAATTTGATATAGGGTGGCGATCGATGCTAGATGAGCTGATAAAAATAGATATAAAAACGCTGCGTAGTTTTATGGCCATCGTAGAGTGCCAAGGCGTGACAGCCGCTCAGTCACGCTTGAATGTCACGACTTCTGTCATCAGTGGACATTTGACGCATTTAGAAGACCGCTTAGGAATGACGCTGTGTCATCGTGGTCGAGCAGGATTTAAGCTCACAGAGGACGGTGCGGCAGTGTATGAGGCTTGTTTGAGCTTTACCGAAGCCGTTGCCAGCTTTCAACATCAATTGCACTACATCCGTCAGTTAGACTCTGTGCGTGGCGGTCATATCAGACTGTGTTTAATCGATCAGATGCCGACGCTTTTTTATGATGCGCTGCGTCAGTGCTTGGCTGCTAGCTACCGTGGCAATCCATTGATACACTTTTCTATTGACGTACAAAGTCCTGAGAGCATGATAGAAAAACTCCTCGGCAACGAGAGTGATATTGGTGTGGGGTATTTTGGTAGCTTTCCACCGCTACTGACCTTTCAACCTGCTTTTATCGAAACACAGGTCGTCTGCTGCGGGCGTGAGCATCGCTCGTTTCATGAGCCTGACAAGCTAACATTTGAGGAATTAGAGCAAGACCATCATTGGGTGAAACGAGGTTATATTACTGATGTCAGTATCAATCATATTCGCCCAAAGATACTGAGCGCGACTACTTATCAGATGGAAGCCACCGCACAGCTTATCCTAGCAGGTCATCATGTCGGTTATTTGCCACGTGATCTAGCAATGCGCTACGAAGAGATGGGACTGATGAAAATACTACTGCCTGATGAGGCAAGCTATGAAGTGAAGCATCACTGGGCATACCGAGAAAACCTACACAAACATGTGGCAGATTTTTTGAATAAAATGATAAATTTGTTGTCAGAGAATTATTCTAAAGCCTAATTTATCAGCAGATTTTGCTACTCGGACTCTCAGTGTTTCTTAATCACAGTGTCCTAGTAGCTAGCGCATTGTCTTTAAAGTAATGCTTTCAAAAATTAAGCCTTATCTTACTATTTTGATAATTAGCTCTTACAAAGCTATGATAAACATTTAGGCGGTCGCTGCTTGGTCTTGGTACTTTAGACCAATGGTTCTTAGCTTCCCTTTGTCATCGACTTCCTTAATAACCAATGACCATTCATCACTTATTACAACGGTATCGCCTGACACTGGCGCAGTACCTAAGTGTGATTTCACGTACTCGGCCACCGTCTGCTCCCACATATTTTTTGCGCTGTCTTCATCGGAAGTTTTGAGTGTTTTTACCAGAGTCTCAGACGCCATAATTCCTGTAAAAAACGGCAAGTCTCCAAGCTTAACACTCGGTGATAGCAACCAATCGCCATAGAAATCATCGATAGCTTTGCGATCTAATGTCGTGTCATTAAAAATCTTGGCGATTTTGCTCGCGTGATTACCTCTCATGGCATACCAGACACTGTCGCCGAATTTTAGCTTTGTGTTGTCATCGACTACTACGATTTGCTGATTACGCACTAGCGCAAAGACACTGATTTCATCTGGATTGATACCTTTGGAGATACCCATAGGATGACGCCCAATGGCAAATGCACCCGACTTTGCCTCAAACTCATACAGCGTGATACTGGCCTTATCAGATACCCAAACTTCATGTTCTTCTTTTGGGTCTTTATTGGTTGGGATACGTACCTTAAATAGATTGGCCATCGTCGGGATGGTTGTGCCTTGCAAAATCAACGACAGAACCACGACGCCAAAGGCAATATCAAACAGCATAAAAGCGTTATCTATACCAGCCATGACGGGTAAAATCGCTAAGGTGATAGGCACTGCACCGCGCAAGCCAACCCAAGAGATAAACCCAATCTCTCTGTCTTTAAATTTGAATGGTTTTACGCTGGTATAGACGGCAATAGGACGCGCCACAAATATCATAAAGAGCGCGATTGCAACCGAATAATGCCAGACATTGAGGACGTTTGATGGAGTGACCAACAGTCCTAATACCACAAACAGCACCGCCTGAGACAGCCAAGCAAAGCTGTCCATCACTCGCATGACATGCTCTGTCGAGCGCACCTTGTGGTTGCCGATTAACACACCAGTGAGGTATACCGCCAAAAATCCACTGCCGCCAATGAGATTGGTCGCAGCGAACACGGCCAAGCCAGCGGAGAGGATTAAAATGGCGTACATGCCTTCTGCCAAATGTACTTTAGGCAATAATCGGGATAAGAAATAACCGAACAATAAGCCCATACCTAGCCCAAAGCTCAACTGCTGTAGCAATAAAACTAAAAAGCCAAATACTGTCTGACCATCAGGATCAACATTTAGGGCAATCAAACCAGTGACTAATAAAATAGCCAAGGGATCGTTGGCACCAGACTCAAGTTCAAGCGTAGCCTGCACACGGTCGTTAAGCTTGACGCCGCCATTACGTAATAGAGAAAATACCGCTGCTGCATCGGTTGAGCCGACAATCGCAGCCATCAGCAGACCAAAGCGCCAATCGACATCGAGCAGCCAAGTGACAAATACCCCTAGCACCATGACCGTGACCAACACGCCCCACGTGGCCAGCGTAATCGCAGGTTTTAGCCCTACTCGAAACGATTTAAAAGACGTACGTAAACCACCATCTAGCAAGATACAAGCTAAGGCTGCTTGCCCAACGAAATTGGCTAGCGCATATTGAGAGAACTCAATACCCAAGATACCCTGCTCGCCTGCCAACATACCCACTATCAAAAACAGCAACAACAATGGTACGCCTAAGCGCGCCGATAATGTACTCGCCATGATACTGGCGAAAATTAGTACTGCGCCTACGAGATACAGGATATTTAAGGTATCCATTTTTTTTGAGCCCTATTTTTTATTATTAAGAATAGTAATTGATTGCGATGGGGTTTTCGTTATCTTGCTGTTAGTAGATATTACACCAGTGAGCCTATCATAAGCGGCCGTTATTCAAAATATGAATGACAATTATTTATGATGATATTAGCATCACCATCAGAACTAGCAGCCAATACTAAATCAATAAAAAAGACTTCAATAAAAAACGCTCTAATATTAAAGTTAAGCTTGTAAAATATCATTGCTGTGCTAAAAGAGTTTACGTCTTAATATTACTTAACCCTGAATGTATTGCCATGTCAGTACCAGAATAGCCGCCGCTATTGTCCAAGCGACCACCCCTAATAGCAGTGCCTTGTATAAACTCATATAACTGATGCTAAAAAATACCACAAAGGTATAAATCAAATGCGGTATGACACCAAGCATACTAAATATCAGCGCGACCTTTAAATCAGCAGGACTGCGCTCAGTACCAACGATAAAGTGACTGATTAACGTAAAAGTGGGGAATAGCGGCGCAAGTGCCGCCAAATAGAAAAACCGGGTTTGGGCGAACATTTGAATCGCCAGTACCATCAAGGCGCCGATAAGCATTTTTAACCAAATCACGACGGGTCTGTCTCCTGTTGACTATCAAGGCTGAACGTAGCCCAATCCGCCATGATACTAAAGTCTGCAAACTGACATAAGAGCAATCGCTGATTAATTAATCTGTATGATAAAAAAATGCAAAAACCCCATCTAGCTAAGTTGCTAAATGGGGCTGTTACTTTTATTCATTAAGCTTTTACGAATGACTTAGTCCTTTTTTGGCTTTAATGCCGCGCTGATGTCTGCTAGCAATGGCGGAATATCATGCTTGTCTGCGATCACCTCAATCATTATAAGCTTATCGGTAGTCGCAGCAGCTTTGTCGAAAGCAGATTTTAGCTCGCCTGCTGTCTCTGCTTTGAGTAGTACACTATTTTCTTCTGTCGCGCCAAACGCTCGCGGCATGATTTGCCAATCGCATTTAGGAATATCATTATAGTATTGGTTTTCGCCATGAATCGCGCGCTCTACCGTATAGCCGTCGTTATTGATTAAGACTATCACAGGATTGATGCGTTCTTGAATCATGACCGCTAGCTCTTGGATCGTTAGCAATGCTGAGCCGTCACCAATTAATAACACGCTACGCTTATCTGGCGATGCGATTGCCGCACCCAAGCTGGCAGGTAACGTGTAGCCAATTGACCCCCACATCGGCTGCCCATATGATGTTACCCCTTCTGGTAGGCGCACATCACTGATACCAAAATAGGCCGTGCCTTGTTCAGAAAACACCAAATTATTGTGATCTAAGCGGTCAGCGATAATATGCCATAAGTCATCTTGGCGGATAGCCTCACTGTCTTTACCTTTTTGTTCGTGCGGCTTAACTTCTTCACAGAAAGGTTTTGGCACGATATTAATGCCAGAGGTCATCACTTCATGTAGGGCTTGCAACGCATCTTTTAGCGCAATCGGTGCAAAGTTCTTACCACTGATAGAAGCACGCTCATAATGCAAGTCTACGACCACATCTTCATTGATATCTTGGCTAAACCCTGCGGTGGTAGTGTCAGTATATTGCACCCCTACTTTGATGAGACATTCGCAGTTTTCTACCGCATCTTTGACAATTGGACGCGAAGCAACACCCGCATAAGTGCCTGCCCAACGGTCACTATTTTCATCAAGCAGCGTCTTGCCCCAAGATAGCGTGGTATAAGGAATATCGGTATCAGCAATCAACGCTTTGAGCTGCGACTGCAATCCCAAACGATGCACCATCAAATCTGCCATTAGGGTCGTGGTCTTATTTGGCAAAAACTCGGTTAGTGCTTGCTTAAAATCTGATAATGCCGCTTGGCTGGTAATATCTTCTTGGCTATCGATCAACTTGGTCGTTGGTGGATAGATAGGCTGACGCGCAACGTCTGGTGATAATAGTAGGTAACCTGGACGATGCTTTTTGAGAATTAAGCGAATCACTCTATCAATTTCTGAAGCAGCATTTTCAGGAGTAAGCTGCGCTCGTGCTACCGTCACAGGCTCAACCATCTTAATAAAATGATTGAACACGCCATCACCAAGCGAATGATGAATACGGCGCTTTGAATCTTGTAGAGCCGTGCTTGGTGCACCTACGATATGCAATACCGGTGCGTACTCAGCAAAAGAACCTGCGGTCGCGTTAATCGCTGACAGCTCGCCTACGCCAAAAGTCGTCACCATGGCGGCAAACCCACGCTCACGTGCGTATCCATCCGCAGCATAGCCAGCATTTAGCTCATTTGTGTTGCCTACCCAGCGTAGCTTGTCAGAAGCAAGAACGTTATCCAAAAAAGTTAAGTTAAAATCACCAGGTACGCCAAATATCTCAGAGGCGCCCGCTTCTGCGACACGATCAAACAAATAATCAGCGATGGTATATTGTTGACTCATTTTTTATCCTTATGACTTATCTTTGTAAGTATTGATAATTGTGAATGTGATTGAGATTAAATTATAAAGTGCGTCCCAGCTTATTTATGTACTACAAAGCTTTTGGAATACATATTATAATAAACCGTTATAACATATATCCATGGCCAGAAGACACGCCTATTTTAATAACTTTAATTTTTTTCGTCATAGATGTTGACACCTAAAAAAAACTGCGTATAATACGCCTTCATCAACTGACGATAGTTAATTGATAATTAGCGGGAATAGCTCAGTGGTAGAGCATAACCTTGCCAAGGTTGGGGTCGAGAGTTCGAATCTCTTTTCCCGCTCCAAATATGGCTTGAAAAAGCACTAAAAGCCTCACTCCTTAAATAGGAAGTGAGGCTTTTTTTTGTTTGTTTTTTGAGGGCTACTCCACTTAAGCTTATGTGTTACGACACTTACTCACAGACTCATTCGCTTATCTTTCAACTCTTCACAAAACCCGGTGTAAAGCTTATAAGTAATTAAATAACTTCTTCCTTTTGACAAACAGTAAAACATATCTTTTTTTAAGTAATATGCCATATCAGAATCATTCACATCTAAAAGATATAATTTATTAGACTGCTTAAAGTCAGTAATCCAGCTATTTGCAACTTTACTGTAATGAGACAGTTTTATCGAAATTTTTTCTAAACAATACAACGATGCCATGAATAAAAAGTTTTTAATATCACACCAAATGAGCTCGTTTAAAACTGGATTGCCTATTTCGTCAACTTCCTCACGGTAAATGATACCTGTGGACTGTTAGATACATAAAAGGCCTGATTTATTTTTACTGTCAGGGTTGCTGTTACCTTTATCAAATATTCCCGCTGCGATAGCAGGTACAGCAAGCCCTGCCGTACCTGTAATAGCTGCAATAGCTTTCAAATTCTTAGGTAAGTTCCTTTTGCTCATCAATAATCTCAGTCCGACCCGCCTGAGTCAACACACGCGTATCAATACCCGTATCGACAGCCAGTCCACCTGTTTGCACATCTTTAATAGTTGTTTCAGTATTCAAGGCGTCACGGTTGACGCCTGCTAAGCTGTCCTTACCTGTGAGTGCGTCCCCTGTGACAATAGCGCCTTGGCCAACAGTGGCTTTGGTGAGAAACATAAAAAAAGCTACGATGCATGAAGTATCGTAGCTTTCTGATCTAATTGCGCTTAACTTTTATGTGTACGGCTCATCCCACACTACAATCAGTAATGTTAATGAGCAATTATCCAGCCATTTTTTAAAGCAACGCTTTGTGTATCTTGACGTAAGCTTTCAATGCCTGCTTCGTTTAGTCCCTTTTCAATTAATAAATCTAGACTTCGCATCAGCATCTCGTAGATAAACTGTTGCTGACGCTTGGCATCTCCATTTACAAATTCAGGGTAATCAATTTGTAATTTAAAATCCATTTTCTTAGTCTTTGGTGAGTATTTTATGACTTCACAATATCGCTCTTGATCTACTTTGTCTTTCATTAAAATTGCTATGCAGCGCCATTTATCTAAGTCAATATCATAGTCTTTATCGTTGATTTTTACGTTTATTTCATCTTCTACGAAGTTTCTTGCGGTTCTCATCTCATGACCAATATCACCACTATATTCCGAACTTATCCATAATTTCATGTTACCTACCTTTAAGCTCAGGGAGTGACAAAGTCATAAACTGCGTCATGCCATACTCAAAATCACGCTCTAACTTATCTTCATCTATGACTTCACCAAGTTCTATAGCTTTTTGTTTTAATAAATCAAAACAGGATCTGACCCCTTCGGCAATGTATGAGCGTAACTCTACATCGGTTTTATTCTGCCAGCGCTCTTGTGGAATGGTGAAATCAATAGTGTAAACATTCCTACTTGCTGACTTTTGTAGAAATTCTGCTCCTTCAGACTCAAAGTTTTGATGTTTACCACTAACTCTAAAAACAATGGATAGGAAGAGCAATGTTTTAAAATAATCACTTTCGTCCTGTTTCTGATAAAATATTTTGTTTAACAAAAGATGATAAGAACCTATTATTTTGTCAGCTTGAGTACTGCCACTTTGAGCACCAAATTGAATCATATACATTGTTATACTCCTTAATCGTCAGTATTGTTTTTTATATGTGGTGGTATATAGTTGGGGTCGTATTTAGGGTGAGAGGGATCGCGTTTGCCCGCCCATGACTCCTTATTATCTGGTCCTGGATGGCGTTCGGTTATATTACGCTCTATCTGGACAGCTTTATTTCGCGGACGCTCGCCGATTACTCTAATTCTTCCACCGTCAATTTCAGCATCTGTGTATCTAGTATTGGCATTTTGTGAAATGCCTGTTTTTAGGTAATTTCCCTCGGCATCATACTTTTGGTAAATTTCGGTAGGCTGGTTTCCTAAAGTATTACCATGCTCATTAGGCGAGTTGGTTGTCCGTTGAACCCCATTATCATCAATCACATAGTAACCACCACTGTCTCTTTTATAGATTTCATTACCACTATCGTCACGCTTACCCGTACTGGTTAATCTTCCACCACTTGGGCCTGTGATACTACCATCAGGATTGTAAGTGTATGCTCCTTCTTTCGCATCACCAATAGCGCCTCTTTGACCATTACCCATTCTTGGAGTCGAGAGTTCGAATCTTTTTTCCCACTACAAATACTTACAAAGCCTAAAAGTCAGCACCATGACCAAAACGTGACCATTTCGTGCCCAATCTTCAAAACTGAAGTCTCTTTTCAACTGTGAGAGTTATAGTACTATTAGAATTGACTATCACTACAGTGCACTCTGATTAACGACTGACTGAGCCATTCATAAACTTTATAGATGTTGAGCCCATACAGGTTGCGCAATATTTATATCGTTAGTATCATTTCAGTTTTGAAATGACTCAATTACAATTAGGAAAATATTATGGCAAAATTAGAATCAAACATCGAATTAGAAGCCGCGGCATTTCGTCGCTTACTAGCTCATTTAGACGAGCGTAAAGATGTACAAAACATCGAGCTGATGAACCTTGCCGATTTTTGTCGTAACTGCTTATCCAAATGGTATAAGGCGGCTGGTGAAGAACGTGGTATTGACATCGACTACGAGGATGCGCGCGAACTTGTTTATGGTATGCCTTATGTTGAGTGGAAAGAGAAATATCAACAGAAAGCAACGCCAGAGCAGTTAGCGCGTTTTAACGAGATTGAAGCTGCTAAGAATAAAACGGATTAAAACTGATAGTGATGGCTCAAACAAAATAAGCCATCACTAGGGCGTGTCCTAAATAACTATATCAAAAAATCCAACATTGCCGCTAGATTAGCGGCTTTCTATAGATTTGAGTATGCTACTAAACCCTATGGTTCCTTGTTTCTGCATTTGACGGTCAAACAGGCGACCGACTAATGGCAATGGTACCGTCAATCGACCCTCAGACACCCAAGTCACGCGTGTGGTGCCATCGCCCAAGTCTTTTAAGTCAATGATACCTTTATCATGCTGCATTTTGATAGGCTTAGATTTTTCGATTTGGTATTGCATATGAGTAGGACGTTCAAACGCTGTAATCCGCTCCCAGAACTTAACGGGTCCCGTTTGAATGCTACGTAAAGCCCCGACGCCATTGCGCTCCTCGTCACCTTCATTCACCAACTTAGCCACTCCTACCGCTTTAAATGAGCCATAACTGGCATGGTCACTCAGTGCTTCAAATACCTCATCAATCGGTTTTTTGACAATGCGCTCTACTTTTATTTTAAACATAATATTATCTCATTAAGATTAAAGTTATTTAGCTTACTGCCATTTTAAAAATAAATATAGTAGCCACATTGTGAAAAATTATTACCGTGAAGAGCCTCTTCCTTTTGAAGGACGCCTGCCATTGGTAGTAGGTTTTCCATTGCCTCCAGACTTACTATTACCCCCTGACGGCTTACCACGACCAGTAGGACGTCCACCTTTAGAACCTGCTGGTTTTCTAGCATCATCCTTGGCGTATTTGTTACGCCCCTTTGCTGCCCCTGCCGATTTTGTAGATGGTTTTGACTTTGACGAAGCATTCGCACGAGGTTTCTTTCGTGGCGCATTACGAGATTTCTTGTTTGAGTGATTGTCTTGTGAAGAAGAGTCTTCTACAGATTTAAGTAGCACGGACAGCTCTTTTGGAGTTAAGTCTCGCCAGTCACCAACAGGAAGCCCCTTGAGACTTACATTCATAATCCGCGTACGTTCAAGCTTGACGACTTCATAGCCAAAGTGCTCACACATACGACGAATTTGACGGTTCAAACCTTGAACGAGCGTGATATTAAACACATTAGGAGCTACTCTAGTCACTGGGCATTTTTTGGTCATCTTGCCAAGCATCGGCACACCGCCCGCCAAACCTTCGATAACACTATCCGTTAACGGCTTGTTTACTGTAACTAGATACTCTTTCTCATGATTATTGCCAGCACGTAATACCTTATTGACCAAATCACCATTGTTAGTCAAAAAGATCAAACCTTGGGAATCTTTGTCTAAACGGCCAATCGGAAAAATACGTAAACTATGTCGCACAAAATCGACAATATTATTTTTCTCAGAGCTTTCTGTAGTACTCACAATGCCTACTGGCTTATTTAATGCAATAAAAATAAAATCATCAGGCTCTCGCGGCTCAATAAGCTGACCATTAACTTTTACTGCATCACCAGCAACCACCTGATCACCGACCGACGCACGTTTGCCATTGATGTATACATTACCTTGTTCAATAAAGCGGTCAGCGTCTCGCCTAGAGCAAATACCACTTTCGCTGATGTATTTATTTAAACGAGTCGAGGAAGCGTTGAACATAAAGCACCGTTTTACCTGATAATAAGCGTTTTTTGCTAAGAAAAAAGACTAAATTGAATGGATCAACAATAACGAAATAGCTCACATTATATAGGAAATTGACTGACCCTTTGAGGAGAGATGGGTAAAAACCTAGAAATGTATAAAGTCATGTGATTTTGGATGATGTTGAAAGAACTTATTTATGAGATTAGGAATTTAAAAAGCCTCTCCATTCATCATACGAGCAGTGAGGCTTTTTTCTAGTTTTTTATTTTCAAATCTATTCTTTTGACATTAGATCACTCTACTAATCTATATTCCACACTACTCAGCATCATCCAACAGTTTATTAAGCTCGTCCACCATTGGATCGTCAATGATACTGCCTTCTACATAGCTGATTATCTCATCTACAGTCGTCAGATCCATTTCACGAATACCTAAACTGGCTAGTTGCGCATTAATCGATTCTAAGCTGTCATTATCTTCAGTATCATCTAATAAATCCTCTTCAAATCTACCTCTGACAAACCAGTACATTTTTTCTAGTACGGTTTCTTTTTTGGTCAAAGTAGAATAACCATCGCCATAAATGAACAGGTTGAAATGATAAGGTATTTCTACATCATTGATGAAAAATGTACGTTGGCACTCTAATGTATAGGCTTGAATCTCTTCACTCTCAGCGCTTTCATCACTTTTGTTGTCTTCATCATACTCAATCGCCTCTTCTATCAACTCACCTAATATCTGATAGTCGCCGACTTTGATTTTATGATTATAAATGATAGCAGAGTCTGCGATTGCATCAAAAATAATGGCACTGACATCTAAGGTGTGGTTATCGATATCATAGAATGCTTTTAACGCTGGCAAAAACTTGGTCAGCTCTTCTTCCGGCACTTGAATGAGAAACTGCTGCTCGTATATTTTAATCATATCTTCAGGAGCATAGGTATTAGCAGTATTGGTCTCGTTTCTACCTGTTGGCTGCAAAGGTAAAAAATTATACGGGTTATGTTTGGTCATTCAGAACTGCCTTTTTGCTTAAGTTAAATTTATTAAATGTCTGTGTTGCTCAATCTCTAAGAGCCTTTGAACGTGCTACTATTTTTCAGTACTGTAAGACTTTAGGATTTATGGGTGTATTGTCTCTTATTCAGGCAATTTTAGATAGACAGTTATAAATATACAAGTTCAATCACTCTGGTTTAGACAGGCAGTCAGAATAATACAGACTAAAAAGACGATGCTAGCCAGCAGCAGATTGGTATCGTTTTCAAGGGCTAAACCCATCTTCTCTTTTCTCTAAGACTACTTACATACTAATTATCAATTCACCTGTTGCCACCCTGACGTCGCATGATGTTCATCTTGATGTGCAAATAAAGGGTGAACTTTGGCTTCATGTAAACTCAACACAGGGGTCACACAGACATCCGTTACTGAAAATACAAGTTGCCAATACTCAAGCGTTTGACTGGCAAATTTTTCCGCGATTGTGTTGGTCGCGGCTTCACTCTCGGGTCTATTGGGCATGATACCAAGTTGCCAGTGTATTTCTTTAAGCGACGGCAGCTCCAATACCTCACATAGACCTTGCCAAAATTTCAGCTCCAAGGAACCAACCGCCATATGACGCTGATCAGCGGTTTGGTACAATCGATAGCATGGTAATGCACCGCCTAAAAAATCATGCTGCGGCAGTAGAGTGTCGTTTAAGCCATCTCCTGAAAGGCTATTAATCAGTTTGCCTGTGACCTTTGGCATGACCATATGATTGTACAAACTGTGCGTCATACTAATAGCAATGTGTCGTCCCCTGCCCGTACGCTGGGCGGCAAATACAGCAGCCAACAATGCTATCACGGCTGTGTCACTACCACCTGCCAAATCCGCAAACTGGATATTGGGCATAGCCTGCTCACCCTGCGCTGTTCTTAGCTGATCTAGTACACCGCTCATAGCCATAAAATTGATATCATGACCTGCCTTATTGGCCCAGTCATGATTCACTTGAGAGCCATTTTTTGAGTCAGCATCTTCTAAGTAAATACCTTCTTTTACGTAATTGCCTTCTTTTACGTAATTGCCTGCTACACCATAGCCAGTGATTGACACTATTACTAGCTTTGGATTGATGGCATGCAAGGTCTTAGCATCTAGCCCCATTTCCGCCAAGATACCTGGGCGAAAGCTATCTAGCATCACATCAGCTTCTTTGAGATGTGCTTTTATAGCTTCAATGGCTTTGGGATCATGAAAGTCATATTTTTCGGTCGTCTTACCGTGGTTTAGAGCTACGAATAACTCACCAAATACCCGAGCAGGATCACCTTGTTTGGGTTCGATTTTAAGGACGTCCGCGCCCAAATCTGCTAGCAAACGCGTAGCAAAAGGCCCCGGCAAGTTACGAGTTAGATCGATCACTCGTAACCCTTGTAGACAGTCTCCCATTTGATCATGATTTGATACATGCATGTCAGTCATCGGAGAAGGCCTCGCCTTTGGCTGCCATATCTAACAAGATTTGAGCTGGCTCAAAACGTTCGCCGTATTTTGCCGCGAGCTCACGACTACGTTTGATGAACTCGTCCAAACCAATTGCATTGATAAACTGTAGCGTACCGCCATGCTGCGGTGCAAACCCCCAGCCAAAGATAGACCCTATATTGGTGTCGGCAACTGAGCGCACAACATTTTCCTCATAGCATTTAGCAGATTCATTGGCTTGAATAAACATCAAACGGTCAACCAAATCTTGCTGCGAGGGTTGCTCTGATTTTGGCGGATATAAATTTACCAGCTCAGGCCATAGATGCTTATCACCCTCTATTGGATAGTCATAGAATCCTTTGCCATTTTTCTTACCTTCGCGCCCATGCTCATTAACCAGCGTTTTTAGTATGTCATAAGAAGGCCGCACTACGATTGGCTTACCTTCGACTGCCATATCAAGCTGCTGCTGTTCGCTGACATGCAATGCGAGGCTCAACGACACTTCATCTTGCAATGCTAGCGGCGGCATCGGCATACCTGTTTTTAGTCCGGCGACTTCGATGCTACGCGGATGCATACCCTCTCCTAGCATCGCAATACCCTCTGAAACATAGGTGCCAAATACCCGCGAGGTATAAAATCCGTGGCTGTCATTGACGACGATAGGCGTTTTACCTATTTGCACAACATAGTCGAAAGCTTTGGCCAATGTCGCATCGTCGGTTTGCTCGCCCATGATAATCTCAACGAGCGGCATCTTGTCTACTGGCGAGAAAAAATGCAGACCGATAAACTGGTTTGGTCGCGTACTGGCTTTTGCCAGTCCAGTAATCGGTAGCGTTGAGGTATTAGACGCATAGACGGCCTTACTTGAAATCACTGCTTCACTTTGCTGGGTACACTTTGCTTTGATTTCTCGGTTTTCAAACACCGCTTCGATAATAAGATCACAATCTGCCAAATCATCATAAGAAACGGTTGGCGTGATGCGTTCTAAGAGAGCTTGTTTTTTCTCTTCAGTAGCACGCTTTCGGCTGATGGCTTTATCCAAAATACTAGCAGAATACGCTTTGCCTTTTTCTGCATTGGCAATTTCTGTGTCCAATAAGACAACGTCTATACCTACTTTGGCAGTGACATAAGCAATGCCAGCGCCCATCATGCCAGCGCCCAAGATACCGACCTTTTTAATTTGGGTTCGCTCAAACCCTTGGGGCCTAGACTGACCTTTCTTGATACTATTCAGCTGCGTCCATAAGGTGTTAATCATGTTTTTAGATTCAGTAGACATCACGCAAGCGGCAAAATAACGCGACTCAATTTCAAGCCCTGTATCGATATCTACTAGGCATCCTTCAAACACACAAGACATAATGTGAGTAATCGCTGGATAGTTGCCATGTGATTTTTGATTGGCCATGGCTGGGGCGATAGAGAATATAGGAACTACCTTTGGATGCTTACTATCGCCGCCAGGAATTTTAAAACCTTTCTTATCCCATGGCTGCTGCGCGCTTGGATTACTTTGAATCCAGTCTTTTGCTTGCTTCAGCATATCTGCTCGATCAGTAGCGGTCGCATCAATAAGTCCAATGTCTTTTGCCGCAGCTGGTCGTAATTCTTTGCCCTGAGTCATCAGCTCCAGTGCTACCTGAATACCGACCAATCGAGGCAAACGCTGAGTACCGCCGCCGCCAGGTAGCAAGCCCAGTTTCACCTCAGGCAAACCAAGCTTGGTCTTGGGCGTGTCAATGGCAATACGATAATGACATGCCAGTGCAAGCTCTAAACCGCCGCCTAGTGCGGTTCCTGTCATAGCAGCGACCACAGGCTTACCTGAGGTCTCAAGCTTGCGCAAACTTCCCTTTAATTCTTCGGTCAGTGAAAATGCTTGCTCGGCTGTCTTTATCTGGTTTAATTGATCAATATCTGCACCAACCACAAAGGTTTCTTTAGCCGATGTGAGAATCAAGCCTGTAGCGGCATCATCATTGATGAAACTATCGACCATCGTGGCGAACGACTCCGTAAAGCCATCACCGATAACATTCATTTTTCGTTTGCTTTGGTCAATTGTGACGGTGACGATACCATCGTCGTCATCACGCTGGGCAGAGAAGTTCTCTAATTCATTAATGGCTGTTACGCTATCTGCTGTCTGGTTATTTGTCATCATTTTTATCCCTTAAATGATTCTTTGTATATTGCGTTTTAGTTTATTTTAGAAAGAAGTTAAACACGCTCGATAATGGTGGCAATACCCATGCCACCGCCCACACATAGCGTAATCATAGCTGTCTGTAGGTCACGTCGTTCTAACTCATCAAGGACAGTCGTCATCAGCATCGCGCCTGTTGCCCCAAGCGGATGACCCATGGATATTGCACCACCGTTGACGTTGACGATATCAAGCGAGATGCCAAAATCATCAGCGGTATTCATCGACACAGCAGCGAAGGCTTCATTAATCTCCCAAAGGTCTATATCAGAGGCTTGCATGCCCGCTTTATCGAGGGCTTTTTGGCAAGCTGGTGTCGGACCTATCAGCATAATGGCAGGCTCTGAGCCAATAACTGAGGCCATCGTGATCTTGGCGCGTGGTTTTAGCCCTGCTTTTTGACCAGCCGCGGCGCTACCAATCAAGCAAATTGCTGCCCCGTCGACGATGCCAGAGGAGTTACCTGCATGATGCACATGATTGACGGTTTCAATCGTCGTATATCTGTCCAATATCACACTATCAAAGCCCATTTTACCCGGCATAATAAAAGAAGGTTTTAGCCCAGCTAAGGTTTCGACATTGGTATTAGGACGGATGGTTTCATCTTTATCTAACAGCATCATGCCATTGATATCGGTGACAGGAACGACAGACTTATCGTAATAGCCACTCTCCCATGCCTGTGCCGCGCGGCGATGCGACTCGGTGGCAAAGGCATCGACATCACTACGATTAAAGCCTTTGAGCGTTGCGATGGTATCTGCACCCACTCCTTGCGGTACGAAATGCGTCGCTTCATTGACACGTGGATCCATGTACCACGCCCCTCCATCAGAGCCCATCGGCACACGGCTCATAGACTCAACACCGCCTGCCACTACCATGTCTTCCATACCTGACATGACTTTGGCAGCCGCCAGATTAATAGATTCCAGACCAGAGGCACAAAAACGAGATAAGGTAAGACCTGCCACACTCTGTGCCCAGCCAGCATCGATAGCAGCAATGCGGGCGATATCAGAGCCTTGCTCACCCACTGGTGTCACGCAGCCAAGTACCACATCATCGACCAAACTGGTATCCAAGTTGTGACGCTGTTGCATCTCTTTTAACAAAGTTCGCGTCAGCCAAATCGGTGATGCCTGATACAACGAACCGTCCTTTTTTCCTTTGCCCCGTGGCGTGCGGATCGCATCATAAATATAAGCAGTCTCAGTCATAAAAAATCCTTTTTTTATTTTGTAAATTTTGTAAAGAATATGCTGATGTCCTATTTAACTTGCTAGATAGGACATGGGCTTGTAACCAATCAATAAGCTACGCGGCTACATAAAGCGTGAAGCCAGTTCCTTCATAATCTCATTGGTACCGCCATAGATTTTTTGCACGCGCGCATCAGCATATAAACGAGCGATAGGATACTCTGTCATATAGCCATAGCCACCAAACAGCTGCACGCATTCGTCGATGACTTCACACTGTTTTTCGGTGACCCAATATTTGATTAATGAGGCATGCGGTACAGAGAGCTTGCCATCTAACATCGCATCCACTGCCGCATCACACATGGTGCTGGCAGCGAGATAATCGGCATAGCACTCCGCCATCTTAAAGCGGGTATTTTGAAACTTCCAAATAGGTTTGCCAAAGGCTTCGCGCTCTTTTACATAATCTAGCGTTAGATTGATAGCAAGCTTCATCGAACCAACCCCTGATAGCGCAATGATTAAACGCTCACGCGGCAACTCCTGCATCATTTGGATAAAGCCCATACCTTCTACCGTACCCAACAGGTTCTTTTGTGGCACACGTACATTGCTAAAGAACAACTCTGATGTATCCTGCGACGTCAGACCAATCTTGTCGAGATTGCGCCCACGCTCAAACCCTTCTACTTTGTCCGTTTCTACGATGATAAGTGAGACGCCTTGCGCACCTTTTTCACGGTCTGTTTTGCATGCTAGTAGGATAAGATTGGCGTGCTGACCATTGGTAATAAAGGTCTTAGAGCCATTGATAATGTAGTCATCACCATCTTTTACCGCATAGGTTTTGATGTTTTGTAGGTCGGAGCCAGTACCAGGCTCGGTCATGGCGATAGCACCGATATATTCGCCCGTTGCCATTTTGGGTAGCCACGCTTGTTTTTGTTCTTCAGTACCGTGGTCTAAAATATAAGGCGCGACAATACCTGAATGCACCATACCGCCAAATCCTGACTGATTGGCTTCGGTCTGTGCGTAGATAAGCGCCGCTTCATGACCAAAATCCCCGCCGCCGCCGCCATATTCAGCTGGTATCGCTGCACACAAGAACCCCATCTCGCCCGCCTCTTCCCACGCAGCGCGATCAATCATGCCATTCTTGCGCCACTGCTCATCTTTAGGATCCCAAGATTGAAACATTTTTAAGGCGCTGTCGTGCACCATCTGATGCTCTTCGGTCATCCAGTTTGGGGTAAATTTTTCGATACTCATGATGTCTATCCTTGACAAGGTGAAGTGAATAACAACTATATAGTCAAGTCTATATAAATCCGCTACAGCGTCATCCTCACTAAGCATACTAATGTATAACTTGCACTTGGTTTCCTTGTATCGAAATTATATTGAACTGACTATAGCTAAGCCATTTTTTAAATTTATGGTAATTTATATTACCGTTATAGATATACTATAAATTCTTTGTATTTATTAATACACGAGTCTTATACTAGGCTACGAAAAACTACTTCGCAATCAATTAAATAAAAATGGTAATTTACATTACTTATTGATTTAATCACGTTAAATTATCGAGCAAATCATTTAACTGATAGGACGTATCAAATAGCCAATACTTTAAGAAGCGATAAATATGAAAACCTTTAGTCAGTCAGATAGCCTCACGCAAACTCGATCTCTAGCGCCCCTATCCGATATGCGGCCCGCAACTTTGGATAAAATTGAGCAAGCCGTTCGTAAAGTCTTTGCAGGATTTGATGCTAATGAGGTGACGATGGCGCAGATTGCAAAGTCTGCAAACGTCTCTTTGCAAACGCTCTATAAGTATTTTGGAGACAAGCAAACGCTGTTTTATACCATTATGGATATTGTACTCGGCAGATTGGCCGCTCGAATTATGGATCATCTGCAAGGGATTGATAGCGTACAAGATCGTCTACGTAAGACACTGTGGGTCTGCTTTGATTTTGTCGACTCGCATCCAGATGCGGTAATGGTGCTGTCTTCTGTCTCAGCCTCGCGGATACGTAATATCGCAATCTATGAAAACAAAGAGCTTATTGGGGCGTTTTTGGCGGTATTAGAAGATGGGCAAAATCGTGGGGTGCTCAATGACACTGTCCCACTGCACATACTCTTCGATGTGTTTATGGGGTTTATCAGTCGACTTGGCTTAATGCATACCATTCGCCAAACAGAAACACCGTTAAATGCAGAATTTGATACGCTATTTGTGATCTTATGGCGCGCCATCTCTAAACCTGAAGTCTAAAGCTGAAAGCTTAAAATGAGTTTTATAAAACTGATACTTAGCAGTGTTTGACTCTTAGAATAAAACATAATGTAAAAAACCAAAAAGCCCACGATAACGTGAGGCTTTTTTATATTTTTTAGTCAATATGATTATTCAATCAATGTCATTAACAGCTCGTGCTGCTTACACGCTCAAAGCTTTTTAGATACTGCTAGATTTTGGCAATCCATACTCTGCATGGTCGACCACATGGTTGTTTTGTTCAATAGTCAGTCGATAGCCTTTGATAACACCGTCGTATGGCAAACTGCCCTCATACTGCTGATAATGCTCGAAGATGCTGTCTTGAATCACTGATTTACGGGCAGCATCGTCCAGTTTGGCAAAACCGCTAGGCAAGTGTACTTGCGCAAAACGTGAAGCCGCACCACGAGACATCCAGTTATCAGCACTCGCAAATGTAAAATCCACTTCCGCTCGTAAGCTATATCTGGGTAGCGTATTAGAGTAATTTGCTAAATCATATTTAATCTGCGCAATATCTTCTGCGAATGGCTGATACGGTATCTCAAGTACGGCAAACAGTTTTGCTAAAAATTCATCAGCGGTAAAGTGTTTGTCCATATAGCTACCATCAAGCCCAAGGAATTTGCTCGACAGTACATGGCGCAGGCGGTCATAGGCAGGTATAGTGTGTTTAAGAGGATAACCCATTTGCTTGACGATATCTTGCGGACGCAGCTCAAGCGACTCTATTTGATTGATGATATATTGCGCTAGAGAATGGCGTGGGTGATAACGACGGGTATATTTAGATGGATTAGCAATGTGGCTCATGATATTGAACACCTTAGACTCCTGTAACTCCGACGAAAAAGTATGATATACGCCCAAATAGGCAAAAAATCAGGCACAAATGAGGTTGTCGGAGTACAGGCTCATGCGCTTTACCAGAGTTGTTTTATATCGTGCTGGAAGTTGCAAGGTTTGTCGCGCCGCCATGAGACTATTGTCATGGTCGGCGATAACAAAACTGTTAAACCCACGATAGATCGTTCAACGATGATAGCACATCAGATGACAAAAAATAAATACCGATATTTGTGACCGTTTGTGAATACTTCTTTTTCACTTTAATTATTCAATCTTAGACCTTTCGATGCATCATTTATTCATGTATTAAATAAAGGCTCAACATCGAAATGTTAGTGTTGAAGTGTTGAAGTGTTAAAAATTAACGTTTAACGATTGACGTCAACAACTATTCGACCACGAACTTTACCATCCAATAAATCGCTGGCTGTCGGAATGACTTCGCTTAGACCAACCTCTCTAGTGATTGCATCTAATTGCATCATATCCAAGCTTGTGCTTAAACGCTGCCATGCTTCTACCCGCTCATCATAAGGTCGCGTCACACTATTGATACCAAGCAAACTGACACCGCGCAAAATAAATGGCGCAACAGTAGCAGGGAAATCCATGCCTTGAGCCAATCCACAGGTAGCGACTAAACCATCTTCACACGTGCTAGCACAAACGTTGGCCAGCGTATGACTACCAACAGAATCAATTGCGGCGGCCCATTTTTCTTTTCCAAGTGCACGTCCCGGACTACTCAATTCAGCACGGTCTATGATCGTCGTTGCACCAAGGCTCTTTAAGTATTCCGCTTCCTCTAAGCGACCCGTAGAGGCAGTGACAGAGTAACCTTGGTTTGCTAGAAGTGCGATAGCAAAACTACCAACGCCGCCATTAGCACCAGTCACCAATACTTCACCACGCTCTGGTGTGAGTCCATGACGCTCTAATGCGATTAGGCAAAGCATCGCAGTATATCCTGCCGTACCTATTGCCATTGCTTGACGTTCAGTCATCGATTCAGGAAGCGGGATGAGCCAGTCACCGTTTAATCGCGCTTTTTGTGATAGACCGCCCCAATACTTCTCACCCACGCTCCAACCATTTAACAACACCTTGTCGCCAACTTTGTAGCGAGGATGACTGCTTGTTTCGACAGTACCCGCTAAATCAATCCCTGGAACCATGGGAAATGTGCGTACCACAGGGCTACGACCCGTGATGGCCAGTCCATCTTTATAGTTAAGCGTGCTATATGCCACACGAACCGTGACATCCCCTTCTGGCAATTGCGTGTCCTGTATCTCAGTCAGATTAGACTGATAAACATCGTCATTTTTTTCAATTAATATTGCATTGAACATAGTAGCTCCTATTTAGACCAATCATCTATAAATGAGTAAAAAATAATTTAGACCGGTCGTCTAAAAATATGGATAAAAAATTACTTCTGTATTCCTGCTACAAAACCTCGGAAAAAAGTATCTAATGGACTGACGTCTTGCACCAACTTAGCACGCAAAACCGCACCTTCCCAACCAATCCAAAAAAAAGCAGCAAGCTCATCACAATCACTATTAGGATGTATTTGTCCTTGTTGTACTGCCAGACGCAAGCAAGCCGCTAAACGCTCTTGCCAATCAAGCAATACGTTTTCCAACTCACAACGAAAACTGCCAGGCAACACAACAATCTCTTGGCCCAAGTTGCCTACCAAACAACCGCGTCGAAATTCATGCTTGATCATTCCCGACTTAGCATCTTCAACAAAGTCACTAATACGCTGCATAGGAGATACTTGCTCATTCAGAAAACAATGATCTAGCTTGCGAGCAAAATACAACGCGTACTGCCGCAACACTTCCTGTCCAAATGCTTCTTTGTTTTTGAAATAATTGTAGAAAGAGCCTTTAGGCACATTGATACGTTTGAGTATGGCATCGATACCAGTGGTCGCAAAACCTTGCTCTGTCAACATCTCCATCCCAGATCTCAAAAGAGCTTCACGGGTATCCGTAAACTCTCGTTCAACATTGGGTGGACGCCCTCGACGGGCTTTTGGCTTAGTAATCGTCATGCATAAATATTATGACCGATCGTCTTTAATGTCAATCAATTATTTTTAGTGGTCTATTTATCCATCAGTCGCGACAGTTTTTGACTGCCCTTGCTATTAGTTTTCACCATGATATGTTGCCTCATCCATCCAAACGATGGGATCTTCGCACAGATGCGTTACGTGATACCAGATATCACTGCTACGAGCGATACGATGATGACCGCCTGCAAAGTAATCAACTTCCCAGCTGTCAGGCAGATTCACTAAGGTTCGTCTAGCGACTGCTACGTCTAAGCTTTCATCGTCGACTTCTACCATAACTCGTACCATCTCGGTATTGGTCGTGGGAAAAGATAGCTTCATATCAACTACGTCAGGGATACGGTCAACCAATACCTCACTTGGATAGATACAAGGCGCAATCAACAGTGCCCGCAAGTTGTATTTATGGGCAAAATGATTGGCAAACCAGCCACCAAGCGAATGCCCTGCCAACACTACTTGCGGGTACTGTGCGATTTTCTCGCGAATCAAAGCATCATAAATCTCAAATATTTCTGCAAAATTCTCTCGATAGTTGACCGTTTGGCAATATTTAGGCTCACGTGTGATACAGGTATATTTACTGGTCTCATTGCTTGAATCGAGACCATGGAAAAACAATAAGAACGTGTCGTTATTTTCGATAGGAAACATCATAAGGTTCTCCTTTTTTAATTATTATTTAGGTTTCTTCTTGATAATTTTTTTTATAAATCAAACTGGTTTTTGGCTAGCAACCTGCGCTTGATGCAAACTCAAAAGCTCCTCACAAGCCTGCATTGAGGTATTTTTTGCAAAACCTTCGTTAAACCAAAAGTCATAAACCGCTTGGACAATGGCTTTCACCGCTTCTGCATTTTCTGGCTTTTGTTCTATTAGTTTCATCGCAATGTCTTGCGCTTGTATATCCGACTCGCTATAGGGCGCGCTCCAGCCCACGCCATAACGATAGAGCACATCATTGATTGCCAATATGAATATGGCATTTGATATGCCAAATGACCCGATAAGCCTGTCAAGCATTGCACAGCGCTCTTCATAAATACTGACCTCTATCGGCATATCAGCTTGATCAAACAAACAGTCACAATTCACCATGTGCGAGGGTTTACTAAAATCATCCCACAGCAACGGATAAGTTCCTCGAATCCCGCCCTTTTCCGCTACATTAAATTGCCAAATCGCATAATGAGTATCTGGCCCTTTATAAGGCACATGTATGAACCACTGCATCATTGCATCACTATCATACATAATATGAGTGCTACCAATTCGCACGCCCTGCTTAGGCAGTACATCCTGATACACGCTATTTATGTCATCACTATAGAGCTTCACTTTACGTAAGTTTTTATCACTGCTATCGCCTAACTCCGCTCGTGCTTCTTTTATGCTTCGATAGGGTTTAAAGGGTGCTACCCATCTGAGCGTCTCATCGGTATTGTTCACGAAGTAAATATCATCTTCATAACTGTCTACAGAAACCGTTTCGAGGTAAAACAATGGCTGTTTTCGTACTCGGCCTTTCTCATCATTTGCTAGTGCCGTTATACCAGATAGCTTTGAGCCAACCGACCACTGCATATTGTCTAACCGTTTTTGTTCAAACTGATACGTTAATGTCGTCATCGTTATATCCTTATTATTTTGATTTTGGTTTTTTCGCTGCAGTTTTTCATTGTTGTTATATTCTGAATGCTGATTTCAAGCCAGCCGAGCCTATTCGCCATTGTTTAAATGACGTCATTATCTATAAAGTTACGTAAATTAATCGACTTGGTAAGGTAGTAGTTTTTAATTCGGATAGGCTTTTTAGCCACAGTTTTTCGCTGTTACATTGCTAAGATTTTTGCAACGCTAACGAGCTTTTTTCTGCTAAGTTTTTCGTTCATTAATGAATATGGTTTTTGAGTTTGTACAGGCGCAGCAGTTTAGGATTAAACGTAAATAACATTGCTGAAAAAACATTGCTAAGATAGCGTTTAAGACTCAGTTAAGAAGTGAAGCGTTGCGCTCCGAGGGTTAACTGGTTTTTATCTCATGTTATTTTGCCTGACCTAATAACTATAGTATAAGCTCACATAAAAATAAAGCTGTTTAAAACCTTCTACGACAACTGGTGTCGCTTTTCTTTCAATGAGTTGTAGTTTAGTCGTTAGCAAGTATCCCAACGCATTAAATATGATTAACGATAGTTTCATATTACTCAAGTATCCTCAATAAACGTCCAATTAACAATCCTTATCAAAAAACACCTTTCACGATTGACGTGGGCTTGCTATCTTGCCCCGCAAACCTTGTATTCTAATTGAGCCTGCCCCACTTTGACCTATCACACGTAGTATTCGCATCTGTATTGGATTTTATGACACATAACCTTGAGGCCAGTTCAAACGCTCGCCGAACTCAGTATTTTCAAGTATTTTTGATGGGCGTTAGTGCCTTTATTATGAACACCACAGAATTTGTTCCTGTGGCGCTGTTGAGCGACATTGCCCAAGACTTCTCTATTACGACGGCAGAGACTGGCTGGATGTTGACACTCTATGCTTGGATTGTTGCAGCGATGTCATTGCCACTAATGCTATTAACCAGTCGATTTGAGCGCAAACGCTTGCTCTTGGGGCTTTTTGCCGTATTTATTGCCAGTCATGTACTGTCCGTATTTGCCTGGAGCTTTGATGTGCTACTCATTAGTCGCGTTGGAATTGCGTTATCGCATGCGATATTTTGGTCGATCACAGCTGCAATCGCGATACGCGTCGCGCCTGAAGGCAAAAAAGCCATGGCGCTTAGCGTACTGGCGACGGGTACATCGTTAGCAATGGTACTGGGTGTACCGCTGGGGCGTTTGGTTGGGCAATGGTTTGGCTGGCGAGCGACCTTTGGCGGTATTGGTGTCATCGCCTTAATTGTATTTATTCTACAATCGAGACTCTTACCAACGCTACCTAGTATGTTTGAAGGATCTTTTAGGAAGATTCCAGAACTACTTAAAAACCCTTTATTGGTTTGTCTATACCTGCTTATTTTATTGGTCTTTACAGCCCACTACACAGCTTATTCTTATATAGAACCATTCATGCGCCAAGTCGGTAATATCAGTGAAAACGCTGCGACTTTTGTACTGTTGCTATTCGGTGCAGCAGGAATTGTGGGCAGTGTGATTTTTAGTCGTTGGGGTGATCGGTTCAATACCAGATTGATGCTAATATCGACCATACTGATGCTCGTGTCTATGCTTGCGCTGTTGCTAGCAGTGACCTCTGTATGGGCGCTCAGCTTTATTGCCTTACTGTGGGGCGCGGCGCTCATGCTACTGATTATCTCCATGCAGGCCAAAGTCATCATGGTCGATGTCAATGCACAAGACATGCTGATGTCGATGTTCTCAGGTATTATTAACTTAGGAATTGGTACGGGTGCGCTATTCGGTGGTTATGCCGTCACGCACATCTCACTATCTAGCGTAGGGTACACAGGTGCGGCTATCGCAGCTGTGGCATTACTCTTAATGCTATTTATGATTAAACGATTTCCTGAATTGAGTAAACGACTTGGCTAGCTAATAAGCCTATATTAAAGGATAGCCAAAAAATAGCAGTCGGGAAGGAATCGTCAGAGAACAACAAGCAGAATGCCAGCCATCTAAATGGGCTGGCATTTTCTTTATGTATGAATATAACAATGTGGCCTATAAATCATTTCAAGGATTTCTTACACATTCATTGAACGGACGTTCAGGTGCAGTTATACTAATTTTATTGGACATAAGTATACTTAAGCTATAAGCGTACTCAATAAAGGACTGATAGAGGTTAAGCACAAAAGGATGAGTGTGAAATGGATACTATTCAAAACAAGGAAGTCACTACCTACGATCTAAATTTAGGTACGATATATATTACCAATTTTCAACTTGATGGAGATTCGTGATGTCTGATCGAATGACTCAACGAGACAGTCGAGATCAAGGAAATCAAGGAAATCAAGGAAATCAAAATAACAATGCGCCCTTTAGATTGGGTAAATTGCATTATGCTTGGATCGTTGCCGCTACAGGCTCTGTAGCAATGTTCTGCGGACTTGGGTTAGGACGATTTGCATTTGGCATGTTACTACCATCCATGTCATCTTCTTTAGGATTAAATTATACTCAAAGCGGAATCTTGGGATTTACCAACCTAATAGGATATCTCGTTGCGGTGCTTCTAAGCCCTTTTGTTCTACCTCGGTTAGGTACTCGAACGACTGCAACAGCTAGTCTACTCCTCATTGCTGTCTCGATGCTTGGTATGGCTTTTACCACCAGTTTTCCAGTACTCTGCGCACTCTATGTGTTGACAGGTATCGGTAGCGGCGGCGTGGTCTTACCAATGATGAGCGTCATGTCGCATTGGTTTTTCCCTTCACACCGCGGGCTTGCTCTAGGACTGGTTATGGCGGGGCCTGGATTTGGTATCATTTTATCAGGCTTTGTCGTACCCAAACTCTTACCCATCTCTACTCTACTGTCTTGGCAAACAGGTTGGCTAATTTTTGCCGTGATTAATATTGCGGTGGCTTGGCTTACTTTCGCTTTGATTCGCAATCATCCAGACGATGTTAGTCAAAATCCTTTTGGGCGCGCACCTACCTTACCTGTTAAAAATAAGAAAAAGCTAGAACGTAGCAATATTAAGCTGCTTGTACATTTAGGTGTCATCTTTGCTATTTATGGCGCCACCTATATGGTTTACGTCACCTTTATTGTCACCAGCATGGTTGGCTCGTATCAACTGAGTGAAGCGACTGCGGGCGGAATTTGGGCATGGATTGGACTGCTTAGCATGTCCTCAGGCATGTTGTTTGGCTGGATTTCTGACCATATTGGTAGACGCCTTGGTCTGGCGTTGGCTTTTTTCTTCCTTGCCATCGCTTATCTGTTGGTCGGACTGACTGATTGGAGTTTAGGGCTGTACTTGTCAATTATTCTGTTTGGCTTAGTGGTGTGGAGTGTGCCTGTCATTATGGCAGCTTCGGCGGGCGATTATTTCGGGCCTGCGGCGGCGGCAAGTGCGCTCGCAGCGCTGACCTTTACTTTTTCAGGTGGGCAAGCTCTTGGGCCAGTAGCCGCAGGTTATCTTGCAGAAGTCACTGGTGACTTTAGTATCAGTTATATGATATCTGGTATCGCAGCTTTTGTAGCACTTGGACTTGCATTATTATTGCGTCCACAAAAACAAGCTTAATTTCAGTTTCTATAGTATTGATACTGCTAACTATACTTACTCTTGCCACCAGTGACGTCTGTATGCGCATTTGGCCCGATTACCTTGCTGTGGAGTGCTGCTTTGATACTATTCATGAGCAAGCAGTTGTTTAGGCCAAATAAGCGATATCGATAGATAATTCTTATACTTTTCAACAAAGACAACTAAATAAAAATCAGGTGCTTACAGCATAATTACATAGAAGGAAACAAAATATTATGTGAGCGAGACAGTATGAGTTTTTAATACTTACTCCCCCTTTTTTATGCTCTAAAAACTTACTTAAATCAGGCAATATTCTTGCAATTTTGCAATCAAAACGATTGCTAGCTTTCTAAAAAGTGGTTACACTCGGTTGACAAACTATTACATTGATGACAAGGAAGTCGCTATGCCTCGTAATACCTCACGTTCTAAAATTGGCCATACCACTCTTAAAACTTTTACTAAAAGCATGCTTGCTATCAGCCTATCTATCGCTGGTATTACTCACGCAAATGCTTATGACAGTGTCACTTTTTTCGGTGATAGCCTGACCGATGGGGGCTATTTTAGTCAAGTTGTACCAGGTCCTGCTCAGTTTACCACCAACCCTGACAACACATGGGCGACCTCATTCGCTGAGCAGCTAGGTACCACGGCTGTTCCCGTTGTCTATCTTGGAAATCAAACTGGTAATAACTATGCTATTGGCGGTGCAAGAGCAGGCGAAGAAGCGCTTTTCCCTGGCGGTATTCCTATTGCTTCTGCCAATAGCCAAGTCGATAGCTACCTCGCCAATAACACAGTAGACTCTAATGGACTCTATGTGGTGTGGGCAGGTGCAAATGATTTACTTGCGGCGGCTGAAGATCCTGCTAATGCCCAAGCGACCATACTTGGAGCAGTAGCTAGCCAAACCGAAACGATTAATGCATTAAAAGACAATGGTGCCAAATATATCTTAGTACCCAATATTCCTGATGTCGGTCTAACTCCTAGAGTTATTGATCAAGGGCCTGTAGCACAGGCGCAAAGTACTGGTGCTACTAGTCTATACAATCAATTCATGCTTAGTGCCGCAGCAAATACTGGCGCTAATATCATACCGCTAGATATGTTTAGCTTAACTCAAGAGATCATTGCGTCGCCTGCTCAGTATGGTTTCACTAATGTCACCGATGAAGCTTGCGGTGACAACAATAGCTCTTTAACTTGTGGACCTGATACTCTTGTAGAAGAAAATGCCAACGAAACCTACTTTTTCGCTGATGGCATACATCCAACAGGCGCTACCCATCAACTGATTGCTGACTATGCAAATGCTGTTGTCACTGCGCCTAGCTTAATCGGTGTGCTGCCACATATTGCAACAACAACTGGACTTGCGACCAATGAGCGCTTACAGTCACACGTCAACCAAATTCAAAGCAGTGAGCAAAAACCTGCCCGTACACTATGGGCCGTCGGTGAAGTCGCTAATCAAGAAATTGCAGGGTTTGATGGTGATAATAATACTCAAGTATTGCTGGGTGTAGATTTTGCTCATCCTAACTCAGCCAATGCAGTGACAGGCTTATACGGCAACATCACTCAAAAAGACTTTGAAAACTCAGACGTTGGCACAGGTTTGAGTGATATTGATCTAGGAGAGATCGGTTTTGGTGTCTACCATAGCAACAAGTTTGGCGGTTTACAGATCAATGGTGCTGCAGGATTTGGCAACATGGATGTCGATGTCACACGTGCTGTCACACTTGGTAGTAACCAACAGCAGTTTAAGTCAAATGCTGATGGCAAGCGCTTTTATGCCAACCTGCAGGCAGGCTACCCAATGCAAGTGAGCAATATTGCCGTTACGCCTTATATCGGTGCCACAGCGAGCCGCGTAAAAATTGACGGACTCAAAGAAAAAGAGATGTCTGGCATTGCTATGCAGTTCGATGAGCAGAAATACTCTACGACATATGGCAAGCTTGGCCTCAAAGCCAATCATAGCTTGATGGAGAACCTAAACTTATTTGGTGATATTCATTACCAAAAGCAGCTGAGTGACAATCGCGAAGCGGTAACCGCACGTTTAAATACGCTCCCAAATATCAGCTTTGAGACGCCTATGGTCGAAACTGATGAGGATAACGTTGCTATGACACTTGGCCTATCTAGAAGCTTTGGTCTATTGAATGCCAATGCTGGTGTCACACATTCACAAGGTAATGACGACGACTCAACCAGCTTATTCGTTGGACTTAATGGTGCATTCTAAATAAGTCGTTAATCTAGAATAATGGTATAGGTGACAATTAATCGCCTATACCATTCTAAATTCAAACGTTGCCATAACCTACTACGATTTTTGTTCTATAAGTTTTCTGCCGTAAAAATTCTTAACAATCAAACCTACTATAACAAATTTTCTAAAAATCTACTTTACCGCGCAAAGCCTTTGTCTTACCGCGTTGGGTCTTTTTATCCACCCGTTTACGTTTGGCATTTCTGCTTGGCTTGGTCGGCCTTCTCGTTTTATTAACGTAAGTGGCTTTAGTGATAAAACTTTGCAAACGCTCAAGCGCATCTATTTTATTGCGCTCTTGCGTACGAAACTGCTGCGCCTTGATAATCAGCACGCCTTCCTTTGTTATTCGGCTATCTTTGCTATTTAGCAGTCGCTGCTTGTACTCATCGCTTAGACTTGAGTTGTTAATATCAAAACGCAAGTGAATGGCAGAAGATACTTTGTTGACATTCTGCCCACCTGCGCCTTGCGCTCGTATAGCACTGATCTCTACCTCATTATCATTGAGACTGATATTATTATTAATGAAAATCATAGTTTGCTTTTATCGAATGTGAATGGATATGGTTCATGATAAAGCATTATATAGTCAATCTTCTATAAATTAGGTACGGTGTCAGTCTCGCTTAGTATACTGCTTGTAATACTTTCACTCGGCGTCCTTGCCTCCAAATTATATTGAACCGACTACTTATATTTAACTAAATATGGATTGGTTTGCTACTTTGTCAACAGTTGACGGCTGCGCTCAATCACTGGCGCATCGACCATCTCGCCATCTATTTTGAATACTGCCTGCCCGCTGCGCTCGTATTCTTCAATCACACGCTGAGCAAAGGACAAGTCGTCGTCTGTTGGTTGCAATGCTTGTTGTACGACCGCCACCTGTTTGGGATGGATACATAGCATTCCTGACATCCCCATTTGTGACCATAACTGTACTCGATCGCTCAGTCCAACTTCGTTATTGAAATCAGGATAAATGGTATCGATGGGCGGCGATAATTGGTGCACTTTTGACGTCAGGATTAGTTGATAGCGGATTTGATTGGCGATGATGTCTGCGGCAGGTGTTCCTACTTGTACTTGCAAATCATTGCACAGATCTAAAAATCCATAACTAAACGCGGCCAACCCGACTGCTTTTGCCATACTATCGACTTGATACAATCCCAACGCACTCTCGAGCAAGGCAATCACAGCTAAATTGGTAAGCTGATGCACGCTCTCTATATCGGCGACTTGCTCGGCTTTGGCCAACAACACACCAGCTAAATTAGGCGTTTTCTGACAGAGAACTATGTCCTTGAAAAACTCCTCGCTACCTGCCTTATTAATACGCACCCAAACCGGCTGATAACCTGCACTGTCGTGATATTGCTGTAATGCTTCGCGTGCGGACGCTTTATCTTCTGGCGCAACGGCATCTTCTAAATCTACAATAACCGCATCTGCACCACTAGCAAAGGCTTTCGCCACTCTATCGATGCGAGTCGCTGGCACAAACAGCCATGTTTTATTTTGAGAAATCGTTTTTATTTTATTGTTGATAACTGAATCCATGCGTGACTCCATCATATTGTCCAAGTAGCTATTAGCATATTTATTATGCCACTATACAGCTGATGCTCATTTAAAATTAACAATTTATTCGATAGTGCAAAACCAAGATTACTTAGACATTCTATTAAAAAACCAAATCAAAAAAACCGCATGAAAGAATTATTCATGCGGTTCTTGATTCTCATGCAGTTTTAAAAAATTACTTTCTTATCTAACCTATGTCTTATAGTCGATTCAATTTAAAAGTAGTACAAGGCAACCGAGTGTAGATGTATATGTAATACTTCAAGCGAGGTTAACGCTGTAATACTTTTTATAGTGGAATGACTATATAGATTATCTAATTAAGCTAGCATGCCACCATCGACAACGATAGTCGCGCCTGTGGTATAGCTTGAGGCATCCGACACTAGATACAATACGGTACCAGCCATTTCGTCAGGCTCAGCCACACGTCCTAGCGGAATCGAGTGTAGTGCCATTTTTAAGACTTTATCGTTAGTAGTCAATGCAGAGGCAAACTTAGTATCCGTCAAACCTGGCAATAGCGCGTTGACACGGACATTCAGTGGGCCACATTCTTTAGCAAACGCTTTGGTCATGCTAATGACTGCCGCTTTGGTGATTGAGTAAATACCTTGCTTATCGCCAGCCACTAAACCATTGACCGATGCGGTATTCAAAATAACACCGCCACCCTGCTCTTTCATCATTTTGCCAGCGGCCGTCGACATAAAGAAGTAACCACGGATATTAACTTCAACCGTCTTATCAAAAGCGGCTAAATCTGTATCTAAGATATGGCCATAGTAAGGGTTGGCTGCAGCGTTATTAACTAAGATATCAATTTGACCAAATTCACTTTTGATATGCTCAAAAATTGCGTCAATTTGTTCCATATCTCCTACATGACAAGCGAAAGCACTGGCTTTATGGCCGTCAGCTTTGATGCTATCAGCGACTGCTTGGCAAGCATCGATTTTTCGGCTTGAGACAATCACATGTGCGCCTCTTGATGCCAATAAACGAGCAATAGACTCACCAATACCACGGCTAGCACCAGTTACTAGAGCAACCTTACCAGTTAAATCAAATAAATCTTTCATCATTATTCCTTATATTTTTATAAACTTTATATTTTCAATAATTTTTGAGCGCTGAACTCATATATCTAAAACGTGTATTTAAAATCAGATAACTAAACGCAGATAATCGCTGTCACAACTAACAGCGATTATCGAGCACTAATGAACTGAACAAAGAGCGCTCAACGATCACGGTTACGCTAGCATACCACCATCTAAGGTGAAGGCATGACCATTCATAAAGCTGCTTTCATCGCTGGCAAGCCACGCAATAGCACTAGAGATTTCACTGACGTTTCCTAGGCGGCGCAATGGACTGGCCTTTATCGTTGCTTGCTGCGTACGCTCATCCATCGTTGCCATGGTGTTGCGTACCATTGGCGTATCAATGAAGCTTGGGCATACCGCGTTAAAACGGATATTGGCACGAGCATACTCATGGGCGGCAGACTTGGTCAGACCCATGACCCCATGTTTAGCCGCACTATAGGCTGAAATCATAGGCGCTGAACGCAAACCTGCAATAGAGGCGACGTTGATCACATGACCACCACCATTAGGTATCATACAATTGACCGCAGCACGCATACAGTGCCAAACGCCTTTTAAATTCACTGCGATATTACGATCAAAGTCGTCATCGCTTAGCTCGTGCATTGGCGAAGGCTTGTGATCGATACCAGCATTGTTTACCACAACATCTAGGCCACCAAGCGTTTCTACTGCAAAGTCGAACAACGCACGTACCTCATCACCACTGGTCACGTCTACTTTTTTGAAAACGATACTGTTGCCAGAATCTTGACCTTGTTTGGCAACCGCTTCACCCATTTCTTCTGCCATATCACCAATGACGACTTTTGCGCCGCGACTGGCTAGCAACAACGCACTTGCTGCACCAATGCCTGATGCACCGCCCGTGATCAAAATTCGTTTGCCAGCTACATCTGATGCAATTCCATTTGTATTCAGTGTCATGATCTATCCCTCTACCTTAAGTACTAGTTTGCCGAAATTTTCACCGTTAAAGAGCATCATCAAAGTATCAGGGAACGTCTCGATACCTTCAACGATATGGTCTTTCACTTTCATATCACCTGACTGAATCCAGCCAGCAATCTCTTTCATAGCGATTGGATATTCTTTGATATTATCGAATACTACGATGCCTTCCATGCGAGCACGATTGACCAATAATGATAAATAGTTCGATGGGCCTTTTACTGCTGTGGTGTTGTTATATTGGCTGATAGCCCCGCAAATAACGATACGCGCATGCAGATTGATCTGAGTAAGCACGTCATTTAAGATATCACCGCCTACGTTGTCAAAGTATACATCGACGCCGTCTGGACAGGTTTTCTTTAGGGCTTTTTTCACATCTTCGTTTTTGTAATCAATCGTCGCATCAAACCCAAGCTCATCGACCAAGAACTTGCATTTTTCAGCACCGCCTGCGATACCGACAACGCGGCAGCCTTTAATTTTGGCAATCTGACCGACCAAGCTACCAACGGCACCAGCAGCGCCAGAGACGACCACGGTCTCGCCTGCTTTTGGCTGACCCGTTTTTAGCAGACCGAAATACCCTGTCATCCCCGGCATACCGAGTACGCCTAAGTAATAAGACAGCGGCGCTAGGCTTGGATCAACTTTATGCAGACCAGTACCATCGCTGACCGCATATGACTGCACGCCGTCGTGACCTGCGACATAGTCACCTACTGCAAATTTCTCATGCTTACTTTCAACCACTTCACCCACAGTACCGGCGCGCATAACTTCACCAATTTGTACTGGCGCGATATAAGATTTGGCATCGTTCAACCAACCACGCATCGCCGGATCGATAGAGATGTATTCAACCTTAATCAGTAACTGACCATCGGTAATCGTCGGTATTTCTGTCTCGGTATAATCCCAAGTTTCAGCGCTTGGCTCGCCTACTGGTCTTGCTTTTAGGCGCCATTGTTTATTAATTTTTGTCATTTCTCTTTCCTTAGAGTTGTCCTTAGAACCAGTCCGCTTGCATGTCAGTGCAAACTGAGTTGGTGTTGGTTAATAATTCGATGTCGCGTTTAACTAATGGTAGTTCCCAATCAATGAAGTATTTGGCCGCTTGTATCTTGCCTTTATAAAAGTTCTGCTGCTCGACATCTTGCGTCGTACTTAGTAGCTGCTCGGCTTTACTGGCTTGACGAATCCAAATCCAACTCAGTACAATTGAGGCAAAAATGTTCATCAGTGCTTGAGCATTACCAGTAAGGGTTAGCGCTTCTTCTGTCTGCAATACTTTGCCCAAATGCATGAGCACTTCATGCAACTGACCCATATAAGGCATCAGCTTGCCTGCAAGTTGTGCGCTCTCAGGTGTCGTGATGCTTTCTAAATCTTGTATAATTTCACGTTTTAGGATTTGAATGCCTAACCCACCTTTTTGCCATAACTTGCGGAATGACAAATCTAGCGCCTGCACACCGTTTGTGCCTTCATGAATGGGATTTAGACGATTGTCACGCCAAAACTGCTCAGCTTGATATTCACGCGTATAGCCTGCGCCGCCCAATACCTGAATACCTAAGTCATTGGCTTTTGGACCATATTCAGATGGCCATGCTTTTAGCACTGGCGTTAGCAAATCCAACAACTCTGTTAGCTCATTTTTTAATGTTTCGTCTTCACAGGTATTGATACGGTCAATTAGGTTTGAGCCATATAAGCACAATGAGATGCCACCTTCAGAATAGGCTTTTTGTGCCAATAGCATGCGCTTTACGTCACCATGCTGAATAATGGCCGTTGCATCATCTTCAGGCTTATTGTTTGGCGCAATGCGACCTTGTGTACGGTCTTTGGCATAATCTAGCGAATACTGATAGCCGCGATAACCAATCATAGAAGCGCCAAAACCAACTGCGATACGCGCCTCATTCATCATCTTGAACATATAACGCAAGCCAAAATGCTCTTCACCGATTAAATAACCATGACAATCGCCTTCATCGCCGAAGCTCAATGCCGTAGAAGTCGCACCTCTATAACCAAGCTTATGAATCAGTCCAGTCAAATGTACATCGTTACGCTCGCCAACAGACAAGTCAGCGTTCAAGCGATACTTAGGCACGGCAAATAAAGAGATACCTTTTACGCCACCTGGGCCACCTGGTACTTTTGCCAATACCAAATGCACGATATTGTCAGACAGCTCGTGATCACCTGCTGAGATATAAATCTTGCTACCCTTGACGCGGTACGAGCCATCGTCTTGTTTTACAGCGATGGTTTTGATATCGGCAAGCGATGAACCTGCATGTGGTTCAGTCAGTGCCATGGTGCCGGTGAACTCACCTGTCAGCATACGCGGCATAAAGGCCGCTTTGATATCATCACTAGCAAAATGCGAGATGACGTTGATTGCCGCAGTGGTCAGAAATGGATAGGCAGTCGTTGATGGATTGGCTGCCATAAAGTAGCCTGCCACAGCAGTCATAACCGTCTCAGGCAACTGCATACCGCCGTCTTCGAAGCTATAACGACCAGCAATAAACCCAGACTCGCGGAACGCATCAAAAGCGACTTTCACATCGTTTATCATGCTGACTTTTTTGCCATCGAACTGCGGCTCGTTCTTATCCGCAATATGGTTATGCGGTAAAAATAAATCTGTCGCAATCTTGTTTGCCGTCTCTAATACAGCATCAAATGTCTCACGGCTATGCTCTGAAAACTTTGCGTGCTCGGTGAGTGATTCTGTGCCTAGTACATCATACAATTGGAAAGGTAATTCGAAATCGTTTAGGAGGGTATCTGCGGCCATAGTATTCTCATTAACTGATTAAATGTGGTTATCAATTGATATTAGTCTAATTTGATACTTGTCCGTATTGTCATTTATGACATAATTATGGTCAAATAAGACATAAACAGAGTGTCTAACTGGTTAAAATCAACCAAATAACAGCTATTTTGGTAAGCACAGCAAAGGAAACGAGTGACTTATGCCCTATTTCAAACCTTTTAAAATGATTATTCTTGGCTTCGATGGTGTGCTTGGTAGTGTACTATCTGGCGCATTGGACTTGTTTTCATTCACGGGGGTCAGCTGGCAGCGCTTTTCGAATGAGTCTGTAGAGCCACGATTTAATGTGCAAATCGCAAGCTTGGGTGGCGGTGATATCAGGTGCAGTAATCGGTTAATCATGCAAGCCCATTGTGATATTCGAGACGTGACAGAGTGCGATTTATTGCTTGTGCCCACCATTGGCGACTCTATTGATAAGGTGTTGAAGCAAAACAGTGAGCTGCTGCCGCACTTAGTACGGCTTGCAAATACCAAGGCCGATATAGCAAGCAATTGTAGCGGTGCATTTTTTTTGGCAAAGGCAGGATTGTTAGATCATAAGATAGCCACCACTCACTGGGGCTATGCCAATAAGTTTAAGGCAGATTTTCCATTGGTGGACTTACAAGAGAATCAGTTTGTGACCCACTCAAGAAGCGAGTCAACAAACCAGTCGGGCAATATATTTTGTGCAGCTGGCGGCAGCGCCTTTTATGATTTGGGGCTATTATTGATAGAAAGGTACTGCGGACGTGAGATTTCTACGCAGGTAGCAAAAACCCAAATTATTGATAGCAAAAGAGGCAGTCAAAATAGCTATACCAATGTGACCCTGCACAAGCCGCATTCCGACCATTTGATTAAACAAGTCCAAGAATATATCGAAGAAAACTTTCAACATTCTTTACAGGTCAGTAGTTTAGCCGCTATGGTAAATATTACCCCGCGCACTTTAAATAGACGTTTCCAGTCCTGCGTGGCGATGCGACCGATTGAGTATATTCAGGCCGTCAGAATTGAACAAGCCAAACGCTTACTTGAATTAGGCGATGTATCAATAAAGTCGCTTGCCGATCAAGTAGGTTATGATGATATCTCTTCATTCACGCGTCTATTTAAACGTGCGACAGAGCTGACGCCTAAAGAATATCAAGATAAGTTTTCGCGATTGGCTATTTAAAAAGAACAGTGCTTAGCGTTTAAGCATTTTGCCACAAGCCTTCTACTTGGATAGCATCAGCCTTGATGGTTGGGTAATCGTTAAATAATAACTGATAGCCACCATCAGTATTAGGTATAAGCTGGCAAGTCGCTCCCAGCGGAAAGCTGTATTTTTTGCCGATATGACCAAAAGGCATACCACTATATATCGGCAATCCTGTTAGTTCATGTAGTTGGCGAATGACTGTGGCGACATCATAACGCTTGTCATAGCTGTCCTCACCTGCACCAGACAATGCCCCAAATACAATCGCTTGCTGCCCTCTGAACACACCTGCGAGATATAAGTCATATAACATGCGCTCAATACGATACGCCTGCTCGCCGACATCTTCTAAAAACACAATACCACCATCGATACGTGGTAAATACTCACTACCTGCCATCGCTGATACGACACTTAAGTTACCACCCCAAATCGTACCAGTTAACAGTTTTGGCTCACCCTTTGTCAGTATGGCAGGTAGCTGCTGACTGGTTAATGAAGCATTTTGTATGCTGATAGTTAGATTGGGATTGGTTAACACTTCAACAAACTGCTGACAGCTGACTTTATCAGGTGCGGTTTTACCAAACTCACTATAGAGCATTGGTGCGGCAAGCGAGCTCATTGACCCTTTTGCCAATAGCGCACACTGAATAGCCGTCACATCACTAAAGCCTGCGAGTATCGTGCCGCGCTCCTTCATAACCCGTCCTAGCGTCGCCCAGTCCACCATAGGCAATATACGCATGGCACCGTAACCACCGCGCACACCTAGCAGCAGCTTTGGCAAGGCTATTGCCCCAGTGGCAAGGTTTTGAAAATCGCTAGCACGCTGTGAGTCCGTTCCCGCAAAGCGTAAATACTGACGATTGGTAATAGCAGGATTTTCTATTTTAAACCCAGCACAAGCCACCCGATCTAATGCCAACTGATTACGCTCATCACTACCACCCACATTGGAGCTAGCAAAAAGTCGCGTCTCAATCGTAGGCGTGGTACAACCTGTCTGCGTCAGTGACTCCTGTGACGTTTGTGATGATGAGCTATCATTCAACAGCGAAGTTGGCAGATCATCTTTAGTCAGCTGCGTACTATGACCAGACTCGATAGGACTGGCTGCAAGCACTTGAGAAATACTTTGGCTCGCTAGTACTGCTGTGCCTGCACTCACACCGATTCGACGTAGAAACTGCCGACGGTTTAGCCCAGTTGTTGTTTCAGTTGCACGACTATTTTTATTATCTGTCCATGCCTGACGCTTAATCCCCATACCTTACTGTTACCTTATCGCTTTTATTTTTATGACTTGTGTTTTTAGACCTTGTGGCAGCATATTGTAGACGCTTTTCTGACACTGATGGTTGCCTAATCTTTACCGATATTTACTTTTTCGCTACTGAGACACACAATATAGGTCGACTAGATTTGTTACTGTAAATACAAATTCATCGCAAAAAACAAAAGGTAATAATTATGTTTAATAAAAAAACCGATAAGAACAAGTCACTTGACTCTAATTTAGAATACTTGCTAGGCAAAGAAGACAAGCTAAAAGAAAAGTTAGAGGACAGCGGCTATCTTGAGCCGTTTAGTGATGATTTAATGCTATTTATGAGTCTCGTCAAAGATTATTACAAAGGTGACTACCGTAAGATCCCTTTCAAAACAATTTCAGCTGGCGTTATTGGTGCGCTCTATGTGCTAAATCCAATTGACCTCATTCCTGATTCTATTCCGTTTATCGGCCATATCGATGATGCGCTAGTACTTAAATTCTGTTTAAAGCAGGCCAGAAAAGATCTGCAAAAATATAAAGAATGGAGGCAAGAACAATCAGCTACTAAGGATAAGTTAGAAGCTAAGAGCGACACGGATAAGACTAGTAACGACAAGACTAGTAGTGATGAGAAAGATAGCGACGAGACTGGTACTAATCTGAAGAAAGCCTCATAAATATTAACACTTTCAACTATTAAAAAACTGCACTATCGAAAAAGCCACGACCGCGAATTAATACTTCGGTCGTGGCTTTTGTTATTTACAATTCATTCAATACTATATTTTAATCAGGTACTTCATAATTAGCTTTTTCTGGATTAAGACCAAACGAGTAGACGAATGTTGCAACGAGGCTATTGACAATAATGAAAGGTAAATCAATCGCAGTATGACCAAGCGCATAGCGACCAAGCAGCCACGAGACGATCAACATGATAATAAAAAATGCACCCAAATATGCCAAAATCGTAGGGTGTTTTAAATTATAAGGCTGCTCAGGCGTCGGTTGTTTGTCTAATACATACGTCCTTACCGCCCAACCAGCTGCATAAGAGAACCCGCCTAACACCACGTAACTAAAAAAATTCATATCGCTTAACTCTAATGGTATGACTGTTTATAACAAAATACTGTCTATGCAAATATCATCGACCAACAATGATATTTATAGTCGATACTTATCTAAATACTATCATCAATGCTTATTTAAATACCGTCATCAACATTATCGATAATAAGATTGGCATGTGGATTGGCTAAAATATCGGTATTCACCTCATCGCACTCCACGCGGTAGATCGTATTGGCACCTCGGTAAATATACGACAAATACTCACTGTCTAAGAGCGGATCAATATTTGCGTAAGCTGGTTTGACATGAGCCAGTACAAGCACTCGATCAGGACGACCAATGACCGCATCGACATTGTCTGGATCAATAGAGAAAAACTGCGGTATGTCACTATTGTCTATTATTTCTAACGGCTCTGGAGTATCCCAGACGCGCTTAGCAGTGACGGGTTCTTTCATCTGCATTACCCAAGTGTTATTTTGCTGGCTGACCTTTATCTGTGCAGGCTCATCTTGACTCACCGTATAGCAACCTTCAAAGACAGACATATCTGCTGCAACTTCGGTATCTGCTTGAGGGCTAGTATCATTACAAGCGCTCAGAAAAATCGCGCTGCTGGCAGTTACACTGAGCATCAGATACGTCAGTCTCTTATTAAATAAATTCGAGCGTAAGGACATAATGGGGTTATCCTGCAATCATGCATTAAAAACTTTAATTAAGTGTACTATTGTCAAAAAACCATCAAATAGCAGATACAAAAAATGTGCTTGGGCATCTTTGTAGCAAAGACAGCTCTGTCATTAAAAAATCAGTGGCTTTCAGCGAGCTTCGCTATTTTAACAGAAAACCAAGACGTTACTATTATGTTATAAGTTACCGTAAGGGTTTTCTGACTTTGTGCGTCACGACTGCCCATATTTATGATAGATTTGCTATACTCACAACGTCATCATCATCGTTCGAATAACGTAAACGAGATGCTCTAGTACTACCCTATGCTTACCACTTATCAGGTCCATACTCTTTTATGTCAGACAACCGTAATTCAATGCCAAACACTCATAAAGACAACGCGATTGATCCATTGGCTGCTAAAACCAATACCACTGTGGCCTATACTGATGGTGCTTGCAAAGGCAATCCTGGCGCTGGCGGCTGGGGCGCACATCTTATATTTAGTGATGGCAGCACGCAAGATTTGTACGGTGGCGACAAAGAAACCACCAATAACCGTATGGAGCTAATGGGCGCGATACAAGCCCTGACCCATAGCCCGAATGAGCATACTCTTGAGATTTGGACTGACTCCAGTTATGTCCAAAAAGGCATCACTGAATGGATCGAGGGTTGGAAGAAAAAGGGCTGGAAAACTGCCAGTAAAAAGCCAGTCGCTAATCAAGACCTATGGCAACAATTGGATAAGCTCTGCCAACAGCGTGATGTCAGCTGGCATTGGGTCAAGGGTCACGCTGGACATGCTGGTAATGAAAAAGCAGACGAGCTGGCAAACTTAGGTGTCACATCCAACAGCGGGCATTCAGCTATAGTCAGTGAAGCAGATACGACTAAAAAAAAAGACCAAATAGTGACTGACATTAATACTGATACTGATACCTTGCAAAACACGTCTAGCGCTGATTGGCTAAGTTTTGACCCATTGGGTCTAGATATGATGGACGATGAGTTTTATGAAGAGCTCTTAGAAACTGAACCGCTAATAGAAGATAGTCAGAGTACTGCTGACAACCTTCAAACAAATGAAGACATTGCTGTAGAATCTAACAGCCATCAAGACAATACATACAACCCGACGAGTACCAAAGCTATGCCAGATATTCAAACGCACCTAGATGATACCGTCGACAATGATATGTTGCCAAGTGTAGAATCTGATGCCCCTAAGTTCGATGGGGATACTAGCCGTGCCAACCCACATTTTAAGCCGCTACTACCAAAGCCGATACACCGCCATGAAGCAGATCGTCAGCTTATCATGGATACAGAAACCACAGGGCTTGATGCTCTAAAAGGCGACCGTATTATCGAGGTCGGTATTGTGGAGCTGGTCGGACGTAAGTTTACTGGTGAAAAGCTGCACGTTTATATCAATCCGCAGCGTGGTATGGATGATGAAGTCATTCGTATTCATGGTATCTCTGAAGCATTTTTGACTGACAAGCCGACCTTTGACCAAGTGGCTCAGTCTTTGTATGACTTTATGGACGGCGCTGAGATTATCGCTCACAACGCTACTTTTGATATGAACTTCTTAAATATGGAGTTTGCAAAAGTTGGTCTGAATGACTTTGCTAATCGAGTGCAAGTAACCGATTCACTGGCGATGGCCAAGCAACAATACCCTGGGCAAAAAAACACGCTAGATGCCCTCGTGCGTCGCCTAGATGTTGGTAAGCAAGACCGTACTTTTCACGGGGCATTACTTGACTCAGAGATTTTAGCCGAAGTTTATCTGGCGATGACTGGTGGACAGGTCACGCTAGCCATTGAAGAGGATACAGATACCGATGGCGGACAAACCGCTCATGCAAGTTTCGCCAATTTAGCAAATTTATTACTGGCTTCAACGTCGGATGAAACTGCTGACCAAAGCTGGTATGCCGCTTTGGCAGAAGATTATCCTGCACTAAAAGCTAGCATATAATTATCGTTCGAATTTTTATTGAACCGACATTTGTATAATTTAGTCTTGATTATTATGATAGAAAGCGTTAAAACATCACTAGCTAATACTTTCTGAATCAAATTTACACTATTGCTATTCTCATCAGTACATTATGGAAAAATACTTATGGACCAGTCTGCGCAAATGAAGCTAACCGCCCCAACACTTAGTGTTACTGATTTTAACCTACCATCACTCCATTTACTGCATGATGAGGTTATAGCAACGCTTAAAGATACTGAAATTCATCTAGGTGAGTTCAATGATGATAGTAGTCAGGCGCCTTTGTTGTCAGATTCTATCGAAGTATTAAAGCAGCTGTCTTGTATTTTTAAACTGATTTCTTTGGTCGGTGCAGAAGCATTGAATGATGCTATTGTTGGTGGTCTACAGAGACTTTATGACAATGGTGATAATAACGATACTGATTTGATCATGGATCTATCAGAAGCCATCATGACCTTGGATCGTTATGTTGAGTTTGTCCTCTTGACTGAATCGGTAGAGCCTACTCTACTGATACCTGTCATCAACAAGCTTAATGCACATAGTCAAGAAGCTCCTATTACAGCAGACTATTTTGCAGCATTTGGTAGCAGTAGTGTCATCATCGCCAACCCTGAACAAAACTTTGAATCTCTAAGCACGCTTAATCTAGACACAGAGCTGCTGACCAACGCGTATCGTAGTGGCCTTGCGGTTGCATTACTCAATCAAGATGGCAACATTGACTCCGCGGATCAACAAAAACTTGATGCTATGAGTGCAGCCTGTGCTTTAATCGCTGCAAATACTGATAGTTTGTTTTGGCAAGCGGCGACTGCCGCCGTGACTGATATCGCAGCAATATTACCATTAAACCTAAGTCAAAAGCACACACTTATCTATTTAGAGCAGCAATTTCAAAGCTATTTACCAGTCATGGATACCCGCTTTGCAGATTTAGTGAGCTTTGCCTGTCAACGTGATAACGAGCAAGCGCAGCAATTACGTGAACAATATGCAAATAACCATTTAGAAGGTGCTCAGCTAGAACAGATGAAACGCTTTTTATTCGGTCCTAACCGCGAACTTACCGATACGTTAAACACAATTATTCAAAATCAGATCAATAACATTAAAGAACACGTCGATAGTTATGCACGTGGCGATTCAATCAATCCTATTGATATGCAGACAGCGCAGATTATTAAAGAGCTGACCGAACTGAGTTCGGCATTACGTCTGTTAGGTCTGTCCAACGCAGCCAATAGTCTTAGCGAAGCAGCAGAAGCTGTGAGCCATTGGCAAGCGCCTGCTCCTGAAGATTTCGATCATTTGCTACTAGCGTTAATGCATGCAGAGAACGCCACCATTGCTATGGCAGAGATGCATACACCAGGGGCAATCTATCTGCCACTGAATAACCCGCATATCTCATTGCATCAGCTTAATACGGCCAATGATACCTTGATACAAGAAAGCCGAACTGCGATTGCTAGTGCTGAGCAAGCCATCAATGATTATTTGGCGGAGCCTGAGCGCGACATGCTCAATATCCAAAATATCCCTGGGATGATGCGTCAAGTAGCAGGCGCAGTACGTTTCTTACAGTTGGCCACACCTGCCAGCATGCTGAGTCAGCTAGCCAACTATATCGAACAACGTATCGAAGGCGGACGACGTATCGAAGACAGTACGTTAGCCTGCATCGCTGATGTTATCATGGCGGTCGATCATCACTTAGATGGTTTTGAGAATAATCGCCCTGTCAGCAAGCAAGCGCTTGATGTTGGTCAACAGAGCTTAAGCCATCTACTTGCTGCTTAACTTTTCTTATTATCATGTCATGGTCATCATCTCTTAGCCATGACATCTCATTTACGTATAGATAATTCAAGATAATGTAGGTACAAGTCAGGCATGTGAAAGCGCTACAGTCATTAGGTTGAACTAGCCTGGTCATTAGGCTGAACCAGCCTGACAACATATCTGGATATCTGGTTTACATAGAATTGATGATACTTTACTCTAAAACAGTCTGTGTCTACCTCGATGCGGACTTACTTTATAATGTTTGGAATTTTATATGGCTCATGCTTTTGTATTAAGTGATGACAGTATCTTATGCCGTCAAATGCCAGATGGTTGGTGGCCTTTGCAAGTTCAGCTATCGCCCGAGAGTAATGACTTAAGCGAGCAAGCTTATCAGGTTGGTCATGTAACGCTGCACGAGAGCCTAGCACCAAATCATTGGTTATCAGATGACAACAATAGCGCTGGCAACTGTGCAGATGATACGGTTGATGCCAGTATGGCTCATAGCTTTACCGCTCAAGCTACGAGTGCCATGACTTATGACTATGCAGTTACTCATAACGTAACGCTACCAATTATCGCTGAAAGTAGTGGTAACACTTTTGTTCCTTATCGAAAACTGATGACTCATTTGCCAGTCGCTTTGTCAGATCAGATTAGCCAAGCAATACAACTATTAAGCTGGCAAGCAGATACACAGTTTTGTAGTCGCTGTGCTAGCCCTACCGTACATGCTGACCAAGGCGAACGTGCCATGGTTTGTCCAGTATGTCGATTGCGCCAATACCCTCGCGTACAACCGTGCGTCATTACTGCTATTACTCGTCCAAATCCAGTAACAGGTGAGATGCAAATCTTACTGGCTCACCATCATCGTCATGGACAGCAAAATCTGCCGCCAATGTATGGTTTGATCGCAGGGTTTGTAGAAGTTGGAGAGAGTTTGGAGCATGCCGTAGTACGTGAAGTCGCAGAAGAGGTCAATATCAGCGTATCAGATATCCGCTATGTCAGTAGTCAGCCATGGCCATTCCCCTCTAACTTGATGCTCGGTTTTCGAGCCTCGTATGCCAGTGGCGATATTATCTTGCAAGAAGATGAGTTAGCACATGCTGATTTCTTTGATCTCTCAAACCTACCCAGAATTCCGCCGAAGGGTAGTATCGCTCGTGATTTGATTGATCAAGTGGCTAAAGAACAAAATATAGATTTATAATCAGTACTTATCTATAAATACCACATTACGCTACAGTATTGTATTTTCAATCTCATCTCTTTAAAATCGCTGCTCCTGTGACAAGCGTTTTACTTCGAACTTCATTTTTAGTAAGTAACATGCCAAAATGAGCAGTAACACGCTAACATGAGCAGATGCTCTTATAGATACTGTTTTACAAAGACCGCTTTCTCAACCTTTTATCTCTATTTATACTAATACCAATTCTAACGACTGGTATTAAGGTCCTTAATTAAATGCAAAGTAGCACCAATATACGCTTAGTTAATCTACCTATCTTATTCGATGCATTACACATTGATACCTTGCCCGCTGACATACAGGCGAAAATTGCACGTGTGGATGCTTGTTTGCCACAGACGCAATGCGGGCTATGTGAGCATCCAGATGGTTGCCTGCCATATGCCGCTGCAATTGTATTAAATGGCGAGCCGTATAATAAATGTGTGCCCGGTGGTCAGCCAGTCACCAATGCGATTGCTCAGACTCTCGATATAGACACTTCTGACACTACGCTGACGGCAGTACCTTCACAGTGGCCAATAGATGCCACCTCTAAACGTCCGACCGAGGTTCGTGCGGTGATCCGTGAAGATGACTGTATCGGCTGCACCAAATGCATTCCTGCTTGCCCAGTCGATGCTATCGTTGGTACTGGCAAGCATATGCATACGATTTTTACAGATTTGTGCACGGGCTGTGAGCTATGCATTGCGCCCTGCCCTGTTGATTGCATTGACTTAGTTACGATTGAGCGAGAAATATCTGAGCCTGAGCGAATAGCAGAGCAAGAAGATTTGAGACAACGCTACCACACCCATTTGAAACGTGTCACAGAACAGCTTGCCGATACGAGCAATAGTAGACCTGTCGTTAGCATGGTTGAGGCTAAGCTCAATAATGCAGCAAGTCAGTCTCTAAACATCAGTGAGTCGCAAGCGAAAAACACCATTGCGGCTGCCAAGCTCCGTACCAAAATCAAAAAACTGGAAAAGCAGCTGAGTGTGCGTGCAAACGATAAGAAACAAGCAGAGCTCGAATCCTTACAAGCCGAGCTTGAGTCATTACAAGTAGAGCTTGCGTTAATAAATTGATACTTTAATCATTAACATGAATGCTAACGCTAGCATATAATTTGGCACCACCATTCACTAAAATAATAGTCAAAATGCCATGAGTAAAACGGTCAAACATAAAACAGCTGACACACCGCCCTCTAGACGAATGCCCAATCGTGACGTGCGTCCGTTCTTTGAAAAGCTGGCAGCGACTATTGATGAGCCTGTCACCGAACTTAATTATGACAGTAATTTTGAGTTACTTATCGCGGTAATTCTGTCCGCACAAGCGACTGATGTCAGTGTCAATATTGCTACCAAGCAGTTGTACCCTGTGGCCAATACACCTGAGGCAATACTGGCACTAGGCGAAGACGGTCTCAAATCCTATATCAAAAACATTGGTCTCTATAATGCCAAAGCAAAAAACGTCATCAAAACCTGTCGTGATTTGATTGAGAAATTTGATAGCACTGTTCCTGATAACCGCAAAGACTTAGAATCACTGGCAGGTGTCGGCCGCAAAACTGCCAACGTTGTATTAAATACGGCCTTTGGCCAGCCTACCATGGCCGTTGACACGCATATCTTTCGTGTGGGCAATCGTACTGGGCTTGCTACTGGCAAAACCGTACTCATCGTCGAAAAAAAGCTGGTCGAGCGTATTCCAGAAGACTTCATCGTAGACGCCCATCATTATCTTATCTTACACGGCCGCTATACTTGCCAGGCACGTACACCCAAATGCGGCGCTTGCCCTGTCTATGAAGAATGTATGTTCAAAGATAAAGCTGCATTTTTAGAGTTGTAACGTATTGTTCATTTTAAGCAGATGCTACTGCTAGCTAATCACTCAGCTAGATAAACCGCTATCCAGTAACCACCTTTGATTGCAGTGAACTGCTTGTTGAGCATTTCTTATAGTAGAGCAAGTGTTGCTCACTAGAGTTTTATAACGTTTCAAGGTAGAATAACCCTATTTTGCGTTAAGAGATTTTGGCCATTACCCTGCTTCTGATAAGGCAATCTGCACATTAGCGTTGTCTATTAGGGCAAGTACTGACTCAAATCATTACCGCCAAGACCATATCAGAGCGAGGCAGTATCATTTTATATATTGATTGAATGATAGTCCGCTCACCCTTTGGTCAAATTTATTAGCAAAGATTTTAGTCAAAACCGATTTTAAATTGAGAAATACCGATTATCTGCCGCGTAAATGCGTGGTCAAAATTAATTAGAGCAGCACCCAGATGTGCTGCTTTTCCTACCCTTATTGATTCAATTAAGCGATCCCATTATGCGTGAATACAACTTATTTACCTCAGAATCTGTGAGCGAAGGCCATCCTGACAAAATGGCTGACCAAATATCAGACGCTATCCTTGACGCTATCTTACGTGAAGATCTGCACGCACGTGTGGCATGCGAAACCTTAGTAAAAACAGGCGCAGTCATACTTGCAGGTGAAATCACTACAACGGCAAATATCGATTTAGAGCGTCTGGTCCGTGACACCGTAAATGGCATTGGCTATCACCATTCAGACCTAGGCTTTGATGGCGAGACTTGTGCAGTCATCAACATGCTAGGCAAACAATCTCCTGAAATTGCGCAAGGCGTCGATCGTAGCGACCCTGAAGAGCAAGGTGCAGGCGATCAAGGCTTAATGTTTGGTTATGCTAGCAATGAGACCGAAGTATTGATGCCAGCGCCTATCGAGTATGCCCATCGTTTGATGGAGCGTCAGTCGGAGCTGCGCCGCGCAGGTGAGTTGCCATGGTTGCGTCCAGATGCCAAAGCGCAGGTAACTTTGAAGTATGATGGCAATCGCCCTGTCGCCATCGATGCTGTTGTATTATCAACACAGCATGATCCAAGCATCTCGCAGTCAGATCTACAAGAAGCCGTGATGGAATCTATCATCAAGCAAGTGCTACCAGCTGACTTATTGCACGCTGGCACACGCTATCATATCAACCCAACTGGTAAGTTTGTGATCGGTGGTCCTGTTGGTGATGCTGGTTTGACTGGTCGTAAAATTATCGTTGATACTTACGGCGGCATGGCACGTCATGGTGGCGGTGCATTCAGTGGTAAAGATCCTTCAAAAGTGGATCGCAGTGCTGCTTATGCGGTACGTTATGTTGCCAAAAACATCGTAGCAGCAGGTCTTGCTGAGCGCTGTGAAGTACAGGTCAGCTACGCGATTGGTGTCGCTGAGCCTACTTCTATCTCTGTTAATACCTTTGGTACTAGCAAAATCAGTAACGATGAGATCATTCGCTTGATTCGTACGCACTTTGACCTACGTCCTTACGGCATTACCCGTATGTTGAACTTACTACAACCAATGTATCAGCAGACTGCTACCTTTGGACACTTTGGTCGTCCAGGTTCAGAGACTGCCTTTACGTGGGAAAAAACAGACAAAGCTGATATCTTAAAAGCAGACGCTGGTTTATAAGAGTCACTACTTTAAAACGTTTACCAACCATTTTTATATACTAAAAACTACTGACACTTATTATTAGGAGTTGCTTATGTCTCAAGACAATATTCAAGATCAAAACGCTGATGCTAACATCGAAATCACCCCTGAAATGCAGGCATTCTATCAACGTGCTGATGCTATCATTGGTATCGCCAACAGCCAGCTAGGCCCTGAAGCGCACTCAGGTCAAGTAGGTGCTTCTTTATTGTATGCTGCAGCACGTTATAGCGCATCAGTTGCCTCTATCGGCTTCGTCAAAGGTGATGATTTCGCCAAAGAAAAAGACGATATCGTCGAGTTTTATGTCAAACAGTATCGCCAGATGCTAAGCGATAACTTAACTGATTATGCTCAAAACTTTGACAAGTACGTGCAGCTAAATCAAGACGACAAACCAGCTGAATAAGCGAATGTCGTCAGTCTAGATGTCTTTGATTTAGACATGCTGTTGTAAAATCAGTATTTGATGGCAGAAAACAAAACCCCAAACTCAATTGAGCTTGGGGTTTTTGTATGGTGTTTAAGTAGATAGCTACTGACAAATGAGCTACCATAAATGCTTAAGCGTTTAGCCTCAGTAGGTAAATCCATCATCGATAACAGGACGCTATCGAATATTATGAATAAGGACATTTCTTATGAAACAAACTATATCTACTCGTCGATTTTCCACAATTTATCAATCTCCGTTCAAACCATCATCACTTATATTGATATTAGTTCTAGCTTTAACTGGCTGTAGTTCTATGTCTGATGTAGGCACGTCTGGTCAAACACCTACCCCATCCAGTCCTGATATCAGTCAGCAATTTGAAGGGGCTCTTACTCAATGTCCACTCGCTAACCCTGCCAATAATATCTGTACGGCACAATATGAACCCGTCTGTGTAAAAACGAAAGTTGGATCAGTGATCAGCTACCGAACGGCTAGTAATGCCTGCTCAGCCTGTAATATTCCTGAAGCCGTTGGTTATACAAAAGGCGAATGTAGCTAATCCATAAAGTGGTTGTATCGAGATCTGCTGTATTGGAAGCTGCTGTATTGGAAGCTTTTTTATTAAAAATATTGAACATCCATAAAAATACCCAGCTTATGACAAGCTGGGTATTTTTGTAGCTAAGAAATAAACTCTAAAGCTTAAGCATCTTTCTCAAGTGCTGGTGGGCCTTTTAGTAACTCTTCATCACGGAATTCATTGGCCGAGTTGTGCTCTGCTGACTCTTCTGTGGTAAACCATTGCTGATTACGATAGAGTATCAAACGATCTCGACTGAGACCACGCAATAGAGAATACATCATCACGACGATCACAATAGCAAAAGGAAATCCTGAGACAATCGATGCCGCTTGTAGTGCACTTAAGCCACCTGCTGCCAATAATACAGCTGCGATAACACCTTCAGAACCTGCCCAAAATAAGCGCTGAATCTTTGGCGGATTGGTATCACCACCTGAAGTCAGCATATCAATGACAAAACTGGCTGAATCTGACGAGGTAACAAACCATAATACAATCATCACCACAATGAGCAAGTTAACCGCACCCGTTAATGGATAAGATTCCATCAACTTAAAGATAGCGCTACCTGTATCGGCTTTGACCGCTTCGATCAGACCTGGACTAACTATGTTAGGGTCTGCTGCTGCCACCAGCTCCATATTTACCGCAGAACCACCAAAAGCGGTAAACCACAGGAACAATATCGTGATGGGAATTAATAATACGCCTAATATAAACTCACGGATGGTACGACCACGAGAGATACGTGCAACGAATACCCCAACGAATGGTGACCAACTAATCCACCATGCCCAATAGAAAATCGTCCAAGAGGCTTGCCAATTTTCTTCGCCTCTATAAGACTCTGTCCACAAACCTAATGGCACGATTTGATGCAAATAGTTGCCGATGTTTTCTACGAAGCTGTTAAAGATAAACTGCGTAGGCCCAAAGATAATCACAAAACTTAGCAATATCACAGTGAACAATATATTGGTATCACTTAGACGCTTGATGCCTTTATCCAATCCCATAAACAGAGATAACCCTGCTAGCATGGTGATAAGGCCAATCAAAATAATCTGCACCGTAATATTATTGGGTATACCAAATAACGTCTCAAGGCCTGAGTTAATCTGCAAGACGCCAAGACCTAACGTGGTCACTACCCCAAACATCGTACCAAATACGGCGAGCGTATCTACCGTATGTCCCCAACCGCCGTAGATCTTTTTACCCAATATTGGATAAAGTGTCGAACGGATAGCCAGTGGTAAACCTACTCGATAATGAAAATAAGCAAGCGATAGCGCAACCATGCCATATAGCGCCCATACATGTAGACCATAATGTAGGAACGAGATATTCATCGCTTGTTTGGCAGCGGCAACTGTCTCCGCTTCGCCTAATGGTGGTGCCATGAAGTGATACAGCGGCTCAGCGGTACCCCAGTAAAGCAGCCCAATACCGATACCTGCTGAAAACAACATGCCAATCCAAGAAACCATATTGTACTCTGGTCTCTCATTCTGATGACCGAGTCTGATATCGCCGTAGCGGCTAAATATCATATAAATACTCATGACCAATGTTAAATTGACCACGACAATAAAGAACCAGCCAAAGCGTAAAGAGACAAATGCTTTTGCTTGGTTAAATACTACTTCTGCTTGTTCATTGAATAAAGCGCCAAAAATAATGAACGCCAGTATCAAGATTGCTGAAGTCAAAAATACAGGTTTGCTTACCCGCGGAAAAGGGCCTAATCGGCCAACTTTTACATGATCCATAGGTATATCCCCAAAAAAGTGCGTAACCATACCAAGGTATGAACGAATTATCAAATATAACACCTTGTAAATACTGCCGAATGTATAGAAATGGTAGTAACATTTCGGTAATAATTTTCAGCAATCCGAATTTGTCCTGAATAAATATAAGTATCTTCACCCAATAAAAAAGCCCCAATTTAAAAATAAATCAGGGCTTCTTCTATCAAAATCTTAAATAGCTGTCTTGATGCTATCTACTTCTTAGTCACCTTTAACAATCTTAGGTGGCCCTTTTAATAGATGCTCGTCAGCAAATTCATCTGCCGAGTTATGATCTGCTGACTCTTCAGTAATATAATGCTGCTGCGCTCTATATAGTATCAGTCGATCGCGGCTCAAACCACGCAGTAGCGCATACATCATGGCAAATATAACCAAGGCAAATGGCAATCCTGCTACGATAGCGGCTGCTTGTAACGCGCTCAATCCACCAGCAGCTAACAAAACAGCAGCAATAACGCCTTCAGTGCTTGCCCAAAATAAACGTTGAATCTTTGGCGGATTGGTATCACCACCTGCGGTCAGCATATCAATGACAAAACTTGCTGAATCTGATGAGGTCACAAACCACAATACAATCATAATCACAATCATAAATGTGATGGGTTGCGCCAATGGATAGTACTCAACCAACTTAAAGATGGCACTACCAAAATCTGTTTGTACCGCCTCGACCAGTCCAGGACTAACCAATGCTGGATCAATAGCAGCGAGCAGCTCCATATGAATAGCAACACCGCCGAAAGTTGAAAACCAAAAGAACAATATGGTCATAGGGATAAGCAATACCCCAAGTACGAACTCTCTAATCGTACGACCACGGCTGATACGAGCAATAAACACGCCGACAAATGGTGCCCAACTTACCCACCATGCCCAATAAAATATCGTCCATGCTGACTGCCAGTTTGCCTCACCTTCATAAGACTCCCCCCACAGACCTAATGGCACAACCACTGAAAGATAGTTGCCGATATTTTCTAGGAAGCTATCAAAAATGAAAAGCGTCGGCCCTAAGACGACCATAAAACCAAGCAGAATAGCCGTTAGACCAATGTTCACATCGCTTAGACGCTTGATACCCTTATCCAAGCCCATCATGACAGAACAGGCGGCTAAAGCAGTAACGAAAGCAATTAGAGCGATTTGTATTGTGAGATTATTAGGAATACCAAATAATTTCTCAAGCCCTGAGTTAATTTGCATCACTCCAAGACCGAGTGACGTCACCACACCAAACATCGTACCGAATACGGCTAAGATATCAACGGCATGACCCCACGAGCCATATATTTTTTTACCCAATATAGGATAAAGGGTTGAGCGAATCGATAGTGGTAAGCCACGGCGAAAATGGAAATAGGCTAAAGATAGCGCTACAATCGCGTACAATGCCCAAGCATGTAAGCCCCAATGTAAGAAGGTAATATTCATCGCCTGCTTGGCGGCTTCTATTGTTTCCTTTTCACCAAGTGGCGGTGCCATAAAGTGATATAAGGGCTCTGCTGTACCCCAGTAGACAAGTCCAATACCGATACCAGCAGAGAACAGCATACCGATCCACGAAAATAGACTGTACTGTGGTGTCTCAGTTTGAGCACCAAGGCGAATATCGCCATAACGGCTCATAGATAAATAAACACAAAGTCCTAAAGCCACATTAACGAGAATAATGAAAAACCAACCAAATTTATCGGTAATAAAGCCTTGTAAAAAACTGAACAACGTACCGGCAGATTCAGTAAAAAAAACGCCAAGAATAATAAATGTAATAATAAGTAATGCTGAAGTCAAAAAAACAGGTTTACTTACCCGCGGGAAAGGGCCTAACCTGCCAACTTTTACATGATCCATAGGTATATCCCCAAAAAAGAGCGTAATCATACTAAGGTATGAACGAATCACTAAATATAACACCATGTAAATACTGCCGAATGTATAGAAATCGTAGTAACATTGCAGCAATAATATTTCAACAATCTGAATTTTTCCTGAATAAATTTAAATATCTTTACCCAATAAAAAGCCCCAATTTAAAAATAAATTGGGGCTTCTTCTATTAAAAGCTTAAGTAGCTGTCTTAATGCTATCTACTTCTTAGTCACCTTTAACAATCTTAGGCGGCCCTTTTAGTAGATGCTCATCGACGAACTCATTCGCTGAGTTATGGTCTGCTGATTCATCCGTAATAAAGCCTTGCTGCGCTCTGTATAGAATCAGACGATCACGACTCAAACCACGCAGTAGCGCATACATCATGACAAAGACTACTAAGGCAAACGGTAGTCCTGCTACGATAGCTGCCGCCTGCAGAGCAGACAGTCCACCAGCCGCTAGCAAGATAGCAGCGATAACACCTTCTGTCGTTGCCCAAAATAAGCGCTGGATTTTCGGTGGGTTGGTATCGCCACCAGCAGTCAACATATCGATGACAAAGCTAGCAGAATCTGACGAGGTCACAAACCATAGCATAATCATGACGACAATCAGTAGCGTAATCGGTTTTGCCAATGGGTAGTACTCAACCAACTTAAAGATCGCACTACCAGAATCCGCTTGTACTGCTTCAACCAATCCTGGGCTAACACCTGACACAGCAGAAGCAAGTTCCATATGAACAGCAACGCCGCCAAAGGTGGTAAACCAGAAGAACAAAATCAGCATTGGAATCAGTAGTACACCAAGCGTAAACTCACGAATAGTACGGCCACGAGAGATACGAGCGATAAAGATACCAACGAATGGTGCCCAGCTAACCCACCATGCCCAATAAAATATCGTCCAGCTACTTTGCCAATCTGTACCGCTATAAGACTCACCCCATGTACCTAAAGGTACAATCACAGTCAGATAGTTGCCGATGTTTTCGATAAAACTATCAAAGATAAATAGCGTTGGTCCTAAGATGACCATAAACGCTAATAAGACGATAGTGAAACCAATATTGATATCACTTAAACGCTTAATACCTTTATCCAAACCCATCAAGACTGAAGCTGCCGCTAGCGCTGTAATGAAAGCGATCAAGCCAAACTGTACGGTAAGACTGTTAGGCGTACCAAACAGCTTTTCGAGTCCAGAGTTGATCTGCATAACCCCAAGCCCGAGTGAGGTAACCACACCAAACATCGTACCAAACACAGCTAAGATATCGACCGTGTGTCCCCAACGACCATAGATCTTTTTACCAAGTAAAGGATACAAAGTAGATCGAATCGATAGTGGTAGGCCGCGACGGAAATGGAAATACGCTAAAGATAGCGCTACAATCGTATAAATCGCCCAAGCATGTAGACCCCAATGCATAAATGAGATATTCATTGCTTGCTTGGCGGCTTCTACTGTCTCGGCATCGCCCATTGGTGGTGCCATAAAGTGATACAGCGGCTCGGCTGTACCCCAATAAACCAGACCAATACCAATACCTGCAGAGAATAGCATGCCAATCCAAGAGAACAGATTGTACTGCGGTCGCTCTGTTTGGTTACCTAGTCGAATGTCACCATAGCGACTCATTGCCAAGTAAATACAAAGCGCGAGCGCGGTATTAACTAGAATAATGAATAGCCAACCAAACTTATCGGTAATAAAATTTTGTAAAAAACTAAAAACAGCCCCTGCTGTTTCGGTGAAAAACGCACCGAAAATAATAAAGCCAACAATCAGCAGTGATGATGTAATAAACACAGGTTTACTTACCCGCGGAAAAGGTCCTAATCTGCCTACTTTTACTTCTTCCATGTGCAAGTCTCAAATTTCAAGGAACGTTACCTTAACAAAATAGGTCTTAACTATCAATCTATTACAAAATAAAACTTGATAAAACTATTAATTTATTCTAAAAGATTTGAATAGTTTTATTAAAATAATTAAATATACAGGCAGGTAAATACGTCCTTAATTCGATGTTAATTCGAAGTTGTTTCAATGTTCTTTCAATATTGTTTCGATGTTATTTGGGCAATAATCTGAGTAATTGTGCATCATTACCGTCTTCAAGTGTCCACACTTGCCCGTCTACTGCTAGCACACTGCGTACACGCTCTCCCATGTCATAACGGTAACGCTCAGCCGCGGTATTGCCTTCACTTATGCCCACTACGATAAGCGCTTTAGACGATAAGCCACTGATAAGTGCATTGCCCTGCCAGCTAGGAAAGTCATTATGAGTACCAGCCGCATAGATGCTCATAGCAGATGGTGATATGACAGGTGTCCAAGTAATTTTGGGTGCCGCAAAATCTGGCTTTGTATCATGATCAGGAATATCTAAACCTGAATAATTGCGTCCATTAGATACCACTGGCCAGCCATAATTATTACCCTTCTCAATAATATTAAATTCATCCCCGCCCTTTGGTCCCATCTCGTGCGCCCAAAGCTGTCCGCTATCGTCAAATGCCATACCAAGCACATTGCGATGTCCGATGGTCCAAAACTGTTTGGCCAACTCATTATCAGTAAACGGATTGTCTGTCGGGGTATTACCATCAGGACTTAACCGTATTATCTTACCCAAATTACCACTCATGTCTTGTGCTGGGTCTTTGTCTTGACGCTCGCCTGAGCTGATATATAAATAGCGTCCATCGGGTGAAAACAGCAGGCGATGACTATAATGTCCCTGCCCTGTGACTTTCGGAGACTGTTGCCAGATAGGCGTGATATCTTGCAACGTAGGTGTGGCTGTCTCTAATCCTGAGAGTGTCGCCTTGATCACTTTGGCACCAAATTTATTGCTATCAGCTCCTGCCCCTGCTTCCGCGTAGCTAAGATAGACGGTATTGGACGTCGCAAAATCTGGAGCCACAATAATATCTCCTAAGCCACCTTGACCACCGTAAGCGACTGTAGGAACGCCTTCGATTTTGGACTTATTACCCGTCGCGGTATCTACGATAAATAGCTCACCTGTTTTTTGTGTCACCAGTAATTTTGGTGCTTCGTTATCTGCAATGGGTAACGCTGCCATAGCCCAAGGCTCATCAAAGGTAGCGATTGCTTTGGTGGTAAAGTCAGGCTTGCTAGTCTCTTTTTGTATGGTGGTTTGTGTGGCGGTTTGAGCATTGCTATCTGAAGTGGAAACCTCTTTAGACTCTGTTGCAGTGCTTTTGTTATTGCTAGGACTTACTGCTGAAGGGTTGGAGCACGCAGCGGTGCTAAACAGCAATGCTGCAATGATTAGTGGCGAGGTTAAAGGTATATTTATACGTTCAATATGGGCTGTCATCGTTCTGTTTCTCCGTTCAGTTGATATTGATACTATTAGTCTTTGATTTAGTTATAGCATAGTCCTGAGACTTCAGAGATATTAAAATGGTAAAAAAACAGTAACGTAAAATGCTCCTTATAAATAAAAACCCCTTACCTACAATTGTAGATAAGGGGTTTATTTTAAACATACAGTTGGGTTATAAAGACGTCAAAGCCAATACGATTAGCTCATTCTAAGCTTATCAAAAGTTAGCTTGTCGTCGGCACCTACATCGACTTTGATAATATCACCAGCGACAAAGTCACCTGCTAATAGCTTCAATGATAATGGGTTTTCAATCTCTTGTTGAATGGCACGCTTCAAAGGACGAGCGCCATAAACAGGGTCATAACCTACGGCAACCAATTTATTCATCGCGTCGGCTGACAGCTCAATATCCATCTCACGCTCTTGGATACGCTGACGTAATCGATCCAGTTGAATATCCGCAATACCTGCCATCTGCGACATACCAAGCGGATGGAAAACTACGATTTCGTCAATACGGTTGACGAACTCTGGACGGAAATGCTGCCCAACAGAATCCATTACTTCTGCTTTGATATCCTCGTAGCTTTCGCCAACCATTTCTTGAATCTTATGCGAACCCAAGTTACTGGTCATGATGATCACGGTATTTTTGAAATCTACCACCCGACCTTGCGAATCGGTTAAGCGACCATCATCCAATACTTGCAATAAGATATTGAACACATCAGGATGCGCCTTCTCTACTTCATCGAACAATATGACACTATATGGCTTATGGCGTACCGCTTCTGTCAATGTACCGCCTTCTTCATAACCGACATAGCCTGGAGGCGCGCCAACTAGGCGGCTGACACTATGTTTTTCCATATACTCACTCATGTCGATACGTACAATCGCATCTTCAGAGTCAAACAAGAAGTTTGCTAGTGATTTGGTCAGCTCGGTCTTACCAACACCAGTAGGTCCCAGAAATAAGAACGAACCAGAAGGACGATTGGGATCAGACAAGCCTGCACGGCTACGACGTACCGCATTGGCCACCGATTCGACTGCTTCGTTTTGACCAATGACACGCTCATGGAGCTTTTCTTCCATTGCGATCATCTTGTCACGCTCGCCTTGCATCATTTTGCTGACTGGAATACCAGTCGCGGCTGCCACCACTTCGGCGATTTCATTGTCGGTGACTTTATTACGTAGCAATTTGACACCGCTACCTTCACCTGTCTGCTCTTTTTGCTCAGCCAAATCAGACTCATGAATACGACGTTCTAACTGTGGAATGGTTTCGTATTGCAGCTTACTCATTGTCTCATAATCGCCTTCGCGGCTGGCTTTGTCATAGGCGATACGGGCTTTATCTAGCTCGTCTTTTAGCTGTTGACTGCCTTTGACCAGTGCCTTCTCTGCCTGCCAAACCTCATTGAGATCAGCATACTCTTTTTCCAATTCTGCTATTTGGGCATCGAGCACTTTACGCTCGGCTTGCGCGCCAGCATCTTCTTCATTTTTGAGTACTTCACGCTGCATTTTCAGCTGAATCAAACGGCTATCAAGCTTACCTAATGATTCAGGCTTACTGTCCATCTCCATCCGCAGACGACTGGCCGCTTCATCAATTAAATCAATTGCCTTATCTGGTAGCTTACGATCGGTGATATAGCGGTGACTCATGCGCGCAGCAGCGATAATGGCACTGTCTTGAATATCGACGCCGTGATGCAGCTCGTAACGCTCTTTTAGACCCCGTAATATCGCAATGGTATCTTCGACCGTTGGCTCATCGACCAGCACTTTTTGGAAACGACGCTCAAGTGCGGCATCTTTTTCGATGTACTTGCGGTATTCATCAAGCGTCGTCGCTCCGACACAATGCAGTTCACCGCGTGCCAATGCAGGTTTTAGCATATTACCCGCATCCATTGCACCTTCAGATTTACCCGCACCAACCATTGTATGCAGCTCATCGATGAATAGGATGACATTGCCTTCTTGCTTGGCCAAGTCGCTCAATACGCTTTTGAGGCGCTCTTCGAACTCACCGCGAAATTTCGCTCCCGCAATAAGCGCACCTAAATCCAATGACAACACTTCTTTACGGCGTAGCCCTTCTGGTACGTCACCATTGATAATTTTTTGTGCCAAACCTTCGACGATAGCCGTTTTACCAACGCCCGGCTCACCGATGAGTACAGGATTATTTTTAGTACGGCGTGATAGCACCTGAATAGTACGGCGGATCTCTTCGTCACGGCCAATCACTGGGTCTAGCTTGCCAAGTTCTGCTTGTTCAGTCAGGTTGATCGTGTACTTATTGAGCGCATCACGCTGATCTTCTGCGTTTTGGTTATTCACCGTATCATCACCGCGCAATTGCTCAATCACCACTTTTAACTTGCTTGCCGTTACGCCAGCACTTTCAAATATCTTTTTGGTTTCGCCTTGCTCAGCGAGTGCCAACATCACCCACTCTGTTGCGATAAAATCATCGCCTTCTTTTTGAGCCTGACGATCTGCCAAATTCAAGATTTTGACCGAGTTTGGGTTTAGGTTAACGTCACCTGTCGGCTCCGAAATGGTCGCCTGGTTATCTAGAGCTTTAGCAACGCCATTTTTTAGCGCTGGAATAGAAGCACCTGCTTGTTGGCATATCGATAAATTAGACTCATCTTGTAACAACACGGCAAGCAAATGCACAGGATCGATACCTGTATGATCGCGACCTAACGCTAGGCTTTGTGCTTCTTGAATGGCGGACTGCAATTTTTGAGTAAACTTCTCAAATCTCATGTCTATATCCTTTTATAATTGGTATTTTCAGTAGCACCTCTAAGGATTATCTTAGTCTAGTGCCTACTGTTATCTGTCACTTATATAAGGTATATATACATCTATTTCAAGACGATTGCTAAATAAAACCTTACTTAAAACAATGATATTGATTATTAATAATATTTAAATTAGCTATTAATATCAGTTAAATGTAGTTAGTAGATAAGTTATGCCATTTTATCAATGAAAATTAAAAATAAATTTCCATTGAATAAGGTAATAAATAATGCACCTACTTAGTATAAATTAGATAACAATCCGACTATTCTACTCCACGATTTCGATAGGAATACCAAGTGTCACCGCTGCCATAATTTCATCCATCTCGTCATTGGTAACCGCGATACAACCGTCTGTCCAATCACGTCGTTGATTAAACAATGCCAAATATCCAAAGCCATTCATTTGCCCATGAATCATGATATTACCACCCGGATTAACCCCTAATGACTGCGCTCGCGCCTTGTCCTCATCATTGGGGTAGCTAATATGGATAGAGCGATGGGCAATAGAGTTCTCGTTTTTATAATCTAAGGTATAAACCCCAACTGGCGTACGCTGGTCGCCTTCTTGTTGCTTATGACCTGTTGGATTGCCCCCTAGCGCAATACGATACGACCTAATAACTTTACTATTGCTCATCAGTTTTAAGATACGGTCTGATTTGTCGACAAAGACTTTATCAATGACTGTAGAAGGAGGAATGGGATTCTTAGGTTTTGAGGTGCTTTTGACATAAGCAATAGCGCTGGTGCTGACAATGGCAGCAAGACTAAGACCAAGGATGATAGGCAGCCAAGGCGTACGCTGCTCATTTGATGAATAATGTTTTTTATAAAAAAATGGCATAGACTTTGATTCCCATAATTAATTTTTTGTCATTAATCATATGTATCAAAGCACTATGCCAGATTCTGTAGATACGTTTTGTGCAAAAGTGATGAATCACTCACTAGACTGCTACACCATACGAATAGCACCATCTAAGCGAATAACTTCACCATTTAGATAAGCATTATCGATGATGTGAGTGACCAATTTGGCAAATTCATTGGGAGCGCCTAAACGTTTAGGATATGGCACACCTGCTTCTAGCTGCTCGCGTGCCTTTTCAGGAATACTGTCCATCATCGGCGTAGCAAAGACACCTGGTGCGATGGTCATAACACGAATACCATGACGTGCCAGCTCGCGAGCAAGTGGCAAGGTTAGACCAACCACGCCTGCCTTGGACGAAGAATAGCTGGCTTGACCTACTTGTCCGTCAAAGGCGGCGATAGAGGCTGTATTAATAATAATACCTTGATCTATGTTCTTCTCTACATGGTCGCCTGCATTGCTATCATTCGCTATACGTTTAGCAATGCTAGCAGCGACCAAACGGGCGACGTTAAATGAACCGACCAGATTGATATTGACTCCGCGGCTAAATGCCTCAAGGTCTGCCGGATTATTATCACGATCTAGCAGTTTTTGTACCACTACAACACCCGCACAATTGATTGAACCTTGTAGGCCACCGAAAGCTGACTCTGCCATCTCAACCGCTGATTGTACTTCATCACCGTTAGTGATATCACAGCGTACAAAGCGCGCACTATCACCTAACTCAGCGACCAATGCTTGCCCAGCAGATTCATTCAGATCAGCGATGACGACGTTGCCACCTTGACCTACAATCGCCCGAGCCACTGACTCACCTAATCCTGATGCCCCGCCTGTGACTAAAAAGCTGTTTTCTTTAACTTGCATGATTATTCCTTTAAATTTTTGCTTCTTATTAGATATTTTTCTATTAAATTTATAGACGCTTTACCAACTCATTTATGCAGCAGACAGACTACGCAGCAAAAAACGTTGAATCTTGCCACTTGGCGTTTTCGGCAGTTCTGTCACAAACTCGACCTCACGTGGATAAGCATGAGTGGATAGACGTTTACGTACCAGCTCTTGGATTTCTTTGGCGATTTGCTCACTGCCTTCGATGCCATCTTTTAGCACCACATAAGACTTGATGGTATGACCGCGCACTTCATCTGGCACGCCTACCGCCGCAGATTCTGCTACTGCTTCATGCTCTAATACAGTGTTTTCGACATCAGTAGGCCCTACACGGTAACCTGCGGTAATAATGATGTCATCATCACGGCCTGAGAACCAGTAACTACCATCACTATGACGCTCGACTACGTCGCCTGTCAGATAGTAATCATCTACAAAGGCTTGTTTTTCATTCCAGCTATAACCACGGAAATAGAACGCAGGTGACTGACTGACGACGACTGCCAGTTGCCCTTGCTCACCATCGGGCAGTACATTCATATCATCATCTAATACGACTAGCGTATGACCTGGGAGCGCCATACCCATCGAACCAACAGGACAATCATGTGCCAGTGCATGATGTGCACAGCAAGTCATGCCAGTCTCTGTTTGCCCATATTGGTCTTTGACTTGGCACGCCAGATAGGTTTCAACCCAGTTGACCACTTCGGTATTCAGCGTCTCTCCTGCCGAGTTGGCACAGCGTAAAGACAGCTTAGCATTAGTATCGTTATGAGCGCCTTCATTAACACTATCAAACACGCCACTAGATTTCATCATTCGAAATGCAGTTGGTGAAGAGGCTAAATTGGTAATCTTATGACGTACCATAAAGTCACGGGTATTGGTCGCGTCGAATCCTGCTTCATTAAAATAAGTGGTGATGCCCAGTAGCAAAGGCCCTGTGATGGCATAGTACAAGCCATATGCCCAGCCAGGATCGGCCATGTTCCAATACTGATCATCTTCGCGTAGATCGATGGCATAACGCATATATAGGTAAAAAGCAGGTAATGCAGCCAATGGAACGCTGACCCCTTTTGATTTACCAACCGTACCAGAGGTAAACATTTGCAAAAATGGTGCATCCGTATCGAGCAATACTGGTTCCATCGTTTGCGATTGGGCTGCCATAGACTGGCCATAGTGATCGTCACCCCATGTCTGGGCATCTTCCATACTGCCGACCAATACCATTTTGGTTTGCTCAGCCAAATCTTCAAACTTGCTGCGATTTTCTAAGTTAGTAAAAACGACTTTGGTGTCGGCTTTATCCATCCGATACTTGATTGAATCATAGCCAAAAGCAGTAAATAGCGGCTGATATACGGCTCCGATACGCCATGTTGCCAATACAACAGTAAGTAGCTCAGGCGTGCGCGGTAGCATGGTCGCTACCTTATCTCCCGCTTTTACCCCATACGACTGTAGCAAGTTAGCGATTTGAGCACTCGCTTTATCAAGCTCACCAAAACTCATGCGTGTTATGTTGCCTGCCGTGTCTTCGTGTACTAGCGCAGCATTGTCAGCGCGGCCATCGCGTACATGGCGACCACAGCAAGCCATATAAGCATTTAAACGATCATCTATGTGCTCGCCAAATATTTCTGACAGCAGTGTATCCATATCAAAATTATTATAGTAATCGGTATAGTTTTTTGGCGTGATGGTAGTATCTGTATCTATATTCGTCGGAGTTTGAGAGGCAGTGTTCATAAGCTAATCCTTTAGCAATAGCAGGTAACTGGTAAAATGGCATTTATGATTGAAAAACGGCCACATCCTATAGACCGTTTCATAGGTTTGTATTTATCATGCTCTATTAGTAACGCATTTTTACGTTTATTTCAATACATAACGTATCATTTTTATTTTATAGAAATAGAGGTAATCTATAACTAATTATCATTAATTCGCTATAAGTCCGCGAAGACACCTACAATCAATAGCCAAAGTACTGCCACATATTTTCAATTTCCTATTAAAGAATTAACACCTCAATATTATTATCTACAACCTCACACTTAAACATCAGCTCTTAAAAACCCTAACAATGCTTTTTCTTCACAACTTTGGTATTTTTTGGTTCGACCACGGCGTGCTTGTTTGTAAATCTCAAAGAACTGCCCTGCCAAAAAACGCTCAATGACAATGGGATGAATATAAGAGGCACGGCAGACGGTTGGTGTGTTGCCTAGCTCTGCTGCCACACTTTTTACCATATCAGTAACTAATTGCTGTCGCTCAGCACTTTCTGGCGCACTGGCTAGTATGTTAGCGCCTGCAGTCGTTTGTAGTTCGTCATATAGGTAGCTTGCTGCGAGCACACTTGCCATCCATGTACGAAAATCTTTTGCGCTGTACAGCTTGCTTTCGCAGTCCATGCCGCACGTATGCATCCGTAAGTAATCATTGATATCGCTACTGTCGACGACTTGCTTATGTCCGTCGTCATCTAGATATTTGAATATCTGATAGCCTGGCAGCTCAGAACAGGCTTGCACGATATCTATTAAACGTTCATCTTGCAGCTCGATATGATGCTCTTTTGCACTTTTTCCGACGAAATCAAATGCCAGTCCATTGTCGGTTTCACTGACATGCTTGCTGCGTAGCGTACTCAGACCATAGCTTTTATTTTGCTTGGCGTAGCGGCTATTACCAATACGAATCAATGTTGTTTCTAGCAATTTAACAACGGCAGCAAGCACATTGGTGCGTGACAATGACTCTGCTTCCAAATCTATCTCCACCTGCGCGCGTAGATTGGGCAGCGCCTCTGCAAATCCTATCATCGCATCAAACTTTGCTTGGTCACGGATGTTGTTCCATGAGGGATGATACAGATACTGTTTGCGCGATTTTTCGTCTCGGCCTGTTGATTGCAGATGGCCTCTTTCATCTTGACATATCCAGACCTCTGACCACATGGGCGGTATCACCAATGCATCAAAACGCTGACGCAATGCTTTGTCTTTGACGGTGTTGCCCGTTGCATCACGATAAGTAAAGCCGCGACCCCAACGTCTACGCTCGTAGCCTGGTTCGTCGTCACTCACATAACGCAAATTAGCGCGGCGTGCGAGATGCTCGTAATCATGACGCACGTCTTTGGTCATTGTCTGCTGGCTAGTCTGTAATTTTGCCTTTGTCATAAACCTATATACCTTTAAGAATTCATGGTTTTAGCATAATTAATGACGGTAGTTTTTGCTGTTTATTTGGCACAGACAAAGTGTAATCCTGTGTAAAACATAGTTTTCAGGATAATAGCTTACAATTCATTTGAAATATGACGCACAAAAAACGCCAAGCATAAAATACTTGGCGTTTTTCGTTTTGATACTGCTATAACTTAGAAGTCGTTATTTGCCGTATATACATAAATAAGCCGTTTCGACATCAACTTTTACTTGAAATTTTTGATTGGCCTCAACGGTAAACTGCTCACCAGCGTTAAACGTTTGCCACTCATCACTCTCTGGCAGCTTAACAGTCAATGCACCGCTCACCACACTCATGGTTTCGAATTCACTGGTACCAAACTCATATTCACCAATTTCCATGACGCCGACAGTCGCAGGCTTGGTCGCCGTCTGAAAGGCGATAGAAGTCACTTTGTCATCAAAATAATTATTAACGCTTGGCATAATTTTCCTTAATTAAATATTGGTTACTATTTTAAAACGGCTGCTTATTTAAAACGGCCTTTTACAATCCTGCTTTTAGACTCGCTTCAATAAACTGATCGAGGTCACCATCTAGCACCGCACCGGTGTTAAAGGTTTCAACACCCGTACGCAAATCCTTGATACGAGAGTCATCAAGCACGTATGAGCGAATTTGACTGCCCCAGCCAACATCAGACTTACCGTCTTCGACCGCTTGCTGTGATTCCATACGTTTTTGCATCTCTAGCTCATAAAGCTTAGCACGTAGCATCTTCATCGCCGTGGCTTTGTTACCATGTTGACTACGCTCATTCTGACAGGTCACCACTACGCCCGATGGCTCATGGGTAATACGTACCGCAGAATCTGTCGTGTTTACGTGCTGACCACCCGCCCCAGATGAACGATAGGTATCGATACGCAAATCCGCTGGATTGATATCAATCTCGACGTTGTCGTCAATCTCAGGCGAGACAAACACCGCAGCAAACGACGTATGACGACCATTATTACTATCAAATGGTGACTTACGTACCAAACGGTGAACGCCAATTTCGGTACGTAACCAACCAAACGCATAATCGCCTTTAATCTCGATGGTTGCCGACTTAATACCAGCTACGCTACCAGATGACACTTCAATCACATCTACTTTGAAGCCATGAGCTTCTGCCCAGCGCGTGTACATGCGTAGTAGCATCTCTGCCCAATCTTGCGCTTCAGTACCGCCACTGCCTGACTGAATATCCAAGTAGCAGTTATTTGGATCCATCTCACCGCTAAACATTCGGCGGAATTCTAAATCAGCAACACGTTTCTCAGCACTATCTAGCTCGCTCTGCACGTCAGCTAGCAATGACTCATCTTCTGCTTCGACTGCCAACTCTAGCATGGCAGACGCGTCTTCTAGTGTGGTTTCAAGAGAGACCACCACATCAATGACACCGTCAAGGTGACTTTTTTCTTTATTAATTTTGGTCGCGCGCTCTGGATCGTTCCATAGCTCAGGGTTTTCTAACTCTAAATTGACTTCTTCTAAGCGTTCTTGCTTACCATCGAAGTCAAAGATACCTCCGCAAATCCTGCCCACGCTCTGATAAGTCTTTGATTTGCTCTTGATACGGATTGATTTCCATAAATATTCCTGTTTTTCTAATAAAATAAATAACGCATGTGGCGCTATTTTAAATGAGATTGATACTAAATGGTTCGCTAATTATCACTATTGATAATGTTGCTACTATTACTAGATTAAATAATCTAGATCGACCAATCTTCTACTGCCCAGCGATGTGCCAAAGCATGCGCATGTAACGCATCATCAGGTGATACGCAAACAGCTACGTCAGCCCATTCAAGTAACGGAATATCATTTTTGGAATCTGAATACGCGTATGTTTTTTCAAACGTGATGCCAGAGGCTTGCTGTTTATTCAGCCATTTATCCAAATGGTATATTTTGCCCGCTTGGAAGTTTGGTCTGTCAATTAGCTTACCTGTATAGCGATTGTCTTTGATCTCTAGCGGCGTCGCCAATACATTGGCAGCTTCAATACCAAATCGCTTGGCAATGGCGGATACCACAAAATCATTGGTCGCGGAAATAATCACCACATCGTGCCCTTGCTCAATGTGCTGGCACAATGCTTCCATTGCTTTTGGGCGAATATGTGGCTCGATTTCGCTTTTGATATAGTCTTCTCTTAGCTCATCCAGTCTATCAAGCGGCAGACTGCTTAAAAACTGCGCGACGAATTCATTGTACTCTGTCGCGTCTAGCGTGCCTTCGATATAGTCATTATAGAATTTCTGATTGGCAGTGCGGTACTGCGCTTCATCGACAAGGTCATGCTTTACGATATACTCGCCCCAGAGATAATCGCTATCGACATCAAGTAATGTATGATCTAAATCAAATAATGCCAGTTGTTTTTGTTGTTTTTGTTGTTTTTGTGCTTGATTTGCCTGCATGGTGAGACCTTATCGTTGGTTGCGAAAAAATATGAATCGTTTAGTAAAATTGGGTACGGTTATCTACTAAGGATGATCACGTCACATAAATAGTATGTAAATGAAATAAGCTTATACCTTGTTATCTATCCCTTTAGAATTGCTTAGACTATTTGCTTTTAGTCAGGCATTGCTATTTCTGTTAAGCCTGTTTTAAATTTCTGGCAACGCTCAGCATAATGTAGCGCTGACATTTTTAGCATCGCTGCTTGCTCATCTGTCAGCGTCTTGACTACTTTTGCAGGCGCGCCCATCACTAGCGAGTTATCAGGAATAACCTGACCTTCAGTAATCAAGGCTTTCGCCCCTATCAGACAGTTTTTACCGATTTTGACATTGTTAAGTACCACAGCGCCAATACCTATTAGGCTGTTATCACCGACTTCACAGCCATGTAGCATAGCCAGATGACCGATAGTCACGTAATTACCGATTTTCACCTCAATACCTGCATCAGTATGAATCACACTGTTTTCTTGCACATTACTATAGTCACCGATATGGATACGATCGTTGTCACCGCGAATCACTGCACCGAACCAAATATTGGCTTGATGGCCTAAATATACATCGCCCATCACTTGCGCTGAATCTGCTACCCAACCGTTAAATGGTGCGGCAAACTCTGGGGTTTTGTCTAAATACTGATAAATCATAACGACTCCTTGTCATCTTCATTATTGTTATAACAAACGATCATAAAAATTTGGTCTAGCGCTTCGCTGTCCATTGTGGCAAAGCCAACTGCGAAAATCCAGCGCTATTAATACACGCTAGATGTTGATTTTGATAAAAGAGAAAGGAGTCAGTGTCTGCTTAGGCTATTTTATAAAGTCAATATCTTTATAAAGTCCTTATTATTAGCTATGAAATGACTATTAATCCAGTAAATCGGCTAGCTATAACCGTCTATTTTGTATATAATACGCAAAATCTGTGCCTAAGCGAGCGGACATGATGCAAGTTACCTATTCACTATCTAGTGGGTTTTGTAGTTTTCATCAATAATGTCTTCTCGCTTTTTTGTGGAAAATTTTTGTGTATCGCCCTTTTTTTACTTTTATATGACAACAGTCAAATGCCGTAAATAAAAGGATACGGAGCAGTTTTAGACCAACAAAACATGATGGCACTCACCAATAACAGCGGAGGCAATCCTTGAATTCATCGGCAGAAATACAAGCAATTTTGGCACTAGCAGACGGTACAATCTTTCGCGGTGTCAGTATCGGCAGCCTAGGTCATCGTATTGGTGAAGTGGTATTTAACACAGCCATGACAGGGTATCAAGAAATCCTAACCGATCCAAGTTATGCCCGCCAGCTGGTGACTTTGACTTACCCTCACATCGGTAATACAGGCACCAATAGCGAGGACACAGAATCTGGCAATGGCCACAAAGTATGGGCAGACGGTCTTATCATCCGTGATGCCACCATGGCAACTTCTAACTTCCGCAACTCAGAGTCACTTAGCGACTATTTACAGCGTAACGAAACCGTAGCTATCGCTGAAATTGATACGCGTCAGCTAACACGTCTATTACGTGATAAAGGTGCACAGAACGGCTGTATCATGACTGCCTCAAACGGCGAGACGATCAGTAGCGACGATGAGCAAAAAGCGATTGAGTTAGCAAAAGGCTTTGCAGGTCTAAAAGGCATGGACTTGGCAAAAGAATGCTGCACTAAAGAGAACTTCGAGTGGACAGCAGGTACCTGGGATTTATCAGACACCCTACTCAACCGTGATATCCCTGGCAGTCATGATAGCGGTACTGGCGGCTTCTTTAAGCAACTCGGCACTCACATCAATTCTAAATACAACGTCGTCGCTTATGACTTCGGTAGCAAAACCAACATCTTACGCATGCTCGTCGACCGCGGTTGTCACGTGACGGTTGTACCAGCACAGACCCCTATCGCTGATGTGCTAGCGATGAATCCAGATGGAATTTTCTTATCAAACGGCCCTGGTGACCCTGCAGCTTGTGATTACGCTATCGATGCGGTACGCCACATCATTGAGCAAACTGACGTGCCAACGTTTGGCATCTGCTTAGGCCATCAGCTGATTGGTCTGGCTAGCGGTGCAAATACTATCAAGATGAAAACTGGCCATCATGGTGCCAACCATCCAGTACAAGACTTAGCGACCGGTACGGTTATGATTACCAGTCAGAACCATGGCTTTGCGGTTGATGAAGACACGCTACCTGACAACGTTAAGTCTACCCATCGTTCATTATTCGATGGTACCAACCAAGGTATCGAGCTGACCGATAAGCCAGTCTTTAGCTTCCAAGGTCACCCAGAAGCCAGCCCTGGTCCACATGACTGCGCGCCATTGTTTGATAAGTTTGCAGATATGATGGAAGCGTCTAAAACTGCCCAAGCGTAAACGGTTGATTATAACTACATAATAAGTAAACGCTTGAATTGTCCATAGCAGTTCAAGCGGCACTAAATAAAGCACTGCAAGCATAAAACGCCTTGAGCGTTATCAAAAATAAAGATTACTCAAATTATCACCCAAACGAAGGTAGCTCTAACTATGCCAAAACGTACCGACATAAAAAGCATTCTTATCATTGGCGCAGGCCCTATCGTCATCGGCCAAGCATGTGAGTTTGACTATTCAGGCGCACAGGCGTGTAAAGCACTAAAAGAAGAAGGCTACCGCGTCATCTTGGTCAACTCAAACCCTGCGACCATCATGACTGACCCTGTCATGGCTGACGCGACCTATATCGAGCCGATTACTTGGCAAACCGTTGAGCAAATCATTGCCAAAGAACGTCCAGATGCAATCTTGCCAACGATGGGCGGACAGACAGCTCTAAACTGTGCGCTAGAGCTGGACAAGCACGGTGTATTGACCAAGTATAACTGTGAATTGATTGGCGCGACCAAAGACTCAATCGAGATGGCAGAAGACCGCAACTTGTTTGATAAAGCCATGAAGCGTATTGGCCTTGAGTGCCCTCGCGCTGAAACGGCTGAAACCATGGAAGAGGCCTTTGCGACTCAAGAAAAAATGGGCTATCCATGTATCATTCGTCCATCATTCACGATGGGTGGTTCAGGCGGCGGTATCGCTTATAACCGCGATGAGTTCATTGAAATCTGCGAGCGCGGTTTTGACTTGTCTCCAAACCATCAACTGCTTATCGATGAGTCATTGATTGGTTGGAAAGAATACGAGATGGAAGTTGTTCGTGACAAAAACGACAACTGCATCATCATCTGTGCCATCGAAAACTTTGACCCAATGGGTGTGCATACAGGCGACTCAATCACCGTCGCGCCAGCACAAACCTTGACCGACAAAGAATACCAAATCATGCGTAATGCATCATTAGCAGTACTGCGTGAGATCGGTGTTGAAACAGGCGGCTCAAACGTCCAGTTCGGTATCAACCCTGATACTGGTCGTATGGTCGTCATCGAGATGAACCCACGCGTATCACGCTCGTCTGCCCTAGCCTCAAAAGCCACTGGCTTCCCGATTGCCAAAATCGCAGCAAAACTGGCCATTGGTTACACGCTAGACGAATTACAAAATGACATCACTGGTGGCAAAACGCCAGCCAGCTTTGAGCCTGCGCTTGATTATGTCGTGACTAAGATACCTCGTTTTAACTTTGAAAAATTCCCACAAGCAGACAACATCCTATCGACTCAGATGAAATCGGTCGGTGAAGTGATGGCGATTGGTCGTAACTTCCAAGAGTCTATGCAAAAAGCACTGCGCGGTATGGAAACAGGTGCGGATGGTTTTGATGAGCAAATTGACTTATCAAAAGTAAGCGCCGAAAAAGCACGTAGCGAGATCATCAACCGCCTAACCATTCCAACACCTGAGCGTATTTACTACGTTGCTGATGCATTCCGCGTCGGTATGAGTGTCGATGAAGTGTTTAACTTTACCAAGATTGACCCATGGTTTTTGGTACAGATAGAAGACATCGTTAAAACAGAAGCTACCGTAAAATCACTTGGTTTTGGCGGATTGAACGAGAAAAATCTACGTAGCTTTAAACGTAAAGGTTTGTCAGATTTGCGTTTGGCTAAACTGCTTGGTATTTCACAAAAGCAACTTCGCAAAAAGCGTTGGGATCTAAACGTCTATCCAGTCTATAAGCGTGTCGATACCTGTGCAGCAGAGTTTGCTACTAGCACGGCCTATATGTACTCGACATACGATAGCGAATGTGAAGCGAACCCAACAGACAAAAAGAAAATCATGGTTATCGGCGGTGGTCCTAACCGTATCGGCCAAGGTATTGAGTTTGATTACTGCTGTGTGCATGCAGCGCTTGCCATGCGTGAAGATGGTTACGAAACCATCATGGTCAACTGTAACCCTGAAACGGTTTCCACCGATTATGACACTTCTGACCGTCTATACTTTGAGCCAATCACGTTAGAAGACGTGCTAGAGATTGTTCGTATCGAAAACCCTGATGGCGTGATCGTCCAGTTCGGTGGACAAACACCATTGAAACTTGCTCGTGCACTAGAGTCAGCAGGCGTTAAAATCATCGGTACTAGCCCAGATGCAATTGACCGTGCCGAAGATCGTGAACGCTTCCAGCACATGATTCAGCAGCTAAACCTAGTACAGCCATCAAACGCACTAGCAACCAGCTTAGAAGACGGCTTGGTTAAAGCAAAAGACGTAGGCTATCCATTGGTTGTACGTCCATCTTATGTATTAGGTGGCCGCGCGATGGAAATCGTCTACAACGAAGACGAGCTAAGACATTACCTACGTACTGCGGTACAAGCATCGAACGAGGCACCTGTCCTGCTAGATCGCTTCTTAGATGATGCTATCGAAGTTGACGTAGACTGTGTCTGTGATGGTACTGATGTCGTCATCGGCGGTATCATGCAACATATTGAACAGGCTGGCGTCCACTCAGGTGACTCAGCATGCTCACTGCCGCCATACTCACTGTCTAAAGAGCTATGTGACGTGATGCGAGCACAGACGGTCGCTATGGCAAAAGAGCTAGGCGTTATTGGTCTGATGAACGTACAGTTCGCAGTAAAAGGCGAAACCGTATATATCCTAGAAGTGAACCCACGTGCTGCACGTACAGTACCATTTGTTTCTAAGTGTATCGGTACTTCGTTAGCACAGGTTGCTGCTCGCTGTATGGCTGGTACTTCGCTTAAAGACCAAGGCTTTACCACTGAAATTGTCCCTGCATTCTATGCGGTCAAAGAAGCGGTCTTCCCATTCGCTAAGTTCCCAGGTGTTGACCCAATCTTGAGTCCTGAGATGAAATCAACGGGCGAAGTTATGGGCGTGGGCAAAACCTTTGGCGAAGCATTCTACAAGGCCATTATCGGTAGTAACGAGCGTCTGCCAGGTCTACCGACTGAAGGCGAGACAAAAACGGTCTTTATCTCAGTTCGTGACAGTGATAAAGCCCAAATTGCTCCGATTGCTCGTCAGCTTGCAGACTTTGGCTTTAAGATTGTCTCGACCACTGGCACGCAAAAAGTACTGAGCGACGCTGGTATCGAAAGTCAACAAATCAACAAGGTCACTGAAGGTCGCCCGCATATCGTTGATGCCTTGAAAAACGGCAAAATCGACCTTATCATCAATACCACTGAAGGTAAGCAAGCTCAAGAGGATTCGTTCTCTATTCGCCGCAGTGCGCTACAGGGCAAAGTATTCTACGTCACCACGTTAGGTGCCGCTGATGCCGTCTGCAAATCTTACGCGATTGACTTACCGTTTGATGTCTATAAGTTACAAGATTTGCATGAGCAAGCAAAGTCTATTGACGTGGCTGAATAATTTCAGTAGATTAAGCATAACCGTTAGGCTTGCCTAAAAGCTCACTCAAGTATCGTTGTTTGCTTTAAATATAGCCAACCATGCTTGAGGAACGATACCTTTACCGTGATAGACCTAAAAAGCATAGTGGCTAAATTGCGACTATGCTTTTTATTACGTAAGCTTAAGTGCGCCTATGCTTGAATTGAGGTGAGATACACTCATAAATGATAGCCAACTTATTCATTACATCGTCTTAATTATCACTCTTTTATATTTTATATCCATTGCAACAACACTGACACCATCTCATTATGAGGTGGTGTGGTGTTATTGGTTTAAGGAAAAAACATGCAACGTTACCCAATGACTCCGCAAGGACACGCGGCTTTAGAAGCCGAATTAAAACAGCTAAAAAGTGTCGACCGTCCACGTATCACAGCATCGATTGCTGAAGCACGCGAACACGGCGATTTGAAAGAAAATGCTGAATACCATGCTGCCCGTGAGCAACAAGGTTTTTGTGAAGCACGTATTCGTGATATCGAAGCCAAACTTGGCGGCGCTCAAGTCATCGATCCTTCGACACTGCCAAAAGAAGGCCGTATCGTATTTGGCGTCAGCGTCGTGATTGAAAACATGGACACCGAAGAAGAGAAACAGTACAAAATCGTTGGCGACGATGAAGCTGACTTTAAAGCTGGTAAAATCTCAGTCAACTCACCAATCGCTCGTGGTTTGATTGGTAAATTCGAAGGCGACGAAGTGCGCATCGAAACGCCAAAGGGCGTCGTTGAATATGAAGTCATGAAAGTTATATATGACTAATAGCTACACTGCATTCTAATTTATAAATTTGATGTTCTCAATTGTAGACAGTTTGAGAAATGACTTTTAGATAGCAGCTTCGATGACAATGATTGTGACTAGCGACTTAGTTATGCCATTCCATAGATGAAAGCCTTACTACACATAAATAGCATTTATACCATTTCGGTTACACAATGCTGCTTTTATCCATGATTTGTTTTGGCGCATAATTATTTGAGTTTGAGTGCACAACAGCTTTAGTATTAAGTCTATTCAGTAAGAAACAGTTAAGATTGAATAACTTCTATGCAAGTTAACACTGCTGCGCGCTTACTAAAAATAATGATGGTCTGATCGCATACATAGGCTAATATCAGCACTACTACCCTCGTTATTTGGCATATTTTTCGGTGTCATTTAGCGGGGGTTTTGTTTATCTAAGCATTATCTATTGTTGTATTACTTACTATTATTTTTGAGGAGTCTTTTATGATTATGAACAATGATTTTCAAGCATCAACTGCTAAAACGACTATGGCAAAAAATTCAGCTATGTCTGCAATGCTAGCAGGTATCCTGTTGGCCGCATCATCGGCCAATGCTGCCCCTGAGATTGCCATTAGCTCCTCTGCGAACGGTAGCACCACGGTGGTCGAGCAATACTCTGATGGTAAAACTGCTACGATTACGGCTACGCCAAACGGTATCACTATGCAAGATGGTATGCCATACGCGGTAACTCAGGTGACCACTTTGCCACGCTATGTCGTGCGTCAGTCTCCTGTTGTCCAAGGTACGACGACCATTACTAGCGTACCAGTGACTAACTCTATTACCAATAAAGTCACTAAAGTAGATGTGATTACCACGCCTGCCAGCAGCGTGACGCAAGTACTTCCTGTCGCAACCAACGTCACCCCGCCAGTGATTATGCAGCAGCCAGTGACCAATCAAATAACGACCACGACGACAACTTTGGATACGTTGCAACTGACTCCTACCTTTAGTACGCCTGGCGTGGTCAATGCCAACACCAAAGTCATGAAAATTCTAAAAAATGCTGATGGACGTGAAGTTGCCGTTCCTGCCAACCATATTGCCCCTGGCGATGTGATCGAGTATCACACCACGTATACCAACACCACAGCACAGCCGGTCAATGACATCAACGCCATGATCTCACTACCAAGCGGCGTCCAGTTAGTCTCGTTGAATAGTCCTCTGCCGACGCTTGCCACTACTGGCGGAGACAGCTATCAAACCATTCAGCAAGTTGGCAATACGGTGGTTGTCCAAGAAAACTACTCTGGTCTGAAATGGAACTTGGTGAACTTTGATGCTAATGCAGCCAAAACCGTGGTCATACGTGCCAAGGTTCAATAAACATTAAACTGTCGCGCATTATTATTTGACAGCTATTCTCCAAAAAAAGGTCTTGTGAACTAGCTATCTAGTCAGCAAGACCTTTTTTTTGGAAAATAGCCAACTTATTATGATATAAATAAACGTTTGTTAATCCGAAAAACGAGCCTTATAGTTGTATCGGCTATACCACTTTATTATGTATGTCTATATCACTAAGGAAGATGAATAATGAGCATCCTGTCCATTAGAATACTTCTATTCATCCTTATTCTTATCGGCATATTTATTGTCTTTAAAGCGATAAAACTGTTTAGCAATGCATTCAATGTCGTCATATTATTGACGCTACCATATAACGATAATGCAGGTAGTTTCACTGTCTCAAAACCAGGCGTTTATGCAATCTGGCACAAAGGCCCTCTTTTCGAAAAAACGCCGCTGACCTATTTTAAACCACACATTCTCAATACCGCTACTAACAAAGAAATTAAGCTTAATCGCTCGATACTCTCTCCGCGCTCAAATAGTCTCAATACTGGAAGAATGGAGCTTTTTACTTTTAAGGCGGAAGCGGGTCATTACGAATTAAAGCTAGTACCAGGTTCAAGTACCTCAAGATTTCAAGCAATGATAGGAAGCGCTATACCGTTAGCAGATATTGATTTAAACCACTACTCTATTGAGATTCAAAAAAGCCAAGCACAGGTATTCACGATATTAGCCATTCCTCTCCTACTACTCGGTATTGCAGGTATTATTGGCGGATTGGTCATTGGATTATTAGCTGAAAAAATCTTTATATAAATTCAAATCATAGCCAAAAATTCATATTTTTGTGACGACAACCGTTGTCGCATATCATTCTAACTTCACCTATAAATACAATGACTTAGCGATAATTTTGGTAAAATAGTCTTTCATCAATTAATTGGTAAAACGCGACTTATGGCAAACATCAATTATGAAAGATTACAGGGAAAACTCAATATTTTGGCTGATGCTGCCAAGTATGATGTCTCTTGCTCATCCTCCGCTGGTACTCGCAAAAACCAAGGCGGTGGTCTAGGCGATGCCTCAGCAACGGGTATTTGTCACAGCTATACCGAAGATGGTCGCTGCGTCAGCCTATTAAAGATTCTTTTGACCAATCACTGCATTTACGACTGTGCTTATTGCACCTCGCGTAAGAGCAATGACACGCCGCGTGCTGCGTTTAGTGTCGAAGAAGTTGTCGACTTGACCATGCAGTTTTACCGCCGTAATTATATCGAAGGGCTATTTCTTAGCTCTGGTATCTTTAAAAGTGGCGACTATACGATGGAGCGACTGGTCGAAGTCGCTAAGCTTTTACGTACGCGTGAGTGCTTTAATGGTTACATTCACCTAAAGACCATTCCAGGTGCGTCAAAAGAACTGCTGCTAGAAGCAGGATTATATGCGGATCGTTTGAGCGTCAATATCGAGATTCCGACCAAATCAGGATTGGCTTTGCTTGCGCCAGAGAAATCACATGACCAATTAAAAGCACCGATGGAAACGGTAAAAGAAGAAATCATTACTATTCGTGAAAGCCGTAAGACTCATAAAAAAGCGCCTAAGTTCACGCCAGCAGGTCAGACCAGCCAAATGATCGTTGGTGCGAGTAACGAAACTGACTTGCAGGTGATTCAACTATCGAGTCACTTCTACAAAACGTATGATCTCAAGCGGGTCTATTACTCAGGTTATGTACCTATGCTCTCTGACAATCGTTTGCCTGCGATTGGAACGCCTGTGCCGATGGTGCGGGAGAATCGTCTGTATCAAGCAGATTGGTTAATGCGTTTTTATGGTTTTGGCGCGCATGAGATTGTGGAGCCAGAGTCACCGTTTTTAGATTTAGACTGCGATCCAAAGCTTGCTTGGGCGATACGCCATCGCGAGCATTTCCCAGTCAATATCCAGACAGCGACTTATGAGATGATTGTGCGTATCCCAGGTATCGGTACAAAGACTGCTAAAAAAATCGTCAAAGCACGTAAGTTCAATCAATTGACGCTATACCATTTAAAAAAGATGGGCGCTGCGGTCAACCGTGCTAAATACTTCATCGCGACCACTGGCAAAAACGAACACCTTGCTCACTTAACGCGCGATAATTTCCGTCAGTATGTATTGGCTCAAACGCAGACCAAGTTTAATGATCAGCGTACTGGGCAGTTGGCTTTATTTTAGAACGGCTCTAGATAGCATGTGTTAAAAAACCTGCTATCACACTACTGTATTTATGATAGAAATGTAGGATAAAACATGTCAGCACTTATGCAAAACGACTCTTACGCTGTCGGTCAATTGACGCCTAGCATTGTACTGTATGAGCCTAGCTTTGAAGGTTGGCTGAGTGCTGTGTTTTATGTCTATGCCAATCGTCTACAAAACGATATATCACTAAAGCTAACTGCTCAAGATTGCTATGTGCCATCACTCATCGCTCAGGCGACTAGCGTGGCAACTGATGAGGATAGAGCCGAGCGTGTGTTGGTCAAATTAAATACCTTATTAGGTCGATCAGGTATGCGAAATATCTTATGGGGTTTTTTATCAGAAAAGGATGATATCGGCACGACATTGTTTCGCGTGGTCAAATACGCCATCGACTACCCTAGCCGTCAGATCATGCAGGATTTGGGTAATTTGGACGTGCTTGAACTAGTGCAGACTGTCAAATCAGTTGGGCGCGAAAAACACCGTATGGAGGCATTTGTACGTTTTGAGCATACAACTGATGATATTTATTTTGCACGTGTAGAGCCTGATTTTAATGTACTGCCACTCATCGGAGAGCACTTTCGTCAGCGCTATCAGGATCAGCACTGGGCGATCTATGATCTAACTCGAGGCTATGGCATCTATTACGATAAAAGTAATAGCACACCATCACGTCCGGCAAAGCTGCAAACCATCACTGATCTCGATGATGCGGTATTACGCAATTCTGCCAGCATCCATAGTCCTGATGAGCAGCGCTATCAGAAATTTTGGCAAGGTTACTTTACCAACGTCAATATCAAAGAGCGTAAAAACCCTAAGCTGCATAAGCAATATCTCCCGCAGCGTTACTGGAAATACTTGAGTGAAAAACAAGTACTGCCCAATGCTGAGCATCTACAAAAACGACGCTAATAGCTTTTGGTATTTATTAATCCACATCTTACGCTCATATAGTCTAAAAACTACCTATCTGAACTTATCTTTTTATCTTGATGGTTGAGTTTTAATCGCTTTTAACTGACAATAGCAAATTGATATTACTAACTGGTGACCAACGCTATTATGAAAGTTATGCGCTTACTGTCGTCTCTAAAGCATGATGAATCCGAGCGCGGCATTTTTCATCTTGGGCGGGCATTGGTCAAAAATGAGCATACCTCTATCATTGTCTCTAGTGCCGATGAAGACAATGACTTGGTTAGACGTCTCAAACGTGATGGCAATATATACCATCAGCTACACGTGAATAAAAAGTCCTGGCTATCGCTATTGCAAGTCTCTGCACTGCGGCATTTGATAGAAAAGTACGAACCCGATGTCATTCATGTACATTCGCGTACCCCTGCATGGATATTGCATTTGGCATTGCGCCGCGCACGCGTCAGGCGTTTTCCCAAACTGGTCTCGACCATGTATGGGTTTTATCCTATTAATAAGTACTCTCAGGCTCTACTCAATGTTGATACGATAATCACCGTATCTGATAGTGTCACGCAATACTTAAAAAAAGGACTGCGCATCGAAGACGTAGATCCTAAAGTCATCACGCGTATCTATCGTGGTATCGATACTCGGCGCTACCCTTATCGTCATAACCCTTCGGTTTATTGGTTACGTCATACCTTTGCCGAGTACCCTGAGCTTGAGCACAAAAAATGGCTCGTATTCCCAACCGTCATCGGTAACGAGTATGGGCAAGAATGGCTGATAGATATCTTAGGTAACCTGCAAGAGCAGTTCCCAAATCTTCACGTCATTATTATGGATGAAGACTATAAAGACGGCGATGTCGCTCATGAAGATTTTCGCCAACGTACCAATAGCTTGGGACTGGCTGAGCGCATTACCTATGTGGGTAGCAAGCGTAATGATATGCGGGAATGGCTATCGGCGGCCAATATTGTCATGGCACTTGCTAATGAACCCGAGTCAATCGGTATCAATGCCCTACAAGCCATACATCTAGGTACGCCAGTCATTGGTTGGGATCAAGCTGCCTTTAGCGAGATTTTACAACCGCTCTACCCGCAAGGCTTGGTTAAAAAATACAATGCCAATGCGCTTTGCAAAGCGGTTAGAAACCAGCTAGAAAGTGTCACGCGTCCTGAAATGACCAACAAATTCACCATGCGTGAGATGATTGAAAAGACGCTTGAAGTCTATCAAAGCTTACATGATGCGGCGCTTGCCGAAGAACAAGCCGAAGCAGATGCTATCGCAGTTCGACGCATCAAACGCAGTCTGAAAAAAGCATCTAAACCTGCCCTAAATGTCGCTGTAAAAAATATCGAACCTGTTGCTAAAAATCCAAAAATAAAGCTAACCAAAGAAAAATCGAAGGCAACGGATAATGTCGATACGGTAGATACGACAGAAACAGCAGAAAACAATCAACAGCTATAAGCTAAGCGTTTCATTCGTTACGTAATTTTATAATCAAAAAAAGGCTACTTCTAAAATGGAAGTAGCCTTTTTTGTTCAATCATCACTGGGCAATATCAAACCTAACGAAATTTAGCTTAGGTTTAATAAGTCGTCGGTGTATGGGCACTTATAATACGGGTGATGCTATCGGTAGGATTAATAAAAGTATGCGGCTGAATGGTATCAATCACATAGCTATCGCCTTGATTTAGTAAATAGGTACTGTCTTCGATACGGATAATAATCTTACCCTCGATGACCGTACCAATCTCTTCACCTTCGTGAGCGATTTTTTCCTCTGTTGAACTATTTGGCTGATAGGTCTCGATTAAGAACCCCAAGTTTCTTGTCCTGCTACAGTTATAGACCTGCTTTAGCGACACTTTACTATTGGGTTCATTAAGCTCTAATAGATCTTTTGGCGTTACGATTACTCTAGCCTTTGGCTCTTTCCACTCGTCACTAAAGAAAGTGGTCAGATCAGAACCCAACACTGTCAAAATCGCCTTTAACGTATTGACCGCTGGACTGACCTTATTGCGCTCAATCGAGCTGATAGACGTGTTTGTCAACCCTGACAGTTTTGCCAATTTACGTTGCGAGTAACCTTTTGCTAGACGCAGCTGGTTAATCTTTTTACCAATGTCTTCTTTCAACGACTCATCTGCTTCAGAAGTCGACGCTGCTTCAGAATCATTCAGTTCATCATCGTCGATATCATCTATTTCAATATTAATATCAGCTACATCTTTGTCATCGACACTATCAACATCGTTTTCAATGTTATCACTATCAGTGACAGCAGTTTCTGCCTTACTTTTAGTCGTGCTACTCGGTTTGTGGTTCTCTGGCATGGTGAATAAATTCCGTGAATAGAAATTTGGACAAGCTATCTTGCGCATAATTTAACTCAGGATGCCATTGTACACCAATCATAAATGGATGTTGTAACAAGCTGATAGCCTCTACCAGACCATCAGGCGCTAACGCTTCGACGAATAAACGCTCGCCTACTTTATTGATGGCTTGCTTGTGCAATGAGTTGACGTGCCACTTTTCACCAAATGCTGCCAGCCTTCCTTGAGGTTGAATGATGACGTCATGTATGGGCTGATACTGCACCTCAAGCGGCTGGGTATTGTCTTCTAAATGCTGCTCATAAAACTCACCAATATCACGCCAATCAGGATATAGCGTGCCCCCAAAATGAACATTCATCTCTTGCAAACCTCGGCAAACTGCAAACAGCGGAATGTTTTTTTCGTCTGCATAAGCCAATAATTTGAAGCTCAGCTCATCACGGCCTAGATCTTGTTTGGCTTCGGTATGTGTCGCGCCATAACGAGTTGGGGCGACATTGCTATAACTACCAGTCAATAAGATTCCATCTGCTATTTCGAGCAGCGCATCGAAGTTTTCGCTGTCAGCAGCTGTGTTTGGCAGCAGTATAGGATTCCCACCATAAAAACTTACTGCATCGATATATTTTTGATATACCGCCTGTGCTGGCTGTCCGTCAACCATCTTATGACAAGACACAATAGCAATAATAGGTCTGGAATTTTTCATCTCATTTTCCCTCGTTATAACAACTAGACCTAGGCTGTCTATGTTGTCTAATCCCTTATTTAGCTAAAATTTAACACAACGCCTCGTAAAATGTAAACTATAAACTTCATTAATATCGATATTTATACTAAAAACCCGAATTCGAGTTATTTTAAGATAATTTTAAATAAAAATTGACAATTATAGTTTTCATCCATATATTAAAAGTCAGCAGCAATGATAACCAACATAGTTTAACTTTTAGACTGAATAAAAACGCCTAAGAGCACAGCCTATAAGTCACTAATATCATTGATAAAAAATTTAGCAGTAGTACAAACACCTCATATTCAACCCGTCATTTATCAAATACTCATTTATTAAGTGTTCGTTATAAATGCCACTAGCAGAGAATTTAGACACCACAGCCAAAACGTAGTAGCAGTAACAAACCCAGTAATTCTACAAATTCATAGGAAGAACAGACATGATGACAACCAATGGAATGGTCAAATCTGCAAACAGCACAGAGTACGTCTATGTTGCCGCAGGAGATATCAATGGCTTACTTCGTGGTAAGCGCATCCCTTTTGATCAAATGGAAAAAGCAGAAAACGGTGCAATCCGATTACCTCTGTCAATCTTAGGTGTCGATATATGGGGCGCTGATGTCATCGAGTCTTCGCAGTGCAATGGTGATATCGATGCCATTGCCCGTCCAACTGGTCGTGCTGCTTATCCGCTTCTCAATACCAGTGCCCCTTCATCGCTACTACCTATTTGGTTATATACCGAAGACAATGAACCTTACTACGGTGATGCCCGCCACGTTTTGGACTACATTAGCAAAAAGTTCAAAGCACTGGGACTGACGCCAGTGATGGCAACCGAACTAGAGTTTTATTTAGTTGACTATACCGAGGGAGAGACACCCAAGCCACCTATCCGCCCCAAGAGCGGTCTAAGACTAAATAAAACATCCATCTTAAGTATCAATGACCTATTACAATTCGATGAATTTTTAGACGAAGTGTACGCGCAGTGTGAAAAGCTCGATATCCCTGTGGATGCGGCACTGGCTGAAAATGGTTGTGGTCAGTTTGAGATCAACTTATTACACGTCGATGACCCATTAAAAGCCGCTGACGACGCGATTTTGTTTAAACAAGTGGTCAAAGCCGTGGCAGCTCGTCGCAAGCTTACCGCCACCTTTATGGCAAAACCTTTTGGCCTACAGTCTGGTAATGGCTTTCATGTGCATTGCAGCTTATTAGATAAAGATGGCAACAACGTATTCGATGATGGATCAGATGAAGGCTCAGATATGTTGCGTCATGCCGTTGCTGGCCTGCTTAAGACCATGTCAGATTGCACCTTATTGTTTGCACCGCATGTCAACTCTTATCGCCGCTTTACCCCTGGTACATTGGCGCCAAACAACGTGTCATGGGGTTATGAAAACCGCACCGCAGCTGTACGTATCCCTGGCGGTGACACCAAAGCACGCCGTATCGAACACCGTGTATCTGGCGCAGATGCCAATCCTTATCTCGTTTGTAGCGCAGTATTGGCCGGTATGCTGTATGGTATCGAAAACAAGCTTGAAGCACCTGAGCCGATTAATAGCATTACTTATGATGCAGCAGAACTAAAAACCTTACCGTTGGACTGGCTCTCAGCCATTCGTCAATTTGAGAGCAGCGATGTGGTTGACTCACTATTTCCAAGCGAGATGATTGAGCTATTGATTGCGGTCAAAAAGCAAGAGGCCAAACGTTTTGCTCAGCAAGTGACCAACCTTGAATACCTCACCTATTTACAGGATGTTTGATATGTCAAATGGCAACCAAAGTAGCAATATGGCAACGAACCAAAACCCACCTTCTAACAACACGCGCAATATCCCGCATTACTCAGATAAGGGTCAATACCCTGATAGCTATTATGCAGCCAGCCGCAACCCTAAGCCTGACAGACCAACGCTTAAAAACGATATTCAAGTAGAAATCTGCGTGGTCGGTGGTGGTTATAGCGGCTTATCAACTGCCCTACATCTTGTCGAAACAGATCATGAAGTCGTTGTGCTTGAAGGCGCACAGATTGGTTGGGGCGCATCAGGTCGTAACGGCGGTCAAATCGTCAATGGACTAAATGCCAGCCTGCAAAAAATCAAAAAATCTTACGGGCAACAAAGCGCAGATTTCGTCGGTCAATTAGTGACTCGCGGTGGCAAAATCATTCGCCGGTTTGTCAGTGACTACGATATCAGCTGCGATCTGAAAGAAAAAAATATCTTTGCAGCATTGAATAACGGACAGCTGAAAGACTTACAAGAGACGCATGCACTGTGGGAAAGCCACGGTATGCACGACCGAGAAATGCTAGACAAAAATGGCATTCAAGAGCATATCAAGTCAGATGCTTATGTGGGCGGTGTTATTGACCACTCTGGTGGACATTTCCACCCATTGAACCTTGCATTGGGTGAAGCGGCGGCTATCGAAAAAAATGGCGGTACGATTTATGAAAACACCTTAGTGGTAGATATTGAATACGCTGACGATTCTATCAAAGTCATTACTGAGTTTGGCACGGTGACCTGTAAGCAAGCCGTTCTATGCGGTAACGCTTATCTCAATAAAGTCATTCCTAAGCTGACTGATCGCGTGATGCCAGTGTCGACGCAGATTATCGCGACCGAACCATTGGGTGATTTGGCCGACCAACTGCTCCCTACTGATGTCTGTGTCGAAGATGTGCGCTACATTCTTGACTACTATCGCCTTTCAGCAGACAAACGCATGTTGTTTGGCGGCGGTACGGTGTATGGCGGTCAAGATCCTGCTGATATCACCGCCAAAATCAGACCCAATATGAATAAGATTTTCCCAGAGTTGCGCGATGTGAAAATCGACTACGCGTGGAGTGGTAATTTTGCCCTGTCTTTCTCTCGTGTACCGCAAATGGGCAAACTGCATGAGCGCGTATATTTCGCCCACGGCTATAGTGGACACGGTGTAACAGGCTCTCATCTGTTCGGACAAATCTTGGCTGATGCCATCAATGGCAAAACCAAAGAGTTTGACACCTTTGCACATATACCTTGGATTCCATTCCCAGGTGGCAGGGCTCTACGCGTGCCTTACTCTGTCATGGGCTCATGGTGGTATGCACTAAAAGACACCACCGGCATGTAAATACATGACCAACCGTGCATAAAAGCGGTCGACATAGACAACGCTTTTATCATAAAAACTACTGTTGCCTTGACCTATCACAGTAATGGATTGCTGTGATAGGAAGCTCGATAGAAAGTTGATTCGCTACTGGCTATCGAGCATCAACCACCGAATAGAGTTTGTTTTAAAAAATGAGGTTCTACAGGGAGCGTAAGTATGAACATGAAACTCAATGATGCTGTCGAAGGGCACTATCATAACAAGCGAGTCTTTCTCACCGTAATAGTAGCCGTCGTCATCTATCTGGCCTTTGCTTGGCTATCCATGAGCCGTGGACCAGATGAATCTTGGGGTGCTTTATCTTTATTACCCACATTATTAGTATTAGTCACCGCCATTGTCTCTAGGCGACCGTTTGAATCTATGATTGCAGGCTGCGTCGCTGGCCTTGTGATGCTCAACCCCTTTGATTTGGTTTCCCCCTTTGCAGACAATATGTCGATGGTCTTGGGCAACGAGACCATCATTTGGATTGTCCTCGTCTGTGGTCTGATGGGCGGGTTAATTCAGCTCCTTGAAATCAGTGGCTGCCTAGATGGTTTTAGTGAATGGCTACAGAAAATCATCAAGTCGCGTCGTCAGTCATTGTTGGCCACTTTTGCTTTGGGCGTTGTGGTCTTTATCGATGATTATTTAAACTGTCTTGCCGTATCAACTTCCGTTAAAAAACTCACTGACGTCTATAACGTCTCTCGTGAAAAGCTCGCCTATATCGTCGATTCGACCGCTGCCCCTATGTGTATCATCGTGCCTATCTCTACGTGGGCCGTTTACTTTGCAGGTCTACTAGAAGAAAACGGCGTAGCAGCAGACGGCGAAGGCATTGGACTTTATATCAGCGCTATCCCTTATATGGTCTATGCTTGGTTTGCCTTACTTATTGTATTCTTGGTTGCTTATGGCATATTGGGCGATTGGGGTCCGATGAAAAAAGCAGAGAAACGCGCCAAGGCTGGTAACCCTGTTCCTGAAGCGTTTGTCGAAGAACAACTAATTTCAAACGTCAAAGCCAAACGCAAGCTGTCATTCAAAGCCAACATCGCTAACTTTGCTTTTCCGATGATTCTATTGATTGTCTCAACCGTTTACTTTGAAATCGACCTGTTACGCGGGGCCCTATTGACCTGTTTTGTGACTGTCGTTGTCTACTGGATGCAAGGTATCCTAAGCTTTGAGACACAAGTTGAAGCTATCTTTAAAGGCTTTAAAGTCATGCTCTATCCACTCTCAACCGTTATTGGTGGCTTTTTCTTAAAAGCAATCAACGATGAGCTTGGTATGACTATGTATGTGATTGAAGCTATCACGCCTTATATGACCATTATTATCTTCCCTGCGGTTATCTTTGCGGTCATGGCCTTCTTGACCTTTGCCACTTCATCAAGCTGGGGTCTATACGTGTTGGCGATGCCTATCGTGTTCCCAATATCGCTCGCCCTTGGCGTGAGCACACCACTTATGATTGGCGCCTTGTTATCAGCCTCATCATTCGGTAGTCATGCGTGTTTCTTTAGTGATTCATCATTACTTGCCGCGCAAGGTGCTGGCTGCTCACCCATGCAGCATGCCTTTACCCAGTTCCCGTATGCGATGTTAGGTGCAGGACTGTCCGTCGTGACCTTCTTAGGATTGGGCTATATGATGGCTTAAGCCGATAAAACTTAACCAATATGAGCTTAACTATTGTCGCTATACACTAACGAATGATAAGAAATTGTTCGTTAGCAAATACGAGTCATCATTTACCTATAGTATTACTTATCTATCAATAAAAGGATTGAGATCATGCGAAACGTTACTGTGGCGACCACGCAAATGACATGCGGCTGGGACATCCAGCAAAACATCGCGACCGCGACTGACTTGGTCAGAAAAGCGGCCAACGATGGTGCCAATATTATCTTGCTACAAGAATTGTTTGAGACGCCCTACTTCTGCCAAGTTCATGACTTCGATTATTTTAAACTGGCAACTTCAGTCGAAGATAATGCAGCTATCAATCACTTCAAACAACTAGCGAAAGAGTTAGAAGTGGTACTACCGATTAGTTTTTATGAGAAATCAGGCAATACATTCTTTAATAGCATCACTGTGATTGATGCCGATGGCGAGATACTGGGTACTTATCGCAAAACGCACATACCAGATGGTATTCCTTATGCCGAGAAGTTCTACTTTACCCCTGGTGATACAGGATTTAAGGTTTGGCAAACCAAGTACGCTAAGATTGGTGTCGGTATCTGCTGGGATCAATGGTTCCCTGAATGCGCTCGTAGCATGGCATTGATGGGTGCCGAGTTGCTGTTTTACCCGACTGCCATTGGTGATGAGCCAACACTCGGTATCGACTCAAAAGGCCATTGGCAGCGCTGTATGCAAGGCCATTCCGCCGCCAACCTGATGCCAGTTATTGCAGCCAATCGCATTGGCACAGAAACCATCAGCCAAAATGGCAATGACAGCACGATGCAGTTTTATGGTAGCTCATTCATTACCGACGGCCGCGGCGACATCATAAAAGAAGCCTCAACAGATACTAGCGAAGTGATTAGCACTACCTTTGACTTAGATCAACTGGCTATCGATCGCCAGCAATGGGGTGTGTTCCGTGACCGTCGTCCCTCGATGTATGGCACGCTGCTGACTCACGGTTAATTTGATTTCCGTTTCTTTAGTTTACTCTCACTATTTTTATGGTCGCTCGTGTACGATAAGGTGATTTTATGTCTATATTACTGACAGACTCAACCCCGCAGCAAGATGGCTTTTATATGCCAGCAGAGTTTGAGCCAATACAAAAGGTATGGATGGTCTGGCCATACCGTGCTGATAACTGGCGACAACAAGCGGTCCCTGCCAAGAAAGCTTATGCTGATGTTGCATTGGCAATTAACGAGTTTTGTGAAGTTGGCGTACTGGTCAATCCTGACGATTATCAACAGTGCCGCGATAGCTTACCTGATGATATCGATGTTACCTCTATGCCTAGCAACGATGCATGGGCGCGTGATACCGTGCCGACATTTTTAATCAATGACGCAGGCGAGCTACGCGCTTGTGATTGGACATTCAATGCGTGGGGCGGAGACTATGATGGCCTCTATTCGCCATGGGATGACGATGATAAACTTGCAGAACGCTTGTGTGAGCAGCTAGATATTCCGCGTTATCGAACGGATGACTTTGTCATGGAAGGCGGCGCGTTTCATGTCGATGGTGAAGGCACGGTTCTGACCACGCGTATGTGCCTGCTAAGCCCGGGGCGCAATCCTCATCTGAGCGAGCAGCAAATCGAGGACAAGCTAAAAGCCTATCTCAATGTCCAAAAAGTGCTTTGGATTGATGATGGTATCGATCCTGATGAGACTACAGGTCATATCGATGATATCGCTTGCTTTGCGCGCCCTGGTGAAGTGGTTTGCTTATTCACTGATGATCCTGAAAATCCATTCTATGAAGCAACGCAAAAAGCCTATAAGCAGCTCTCAAATATGATTGACGCAAAAGGCAGACGTCTAACAGTCCATAAGCTGTGCTGTACCCAGCAGCCAGTGACCTTGCCTGATGATTATGACATTGTACAGTCTGATGACGCCAAACCCCGCGTAACGGGTGATGTCTGTATCGCCTCATATGCTAATTTTTTGATTTGTAATGACGCGGTCATCGTACCGCAATATGATGATATAAATGATGTACTCGCCATCGAGCAGCTTGAAAAAGTCTTTCCTCAGCATCAGGTAGTGGGAGTACAAACAAGAGAGATTGTTTTTGGTGGCGGTAATATTCACTGTATTACGCAGCAACAACCAAAACCATCGATCAAAGGCAATAACTAAAAGCATTAATCAAAAGCTTTAATTAAAAGCACCCGAATAAAAATATAGACCCAAATGGATTTTGAATCCAATAATATTTTAAAATAAAGGACATAATATGAGCGATTATCAAGTTAATAACCCAGCCACTGGTGAAGTAGAAGCCACTTACCCTACCGCCACTGAACAAGATATCCAACAAGTCATTGAGCAAGCCGACACTGCTTATCAAGATTGGCGTAAAGTGCCATTAAATGAGCGCAGTGCACTACTGCATAAAATCGCTGATATCTATCTTGAGCGTCAAGACGAGCTATCACGCATCGTCGCCAACGAGATGGGCAAACCTGTTGCCCAAGCAAAAGGCGAAATTGGTCTGGTGGCTGATATCTATCGCTACTATGCAGACAACGCTGAGCAGCTACTAGCGCCAAGCACCATTGATGTAGACTCAGGGTCAGCGTCGGTAGAAAAACACCCTGTAGGCGCGCTACTAGGTATCATGCCGTGGAACTATCCACATTACCAAGTAGCCCGTTTTGTCGCGCCAAACTTTATGGCAGGTAACACAATTATTCTAAAACACGCACCGCAGTGTCCAAACACCGCAGAAGTTATCGTCGATATTTTTAAAGATGCAGGCGTACCTGAGGGCGTTTATAACAATATCTTTGCAACCAATGAGCAATCAGCGACCATCATCAATGACACACGCGTACAAGGTATCTCGCTAACAGGTTCTGAACGCGCGGGACAAGCGGTAGCAAAAGAAGCTGGCGGTGCACTCAAAAAGGTCGTTTTAGAATTAGGCGGTTCAGATGCCTTTATCGTCGCAGCCGATGCCGATATCGAGCAAGCGATACAAGGCGCTATCTCTGGTCGTTTTGGTAATACTGGACAAGCCTGTAACGCAGCCAAGCGTTTGATCGTCATCGAATCAGTCTATGACAAATTCGTCGAAGGCTTTACCAATGCGGTCAGTAACATGACTTTGGCCGACCCGCTTAAAGAAGATACGTTCATTGGTCCAATGTCATCAAAAGCTGCTGCGGTCAACTTGCAAGCGCAGTTAGACAGTGCTATCCAAGCAGGGGCGACAGTATTGGTAGAAGGCGGCATGGACAAAGACAAGCCTGGTGCTTGGTTTAAGCCTGCGGTACTGACAGATGTGACTGAATCCATGGATGTGTATCGTGAGGAGCTGTTTGGCCCTGTGGCGGTCGTCTACAAAGCAAATGACATCGACCATGCTATCAAGATTGCCAACGACGTGCCTTTCGGTCTGGGTGCATCTATTCAAACGCAAGATGCGGCACTGGCTGCTGAAATCGCTGACAAATTAGAAGTGGGTATGGTCACTATCAATGCGCCTTCTGGTTCTGAGGCCAATACGCCATTTGGCGGTGTTAAACGTTCAGGCTTTGGCCGTGAGCTTGGCACTCTTGGCATCACCGAGTTCTTAAATTATAAACTTATCCGTGATAAGTCTTAATAGATTAAAACCTTAGTTAAATAAAAAAAGCCTAACGTTTGACGTTAGGCTTTTTTATGCAAAGGTAATTTAAGTAAGTCTACTTTTTATATGGATTTTCTTTTAACCATTGCTGGTTAGCCGTTTTTAGCTCACGCAGCTCATGATCCATAATATCTTTACTCTTACCAGGATTCTTCATCGTAGCATAACCGTACAATACCCCACCAAGTACGATCCAGCCAAGGAAAATCCACCACTCAATAGCGACAAGTGCTGATGGCATACCTGGTAGATATAGTGCTAACATACCAAGACTGAGGATAATAGTGATAATACCAACCAATTTACCTGCTGGTACTCTAAACGGACGTACCATATCAGGCTCACGGTAACGCAGCACTAAGAATGAAAGAGCCACACAAGTATAAGCAATAACAATACCGAACCCGCCAGCATCTACAATCCATACCAGCATTTTGCGACCAAATAATGGCGCAAGTGTCGCGAGACCACCGATTAATAAAATCGCATTGACGGGCGTATTATATTTCGGATGCAGTTTGCACAAAAACTGCGGCAACATGTGCGTTTTGCCCATAGCATATAGCAGACGACTACCACCGATAAGAAACGCATTCCAGCTTGATAAAATACCTAGCACACCGCCAATAACCAGTAACGTACCAGCCCATTTACCATTCCAAGCATTAGTCATCGCATCAGCCGTTGCCAATGTTGAGTCTTGCGCTTGTAATAGCGGTAAAGTCTTGCCCACACTCCAAGCGACTGCTACATACCAAAGCACCGCAATAATAATAGAGACAATCAAAAACTTACCAATGTTCGGACGAGATAGATTGATTTCTTCTGCAGCTTGGGGAATGACATCGAAGCCAACGAACAAGAACGGTACCATTACCATCACCGTCATGATGCCACCCATACCACCAATAAAGTTAGGCGCTTGTACGGTATTAGAGGTTTCAGGACTGAACAGTAACGCCCCCACGAATAGTAATATACCAACTAGAAAGATACCGACGACTGCTGTTTTTTGGAACCACGCACTGACTTCCATACCGCGTATGTTCAGCCAAGTAACAATCACTGAACCGAGCATCCCGACGCCTACCCAAGTGGCGTAAACATCCCAGCCAGCAACATTCCAAAGATACCCTTGGCTATAATTGGGAATAATATATTCGACGACGGTGGGCAGCGCCACGGCCTCGAACGCGACGACTGAGAAGTAACCGAACAAAATACTCCATGAGCAAATAAATGAGACATTGACCCCTAGTGCTCGGTGGGTATAGGTATGCTCACCGCCAGTAATTGGCATAGAAGCCGCAAGTTCAGCATACGTCACACCAATCAATACAACTACCAGACCACCTATCAAAAAGGCGCTAATTGCGCCCCATATACCTGCCGAGATGATCCAACTACCTGCCAGTACAACCCAGCCCCAACCGACCATTGCACCGAATGCCAGTGCAATGATATCGAACACCCCTAGCGACTTTTTTAATTCAGACATAACCTACTCCTTGTCTGTGTTTCATCCGTGTGAGCCTGTTACAGCTACACTATTTTTGTTTCATGGGATCATACCCATCATGTTTGTTGTGTCTGTCGCGTCGCCGAAAAACTTGTATTTGCCGTCGGTATAGTATTCAAACAGCAAAAACAAAAACGGCGTCTTGACTTGCAAGGCGCCGTTAAAAAACTCACTCAAAGCGAGCGTCATAAGGGCAACCTTGCCGTTATCTTTCATACAATCTTCTAACCAATATCGGTACTTAAACTAGCTGTACTTGGTTAAAAGCGATCCATCGCTAAAGTAAATGACACTCAGTATTGCTTATGCCGTTAGAATACCTTTGATGATATCAAGGCCTTCTTGTAGCACTTCATCTTCAACCGTCAATGGCACCATCACACGAATGGCATTGCCATACATACCACAAGACGCTAGTAGCAAGCCTTGCTCAAATGATTTTGCTTTTAGATTGGCGGCGGCGGGGGCATCAGGTTTGCCTTCGCTATCAATCAGTTCAAACGCTAGCATCGCGCCTTTATAACGGATATGACCGATACTGCTTAGGTTCAAGCCTTTTAAGAACGCGGCGATGGTATCACCAATCACAACACTACGCTCAAGTAAGTTCTCTTCTTCGATCACTTCCATGACTGCAAGCGCCGCCACACAAGCAAGTGGGTTACCAGAGTAAGTACCGCCCAAGCCACCGACTTGCGGCGCATCCATAATGTCAGCACGGCCAATGACCGCAGAGATAGGATAACCACCCGCCAAACTCTTTGCAGCAGTCATTAGATCAGGCTCAACGCCTAGCTGTTCAGTGGCGAACAACGTACCGGTTCTCGCAAAACCACACTGTACTTCGTCAAAAATAAGCACGATGCCATGCTCATCACAAATCTCACGCAACGCTTTAGCAAATGAAGGCGTTACTTGATGGAAACCACCCTCGCCTTGGACTGGCTCAACGATCATTGCTGCCACTTCACTAGGATCGATGTCTGCTTGGAAGATCATATCAAGGCTGTGTAGCGCTTGCGCTTCTGTAACGTTCAACTCTTCTGCAGGGAACAACGCATGGAACACAGGTCCTGGCATCGGGCCAAAGTTCTTTTTGTATGGTAGTACTTTGCCTGTCAGGCTCATACACATCATGGTACGACCATGCCAGCCACCAACAAAAGAAATTACGCCTGGACGACGGGTCTTAGCACGAGCAATCTTGATGCAGTTTTCAACGGCTTCTGCGCCAGTGGTCAAAAAGAACGCTTTAGTATCGCCGCTGATAGGCGCTTTTTCGCATAGCTTTTCAGCCAGATCCACATAGCATTCGTAGTTAATCATTTGCGCCGCAGTGTGCGTAAATTTGTCTAGCTGCTCATGGACACGTTGGGTGATTTTTGGATGGCTATGACCCGTGTTCAATACTGAGATACCACCGACAAAGTCGATATAACGCTTGCCTTCGATGTCCCAGATTTCTGAATTCTTTGCTTTTTCTGCAAAGATAGGAAAGGCAACCCCAAGTCCTGTTGGTAAAACAGCTTTGCGGCGCTCAAGTAATGATTGATTGGTAGTCATGGGAATGTCCTTTTCTTTGTTCGTAACATAAGTGCCATCTAGTGAATGGCGGTTTATTTGATGTTTGTCTTTGTACTTAGTAGATATCACATGGTGCTTGGTTGACCCAAAACACCATAGATATCTAAAAATTTACGCTAGTTTTTTCTTTTTTAATTGTTACTGTGCTAACCATTAATCCAACTCATTAGGTTATAGCTCTTAGGTGATATCAGAGCACCAGTATTTGGTCGTGATATAGTCTTCGATACCGTATTTTGAACCTTCACGGCCAAAGCCAGACTGCTTCACACCACCAAATGGGGCAACTTCTGTAGAAATTAGACCAGTGTTATGACCGATGATGCCGTACTCAAGACCTTCGGTAACGCGCCATGAACGTGCATAGTCACTACTATAGAAGTAAGCGGCCAAGCCATAGATAGTATCGTTAGCAGCACGGATAACTTCTGCTTCGTCTTTGAAGGTAAAGATGGTCGCAATTGGTCCAAAGATTTCTTCAGAAGCGATGTCCATATCACTACTAATATCTGTGATAACCGTTGGGTTATAAGTCAGTTCTGAAGCATCATTGACACTACCACCAGTGACCAGTTTTGCGCCTTTATCTAGCGCATCTTTTAGCAAGGCTTGCACTTTATCTAACGCTTTTTTGTTGATAAGAGGACCAATATCGACGCCCTCTTCTAGGCCGTTACCTACTTTTAATTCAGCGACTTTTTTGACAAATACGTCTAAGAATTTATCTTTGATGCTGTCTTGCACGTATACGCGGTTGGCACAGACACAAGTCTGACCAGCATTACGATATTTAGAAGCGATTAAACCGGCAGCGGCTTTTTCTAGATCGGCATCATCAAAGACGATAAATGGCGCATTGCCACCCAACTCTAACGATAGCTTCTTGATAGTCGGCGCGCATTGTGCCATCAGCGTACGGCCTACTTCTGTAGAGCCTGTGAATGACAGCTTATGAATGCGTGCATCACCTGTTAGGATGTCGCCGATGACAGAAGACTTACCAGTGACGACCTGAATAACGCCAGCTGGAATACCCGCTTGTTCTGCCAATACACCCAGTGCCAATGCCGAATACGGTGTCTCGGTGGCTGGTTTGACAATAATCGTACAGCCTGCTGCGAGCGCAGGAGCAACTTTGCGCGTGATCATCGCAGCTGGAAAGTTCCAAGGCGTAATAGCGGCACAAACACCAACCGGCTGCTTAAGAACGACATGACGTAGCTGTGTGCTATTGGCAGGAATCACATCACCATAGACGCGTTTGCCTTCTTCGGCGAACCAACGGATAAAGCTGTTGGCATAACCTACCTCACCACGTGATTCAGTCAGCGGCTTACCTTGCTCAGCGGTCATGATAATAGCCAAGTCTTCTTTATTGGCATCGATCAAATCAGCCCATTTTTGCAATAACTCTGCACGCTCTTTAGCTGTTTTTGCTGCCCAGTCTGCTTGGACGTCATGAGCATAAGCAACGGCTTCGTTGACATCTTCTGTGGTCAGACTTGGTACAGTACCAATGAGCTCGCCATTAAAAGGATTGTTGACATCAAGCACAGCTTCATCACTAGCGGCATGCCAGCCGTCTTTAATGAAGCAAGATTGTTTGAGTAAATCTGGATTTGATAACTGCAGCGCATGTGACATGTTGACGCTCCTTGTCATATAGGTGTATTTATAAGAATGGATATAATAGTAAGTCGTAAATAATTATTGATAATTTATTTTTTGTTCAATATACTGAACAGGTATTCTATATACGAGACATCATTATAAGAACGATATGATGGGATTTGCAACCCTTAATCTCATTATTTTAAAAATTATCTTGTACTTCTTTCTTTTATTTCACTTTATAGGTTATTTATGAGCTCGACTGCCGTGCCTGCGCTAGACAAAACGTTTCAGATTTTGGACTTGATTACTGATAGCTCACAGCCTTTAACAGCGGCTCATATCGCTAAGGAACTGGGGCTACCTCGTAGCTCTACTCACAACATATTGCAAAGTCTATTGACCAAACATGTCATTTATAAAGACCCTGAAAGTCGCTTTTATTTGGGTTCATATTTGATGTATTGGGCTGGGAAATATGAGCAACAACAAGGCGTCACCCAGTTGTTTAAAGATTTGATTGTGCAGTATCCGGTGCTCCTTCAGCACACGGTTACCTTGTCAAAACTTGATTTGGGCGAAGTGGTGTTTTTGGCTTGTCATGAGTCGCCTGCGCCGCTTGGCTTTACTTTTCGTGCAGGCGTTCGCGTACCTGCCGTATTTTCGGCGACAGGCAAAGCCATGCTATCGACGTTGTCAATGGACAGTATAAAATCATTATACAAAGACACGTTTCCAACGCCGATGACCCAGCATGGGGTCAAGAATTTTACCGATTTGGCAACTGAGCTTGCAGCGATACAAGAAAGCCGAGTATCTCTCGATGATGGACAGTTGCGCGATGGGATGTACTGCTTGGGGACTTATATTCGTAACGCATCAGGAAATGCGGTCGCTGGTATGGCGGTGAGTTTTTTGCAAGGAGAGTATGAGTCTAAACGGGCTGAGGTCAGTGCGGTATTGGTTGAATTGGCCGAGCAAATTGAGCAGCATTTAGGTTTTACTGAGAATTCATAATTGATAACTGACATGAATCTATAAAACATAGTTCGCAAAGTGTAGTGGTAAACTCTGCGACCTATTTTATTACTTTTAATTTGGTTTAAATACTACTGCCGTTATTGCTGTTCTCGTCCATCAGTCCTAATAGGAATGCTTGTAGATTATCATTGAGCTTTTGAATGTAATAACCACCTTCCAATAAGACGATCAATGGCTTGTTTAGCGCTTTCATTTTTTGTGCCAATATTTTAAACCCTTCTGTACTAACAGCACATCTTGCTTCTGGATCGTTTTCGTAGACATCAAAGCCCAGTACGTGAACTATCACATCAGGATCAAATAACGCCACCGCCTCAATAGATTTATCAATATATTCAAAGAAACCTGCTTCATCAGTACCATGTGGCATCGGGAAATTGATGTTGTAGCCCTCACCTTCGCCTATGCCTTTTTCAAACGCATGCCCTGTCACTGCTGGATAAAAATTAACGGGGTCACCATGTACTGAAGTATAAAGCACGTCTTTGCGGGCGTAGAATATTTCTTGGATACCCTGTCCGTGATGCATGTCCGTATCTATAATGGCGATTTTTGCGTATTTCTGCCGTAGATGTTCGGCGATGATGGCAGCATTATTAAGATAGCAAAACCCACCCGCAGCGCTCTTACGCGCGTGATGACCAGGCGGCCGTGAAAAGCAAAGCTGTATATGACTGTCAGCACGCTCAGCGTCTGTTACTTTATCATTTAGCAATGCTTCGGCTGCGTTAAGTGCTGTTTGCGCTGACCAATAGATAGATGTCCAAGAATGCTCACTAATGGGCGCACTGTCATCTGCTTGATACTTAGCTGCTTTTGCCATGATGCCAATACCAGGATTATCATACGGTACAAAAATCCCTGTCTGCACCTGCGCACCCAAGTCTTCCCCTACTGCCATCCATTCATCATAGCCATGCTTAAGAAACTCAACATAACCAAAATCATGTACCGCTAATATAGGCCCGGTGCCAACATCGATAGCATTCGTCACCTCTAAGCCCAATGCAGCTGGCGCTTTCAAAAACTCGACCATACGTTCTGGTATCTCTAACGGCTCATGTATCTTTCCATAAGAAAAATATGGCAGCGGTCTATGCAGGCTTAAATTTTCATGGCTGTATATTTTCATGCTCAACATTCCTTGTTTGACACTACTTGGTTTTGCATTATTTGTTGTGATACTGCTGTATTTAACACTGCTTTATTTAAGAAGTTCCATTTTCTAGCTGTTATTTTGAGCATCTATTCCTGCAAGTATACTACTGCAAACGACGCACTAAACAATACCATCAGCTTTTAGCTTAGCGATCATCTCACTGTCATAACCCAAATCAGCAAGTGTACTATCAGTATGTTCGCTTAACTGCGGTGGCGGCGTACGATAGCTGACTGGTGATGCGGATAATTTGATAGGATTGCCAAGTGCACGTACTGGACTGCCTTGCTCGGTGAAATTAACGATCATCTCACGTGCTTGCGCTTGCGGCATGGCCAAGGCTTCAGCCACGTTATGAATCGCGCCGCATGGAATACCTGCCTGATCTAGCACTTCTAGCCAATAGGCGCGTGGCTGCTTGGCAAAATACTTAGTCAGCTCCCCGCACAGCAGTTCGCGATTGGCAACGCGTTGTGGATTGGTCGCAAAGCGCTCTTTGGTATGCCAATCAACTGCGAGCACCTCACACAGTTTGGCAAACTGACTGTCGTTACCACAGGCTAAAATAAAGTGCTGCTCGCCCTCGCCCGCAAATACTTGATACGGCACGATATTAGGATGCTGATTACCCAACCTTGGCGGTATCTTATCGGATGCCAAATGATTCATGCCGACATTGGCCAGCATAGCCAGTGCACTGTCGAGCAATGCCACATCGACATGTTGACCAACACCCGTATTTTGACGCGCCAATAGTGCCGCCTGAATACCAATCGTCAACTGCAAACCTGCAAACAAATCGACGACTGCCACGCCAACTTTGTGCGGCTCGCCATCGCTTGGACCCGTGATACTCATCAGCCCTGATAATCCTTGGATAATATAATCATAGCCGGGGCGTTTGGCATCGGGACCTGTCTGCCCAAAGCCTGTCAATGACGCATAAATCAGCCGCGGATTAGACTGTTTTAGACTGTCATAATCCAAGCCGTATTTTTTCAGACCACCAACTTTAAAGTTCTCAACCAAAATATCACTCTCAGCGATTAGCTGCTTAATGATTGTTTGCCCTGTCGGCGTAGTGATATCTACCGTCAGTGATTTTTTATTGCGGTTAATCGTAGCGTAATAAGCAGAGGTGTTATCGCTGAATGTTGGCGGTGCCCAATGACGCGTCTCATCACCGATATGCGGACGCTCAACCTTGATAACTTCGGCACCAAGGTCAGCAAGTACTTGTGTACAAGAAGGGCCCGCTAGCACTCTCGATAAATCAAGCACCTTGATACCATGCAATGCGCCCTCTGTCATATCAGTCATGAGATTCCCTTACTCTGTCGCGTGTTTTTTGACTTTTTAATCATAAAATTGTTCTTCAGGATGTAATTGCTAAGTAGTTACATCCTGAATAACAACTGAAAAACGTACGCTACTGCTTATATATGCTTCGTAAAAAGCCAAACAATAACGTACGTCAGGGCATGTTCCAAATCTGAACATTTAACTTAAATTCAGTTTAGAAGAATGCTTGAATACCTGTCTGTGCACGGCCTAGGATAAGCGCATGAATATCATGTGTACCCTCGTAAGTATTGACGGCTTCCAAGTTCATCACGTGACGGATGATATGGAATTCATCAGAGATACCGTTACCGCCATGCATATCACGAGCGATACGAGCGATATCAAGTGCCTTGCCGCAGTTATTACGTTTAATGAGTGAAATCATTTCAGGTGCTGCATTGTCTTCATCCATCAGACGACCCACGCGTAGCGCTGCTTGTAGACCTAAGGTGATTTCTGTCTGCATATTGGCAAGCTTCAACTGTACCAACTGTGTTGCCGCTAGCGGACGACCAAACTGCTTACGATCGAGCGTATACTGACGGGCGGCTTTCCAGCAGAATTCAGCCGCACCCATCGAACCCCAAGCGATACCATAACGGGCTTTATTCAAGCAGCCAAATGGCCCTTTTAGACCACGGATATCTGGGAAAGCATTGGCTTCAGGGACGAATACTTTGTCCATGACAATCTCACCCGTGACTGATGCACGTAGTGAGAATTTGCCTTCGATTTTCGGCGCAGATAAGCCTTTCATGCCTTTGTCTAAAACAAAACCGCGAATCTCACCCGCATCATCTTTTGCCCACACGACAAATACGTCAGCGATAGGACTGTTGGTGATCCACATTTTATTACCCGTCAACTCATAGCCACCGTCCACTGCGCGCGCACGAGTAGACATTGATGAAGGATCTGACCCTGAGTCTGGCTCAGTCAAACCAAAGCAGCCAACGTACTCACCCGAAGCAAGTTTAGGCAAATAACGCTCTCTCTGCTCTTCAGTACCGTACGCCCAAATAGGATGCATAACCAAGCTTGACTGTACGCTCATCGCTGAACGGTAGCCCGAATCAACCGCTTCCACTTCCTTGGCAATCAGACCATAGGCGACACTCGATAAGCCAGCACAGCCATAACCTTCAATCGTGACACCAAGCAGACCCATTTCACCCATTTGACGCATGATATTACGGTCAAAATTCTCGTTGCGATTGGCCTCGATAATGCCAGGCATCAGCTCTTTTTGAAAAAACTGACGCGCGCTGTCGGTGACCATACGCTCTTCTTCAGTGAGCTGGTCACGTAGTAAAAAAGGATCTTCCCAATCAAAGCGTGGGCTAGTAGATGTTGCCATGTGGATCTCCTTGGTATCAGTCATCCTGACTGACGAATAGTGATTGATACAACATTTGGCCTAACAAGTCATTGACTTCGTTATTCCGCTGTGCGAAACTTAGTTTCATAATTTAAAACCATTTAACCAAACTTTCGCTGCGCTGTAAACCTTTATCAAAAAAATATGAGTATAAAATGACGAAACCCTTATCAACAGCTACTCCGCTACTCGAACGCATGCATGCAACAATGAGTCAAAATAAGGAAGAGAATGACCGACAGTTTGTAACTGCATTGGGACGGGGACTGATCATACTGGCGGCTTTTGAGCATAATGAGCGGCTCACCCATCAACAGCTATGTCAAATGACCGAACTACCGAAAGCAACCATTACTCGCCTTATCCATACTTTGACTACGCTTGGTTTTTTACGCGTAACTGAGCATGGACAGTATCAATTGGGCAGTAGTGCGGTACGCCTAAGCGCGACCGCATGGAGTCGTCATGATATGGTTGCAGCAGCTGAACCACTATTACGACAGTTCGCTAGTGAAAATGAAGTATCGGTGAATTTGGCAACCGAAGTCGAAGGAGAAATGCGCTATCACGCCTGCTGCCGTAGTCCTGCACGCCTATCGGTCAACTTGCAAGTTGGCTCAGCGGTACCGGTCGCACGTACTGCCATTGGCCGGGCTTTTTATGCGGTAAGCTCGCAAGCAAGACAGGCTGTCATCATTAGTAATCTACAAGAGCATTTATCTACCGAGGATTATAACCACGCGCAAACTGCCCTAGCCAGCGCGGCAGAGCATTATGAAAAGTATGGCTATACTGTGTCTGATGGAGAGTTTTCTACTGACATATTAGCAGTCGCAGTTGGCGTATATGATGTCGCAACAGGACAATACGCGTATTCGCTGAATGCCAGTGTGCCAAGTGCCAACTGGAAAGCAGGCGACTATGCGGCAATGATAGTGCCGAAATTGCAGGCGTTGGCGGAGCGGATTGGTTCGGGCGTTTAAAAGAGAATAAACCATAAAGCTATAGTATAAGTATCTTGACTTAGTTGATGGGTTTTATCTTATGAAAGATGCTTCATTTTAACCCATCAAATCTCAGCCCAAATTTCATTAGATACTTACGCAATCTATCACTATCGTTCGGGCTTTTTAGCTTATCGCGTGAGTTGGCATACAGATAGCGCCCAGCCGCCGCTTGATTTTTATGGTTAATACAAATCTCAATCACATACGCCAATTGCACCGCATCAAACGGATCAATAGTCGCAAGAGTTTCCTCATCTAGATATTTTATTAAAATATTATGGCTACCCTGCTCGATGGTTTCGCTATCTAAAGTAGCACTTTTCTTACTTAAACTATTCGAACCATTTAAACGATCAGGCAGCTCCCAAAGATGCGTTAAGCGCTCAATCTCCGCTTGCACATCATCATTACGAATCACTTTACTCTCAGCCAGCGTGGTCAGGCGTATCATACTGGCGGTCAAATCACGGAAGTTCCCTTGCCATGTCGCATCCTGACTCATTGCAAAGCTTTCATACAGCTGCCTTGATTCTGGGGTGAATCGATATTGCTGCTGCTGCTCGCTACCGAGGCGTGCTAGCTCATAGTCGATATTGGCAGGTAAGTCCTCTAGCCTATCTTTCAGCGATGGCAAAAAGAACGTCCATGTATTAAGACGCGCAAATAAATCTGCCCGAAACTCGCCATTAGCGACCGCTTGCCGCAAGTTTTTATTGGTGCCTGCCATTAGCTGAAACGACACGCTAATCGGCGTATCACTACCGAGCGGATAAAAGCGCTGCTCCTCCAGTGCGGTTAATAGCATCGCTTGCTCATCAAGCCCTAACTCACCGATTTCATCTAAGAATAACAAACCACCATCAGCTGATTTTAGCAGTCCATCACGGCTCGACGCAGCTCCCGTGAAGGCACCTTTGACATGACCGAATAACACACTCATGGCGGTGTCACCACGCAGCGTGGCGCAGTTGATCTCGACGAATTGTTCAAGCGTGTTTTTGCCTTGCGTGCTGTTAACTTTGGCTTTTTTGAGCGCGTAAATTTGGCCTGCCAGTTGCGACTTGCCCGCTCCTGTTGCGCCCATCAATAATATGGGTGCGGTTGAGCGGGTCGCGACCTTTTCGATATCAGAGATGAGTTTTTGATAAGCGGCGTTTTGGGTGACTAGATCGGCTTGCAAGGTTTGCCAATGTTGGGCTTTTTCTGCTTCAAAGCGTTCACGTAATCCATCATATCGTGAGACATCCAAATCAATCACTTGATAGCGCCCTTGCGGATCGGCTTGCTCAGGTCTTGGGCAAGGAGAGGTCTGAATCAAATCAGCGGGAATAAAGCCCGCCTCTACCAATAAGAACCAGCAAATCTGCGCCACATGCGTACCTGTGGTCAGATGCAGCAAGTAATCGGTACTGTCCTGAAAATCGAACCCTGCGGCAAAATCATACAACTCAGCATAAACGTCGGCAAAATCCCACGGACTAATCAATGCCACATGATGGCCAATCACTTGTGTCTGCGGACTAACCTGCGCCACGTCATCGACAATTATTTTAAACAGGCGCTTATCGCGCTTGCTATATAAGATATGCAGCTCATCGACCAGTAGCTCGTCATGCAGACCTAGACTCACTGTTGGACGCCAACGTTGCCAACGCTTATCATTAAAGCCATTATCTAAGGTAGTACCGAGGAAGCCGATGACGGCGGTTTTGTTGTTCGAAACACTATTCATAATATTACTTATCACTGATTATCATTAGTAAATAATATATTATTTTCTATTTAGTTAGATTTATTTCTATATATTTTTAGACCATGGTTAAGTAAATTTATCTATTTGAAAAACATGTAATAATTAAACCATTTACTATCAATCACTTACAAATAAATTGCAAATATCATAAAAACTTGGCACGCCCTTAGCATTATATAAAGTAAGAATTACCTTTAATAATAAACAAACTTTGCACTGCTAAGGAATACAACATGCAACCAACCACTCATAACATCATTCAAGACGGTGGAACGCCTATCAGACTTTGGACTAAGGGCGTCCCTGTCGATCCAAAAGCACACGATCAATTGATCAAAGCATCAAAAATGCCATTTGTATATAAATGGCTTGCGGTAATGCCCGATGTACATGTCGGTATCGGCGCGACTATCGGTACGGTATTGCCAACCAAAGAAGCGATTATTCCAGCGGCAGTTGGCGTCGATATCGGCTGCGGAATGATGGCCGTACAAACCACCCTAACCGCAAACGATTTGCCAGATAGCTTGCTTGGTCTGCGTACCGAACTAGAAAAAGCCATTCCACATGGTCGTAGTAAAACGCGTGGTCGCGGGTCACGCCGCGATGTCGGCGCATGGGCAAACCCTGATGATACCGTAATGAACGGTTGGGGAACGCTGGTTGATGACTTTAACTATATAACCCAAAAGCACCCTCGCCTAAAAAATACCAATAACCTTAATCATTTGGGTACGTTGGGTACGGGGAACCATTTCGTCGAGGTGTGCCTTGATGAGACCAACCAAGTTTGGATCATGCTGCACTCAGGCTCACGCGGTGTGGGTAATGCCATCGGTCGTTATTTTATTGAGCTGGCACGTGAGGACATGCGCAAGTGGTTTATCAACTTGCCTGATAAAGATTTGGCCTACTTTGCCGAGGGTACAGAGCATTTCGATGACTATTGGTTTGCGGTGGGTTGGGCGCAGCGTTTTGCCTTTAAAAACCGTGAAATCATGATGGGAAAAGCCATCAAAGCGCTACACCACATCATACCTAAACCATTTGATGCAGCCGTAAAAGCAGTGAACTGTCATCATAACTATGTAGAAAAAGAACAGCATTATGGCGAGGAAGTATTTGTGACCCGCAAAGGCGCTGTCCGTGCACGCGTTGGTGAATATGGAATTATTCCGGGGTCAATGGGTGCCAAATCATTCATCGTACGCGGTAAAGGGAACGAAGAATCGTTTTGCTCTTGCTCGCATGGCGCAGGTCGTATCATGTCACGTACCGAAGCGAAAAAGGTATTTACGGTCGCCGATCAAATTGCACAGACCGAGGGCGTAGAATGCCGAAAGGACGCGGATGTGATTGATGAGATTCCAGCGGCTTATAAAAATATTGATGACGTGATGCAAGCACAAAGTGATTTGGTAGAAGTAATACATACACTGCGTCAGGTGGTTTGTGTTAAGGGGTGATTCCACCTTATCCAATTTATTATAGTAAAAATAATCTTAAATAAAATTTAAAAGGGCTAGTATCATGATTGTAAGATCTTATTTCAAATGTCTAACGTGTGATCAAATTAATGTTTTCAGAGTTCAAATTGGTCACTCAAATATTCAAAAGCACGAAATAGCTTGTATTGAATGCTATGAAAACTTAGCTTTTAATCTACACCTAAATCAAAGTTTAGGTGATATTGAAGGATTTGAAACTATTGAAAACTGTGAGTTGATAAAACGTAAAAATGTCAACAACTATGATGAGCTGCCTGTCAGATACTTATCTGATGAGATATTAGCATCTAAATCTGAAATCAGTAGTGAGTTGTCTTTCCCTTCAGGAAGAGTGGTACATAATATTATGGAAATGATAAAGTCAGGAAATTTATCAAACTTTGAAATTCAATCACAACCTCATGTGAGTATTGTCGATGATTGGGAAATCTTACGTAAAGCTTGGAACTTAGAAAACAACAATAAAAAAGACTTATCTATAGAAAAGTTGGCTTCCTTAAGTTTTAAGGATGGACTCTTAGACTTGGACGTTGAAAGTGCTTTGTATGAGTTTATATATAAGTTTTTATCTGTAAGTGATAACTCATTATCTTTATTTGAAAATGCACTTAATTTTACACAGACTATTGCTAGGACAGAGTTAAACGAACTTAAAGAGCATTATAAAAGTGTAAAATCTGATCGTATGAGAAGAGCTTTGGATATTTTCCTTCAATTTTTTAATAATTTTAGTCAATTTTCACAAGTAAAATTTTCCGAGTACCTTCCGGAAGATTTGGTTGTAACATCAAAATCCTTTGAAAAAGTAAAGATGTTTTATGGTAATTGCTTTGAACATATAACTAGTAATATTGAAACTCTTGCTTGCTTAAATAATATTGTTGAGGGTAGAAATTTTGATCAGTTTGAATCTATGAATTTAAAAAAATACAACAAAATAGATAAATCAAATAAAGCTAACCCCTTAAAGAACAACTCTAACTATTACAACCTCTTCAAAGATATTGATAGTCAGTTAAGAAATGCATCTCACCACGGACATATTTTCTGTGAAGAAGATACGGTCAAATATAGATTGAACAATGGTCAAGATTATAAAGAAATATCTTATACAGACTATCTAAAGAAATGTACATCAATCTTTCACTCATTCTGTATTTTGACTGCCATAGAAATTTATTTGGATAAAATTGCTTTTATTGAAACTAAGAAAGCTAATGGATTAAATCCTTTAGCGCAGGCAATAAAGCAAGCCAATCTTTAGAAGAAGATTCGCTTTAAGATTTTATAGGTTGTTGATTACTAAAAATTCTAATATATAAGTTTATAAAGAGCCTACCATTGTATCAGTCGCCAATGCCCTTCTCGGCTGAAAATGATAGTTATCAAATTGATACGGGTTGGACTCCTGTCATGCCCAACATATATGAAGTGTTTAAAGTAAATAAGGTTAAGCATTTTAACCTCTTAAGGAAAACCAAAATGAAACTCGCAGAAGCCCTACTTATCCGTAGCGATATGCAAAAAAAGCTGGCTCAACTGAAGGGTCGTATCAACGCCAACATTAAAGTCCAAGAAGGCGATACGCCATCTGAGGACCCAAACGCATTGATGATTGATGCCAGCCAAATCATCGCTGAGCTGTGTAACAGTTTTGGCTAAAACCCATCTTCCCGACGCATAATCATTATCTAAAAAGGGCGACTTTAATACCCCCAAACGAATATAGATGCGGTAAACTAAAGTGTGTGTGGTATGTGACCACAGCGCAGATTTATAATGATTTTCACATTGAAAATTTGATAATGACTTTTATATGAGGAAATACCCATGATGAACATGAACGATATGTTAGGCGCTGTAACTGGTGGTGATAACGATAACAATGGCCTATCAGGCTTGATCGACAGCGCAAAAAACATCAGTAGCGAAGACATACAAAGATACCAAAGCATGTCAAAAGCTGAGCTATTAGATGAAATCAAAAACTCTGAGCACAGCGCAGCTGTCGTGACATTTATCAAAGAGTTATTAGCGAAAAAATTCAACAGCTAATCGTTGATATCTAAAGCTAAACGTTGATAGATTGATAGATGAACAGGGCCTAAAAAATATGCGTTATAACGTATTTTTTAGGCTCTTTTATTTGATAGTAATTGATAGTGAATTAAGCACGCACGATAAAACAATCACATCCCGCTTTACGAAAAATTAAACTTTGAGAGTGTACCAATGAGCTTTATGTCCAACCAAAGCGCCAATAATGCCAGTGCCCATACTGCGAGCACCAAGAGCGTGACCCTAAAAATAGATGGCAGCACTGGCGAAGGTGGCGGACAAATCATTCGTACCGCTCTCTCATTATCGATGCTGACAGGCATACCCATTGAAATGTTTAATATCCGCGCTGGGCGAGCCAAACCTGGGTTGATGCGTCAACACCTGATGTGCGTACAAGCCTCGCAGCAAATATCGAACGCTAGCGTATCAGGTGCAACGTTGGGCAGCACATCGTTTCGCTTTGCGCCGAATGCTATCAAATCAGGTGATTACCATTTTGATATTGGCTCGGCTGGCAGTACCAGTTTGGTGCTACAAACGCTACTTCCTGCTCTGCTTTTTGCTAATACAGATCCAAACATCAACTCAACAGTGAGTATAAAAGGCGGTACGCACAACCCTCTAGCGCCAACCACGGACTTTTTGCAGCAGGCATTTGTCCCTGCATTAGCGAAATTAGGCATGCACGTTGATATTGAATGCGTACAAGCAGGCTTTGCGCCCATCGGTGGCGGTGTGATAAAAGCAACCATTACACCTTTTATGCGCCGTGCTGATTCCAAGCCATTGACGCTAACCAAACGTGGAGCGCTGACAAATATCACATTAGTAGCCAGTGTCCTAAATTTAGAATATGACATTGGCAAACGTGAACTTGCCAGCGCTAAATCCGTACTGCTTGAAAGCGGAGTAGATGACTCACTTATTACTACCAAAGCCAATAAGCTAGACGGTATCGGTGAAGGCAATACTTGCTATGCACAGGTTACTCATGAATGTGGCGATCATCTGCATCACGAAATATTTACGCTACTGGGTGAAAAGCGTACGTCGGCGGAAAAGATGGGCAATCGCTTAGCAGGTTTAGTCAAACGCTATCTATTCAAAACCGATGCGCTGGCCGATGAATATCTAACCGATCAATTGTTGTTACCATTAGCTTTATCTGGTGGTGGCCAATTCACTGCACGAGTTATCAGCGAACACACTAAAACCCAATCATGGCTAATTGAGCAGTTTTTGCCGGTTAAGATTGCTTTTGACACTATTAATGATAGTCAAACTTTAGTACAAATTGTTTGTTAAAGTTTATGAAAGGGCATCCTCATTTCATAAATAGTGATTAATAGGACTAGGAACACACCCTAGTAGTATTACTACCCTGTTACCCATTGATACCGACGTAACGACGTCATGCGTGTATGATGTACGCGACAAATGTAAGCATCTTATTTATATCAATCATTACTATTGAGCCTCGCTATGCCTGAATCTCGTACCAATCTAAACCCTGAACCAAAAACCAGCTCGCCATATTTTATCGGATTATTACTTCGCTATAGCACGTTTGGCGCGGCGATTTTAATTCTGTTAGCGGGTTTATTGTTGGTAAGTTGGTGGCTGATTGTTATCGGTGGTTTGGCTGTGGCACTTGGTATCTATGACTTGATTCAGTCCAAGCACGCGATATTGAGCAACTACCCTGTCGCTGGACATATTCGCTATGTATTAGAGGATTTTCGCCCTGAGATTCGCCAGTACTTGCTTGAGGACGATAAAGAACAAGTGCCGTTTTCACGCCAGCAGCGCGCACTAGTCTATCAACGTGCTAAGAACGTTAGTGATACTAATGCCTTTGGTACATTGGACAATCTATATACCCATGGTAAAGAGTGGTTTTTGCAATCCACCATCAGTGCACCACTAGAGAACAAAGACTTTCGTATCATGGTCGGCGGTGAGCGTTGTCAGCAGCCGCATGACATGTCGGTATTCAATATCTCAGCAATGAGCTTTGGCAGTCTGTCAGCGAACGCTATCATGGCACTCAATCAAGGCGCAAAACTCGGCGGATTTACTCATGACACGGGCGAAGGCGCGATCAGCCCTTATCATCGCAAGTTCGGTGGTGATTTGATTTGGGAATTGGGTACAGGCTACTTTGGTTGCCGTGATGACGCGGGTAACTTTGATCCACAGTCTTTCGCTGAAAAAGCCGTCGATCCACAAGTTAAAATGATTGAAATCAAGCTTTCACAAGGTGCCAAGCCTGGTAAAGGTGGTGTCCTACCCTCTAGTAAAATCACCCAAGAGATTGCCGACACGCGCCAAGTGCCTACGGGTCAAGACTGTATCTCGCCCTCTTCGCATACCGCATTTAGCACCCCGCGCGAGCTGGTTGCCTTTTGGCAGCAGCTACGTGATTTATCAGGCGGCAAGCCAGTTGGATTTAAGCTATGTATTGGTCAGCCATGGCAGTTTATGGCGATTGTCAAAGCGATGATAGAGACGGATAACTATCCTGATTTTATCGTTATCGATGGTGCAGAAGGCGGCACAGGTGCAGCGCCCGTCGAGTTTATGGACAATGTCGGCATGCCAATGGTTGAAGGGTTTTTGCTCGTACATAATACCTTAGTTGGTGCAGGCATCCGTGACAAAATTAAGCTTGGCGTCAGTGGCAAGATCGTATCAGGCTTTGATATCGCGCGCATGATTGCGCTAGGTGCCGATTGGTGTAACTCGGCACGTGGCTTTATGTTTGCAGTCGGCTGCATTCAGTCGCGCTCTTGTCATACCAACACTTGCCCGACGGGTGTGGCAACTCAAGATCCATATCGTCAAAAGGCGCTCGACGTCCCTAGTAAGGCTGAGCGTGTTGCAAGTTTCCACAAAAACACGCTAAAATCGCTTGCCAGTATCGTAGGCGCGGTCGGTTTACAGCATCCTAGCCAATTGCAGCCGTACCATATCGCACGCCGCTTAGACGATGGGCAGATTAAGCTGTTATCCAAATTTTTCTATTTTGCTGATAAAGGCGCACTACTCGATCATAGTGCCCGTGCCGACGTATTTAACCAGATGTGGGTCATGGCAAACCCTGATAGCTTTTTAGCCAATAATGATGCGCTCATTGCTTATAACAAGGACTCACGCGATAAGGGCAAAGAAACTGGCGCGCCAACAGAACAAAGCGCTGGATATAGTTCTGAACATTTGACCAATCTCACCGATGGTGGGCGATTAATTGGTAATGTGAATAATACAATCCGCGACTTCCCGCCTGCTAGCGACTGAATAAGCGCCTGAATTGTTGTACTTAAAAAATAGTAATGAAAGTGTAATTAAGCAGTAGATAGCAGCCAAACTTAAATAATTTGTACATTAAAAGACGCGTGATTGATGCCAAGTTCTATTTTTACCTTATCCCTATCAACGATAGTGCTCGCGCTAGGCCTGAGCGCCTGCCAGCAGACAAATACCAATGCGGCTAGTAGCGACACCGATAGCTGGTCGTGTCAGACTGAAGACACACCTTTTACTTATAGTGTTTGCCGTGTCGATGCTACTGCGTTAGCGAGCGAGCGGTATTCATTACAACTGTTTTGGCAATCCTCTGATAACAATAAGCCTTTGCTAACCTTTGATACGTTATTGGCCACATTACCAAACAATGAGACCCTCAACTTTGCAATGAATGCAGGCATGTATAATGAAAACTATGCGCCGATTGGCTATACCGTCATCGAAGGCAAAGAACTCAAATCGCTAAATACAAAAGAAGGTGGCGGTAATTTTCATCTATTACCTAATGGGGTTATGTGGTGGGACAAAGCTGGCACAGTGCAAATCACCGAAAGTAATGCGTTAAATGAGCAGCTAAACAGTGGTGATGTGCAGCCTTGGTATGCGACGCAATCGGGTCCTATGCTGGTCATCAATAACGAGATACACCCACAGTTCAACCCTGATAGCAGCTCAATCAAACTGCGTAATGGTGCAGGTGTTTGCCGTGATGGCAGTATAAAACTCGTTAATAGCGATGAGCCTGTGACTTTTTATCAGTTTGCAGAGCTATTTAAGGATGAGCTGGGTTGTTCAAACGCGCTGTTTTTAGATGGTGGTATTGCCTCAGCGTTGTATGCGCCTAGTATCGATAAGCAAGACAAGAAAGAGATGGGTGTGATGATTGGATTGGTTGAAAATAAAGAGTAATGTTCCCTGATACTCTTTATTTTCAAATAAGATTAAAAAAGCAGTTAGCGTGATTATTTCATGCTAAGTGCTTTTTTATAAACGTTTATTTTGAATATTGTAGTCAAAGAACTCTAAAATGGGTACAAGGCAGCCGACTGCAGATTGTACAAACAGTACATCTAAGGAGGATAACACCGTAGCGGTTTAGTAGTTCACCGACTATATGTTAAAAACTTAACCACCCAAACTCATCTTAGGGCCAAACGGTTCGTAATGAACGCTATCGGTACCATGATCTAAGGCTACTAACCCGTCAATCATGCTCTCCATAAATGGCATCGAGCCGCACACATAGATATCGGCAGGTTTAGGCAAGGTAGCAAGCCATGTCTCATCTAATATCTGCCCAGACTCAAAGTAAAAGATATGTTTTTCTACGCTCTCAGCCTGTTCGAGTAATACTTCTACCTGATCAGAGAAAGCATGATGGGCGATATTTTGACATGCATAAACCCATATAATAGGTCGTTTAGGATTGGCTAATACTTGCGCCTCTAGCATAGACAGTACAGGCGTAACCCCGACCCCTGCACTCATTAATACCAATGGAATATCATTTTGCTGTACCAAATCTTGATTGAGCGCAAAGTCACCAGCTGGTGCCGATAATAAAACCGTATCACCGACTTCTAGTTGATCATGCATATAGTTAGAAACCAACCCATGATGCTCATTACGGTTATCACGTCGAACAGCAAACTGAATGCCTGCATCAGTACTGGCAGAGTATAAAGAATAATGACGTAAAGCTATATGGTCGCTGTCTTTTGGGTCTGTTTTCACCGTGATATATTGACCAGCGGTTAAGATCAACTTGCTCAAATCAATCTCTAAAGCGTTTGCTGAATCATTGCCCGAATTGTTCTCACTCTTATCGACTGGTACCACGGTAAAGGCTGCGATATCTGTAGCAACTGCTTCTTTTTTAGTGACCTTAAACAGTGCAAACCCCTGCCACATCGCCTGCTCATACATGCCATGTTCAATCTGAATAAATACTGAGGCGATCTCATCATAAGCTTCCGTCCAAGCGTCAATAATGTCATCGGTAGCCGCCTCACCTAGTACTTCTTTTATCGCCCCGATCAGATGCTTACCAACGATCGGATAATGCTCAGGCAAAATCTGTAAGGCTCTATGTTTATGGCTAATCTGGGTCACTTGTGGCAATAGCGTAGCCAGTTTGTCCAAGTGCTTGGCAGCGGCCAATACTGTCATTGCTAGCGCCGTCTGCTGTCTTCCCAATTTTTGATTGGTCTCATTAAAAATATCTAACAGCTCAGGATGCTCATTAAACATATTTTTGTAAAACACAGTGGTAATCGCAACGCCATGCTCTTCGAGTACAGGAACAGTTGCGGTGACGATTTCTAACGTTTTTGGTGAGGCCATGTTGTTTCTCTTAGTCATTAACTTCATTGGTAAATTGAGATGTTAAAAATAATCCGTCTAAACTGGCAATAATGAGTAGACCTTTTTACAGTGGTTATCAAAATTTTTAGCCGACTAATTCAGAAATACTTATAACATTCATTTTAAATGAATGTTAACACACTTTATTAGACATACCAATATAGGATGACTATAGAACCTATTTGCATCGACAAAAAACAGCCGCTATGTCGTCATAACGGCTGTTGTTATAAGGATTTAAGCTGTGTTAACAGACTTTATTTATTTATCAATCAGGCTGAATATCAAAATTACCGTGCCATATATTGAGTCATTTCTTCAACACCATGTAGCGTCATCGGATACATCTTATTTTCGAACAGCTTTTTAATTTCAACGATGGTCTGCGTATATTGCCAGTAGCTGGGGTTTTCAGGATTGAGCCAAGTTACTTTATCAAAATGCTCAAGTACGCGCTTCAACCATACGATGCCCGCTTCATTATTCATATACTCTACGCTACCACCGACTGTCATCAGTTCATAAGGTGACATAGACGCATCACCGACGAAGATAACACGATACTCTCGGCTATATTTATTGAGCAGCTCAAACGTTGGCATCGGTGCACTATGGCGACGATTGTTGTCCTTCCACACATAGTCATACAGGCAGTTATGAAAATAAAAGAACTCTAATGTTTTAAATTCATTTTTTGCCGCAGAAAACAGTTTTTCGAGCGCTTCGACATGGATATCCATACTGCCACCCACATCAAACAACATCAGCACTTTGACACGGTTACGGCGCTCCGCTTGCATATGTATATCGAGCACACCCTTTTTTGCTGTGCGCTTAATCGTCTCATGAATATCTAGCTCGTCAGCACTGCCTGTCCGCGCAAACTGACGCAGATTGCGTAGCGCCATTTGAATTTGACGAGTACCCAGCTGATTATCATCATCGAGATTGCGATATTTACGTTGCTCCCAGACTTTTGCTGCGCTACGTTTGCGAGACTCACCGCCGACACGTACGCCTTCTGGATGATCGCCATAGGCACCAAATGGCGAAGTGCCGCCCGTCCCTACCCATTTACTACCACCTTGGTGACGCTCTTTTTGCTCTTTTAACCGTTCTTCTAACGCCTTCATCAGCTCTTCAAGCGAGCCGTACTTTTTCAGTAGGCGTCTTTGCTCTTCGGTTAGATTCTTTGGGTCGAGCTTTAGATCCAGCCACTCTTTGGGCACATCTGTCAGCTTGGCCAACAGCTCATCCATATCGAGGCTATCAACACCTTCAAAATAATCCGCCATGGCCCGATCGAACTTATCAAAATGGCGCTCGTCTTTGACCATGCACAGTCGAATCAGCCGATACATATCTTCGCGGCTGGCAAAAGTAGTCAGTGTTGGATCTTCAGGATGCGACTGCATCATCAGCCCTTTATCTAATGCGGCATTGAGATCAAGCAGCTCGCGCGTACTGACTGGCACGCCATAAGTACGCAAGGTATAGAATAGTTTGATAAACATAAGAGTCGTATCACTTATTGGCTGATATTATTATCTGGTGATATTGCTGATATCATTAATTGGTACAGTTACAGATTGAGCGTTTGCATTGACTTTCACATCAGACATCCGATATCGGACATAAGACGTTAAAATCAACGCAAGCGGCAAACATTAGCGACGCATCATATTGGCAAAACGCTGTAATAAACTCACATCTGCTTCATTTTTGAGCAATGCGCCATATAACGGTGGGATAGATTTCTCGCCGCGCAGATTTTCTTCTAGCTCGTCCTGAGCCATATCATCAGCAAGTAACAAGGTTAACCAGTCGACCAACTCAGACGTTGATGGCGGCTTTTTAAGACCTTGAATACCACGCAACTTATAAAAGATATCCAATGCATCATTGACCAGTTTTTCTTGAATATCTGGAAAATGCACTTCGATGATTTGGCGCATGGTTTCTTCTTCTGGGAAATCAATATAATGGAAGAAGCAACGACGTAAAAACGCATCTGGTAGCTCTTTTTCATTGTTTGAGGTAATAATAACTACTGGACGCTGCGCAGCTGTAATAGTCTCGCCTGTCTCATAAACATAAAAAGACATCTTATCAAGCTCATGTAGCAAGTCATTTGGGAACTCGATATCGGCTTTATCAATCTCATCAATCAGCAGTACGCTACGCTCTGTACTGGTAAAAGCATCCCACAGCTTGCCCGGCTTGATATAGTTGGCAATGTCATAGACCTTATCATCACCCAACTGTGAATCCCGCAGGCGTGATACTGCATCGTATTCGTACAGTCCTTGCTCAGCCTTAGTCGTCGATTTGACGTGCCAAGTAATCAATGGCATGCCCAAACTTTCAGCGACTTCTTCGGCAAGCAACGTCTTACCTGTGCCAGGCTCACCTTTGATCAGCAATGGCTTTTGTAAGGTCATAGCGGCATTTACGGCCAGTTGCAAATCATCGGTAGCAATATAACTACTGGTACCAGTAAAGTTTTTCTTAGTATTGTCAGCTGTGGTCATAATCAGATCTCGATTGTTGTTATAGATAAGTTGTTATAAATGGATAGGTCTAAAACATAAATGACTAATAAAGGATAAATTAGTAAAGAATAAATTAGATTAGCACAGCCTGATGTATTGCCAAAATACTCATGCGTTCGCATTTATTAACAATTGTTATGTGCAATGTATAGTGAGCAATTATTTATATGTCTAATAAACAGTCGAGCATAAAAAAAGACACGCAGCGGTGTCTTTTTATTCGGGTATCAAATAAATTCTAAAACAATAGTACTATCTTAGTGCCTAGCCTATTTTTATCACTTATCAGACGTATCGCTATCTGTTTTTTTAGCCAATGTACTGTCTTTTTTTAAGTTTACATTGGTGTCAGGCTGTTCGGTTACGGTAGCGCCTTCTGGCAAATAACTGCCTGTGGTCATTTGCAACGTGGCCTGCGTATCTTCTGCGCTGCGGCTACGGGCTTTGTCCAAGCTAGATGCAAATGCGCTGCGTATCAACTGCCATACAAAACCAACAAACAACCCTGCGACCAGTATCACCAATATCGGCAACATATTGGCAACTGCACCTGCGTAATCTTTCATCATCACAGCATAGACGACGCTAATACTGGCTGGTGCAAGCTCGCTCGGATCGCCAAGCGCTGTACCTGGTGCTAGTAATACCGCGAACAGAACCATCCAGCTCATACCGCCCAATGGTTTTGGCAGTACACGAGCAACGAGTATCCATAGCACTAGTACCAAAACAGCACCGCCCAGATAAGCATACATCGGCAAATCAGCGGGCGGGACATCCTTTACCATTTGGCCCCACCAAATGGCAATCTCACCGAGAATGTCACTAATAGACTCTAGCGGTAAGCTATGTAAGATATTTTTTAACCAGTCCATGCGTGTTTATTTACCTGCGTTTATCGCCGGTGACACAATCTGTGTCTAGCGGTATATGTGCGTTCTGTAGAACCAGAATGAGGCCAACTACATAACAAACTTGTGCATTATGTAGGCTTATATATGCATTGCGTAGGGTGTCAGTTTATCACGACTCTCTACTCAAATGCATGTGAGCAAATGTGTCGTAGGTTTTTATCAACGCTGTTTTCAAGGTAGCGTACTGATATGTCCTACCACACTTACTTGCTGACAAATTTATTAATTGTAGATGCTGTCCTGCGATTCACGAGCACGCAGCTCTGCTTGGCGGCGCATCACGTCTTGCGGCGGCAACTGCACAAAGTAGCCTTGAGACTGTAATTTTGCCAGTACTTCTTCTTTATCGACACGAGCGAGCTTATCTTTAGTTGATAAGTCCAAATGCATGACGAACTTACTACGGCCTAAACCTGCACGGAAATCTTTTGGTAATACACCAAGCCAGTCTTTGATTTCATCAGTATCATCAGGATAATCAGGACGCGCAATGTAGATATACATGTCGTCGTGTTTGGGAAATTTATAAATATCGCAATGCATAAAAACCACCTATCAGAAACTATGGGCGTAGGTTAGCATATTTCAGGCAAATACCAGTAGTCGCTTTGCGTTTTGCTATCGTAATTTTTGTCAAAACACACAGATAAAACGCTGATATGAGAGATAAAAATATCATTGTAAAACATAACCTATTTGACAGACTTCCCTATCAAAATATTATTTTTGCCAAATTTATTTATTTTAATGGCTTTGATGACTTGTAAAAGCGCTTTGAACCTTTCATAATAAAAGCGTTTTTCAGGAGAGAGTTTATCAGCATCGTTTTTGTATTAAACCCTATTGGTTATACAACTATCGCAATTGTTAGATAACCACCGAAGGCGCATCCACCCTGCCAATCGCTCAGGTAAAAGGACTGAAAAACGCATGTCACTGTTGTTTGATAGTGTTTAGTAGTATGACGCTCATAGCGCACTACTTTTTTATCAAACATAAGGCATAACAAATCTGGAGAGTGGTAAGAACGGACGACGTCTTACCCACCGAAGGGGAGAAAATACGCTATCATCGATGATAGGGCTCATATAACTGCCCAAGAATGATGATTCGTGTTGAAAATCTCAGGTCACAGGACAGATAGGGCTTTAGCTTAAACTGACGTATAGCGTCTGTTTGGCTTACGTCTTCATCTTTGCTTTCTGTGTCACCCTTTGATGTGATATTTGCGCCTTGCAATATTGCTTCTCGCTACTTTTACGTTGCGCATCACTCCTTACTCTGCCGAGTACGACTGATGTACACATAAGGATTTGTTATGACTGATACCCATTCTCAAGACTCTAACAGCAACCAAGCTCCTCAGCGCACCCCTTTTTACCAGTCTCATATTGATAGTGAGGGCAAACTGGTCGATTTTTCTGGTTGGGAATTACCCATTCATTACGGTTCACAAATCGAAGAGCACGAAGCGGTACGTACAGATGCAGGTATGTTTGATGTCTCACATATGGTTGTGACTGATATCAAAGGCGCTGACACCAAAGCTTGGCTACAAAAGCTGCTCGCAAACGATGTCAACAAACTCACTACCGCTGGTAAAGCGCTGTACTCTGGTATGCTCAATGAGCAAGGCGGCGTCATCGATGATTTGATCGTCTATCTGATGAATGCAGAGGAAACTGAGTACCGTATCGTCTCTAACGCGGCCACTCGTGACAAAGACTTGGCACAATTTGATAAAGTCGCTGAAGGTTTCGATATTGCGATTACCGAGCGTCCTGAGCTTGCTATGCTCGCCGTCCAAGGTCCAAATGCTATTGCAAAACTGGCTCAAGCCAAACCAAGTTGGGCAGATACCTTAGCAGCACTAAAACCTTTCGTTGGTGCTGACTTGACCGATATCGAAGGCACCGATTGGTTTGTGGCTCGTACTGGCTATACTGGTGAAGATGGCGTCGAAGTCATTATGCATGCTGATGATGCCCCTGATTTCTTTGAACAACTAAAAGCAAATGGCATCAAACCTGCTGGTCTTGGCGCACGCGATACCTTACGTATGGAAGCGGGCATGAACCTTTATGGTCATGATATGGACGAGAATGTTAGCCCTTATGAATGCAACATGGGCTGGACGCTTGCACTAAAAGACGATCGCGCCTTTGTCGGCCGTGAAGCATTGGTCAGCAAACGTAAGCAGTCAAAAGAAGACAACACCGCTATGAAGCAAGTGGGTCTGCTATTGACCACGCGTGGCGTATTGCGTGAAGGCATGACAGTGACTATCAATCAAGGCACTGATAACGAGCAAACTGGCATTATCACCAGTGGCACATTCTCCCCTAGCCTAAAAAATTCAATCGCGATTGCCCGTGTGCCTGCCAGCTTATCAGAAGATGACAGTGTACAAGTCGACCTACGCGGCAAAGGTAAGTTCGTCGATGTACGCGTATTGAAGCTACCTTTTGTCCGTAACGGCAAGCAACAGTTTGACTCTTAGGTCTTATAAATTCTATCATTAGAGCGCGTTGTCATTTTACACATAATTATACAAATGACGACACGCCCAGCCTCCATTATTTTTGTTAATTAACCTCTATCACTTAGGAGAGAGACCATGAGCAACATCCCAGCAGAGCTAAAATATATTGCGAGTCACGAGTGGCTACGCCTAGAAGACGACGGTACGATCACTGTTGGTATCACTGACCATGCTCAAGATCTATTGGGTGATGTGGTATTCGTTGAGCTACCAGATGTGGGCGATATCATCGCTGTTGATGACGAAATCTCAGTTGTTGAATCAGTAAAAGCCGCTTCTGACGTTTATGCACCTATTTCAGGTGAAGTCATCGCTATCAACGAAGCACTAGAAGATGATCCTGAAATCATTAACTCTGACCCATACGGCGAAGGTTGGTTCTTCAGAATGAAGCCTGACAACATCGCTGACTACGAAGCACTAATGACTGCTGACGAGTACGAAAGCGACTTATAAGCTAAGCACGTAAGCTAAGCATGCTCTCACAAGACATTAGCATTTGTAAGACGTTAGCTTATACAAAGCACTAGCCCCGACTAAACATCATAGATACTGGCAGCAGCTGGTATCTATACTCTCTATTTAAATGATTTAAAAACCTTTCTCATTAAAAGTATTGGCTCATTGACCATGCTTATTATTTGAAAGTAGCTTTATATGTAGATCTCCAACAATCATTATCGTCCGATGTTATTGCTACCAAGCGTTATCTCATTGACTCGTATTGATCACTTATTCGAATCCCAATGAATACGTGCTATCAATAACGACGCAAACTGATAACCCAATTCTCAGCATGGATCCTAATATGAATGCCAACACCGATAATAAAGACCCCATTGCCACGCCAAACCATACGACACAGCTACAAGCGTTTCGCGATATCGTAGAATCACGCCGTTCCGTGCGCCGTTTTACTGACACACCTATCCCTGACGACGTATTGGCAGACTGTCTGCGTTTGGCCATGCTAGCGCCAAACTCTAGCAACCTACAGCCGTGGGAATTTTATGTTATCGATGATGCTGACAATCGCAAACGTGCTGTCAAAAACTGCATGAATCAAAATGCCGCAAAAACATCAGCTCGTTTGATTGCTATCGTTGCTCGTACTGATGTTTGGCACGATCACGCTAAGCAAGTATTGCGCGAATACCCTGATCAGCCAGTTCCTAAAAAAGTGAAAGACTACTACAACAAAGTCGTCACGATGGACTTCTTGCGCGGCCCAGCCAACGTGGTTTCGGCTGCGAAATGGGGTGCTACGCAAGTGGTCAGACGCGTAAAGGGCCCGATCAAATCGCCTTACTATACGTTTGAAGACACTAAAAACTGGGCAACCAATAACACCGCACTTGCCGCCGAAAACCTCATGCTAGCATTACGTGCTCATGGATTTGATAGCTGTGCTATGGGCGGCTTCGATGAGCCTGCTATGAAGCGATTACTAGGCCTAGGCGACGATCAGCATATCATTATGATGATTGGCGCAGGTGAACGTGCTGACAATGGCGTTTACAACACCCAGTTCCGTTTTGATCAAAAACAGTTTGTGCATTACGTATAACTCACAACTCAAACTATGATTTTATAGTCGGTTCAATATGATTTAGATACAAGGAAGCCGAGTGAAAGTACTACAAGTAGTAGACTAAACGAGACTGACACCGTATCTAATTCATAGAGGCTGGGCTATAGCTATTTTCTTTATTACTCCCTTAACCAAGGATTGTCATGACTATCTCTCAAAACCCATCGTTTGATACCTTTCAAGGATTGTTCAACGAAGCTGAATTTGTCTATCGCCACTTAGGTTCAAATGAGACCAAGCAAGCTGACCTACTCAGCGCTGTTGGTTATAAAGATATGCAAAGCTTTATCAATGACACTGTGCCTGAGCCAGTACGTTTGCACAAAGAGTTGGATTTGCCAGTAGCGATGAGTGAGCATGCTGCACTTGCCAAACTGCGCACGATGGCAGACGACATCACTGTTAACAAAAGCTATATCGGTCAAGGCTACTCTCCAGTTCGTATGCCTGCGGTCATTCAGCGCAACGTTCTTGAAAATCCAGGCTGGTATACCGCTTATACGCCTTACCAAGCGGAAATCGCTCAAGGTCGTCTAGAAGCACTGCTGAACTTCCAACAAGTATGTATCGATTTGACTGGTCTTGAGTTAGCTGGTGCATCATTGCTTGATGAAGCAACAGCAGCGGCAGAAGCGATGGCGATGTCAAAGCGTGTGAGTAAAAGCAAATCAACACAGTATTTCGTCGATGAGCGTGTCTATCCACAAACGCTAGATGTTATTAATACTCGTGCGAAATACTTCGGTTGGGAAGTGGTCGTTGGTGATTTTGAAACCGCTAAATCTGGCGACTATTTCGGTGCGCTATTTCAGTATGTTGGTGCTGAAGGCGACGTTAAAGACTTAACAGACGTCATCAGTGCCGTGAAAGAAAACAAGACCTATGTGAGTGTCGTCAGTGACATCATGAGCTTGGTGTTATTAAAATCACCAGCCGATATGGGTGCCGACGTAGCGCTAGGTAGTACTCAGCGTTTTGGTATCCCAATGGGCTTCGGTGGTCCACATGCCGCTTATTTTGCGTTCTCTGACAAAGCCAAGCGTTCAGCACCTGGTCGTATTATTGGTGTCTCAAAAGACGCACAAGGCAATACAGCTCTGCGTATGGCTCTACAAACGCGTGAGCAGCATATCCGCCGTGAAAAAGCCAACTCAAACATCTGTACGTCGCAAGTATTGCTGGCCAACCTCGCTGGTATGTACGCGGTATATCATGGTCCAGGCGGCGTGAAGCGTATTGCCACTCGTATTCATGCGTTTGCCACTGCGTTTGCTGATGCTATCACAGAATCTAACGACAGCAGCTTGAGCGTGGTACATGATCAATTCTTCGATACAGTCGTGGTTGATTGTGGTTCAGAGAAGCTTGCTACTCAAATCTTTAAAAATGCAGACAACGTTGGCTATAACTTATGGCGTCTAAGCGACACCAAATTGAGCGTTGCCTTTAGTGAAACCAGCGATCAGCAAGATTTCAACACCTTGACTCAGCTATTCGTCAACAAGTCACACGACCTACCTGAAACAGCTCGCGTCTCACTTGACAGCGCACACCTGCGTACGGATGAGATCTTGACTCATCCAGTATTTAACTCGCATCACACCGAACATGAAATGCTACGCTACCTAAAGTCGCTTGAAGATAAAGATTTGGCGATGAACCGGAGTATGATTTCACTGGGTAGCTGTACCATGAAGCTAAACGCCACCAGTGAGATGCTACCGATTACTTGGCCTGAGTTTGCCAACGTGCATCCTTTTGCACCGCGTGACCAAGTCACTGGCTATATTGCGATGATTGATAGTTTGCAAGATCAATTAAAAGCCATTACTGGTTTTGATGATGTCTCTATGCAGCCAAACTCTGGTGCCTCTGGTGAATATGCTGGTCTGTTAGCGATTCGCCGTTATCATGAGTCATTGGGCGAAACCAATCGCGATGTTTGCTTGATTCCGATGTCAGCGCACGGTACCAACCCTGCTACCGCTATGATGATGGGTATGCAAGTGGTCGTGGTCAAAACTGATGAAAACGGCAACGTTGATATCGATGATCTAACGGCAAAATGTGAAGAATACAGCGATCGCCTAGGTGCGCTAATGATCACTTATCCATCGACGCATGGTGTGTTCGAAGAAGGCATCCGTCATATCTGTGATTTGACTCACAAGCATGGCGGTCAGGTCTATATGGATGGCGCGAACATGAACGCTCAGGTAGGCATGATGCAGCCTGCAGACGTTGGTGCTGATGTATTGCACATGAACCTGCACAAAACCTTCTGTATCCCGCATGGCGGCGGTGGTCCAGGCATGGGCCCTATCGGTATGAAAGCGCATTTGGCAACGTTTATGGCCAACCATACCTTGAGCCCTGTACACAATGCACAAAAAGACTGCTCAGCAGTATCAGCAGCACCTTATGGTTCAGCAAGCATCTTGCCTATTTCGTGGATGTATATTGCTATGATGGGCCGTGATGGCTTACTAAAAGCAACGGAGTTGGCATTACTGAATGCCAACTATGTGGCAGCTGAACTAAAAGGTCACTACCCTGTCTTGTATGCAGGCAAAAACGGCCGTGTGGCTCACGAATGTATCATCGATATTCGTCCGTTAAAAGAAGAAACTGGTATCACAGAAAGCGATATCGCTAAGCGCTTGATGGATTATGGTTTCCATTCGCCAACGATGAGCTTCCCAGTCGCAGGCACGCTTATGATTGAGCCAACAGAGTCCGAATCAAAAGAAGAGTTGGATCGCTTTATCAGTGCGCTAAAATCTATCAAAGCTGAAGCCATGAAAGCCAAAGCTGGTGAAGATAACTGGACACTAGAAGACAACCCATTGGTCAATGCACCGCATACGGCTGCTATGATTACTAGTGAAGAGTGGACGCATCCTTACAGCCGTGAGACGGCTGCATTCCCACTGCCGTACATTCGTGCAAACAAGTTCTGGCCAAGTGTCGCGCGTGTCGATGATGCGTATGGTGATAAGAACCTAATGTGCTCTTGCCCAAGTATCGAAAACTATATGTAATTATCATTTTTGATAACAGCTCATTTATTGTCAAAAAACCTCCAAGTCAGCAGCTGACTTGGAGGTTTTTATTTTGCTGACTTTTTATCTATTATATTAGCAGGTAATATTATCAATAAAATAAACGATAAGAACTCAGTGTAATAAAAGCTTATATCAACAATAAGCTATTTATATTAAATTTCTTACGCAATCATTTGGACACTATTATGCAACATAAAGCGCCTAAACAAAAAACTCGCGTCATTCTAATACATGGGCTACACCAAACTCCATGGATCATGCGACCATTAGCCAAGCGCCTGCAAGCAGTAGGATTTGATACCCATCAATATGGCTACCGTAGTATGCGTGATGGCATCAAAACCAATAGCGCTCGCCTAAATAGCTGGCTAGAAACAAACCATCACCCAGATCATCCTATAGATTTGGTCGGGCATAGTTTAGGTGGCTTAATCATTCGTGATTTTGTCGCTCAGTATCCAAAATGGAAAATTGGACGTTGTGTGACTCTAGGGACACCGCATATAGGCAGTGTTTGTGCAGATTATATCTGGCGACTGACTCCTGTTGTCGTAGGTCGCTCGTATGTCGACGCACTCGACGGTACAATCGCACCATTGCCCAAACATGTGACGCTAGGCGTCATCGCTGGCAACCGACCTTATGGTCTAGGTCAGCTATTTTTGCAATATCACAATCGCAAACTGCGCAAATCTGACAAGCCACTTCTTAACGAGCAACTTGCACATGACGGGACAGTATATATAGAAGAGACGAAAATAGAGGCGGCAGCTGATCATATCGTCTTGCCAGTCTCGCACACTGGCATGCTAGTGAACCCAGATGTCGCCGAGCAGACTCGATACTTTTTAGAGCATGGACGATTTAAACGCTAAGAGCTGTATGAATACTTGAAGGTCAGTTCTTAGTCTTGTCGAACGACTTCTTGTTAAACGGTGCCTTATCGAACGCTGCTTTATCGAACGATTCCTTATTGAACACGAATACCCATACCCTGCTGCAGTTCAGTTTTATGCTTTTTGATGACTGGAATTAAGGTTTTAACAACCCAATCGTTACGCCAACCTTTTAGCCCTTGTGGCAGTTCGCTCACGTCTTTATCAAGAGCAACCACTTCATATAATTGCCCTAGCCATTTTTTACGCATCAATACGCTAGCAGGTATACCGATCTCGCGCGCATGCTCATCAATCGCTTGCTGTACTGCTTTTGATAATACTTTGTTTTTTGAGCGATATGGTGGCACTAGACAGTCTGGATGCTCTGTAGGCAGTAGACTCTTGGCATCTCTGATTACTTTCAGCAGCTCTTCGCCATATAGTCGCAGCATACTACGGTGCATGGTTGTTTTATGTGCCAGCTCTCGCATGCTGTTTGGCTTTTCAGTGACAATCTCTCGTACTGCTTGTTTTTTTATCACAAAGGTACGGGGTTGATTGGTCGCACGAGCCAGCTCTTCTCGCCATGTAGCAACCCCTTTGAGTATCGCCATTTGCTGTGAGTTATAGCGATAATCTGCCATCGTTAGATACATCGCTTCATCTTCGACGTGCTGCGTGTCATACAAATCACTGGCATATAGCTGACAGTCAGCCCAGACATAATCATATAACCCTTGCGCCTTAAGCGCATGTTCGATACTGAGATACAGTGCTGGCAAATAACGCACATCATCGATGGCATACTGCTCTTGCTCATCTGTCAACGGGCGCTGGAGCCAATCAGACTGACTATGTTCTTTATCGATATGCATATCTAGCTGATCAGCCAGTGCCTGCTGATACCCCATTTGCAATTGACCCGTTAGATAAGACAACGCAATTTGCGTATCAAAAATATTGGTCAACGGTGGACAGCCAGACAACAGATAAAAAATGCCCAAATCTTCGCCGCAAGCATGCCAGATAGCCACATCTACTTTGCGTAACGCTTCCCACAGTTCAGTCAGTTGTAGCTGCGGTGCATCTAGCAAATAAACATGATCGCCAGTATTTAATTGTACCAGTGCCAAGCGTGGATAATAAGTGTCTCGCTTGATAAACTCAGTATCTAAGGCCACGCGTCCGCAAGTCGCTAAGGCATCGATGACCTCATCTAAATCGCCTTGCTTACGTACCCATGTAATAGCAACGTCATCAGCAATATCCAATAGTGCATCAATATCTAGCACCTCAGCATCTGGAGTATTAGATACTGACTCAGATGAAGTGGCTGCTGACATTGGCTCAGTATTAGCGGCTTCTTGTAATGAGCCATCATTGATATCAGAAGCATTTGTTTGAGATAAGGCGTTTGAAACGTTATTGGACACGGGCAGATACCTGCATTAATAGGAGAAAATAAAACGCTAAACCGCGCCTTAATAAAATTAAAAGATAAACAATAATAAAGTAATTATAACAATTCCAAGAAATGAATTGGGTAAGACTTTGACGCAATCAAAACATTATAAAAAAGAACGATTTTGCATGGCTTGACCGAGCGTCATACTATCCAAATACTCAAGCTCGCCGCCCATCGGGACGCCTTGTGCTAAACGCGTCACTTTATTAACATGACGACTGACAGCTTCACTGATAAAGTGCGCCGTAGTCTGACCTTCGACAGTCGTACCTGTTGCCAGTATTAGCTCTTCGACAGGCTCTTGCTTCACTCGCCATACGAGCTGATCAATATTTAAGTCATCAGCGCTGACACCATCAATTGGCGATAAATGCCCGCCCAACACAAAATAACGACCACGGTAACCAGCTGTCTGTTCAATCGCCATCACATCTGCTGCTGTCTCGACCACGCATAGCAGACTGTCATCACGTCTAACATCTTGGCAAAGCGGACATACAGCCTCATCACTAAAGCTATGGCAACGTTGACATTCAACAATATCACGCATGGCTTCATCTAGTGCTTGGGCGAGTGCCATGCCTTGTGGGCGTTTTTTACTGAGCAGATGTAGCGCCATTCGTTGGGCACTTTTTTGACCGACGCCTGGCAATATACGCAGCTGTTTGACCAGCTGATCAAATTTGGCTGTAAGCAAAGTAGCTTCCTTTAGTTGACTTTATCTAACTGAATTTATAAATCGTAGCTATAAAAATGGGGTCGTATCGTGTCGATAACAACCCCATTTTTGTCTTCAGTATGAAGTATTTAATGCTTAAAACATGCCTTGCATACCTGGTGGCAGACCCATACCTGAAGTCGCGCCAGCCATCGTTTCTTCGTAGAGTGCATCTGCTTGACGAACCGCATCATTGATAGCAGCAGCGATAAGATCTTCGATCATATCTGGCTCATCTTCTAGCAGACTTGGATCAATAGTCAAACGCTTAACCACATGACGACCAGTCATCGTGACTTTAACTAGGCCACTGCCCGCTTCTGCTTGTACTTCTTTGTTAGCAAGCTCTTTTTTAGCGTTTTCAACGTTTGCTTCTACTTTCTTTTGCATCGTTTGTGCTTGTTGCATCAATGCTTGAATGTTCATAGTTGCCTCTTTTGTTATTTATGGTTTGTATTTTATGCTAGTGCGTATAGTAATGAATAATTAATAACGTAAAGTTAATGCAATGCGTTAGTGCAGATTATACCGTTATCTTTACAAACTGTCTAAACCACGTGCCAAGTCTTTGATAATATCTTCCACATCTTCCAGACCTACCGATAGACGAATCAGACCGTCTTTAACGCCAGCTTCGGCACGAGCTTCAGCAGTTAGACGGAAATGCGTGGTGGTTGCAGGATGAGTAATCGTGGTTTTGGCATCGCCCAAGTTATTGGTGATAGAGACCATTTGTGTTGAATCAATCACATGCCACGCCGCTTCTTTGGTATCACGGCTATCAGATGCCTTGACTTCAAAACCCATGATAGCACCGTAGCCATCTTTCATATGATGCTGACGTGTAGCAAGCTCGTGCGCAGGATGGTCACTCAAGCCTGAAAAGTGTACGGTACTGACATTAGGATGATTGACCAAAAATTCTGCCACTTGATTGGCATTTTGGCAATGCGCTTGCATACGTAACTTGAGCGTTTCGAGCCCCTTGGTAAATACCCAAGCATTAAATGGACTCATGCTGATACCGCCTGAGCGCACCACGGTAAACGCTTCTTGCATCAGTTTATCACTACCGACCAGCGCGCCGCCCAATACACGACCCTGACCATCCAAATATTTGGTCGCAGAGTGAATGACCACATCCGCACCCAAGTCTAGCGGGCGCTGCAATGCTGGCGTTGCAAAGCAGTTGTCAACGACGAGTAATATGTCATTGGCTTTACATAGCTGACTGAGATAACCAAGGTCGCAGATCTGCGCTAGTGGATTGCTTGGGCTTTCGCAATAGATCACCTTGGTGTTTGGTTGAATAGCATTTGCCCATGCCTCATTATCGAAGCAATCAACATAGCTGACTTCAACACCGAATTTGGCCATATAGTTGTTAAACAGACCGATAGATGAGCCGAATAATTGGTTAGCCGCGAGCAGATGGTCGCCCGCTTTTAGGTATGCCAAGCACATGGTCAAAATAGCGCCCATACCAGAGGCCGTCGCAACCGCGCGTTCTCCGTTTTCTAAGGCAGCTAAACGACGCTCAAAAGTACGTACGCTTGGATTGGTATGACGAGAGTAAACATTGCCTGTTTTTGTACCGTCAAAATGAGCAGCGGCATCAGCGGCTGAACGATAAACGTAAGAGCTGGTGGTAAAAATAGGCTCTGAATGCTCGCCTTCGTCCGTACGGTGTTGACCTGCCCGCACTGCGATGGTCTGCATGCCATAATCAAGCCCTAAATCTAAGGCATCATTGCGCCAGTTTGGATCTAACTTGTTCAAACTGCTCTCATCATGGTTTTGCGACTGACTCATAAACGTTCCGTTACTTTGGTTGGTATTTTATTGATTAGTATTTTATTGGTTGATCTTTTAATTTAAATAAAATGACTGCTTATTCTTCTGATTATCGACCGAATTCATCAGCGTTATCATATCATGTCGACTTATTCCACACAGCTGGTTTCAAATGGCCACTAAATATTATTTTCGAATACCAAAGATGTATCAATTCTACTACTTAAAATCTGCCACATATATAGTTAAACACTACTTAAAAAACGATGATTTCGTGCGCTAAATCTAACAAAAATAACGTATTTATAATAGGCAGATATCGCAACAGCTGCTAAGCTTAGCGACGATTTAGATTTTGCCACGCGTAATACAACAACAGTTTGGTAATTCATCTAACAAGAGTGTTTCAAGCACTCAGAATCATTATTTATCAGTACATTTAGGCTCATTAAGGTAAATTCGTTATGTCGATGTTCAGTATAGAACCAAGCAGCTTATCGTTGAGTCTAACCCTAGGACTGACTTTAGGTCTTAGTGCTTGCCAGAGTTTGCCCAAGCAGCCACATTTACCGGAAAGCCAAGCACTATCAGCGCGTGTAGAGGCGCTATATTCAGATAATCAAACGACACAAGGTGAGCCGAACAAGGCTAGCAGCACTGATTTGGTCTCGGCTATTAGTGCGCAGAACGATATTCACCCTGATTTGTCTGGTTACCATCCAATCGTGACCGGAGCGAATGCTTTTGCTGCTCGTAGCATCTTGACAGATATGGCCACGCGTAATATTGATGCGCAGTATTATATTTGGCATAACGATCAGGCTGGCCAGCTTCTGTTAAAAGACTTATGGGACGCAGCTGAGCGCGGTGTGATTGTGCGTTTGTTACTAGATGATTTTAATAATAGTGCCAAGTTCGATCAGCATTTATTACGCTTTGCCAGTCATCCCAATATCGCGGTGCGCATTATCAATCCTTTGATGCATCGTAAGTTTCCAACACTGAACTACGTGACTGGTCTGCCGCGTATCAATCGCCGTATGCACAATAAAAGCATGACCTTTGATAAGCAGATTACTATCATTGGTGGGCGTAATATCGGCAACGAATACCTTAGTAATGATCAAAGCAGCCAATTTGCAGATTTGGATGTCTTACTGATTGGTAAAGTCGTCGCAGATATTGATAACAGCTTTTATGACTATTGGTCATCGCCTTTATCATTTGATATCGAGACCTTAGCGGAATTTGATGATGACGTCACGCCTGATTTTTTAAAGGCCTTAGATAAGCTCGGTCTGGATGAAGAAAACAACGAAGGCAGCAGCTTAACGGTTTATAAAGCTGCGATCAAAGACTCTACGATTGATAGTGACTTGATTAATAAGCGTGTGCCTTTCCGTTGGACCGACATGCAGTTCTTAAGTGATGATGTTGGCAAACTAAGTAAAACAGTTCCTGCCGATACCAACCTGGTTCATCAGTTGCGTAACTTGCTTGGTAGCCCAACCAAGAAATTGACGATTATTTCTTCTTATTTTGTACCGACCAAAGATGGCGTCGATACGTTGGTTAAACTGGCTGAAGCTGGTGTCGATATTAAGATATTAACCAACTCATTTGATGCGACCGATGTGACTGCCGTTCATTCTGGTTATAGCCAGTGGCGACCTCGCCTGCTTCGTTCAGGTGTCAAAATATATGAGCTTAAATCGACCGCTGCTGAAGAAAAACGTGATAACAAACTGTGGCGAGCCCGTAGCCAATCATCGACCAGCTTGCACGCAAAAACGTTTGCAGTAGATGACTATCAAGTCTTTATTGGTTCATACAACGTTGACCCGCGCTCTGCCAATATCAATACCGAAATGGGTGTAATCATTAATGATGACGAGCTAGCAAGGCAGCTGCATGGTGCTTTGAGCGACGATCTATTAAATCAAGCATATGAAGTCAAGCTACTGGAAAATGGCAATCTGCAGTGGCACACCATGGAAAAAGGCGAAAAAGTAGTCTATGACTCCGAGCCACGAGTGGACATGGGTGACCATGTTTGGCTAACCATTATGTCTTGGTTGCCCATTGACTGGCTGCTGTAGATACATAACTTATTAATTTCGACAGTTCTAGAATATTTAGTTTTGCGACTCAGTTGTATTAAGTAAACAAAATACCATTCAAACACTTTTATTTTAAACACCCAACTTATTGTTTCGGCAAATCATCTTTTATATATCTTGATTTGCCGTTTTTACCATGGCCGGTTATCCAAACGATGATCGTCTTAATGACCACTTTACTCTGTGGATATGTGATCTATTATGCCGTCTCGTTCTCAATACGCCCTAATGTCTACTAAAGACAAAAACATAGTGATGTTCATTAGCTTCATCAGCGCTGTGATATTTTTTGATTTTTTGATTTACTTGTATATCTCAGATATTGTTTCAGCTGCGATTTTTCCTGCTAATGCTGACCCTAGAGTTGCTAAACTGCAAGGAATGGGGCTTTTTGTTATCGGTTATTTAGCACGTCCAATCGGAGGTGTTCTCATCGGTCGTTATGGTGATATAAAAGGTAGAAAGCCCGTTTTATTGCTAAGTATCATAGTCACCGCATGTAGTCTTCTAGCAATGGCATTTTTGCCCACTTATGCACAATGGGGCATCTTTGCACCTGCTTTATTTATTTTGTTAAGAATCATACAGGGTATGGCATACGGACTCTATGTTCCCTTATCTTGGGTATTTGTGGCAGAACATGTACCCAGACAGTATTTGTCAGTAGCTTGTAGCTACGTGACTGCCAGCTTCTTTGTGGGTGTGTTATTCTCAAATGCATTTTTTATGTGGCTCTCTAGCTTTATGACCACAGCTGAGTTAACTGAGTACGGATGGCGCTTGCCATTTTTAGTGGCTGCTGTACTAAGTGCTTTGCCGTTATTGGTATGGCGAATGGTTGGAGAGACGCCTTTCTTTTTAGCGCTCGTAAAGCCGAAGGCAAGTAAAAATGCAGGTAAGCCACTGACGTTACTTTTTAAACACTGCAAGCATTCTATTTTTATCGGTATGGTACTGACGTTAGTAATCTCTAGCATTTCTACTGTTATCGTTTTGCTCTTACCAGACTTGATAGAGATAAACTTTTCGTTGGACAGTGATTTATTCGGGTTCTCCCATAGCCTGGGCATCATATTTATCATTTTTGGCTGTATATTCTATGGGATGATTTCTAATCATGAGAATTTTGGTAAAGTGTTGGTAATCGGTTCGATTTTACTGATTGCCCAAATGCTGGCGTTCTTTTACCATTTGCAGGCGGGCGGTGATTATATACTAATCATGTATGCGATTTTGGGCTTCTGTGCTGGCGTGATTGGTATGGTCCCTGCTATCCTTGTAGAGCTGTTTCCGACCAATGTACGTCTGACTGGCGTTGCTTTTTGCAACAATGTCACACAGGGCATTACTGGTGTGCTAATACCTTTTGGTCTTGGATACGCCACGACTCTAGTAAGCTTTTCACCAGCACTGTACATTGCCTTTATTGGCTTTATCGGTATTATCATGGGGCTTTATTTTTATAATTTGCCCGAGTTGAAAAAGATTGACCACGTTATTGTATAAGTAAACAGTCAATCGCCGCTTCGCATAACACTTGAAGCTCTATAAAATCTTGAAAATAAGGTGCAGTGGGTTGTCTCATCCATTGCACCTTCTCCATTTATTTAAGACACAAATATTAAGGCTTGATGACCATGGTTGATATGACCAACAAACGCCTCTCAGTTGCGCCAATGATCGACTGGACTACGACAGATTATCGTTATTTTGCGCGACTGTTTAACCCACATACCTATCTATATACCGAGATGATCAGTACTGGTGCATTGATACATGGCAATCGAACACGGCATTTGCGCTTTGATACGCTTGAGCATCCTCTTGTATTGCAGCTCGGCGGTGCAGATATCAATGAGATGACACAATGCGCAGAGTTTGCTCAGCAGTATGGCTATGACGAGGTCAATATCAATGTTGGCTGCCCCTCAGATCGCGTACAGCACAATAAGATAGGTGCCTGTCTGATGGCAGAACCTCAGACCGTCGCTGATTTGGTCAAGCATATGCAAGCCGCAGTCGATATTCCTGTGACGGTCAAACATCGTATTGGCATCGATGACTTTGATAGTTATGAGTTTATGGTGGACTTTGTACAGACAGTTGCAGCGGCAGGTTGTACTCGATTTATCGTACATGCGCGTACGGCATGGTTGCAGGGGCTCAGCCCTAAGCAAAACCGCGAGATACCACCGCTGCGTTACGATGATGTGTATCGTCTAAAGCAGGACTTTCCTGAGCTAGAGATCGAAATCAATGGCGGTATCGATACAATTGAAGATATAAAAATGCATCTACAGCATATCGATGGCGTGATGATTGGTCGGGCGTTTTATCACAATCCTTATCTATTAGCAGAGGCCAATAGCTTATGGAACGAGGCAACGTCCGAGACAATACCTAAGCGCTCAGAGATTTTAGCGCAGCTTTATCCTTACCTAGAAGAACAACTTGCAAAAGGAGAAGCGCTGCCAACGATGACAAGACATTATTTAGGACTCTTCCAAGGTCTGATGGGCGCGCGTAAATGGCGCCAAGCATTGAGCGGCAAACCTCAGCTGACGATTGATGATATCAAGCGAGCTGCCGATGAAGTGATATCGTTAAATCCTGATGCATAATCCTAACACGTCGCCAAATTTTCATATCTAACTGTCTCGATAGAATTCACATGCCAGCCGTCGTGGTGGTCAGTATTTCATCTACGCCGCTTGCGCGATATACTGCCACATCGCTGCACCATTATTGACAATGTGCAGTACGATTGGCAGTAATAGCGAGCCTGACTTAATCCGTGCATAGCAAAATAACAATGCCAACACTACGATGGTACTGATTTCATAGATACCATACTGCACATGGATCACAGCAAATATCAAACTTGTTACAATGCTGGCGACAATCGCCCCATGATTCGCTGAATATGATGGAGCTGTGAACTGTTCTGCGATGGCTGACCACAATATACCCCGAAATATAACCTCTTCATAAATTGGTGCGACGACCACCATGGCAAAGACCAACAGCCAAACCGAACTTACTGACTGGTAGAGAGGATCGACAAACACCAACGGCGCCATATCGAGTACATACGTCAGTGCCTGACTGGCAATCATAAATATCAGTAGTAGCCCAAGCATGCCTATACCTACCGACAGTGAGAACGGTTTTAAGGCTAAATATTGACGCAGACTGCCACCTTTTAAACGAATGATAAGCACGCTAATTGTCACTAGCAATACACAGCCGATGAGTATAGACAGGCTCACAACCGTTCCATCATTACTACCAAAATAGAATATCCGCCCTATCGATGTCCTTTCATCGGCAGGTAATATAAGCTTGCCAGCGACATAAACACCTACCAACTGACTGATAAAAAACGCAAGCACCATTCCTACTGTTAGCACGAATGTAGCCACGCGCGAAAATAGCGGCAGAGACTTAGGTGAGACAGTCTTACTAGATGGCGCAGTTAGGTTTTTTGGCATAAAGGTATCACTTAAAAATACTCTGGCAGCTCATATCCATTACAAGCATGACTGATAATATGTTGCGTTTATTTGGACAATTGCTGCTTGATCAATCCTAGCACCTGCTTTGAGACAGACTCTGGATGCTCAAGTGGGAACATATGGCCCCCTTCATGAGTCTCATAAGGAATGCCCAAGCGCGATTTTATCTGCTGCGGAAAGCGACGTTTCAAAAAGATACTGTCTTGACCAATGATTAAAGTCACAGGCACTTTAGGGCCACGATTCGGTGCCAGCCAATACCAAGATGGATTGGTACGGAACACAGCAACTTCGCTTGCTTTAGGGATAGCCAATGTCACTTTGCCATCAGCACGCTCATGTAATCCGTGATCAATATATCCTTGAAAGCTACGCTCATCAAAATTCTTGAAAAACCCTTTATGTCGCATTTTCTCATATGCTTCATCCCGGCTATCCCACACATCACGGCGATGCTTAGACACGCCAGATGGTGATAGTTTGTCCATCAGACGATTATTCATAAGCGGTAATCTATCTGCTGTCTTTGCCAAATGCCATAACAAGCTGACTTTGCCATAAATCCAAGGCGGATCCATAAGTACCGCTTGTGCAAACAGTTCAGGCTGACGATACGTGGCCTGCAGCGTACACATCGCCCCAAGCGAATGCCCTATTGCTACTACCTGTGCAACGCTATGCTTTTTGCAGGCACTGTTTACGCTATCAATAATTTGCTGCGTCAGACTACGCCAATGGTCATCCACTGGATAATCGGGCGTATCACCCAACATCGCAATATATTCAATCGTAAAAAATTCTGATAAACCTTTAAAAAATGGCTCATATACCGCGCTTGGCATTCCATTAGCATGGGCAAAATGCAGCACAGGTTTATTGGTTATTTTAGAGACAGGCAGTTTAGCAAAGGACTGCAAATTTATTTCATCACTCATGACAGACTCTCGTGGGATCGTTTATGTTATATATTATTTTAATGATTGAACCTTGTACTATTGTCAAAATTAACAACATCAAAAATAATCCCTTCAAAACCAACCATGTTTATATGGCAAGTTTGACGACTGTGTTTGATGGTTATAGTTGTATAGCTAATTTAATCAGGCTATCACTTAGGCCAAGGTTTTTTATTTGGTATTGCATACAATTAAGGCTGAGCACAAATATATGCTCAGCCTTAACAATCATACACATTATATCTAAAACATAAAACGCTTAACGCATCTGCCCAGTGTTGCTTTCTTGTGGCAATACGTCGAGACTAACGCTAGAGCCAATACCTGCACCTAACTTCACTGCAAAACGGTCCATAAACATTTGGAACGGATCGGTTGGGCTATAGCTAATGATCGTATCAAGGTCAAGTTGCTTACTTAGACTTGTGATACTACCTGTTTTGTCTGCCAAACCTAGCTCAATAGACTGCTCACCTGTCCAGAATAACCCCGAGAACAGTTTGTTTTGCTCAGGATTCTTCAGACGGTCGCCGCGACCTTCTTTGACAGCGTTGATGAAATGCTTATGCGTGTTTGCTAGTACTTTTTCGACATGATTTTCTTCATAATCAGTCAACGGACGAGATAAACTTAAGATATCTTTATACTCACCAGCCGTAATCGTACGATCTTCTACGCCAACTTTGTCCATCAAACCTTTAACATTGTAGCTTGGCATGATGACGCCGATAGAGCCGACCAAACTTGATGGATTAACATAAATCTCATCTGCAGCAGACGCAATATAATAAGCACCTGACGCACCGATATCACCAATCACCGCATAAAGCTTTTTGTCTGGGTATTCTTGGCGTAAGTCCATCATGGTCTGCCAAATCTCATCAGACTGTACTGGTGAACCGCCAGGTGAGTTGATATCTAAGGCCACTGCTTTTGAGTTACTGTTTGCAAAAGCGTCTCTCAATGCTTCATTGACATCATACGCATTGGCCACATCATCATTACTGATAACACCTTGCAGCTCAACCACTGCCAAATGTGGATCGCTAGTATCGACTGCGTCCATACCTGTTGGCGCACTACTGCAACCACGACCAAGGGTCAAAAATATCAATAAGATATAACCAAAGGTCAGTAGTTTAAAAAAGATACTCCAGCGACGAGCGCGGCGCTGCTCAACCACACTCGCTAATAACGTGTTTTCCAGCACCTTCCATTCTTGTCCACTTGGCGGGCTTGGTTGCTGCAGTTGCGTTGGCTGATTTGCCGAGTTATCAGGACGTTTGTTAGGGTCTGGTGGCCAGTTGGGCATATAACTTCCTAAGTTAGAAACAATCTAAAACAATAAAATGAGGTTGTCGAGAAATACAGCTAAAGCGGTGATGTATACCTGATACTGTCTCACCATATCTGTGACCTATATTAATAGTCAGTTACCTGTATTAATAGGCTGCTAAGTATGGTGGTATTTCGATAATGGTTCAATAGTATAACTGTGAAATATCACTATATTGTAACGCTGATAATATAAGCCTTATTTTTGAGGGCTAGTAGTTTCGGCATTGGGAAAGCTATCAATGTTATTTAGCGATAATGCAGCTTCTAAGGTCTTATTATTATAGGTTATAACTTCATCAACTCTCTGACGACTTATGATATCGCCTGTAATTTGCGAGGCACTATGACCAAGCCACCGTGTATTTCTGAATAGCATGTCATCATTATTCGATTCAACTGAACATAGTAATGACCACAGTTGCCAAACGCGTTGATGAGTATCAGCATTTAAAATCAGACGTGACTGGGACTCTGACTGTTTGCCAGTTAACTTGTTAGATGCTACTTGTACTTGAGGGCTAACAGGTGAATTGACAGGTAACGAATTGAGTGGGTCTGCCGCATTGTATCTCAGAACGCGTATAGGCAGATTAGTATCAAGAGCAATCGTACAATCCCAAACGCTAGTGTCACCTATCTTGGTCCAACCAGTGATGGCCTGTACTGACAACTCATCGTTGGCCGACTGCCATATTCTGCCTTGCTCACAACGTTGGGCACTGATAGTGGGCGTATCTTCAGATTGCCTAATTGTTTTATAGTCTTGCTGAAATGCAGACCAACGATCAGAGCGCCCTGCTTGCCAATATTGGCTAATGGACAACTGCTCGTTTAATTGCGCAACGGTCATCGGCAGTAATTCATAATTTTTGGTATTAGCAATATTCTTATTGTCAGGAATTAACGTATCAGTCAGGCTAATACTGCTGCTCTGTACGACAATACTCTCTAACTTATCGACAGATAAATTGCCCAATTGCTGCTTTAAATTTTCAGATAACTTGTCTGCTGTCAGGCTGCTCGGCATCGTTCGTGTAGAGGCTGGTCTATGGTCAGCTAAGAACAACCAATTGGTACTGTCTTCATTGACAGTAGGATATTGTAGCAATGCTGCCGTTATATACGAATCACCCGTTGGTAGAATATATAGGGTAGGTACAGTTACCAGTGACTGCTGATTGGCATACACCGTCATCATCAGCAACGTTAATGGTGGTAACATCAACCAACGGCTGAGTAAACCTCGTGGCAACAGCCAAGGCAATGCACTTAGCAAAGCCATCGATAGTATCGCGATATTAACTGGTGTATAGAGCCACGCATCCGATAGCGCTGGCCATGACGTCAGCCAAATCATTAAATCATGTAGATGACCGACTATCGTACTAATAATTACCCAAAGAATATCAGCAATACTTGGCACTAAAAGGTAACACAGCCCTGCTAATAAATTGAGCGGTACAATCACCCAACCAAATAGCCCAATGGCAAATAAGTTGATAAAGAGCCCCCATAACGACACCTTACCAAATAAAAGCAACGTAACGGGTAATAAAGTAAGAAACAGCCAAAACTGTAATTTAAACACACGCTTGACCATTCGCCAAACACGGTTAGATAGCGCGTTATTGATATGAGTATGTGGCTTATCATCGTATAAATTCGTTACAGCAGTAGTCTGATGCTGATACGACTTATCGTCATACTTGAGTAATAACGCCACTGCGATAAAAGATAGCCAGTATCCCGCCTGCCATAATACGTAAGGGTCACGCCAAGCCATCAATATAGCCAATGCCAATAGCACGCGCATCGTACTGATAGGAAGCAATATCAATCTGACGAATCCAATCGCTAATAACATCCAAGCCGTACGAGCAGCAGGCACGTCAAAACCAGTAAATAGCGCATAAATAAAAGCGGCACCAATCATTACCCACCAGCGCACTTGCCAACGCGGAATACGACGATAAATCGCTGAATAATTACGATCAAACAGCAGTACAACTATACCTGCCAATACAATAGCTAAAAACAGTACGTGCGTGCCTGAAATAGCGAGCAGATGTGAGATACCCGCCAGTTGATATAAGTCCTTAGTATCACGATTAATCAAGCTACGATCACCCGTGAGCAGACTTAATGTCACGGCTTTTGCTTGTTGCTCTGCTGTCGTTTGTGCTGACCAGTCTTGATAGAAATGCTGTCGTAATCGCCAACGCCCTTGATCAATACGAGTACGAAAGCGCTGAAGATATGAATCAAATTCTAGCGACTGCTTGAGACGTTTTCTATCGCTGATTTCATTGCTAATTTCGTTACTGTTTACCAATGTAGGGCTAACGGCCAAAATATTTGCAACGCCATCAATATGCCGACCTCGTAACCAGCGATAACTGTCAAAGCCAGTAGGGTTATTGACTGCTTGTTCAGAAGTAGCCAGCGGCGCCAGTGCTAGGCTCATGAATATCTCATCACCGGGCTGCAAATCGTTTAAGGCTGCAAACTGGCTATCATTTGCAGCCTTTTTTGGATAGGCGTTAAGTAGGACTCGGTGTTCGCTAACTTTGAGACTAACTTCATTAGAATTAACATAGTAACTGCTACTTAGGCTATTTTTATCAACCTTTAAATAATTAGATGTTTTAGTTGCTAACTCTTGGGGCGTTAGCTCAGCGACTAACGGAGTGATGTTCGTTATCACCGCTACTTGGCGATAACCGCTGTCTGTATCGGCATCATAAACACTGTCGCTCAACCCTTCGATACGCACGAATGCTTGTACTCGTATCGGAGCAGTTATTTCAGTGGTTTCTGCTTGTTGATGAGTAACCAAAGCTTGCAGTGCACTGCCTATCACTAATGCAGTCGCTAACAAAGCTAAGACTAAGTATCTAATAATTCGGAAAGGAAGTTTAGTATGACAAGATACGTTGTTAGAGGTGTTGTTATCAGCGCTGTGGCTGTCTATCGAGGGTATGTTGAATTGAGCAAATGCCAGCAGAATCGTGGCAAATATAGTCAGCGCCAAAGACAGATTGGATGGATCAATCATATCTAGCAAAGACAAGTCAGTTGGCAATATCACATTATCTGCGACTGCCAAGACGCCCATCATAACTATAGTTATGAGGCTACCAATCAACCAGTACACCAGCACTCCTTGCTTGATGACTTAAATATTATTCGGCCAAATATAGTTGTTTACTATAGCAAATGATACGCGATGCAATAGCATTTATATTTATATTACCCTATACTGAGGCAACGTATTAGGTGGTAACTATCTGACACCACCATTCTGTGTGTTCTAACCTTTATCCTACTCACCATATATTACTTTATACCAGCTTCTCAATACCATTGAGTAGACTGTAGTTAATGATTAAAGGCGATCCTGTGCCCCAAAAACGTCTAAAAGACCTACTTCCTACACCAGAGAAAATCTTAGAAAGTCGCACTTTAAAGCTGTTTGCACCGCACTTGGCTGATCCAAGGTTATGGCATTTTAATCGACACAGCCTAAATAAGGCCGTATATATCGGTGTACTAAGTGCATTTTTTCCACTGCCAGGACAGATGTTGCTGGCACTTATTGGCTCGCTTATTTTTCGTGCCAATGTCCCTATGGCGCTTGGTTTGACGTGGATTACCAACCCAGTCACTAGCTTGCCCATCTTTTATGCTGGATACTATATCGGTGCAAAAATCATTGATGCACCTGTAATTAGCTTGCGATTCATCGGTAGAATGATTGCTGATTTTAGCTTATGGGCATTATCAAACGGTGCCAATCCATTCATTACTTATCGCGGTACAGTATCGCTTGCTGCATTTTGTATCGGGCTAACGATTTTAGCTGTGGTCACCAGTCTTATTTGCGGATTGGCATTTAAGGCCATTTGGCGTTATAAAACCGTGGCTAGTTGGCAGAAACGTCAGCAAAAACCTTCTGACGAATCTGATAAACGATAAGGCAATTTATCTTTGTTATATGGCTATAACGCTTACGCCCTAGCTAAACTAAGCTAGCAAAGCTTATTCTTCTTTACTGTTCTCTATAGCATCCAAAACTTTGTCAGTGAAATTGCTATCCATCGGCACGATCTCAATGACTTCATCATTTTTACAGAGCGTATAACGCTTACCTGTCGCGCTATCTTGGACTTTCAGGTCGTAATCAACCCCAGCCAAAGTAATGGCATCAAATACAGGTGTCAGTAGCTCGGTTTGCGCCTGTCTATCGAGCGTTTCAAATAAAGTTGGATCGATATAAGGCTTTAACGGCTCATCACCTTCTTCTGCACTGCCAAAAGCCGCAATTGGATTATCATCTTCACGCATTTTACGCATCCTTATAAAATAGATAAGGCGGCTGGCTCACAACCGCTTAATCGCTAGTTTCTATGATATATTTTCTTAATAATACAACAATAACTTTTCAATATGATAGCCAGCACATCCATGACAGACGCCAATAAATGGCGTTTCGGTCAGTTTTTCGACCTAATATAAAAATTATTAATACTGTTCCCAATGCCCATTGCGTAGCAACAACTGACGGTCAGCAAGCGCCGCCAAATTGCGATCATGCGTCACCATAAGTAACGCGGTTTGCATAGTGCTTTGTAGCTCTGACAATAGACCAAAAACGCTTTGTGCATTGTCATAGTCCAAGTTACCTGTTGGCTCGTCCGCCAAAATAAGCGATGGCTTAGTCACTAGCGCGCGTGCAATCGCTACACGTTGACGCTCGCCACCTGATAGCTCACCTGGTCTATGCATCAAACGATGCTCAAGACCGACACTTTCTAGAATCTCAACTGCCTGCTTACGAGCATCAGTCGTTGATACTTCTGGACGCATCAGCAATGGCATGGCTACGTTTTCGATTGCTGTAAACTCTGCCAATAGATGGTGAAACTGATAAATAAAGCCCAAATGCTTATTTCGCATTGCACCGCGCTCAGTTTCATTCATGCTATTTAATAACTGACCATGCAACCAAACCTCACCACTGGTTGGCGTATCTAGACCACCAAGCAAATGTAGCAACGTACTTTTACCTGAACCACTGGTTCCAACGATAGCGATGCGCTCACCCGCATGAACAGTCAGATCAAGACCAGTCAATACTTGCGTACTAACCGCGCCTTCATCATATATCTTATTGATATTGGTCGCCTCTAAAATGGCAGACATAGCGCTTCCTTTATTTTATTTATTTCGGTATTTATTTCAACACTTAGGCGTTTGCGATTACTCATAGCGTAGCGTTTGAGCAGGCTGAATCTTGGCCGCTCGGCGCGCTGGATAAATCGTAGCCAAAAAGCTCAGTACAAACGATGCACCTGTGATTAATACCACATCTAACAAGCGCAACTGCGATGGCAAATAATTGACAAAATACGCATCAAATAGATTCAGACCAAAGGCTTGGTTAATAAAGCCTAAAATATCGCTGACCGTAAGCGCAAATATCACACCCAGTATCGTACCAGCGATAGTACCGATAACCCCGATAACCACACCTTGGACCATAAAGACTTGCGTAATCAAACGAGGAGACGCACCAAAGGTTTTTAAGATTGCAATATCTGCTTTTTTATCGGTCACTAGCATGACCAGACTTGAGACAATGTTAAAAGCGGCAACTAAGATGATCAAAAATAGTAATAGGCCGACCATGGCTTTTTCCATTTGAATTGCCCCAAACAGATTGCCATGAGTTTGTGTCCAGTCGTTTGGATATAGCTTCTCAGGTGCGATAGCAGCCGCTTTTTCCGCAGCTATCGGCGCAGTAAAGATATCGTTAAGCTTCATGCGTACGCCCTGCGCGCCTTCTGGCAAACGCAGTAACTTTGCCGCATCTCCCATCGGGATAAACGCCATGAGACTGTCTACTTCTGGGCTGATCGTAAAGATGCCTGTCAGAGTAAATCGCTTAAATCGTGGTATCACGCCTGCTGGTGATGGCGACGCTTCTGGTAATACTAGCGTGACTTTATCCCCTATTTGCAGACCCAAGGACTGCACCATCTCCTCGCCCAACACGATACTGAAGTCACCGCTTTTCAGGGTGTCAATACTACCTTCAATCATGTGCTCATTGATGATAGAGACGTTTTTTTCGTATTCAGGTTCGACGCCTGTCACCATGATACCTGCGACCTGACCATTTGATGTCAGCATCCCTTGCAGTTGAATAAATGGTGCCACAGCTGCCACTTCTGGGTCTTCTTTGATTTTATCGGCCAGCTGTTCCCAGTCGCCAATAATTTCTGATGAGACCACAGTAGCCTGCGGTACCATTCCCAAAATACGGGTTTTCAGTTCACGGTCAAAGCCGTTCATCACTGATAGCACCGTAATCAATACGGCAACCCCAAGCGTCAGACCAATCATCGAGATGAGTGATATAAAGGAGATAAAGCCATTACTACGTTCTGCTCGGGTATATCGTAAGCCGATAAATAACGCTAAAGGACGAAACATATTCAAACTCTTTATCTTATCTACGTGCGACTTTATATAGGTTGCATAACGAGCAGTAGTAAATGCATCATACAGTTGCTACTACTCACATATAAATCAAACACAAAAACAGGGTGTCAGACGAGCCAATAACAGCTGTCAAAAGGGAGCTAGTTTGACACAAACTAGCTGATATGTGCCAGTCATTAGCAACAACTGAGAGTATTTTTTACCAAAAAACTGGGTTTTGTTATTATTTTTTATAGGGGGCTTGCTATTAGCTGTACCAATACCTATATATTATATGCTAAAGACAATTGTCATTAACCCCTCATTGAGGTTTACTCGCTATTTACTGATAATATCGCTGATCATCATAAACCAATCATTTAAAATGTTGGATGGTACACAAGCAAACACAGTATTAGATACAAACCTCACGCTGACTTAATTTTGAGTATTTTCATGACCATAAATTATCAATACAAAAACATTCAATCTCCTACCAAGATCACGTTGACCGATGAGCAGTCTGCAGGTCATGCCGATCACTGGCGTATTCTGACCGATGATATGAGTCATGATGTGCCTGAATGGCTACAAAAAATGATCGAAGTCGCCGCGATGCCTAAAGGCCTGAACAACAACGTTAGTGCAAAAGACAGCTGCCTGCTTTTATCAGAAGATCAGCCATGCCATATTAATCAAGTGCTCGCGATGAAAGATGGTAAGCCAGAATGCTTTATCAATGCCTATCCTTGTGTCGATAGTCCTTACGGATTGAACTGCAAAATTGAGCGTGTCATCGCCAATGACAACTCGCACGATGCAGTGTTGCGCTTACGTACTGCTGATGGCAGTATCATTTATGCGTTTGATCAACTCTATACGACCAATCGCCATCTCTATCAACGCGACACCTCTTACTATGTCAACTTTAGTGCTTGGGCGCATGAAATTAAGCTAAGCGAGCAAAACGAAGTCATCATGGTCGAAGACCAAGAGTCTATCCGTTATCACCGTGCATTTAACGACATCGTGGCAGCAAATGATGGAAAAATCCCTGATGACCTACAAGAGCAAATCAGCGAATGGAAACCTGAAACCAAAGAACAAATGGCACCTGTCGAGATCAATTTAGGCCATATGTGTGCTTACTTGTTTGGCGATACGCTAGGACAAGAAGATGAAGCTTGGTGTCAGGGTCAAGTACTTGGCAAGCAAGAAACCGTATTTAATGGTAAATCTATCATATTGTTTGACGTGGTGACGCTACGTGAGCAGGATGCAGATCCTTTTGTAGTGCGTATTGGTGCGCTCAACACTGCTGAAATCAATAGCATCAAAGTACATGACTACGTCCAAGCAAACGTATGGCTGCAAGCAGCAATATACAAAGAAAACCAATCAAATGCGACGCAGCAATCAAAAGCTAGCTAGGCTGTTTGAAAGACTTTCTACAGCTTTCATGCTGTTACTTATGTAATTACCCAATAAAAAAGCCCCTAATATGAATTAGGGGCTTTTTTGTGTCTTACTGATTTACAACGCAAAAACGTAGCGTAAAATTCGTATCAATATGCGATTAAGCCATTGTCGTCATTGATTTGATGCGAGTGTATAGCTCTTTTTGCTCTGCACTTGGACGTGCAGTCTGTACTGCCATTAGCTGTGACATATCGCCTTCGACGCGGATTTTACCGCTCATAAATGCACCCATGATTTGATTGGTATCAAAATCAGTGATGATAGACTGTAGGATATCGCGATCTAATAGCAGCGTCGTCGTTGCATTATCGTTTAAGCCGCGATGCAACAAACCATTTGCAAAATTGGCTTCGATAGTTTTATCAGCTTCAGCCACTTTTAGATTGACGACCATATTGGCAAGTACTGGCGGTAAGTTTAACTCACCTGCTTCGTTGCCCATTTTTTCTACTTGCTCAAACCATTCATCTGTCAAAAAAACTGCCATATTATATTATCCTTAATTGATATTCTGTCAGGCTAATACTACTCAAGGCACTATCGGCCTAACTATTAGAATTATTAAAATGATTGCTATCAATAGACCTATGCAATACATAGCCATTAATGACGTTCAGCCTCATTATAAAGGGCGACTTGATAAGAAGTAAAACCTATTTATCGGCTCAGCAATGTTATTGTTACAAAACTTCTTTCCAAGCCTACGCTTATATCTAGCGAGCGCTTCCCCTATTCAATCAAAATGAGCATCTAGAATAGTGACAAAATTGTGTATAAAATAGAGGAGTAGCACAGCAATAATAAGTTGCTCGCTAACATTTATACCAAAGAGTTTGTATTTTGGCGCATAGTTCTGATGATATTTAATTAGGATTGCGTTACAATACCCTTAAACAGAGTCGGGAGTTTTAACCAAACATTACATAATCGTGTTTTTTGTCAGCCGCCGCTAGCATACATCTATGGTCAATGCGTTTTAATAGCCCTATAGATATGGGTATCTATCTTCATTAGTACAGATTTTTTCGTAATAATTAAGATACATATTTAGCCTTATGAGATGTTTGATGCTCAAAACGGCGCGTCTTCTTATTTACCTTGATGATCTATTAACAATCCTACTATCGATTGACCTTGAGTAAGGTGCATGAAGTGCCTATTTCTATTTATTAGTATTAACTGATAGACAGCAAGGGCCTGAATCGATAGTTAATGACGTCATAGCGCTAAATAAGTCAAAAAACAACATGTGTTGGCACCAGTATAAATATGAATTTGAGAGTATTTATAGTGCAGACAGCATAGATTGTTGGTTAATTCTGTTGATAATTCGGGCTGTAAAGGAATCATCCAATGAGTTTACAAAACACAGCAGTCGCCCCAGTTGACCGTGAGTATGAAATTACTGTCGTAAGATTTTTTACGATCATGGCTGTCGTTTGGGGCATCGTCGGCATGAGTCTTGGTGTGTTCATTGCTTCACAGTTAGCATGGCCAGCACTCAACTTTGACATTCCATGGCTGACCTTTAGTCATTTAAGACCACTGCATACCAATGCGGTGATTTTTGCGTTCGGTGGCTCTGCCCTGTTCGCAACGTCTTACTACATCGTTCAGCGTACCTGTAAAACGCGCTTATTTGCGCCGTACTTAGCTTGGTTCACCTTTTGGGGTTGGCAGGCAGTCATTGTTGCTGCCGTCATCACGCTTCCTCTAGGTTTGACTTCAAGTAAAGAATACGCTGAGCTTGAGTGGCCTATCGATATCTTAATTGCCTTGGTATGGATTTCTTATGCCATCGTATTTTTCGGTACACTCATCAAACGTAAAACCTCACATATTTATGTGGCTAACTGGTTCTTTGCCGCCTTCATCATTACGATTGCACTACTACACATCGTAAACAGCATGGCGATTCCTGTTAGTGCGTTCAAATCTTACTCGCTATTTGGCGGTGCAACTGATGCGATGGTGCAGTGGTGGTACGGGCATAACGCGGTAGGCTTTTACTTAACGGCAGCCTTCCTTGGAATGATGTATTATTTCGTTCCTGTACAGATTGGCCGTCCTATCTATTCTTATCGTTTGTCTATCGTTCACTTTTGGGCATTGATTGCTTCATATATGTGGGCTGGTGGTCACCATTTGCATTATTCAGCGCTTCCTGATTGGACGCAGTCTCTTGCTATGGTCTTCTCAATCATCCTATTCGCACCATCTTGGGGTGGTATGATTAACGGTGTACTAACGCTATCAGGTAGTTGGGATAAGCTGCGTACCGATCCGATCATTCGCTTTATGATTGTTGCATTGTCGTTCTACGCGATGTCGACGTTCGAAGGCCCAATGATGTCTATCAAAACAGTGAATGCGCTATCGCATAACACTGACTGGACAGTTGGTCACGTACACTCAGGCGCACTTGGCTGGGTTGGTATGATTACTATTGGTTCGCTATACGTACTGTTACCACGTATTTATAACAAACCGAAGATGTACTCTATCAGCTTAATCACCACGCATTTCTGGCTAGCGACTGCAGGAACGATCTTCTATATCGTGTCTATGTGGATCTCAGGTATTGGCCAAGGCATGATGTGGCTTGCTACTAACCCAGACGGTACTTTGGTATATAGCTTCGTTGATACTGTTGAATTCTCGCATTTCCCATATATTGGCCGTGCATTTGGTGGCTTCTTATATGTATCGGGTATGTTTGTAATGGCTTATAACTGCTATAAAACACTCAAAATGCCAGAAGGTAAGCCTGTAGATGTCGCTGATCCAACGGATCATGAACCTAGTGTCGAAAAACCTTCGACAGCTAACGTATAAGGAGCGATCATGGCTGGTACACCGCATGAAATTATTGAAAAAAATACAGGCTTGTTAGTCATTGGTATCGTGATTGCTATTAGTTTTGCAACGCTAGTTGAAATCGTGCCATTGATCTATGACAACAAGGGTCCTGAAGAAGGTGGGGTGAACGCTCCCCTTCCCGCTATGGAGCCTTGGACAGCGCTTGAATTTGAAGGTCGTGATATTTATATCCGTGAAGGATGTCACGTTTGTCATACTCAAATGGTTCGCCCATTACGTGCAGAAGTTGAACGTTATGGACCATATTCACGTGCCGCTGAGTCGACGTGGGATCATCCATTCTTATGGGGATCGAAACGTACTGGACCAGATTTAGCACGTGTTGGTGGCCGTTATTCTGAAGATTGGCAAAAGCAACATTTGATCAATCCACGTTCGCTAGTGCCTGAATCAGTTATGCCAGGTTTCCCTTGGTTGGCGACTAACGAAGTAGATGGCGAAAACATTCAAGCTAAAATGCGTCTATTCCGCGATCGCTTCGGTGTTCCTTATACTGAAGAAGACATTGAAGGCGCTCCAGATGCAGTGCTTGGCGCTACTGAGCTTGACGCTTTGGTCGCCTATCTACAGCAGTTAGGTACCGCAATGGAAGGACAGCGCTAATGGGTATTGGTGAATTACAAACAATTGCGACCGTTTCTGCCTTTATTGCCTTCGTAGGCGTTGCATGGTGGGCGTATTCGCCAAAAAACAAAAAACGCTTCGAAGAAGATGCACAACTTGCGCTTGATGACGAGGATATAAAATCTCTGTCTGAAGAGCAGCGCAATAAGGATAAATGATGACATTTTTTTGGAGTTCTTGGATCACGCTAATCAGTTTCGGTTGCTGGCTTTTTATTCTTGGCGTTCTGCTGTTTGTACTAAAATACAAACCAGACGTTGAGGAAGACGGTACCACTGGTCATGAATACGATGGTATCCGAGAATACGACAAAGCACTTCCTAAATGGTGGTTGGTGATATTTTTTGGTTCAATCGTTTGGGGTGTGGCGTACTGGGTATTCTTTCCAGCTATGTTCCCAGCACATTGGAAAGGTATCGCCACCGTAGAAGTTGACGGTGAGACTGTACCGTGGACCTCTAAAAACGAGTTGTTCAGTGAGCTTGAAAGCAACAACAAAGTATTTACTGATAACTTTGAAAAAAGCATTTTGGTAAAAGCAGACGCTGCAGGTGCGACTGCGACACTTGGTACGCTAAACGAGTTACAAGCGACCATGCGTCGTAGCGAAAACCCGCCAGCAGATCTACAGACTAAAATTGACGAAAAAGTTGCAGAACTTGCTCCTTATGTCGAAAAACTGTCTGAAAATCCAAATGCTTTAAAAGTTGGTAGCCGCTTGTTCTTACAGAACTGTTCTGTATGTCATGGCTCTAACGCTAAAGGTGCGACAGGCTACCCTAACCTAACCGATAATGATTGGTTATACGGCGGCGAAGCTAGCAACATTCTGACTACGCTACACAATGGTCGTATCGGCGGCATGCCTGCTTGGCGCGATCAGATCGGCGAAGACGGTGTTCGTGCAGCTTCTGAGTATGTATTGTCACTATCTCCAAATAACGGTAGTAAGAGTAACGGTGAACTTGATCAAACTTTGGTTAATCAAGGCGAAGCTATCTTTAAGCAGCAGTGTGCACTATGTCACTCTGAAAGCGGTAAAGGTATGATTTCAGCAGGTGCACCGAACTTGACTGACAATATCTGGTTATATGGCGGTGAGCGTGAGACTGTACGTAATACATTACGTTATGGCCGTGCTGGCGTTATGCCTCAGTGGGAAACCAAGCTAGGTAATGAGCGTATCATGCTACTTGCTGCTTATATCTACTCACTATCAGATAAAACAGGCAAATCACCTGAAGCAGCACCAGTTACTGCTGCTACTCAGCCTATAGCAACTGAAGAAGCAACTGCTAACTAAGACGTTGTTACTGTACTAAATATGGACAAGATTTAATGAAGGGAGAACTGTTATTGCAGTTCTCCCTTTTGCGTATAGCGGTATTGATTTTCATTTAGAAATGACAATGATGAGCGGCTATAAATACTAGAAACCGTTCTCATATACTCATTGCTTTTTACGATTATTACCCCATTATTAGTAGGGAGAATGTTAGAATAGCTATTTTTTAAAATAGTCTATTGGTCACGGCTTTATATCGCTCTGACTCAATCACATAACACGATAGTCAATTTCGCATAAATCAGATACAGGCTTGTTTAGCCTACTACTTGTAGTACCTTTGCTTGTATCAAGATTATGTTGGACCAACTATATTTATAATCGATCATTTGGTAAGCAGATTAGAAAGTTTTTTATCGAATTTTTTATTCGCTATTTACTGACATTGATAACATCATACACTCATATACCTCGACGCTAGAGGTGTTTGTTCATCATGCCAGCAGACTGATTCTTTTTTTAAAGAGGCACGTTTATGTCAGCACAACAATCCAATAAAATTCCTGTACAGCAAGTCGATCTTGATGCAACCAAGCATCGTGTGCATCCGAGGTTTGTCACAGGTTTTTATCAAAATATTCGTGTCATCACGATGTATGCTCTTTTGGCGGCTTTTTTACTTTTGCCATGGCTGCGCTATAATGATAGACAAGCAATATGGTTTGATGTGCCATCGCAGCATTACTATATTTTTGGCATGACGTTTTTGACGCAAGATTTTTACTTTATTGCTGCATTTGCCATTATCGCCGCGTTTACGCTGTTTATGGTGACGGTATATGCAGGGCGCGTTTGGTGTGGTTATGCTTGTCCTCAAACGATATGGACGCATCTATACCAATATGTTGAAAAATGGGTGATTGGCGATCGTAATAAACGCATCAAGTTTGATAAAGCACCGTTAAGTGCGAGCAAAGTGTTCAAGCGCACGGTGGTATATTCAATTTGGTTTTTGCTTTCTGTGATTACAGCAGCGACCTTTGTTAGTTATGTAGCAGGTACAGATTCTCTATATCACAGCTGGCAGTCCATAGGAGTAATTCCATTCCCTGACTGGCCAACGTGGGTATGGGTCTCAATGTTTATCTTTACCTTTGCTACTTATGCCAATGCAGGCTACATGCGTGAGCAGATGTGTGTACAGATTTGCCCCTATGGCCGCTTTCAAAGTGTGATGTTTGATAAAGACACATTAATCGTATCTTATGATTATGAACGCGGTGAGCCGCGCGGTGCCCGTAAAAAAGGCACAAACCCAGAGCACTTAGGCGACTGCATTGAATGCACCATGTGTGTGCAGGTCTGCCCTACTGGTATAGATATTCGTGATGGTCTGCAAGTTGCTTGTATTCAGTGTGCGGCTTGTATCGATGCCTGTAACGAAGTGATGGACAAGGTCGGCTATCCGCGTGGCCTGATTCGTTATACGACCGAACGTCAGCTAGCAGAAAAAGAGCCAAGCCGCGTACTGCGCCCACGACTATTTGCTTATTTGACATTATTAGCCGTACTATGTGGCGGTGTGATATATGCGTTAACCGATCGCGTGCCCTTGGAAATTGATATCCGCCGTGACCGCAATCAGTTATCGTCTATCAACAATCAAGGCATGATCGAAAACAGCTATATCGTCAAGCTAACCAATAAGACACAGGATGCTCATACCTACACGATAACGCTTGCACCGCAAGAGGGACTGAGCTTAGAGCTGCGTTTTAACGATGTGCCACTAGAAGCAGGCGAAAGCTTTGATATGCCAGTGAGTATTTATGGCGATCCTGATGTGATCGAGTTTGGCCAAACACCTGTCACGCTAAATGTGAGCAGCGAAAATGGTAAGTACAAGGTAAGTAAGCAAAATATCTTTACAACCCAAGGTCAGTAAACAATTAATATACCCGTTATTTAATTTCATGTATGTCATTCGGTCGTCTGTAGTTAGGGCAAGTAGTTAAATAACTATTCTAGCTAAAGACTATCGAATAAATGTTTTACCATTAAACTGGTAGCGCTTAGCCGCCAAATTATCCGTTGATACCATTTTTAGATGTCTAATGAACAGCTATCTATTGATTGCGTATCTGATGCATAGGTATTTTATGTCTACTCCAGCACCGAACTTTAAACATCAAGACAAGCAGCCATGGTATAAAAATTACATGGTCGTTATCTTTGTGATTGGCATGCCTGCTGCGGTCGTGATCGCTTGTATTTGGTTTGTTTATTACTCTTACCAGATCCGTGATAGCGTGGTACGTGACGACTGGTATATGGATGGCAAAACGCTCTATCACGATGTGTCTCGTGACAAGCTCACGTATGACTTAGACTTGCATGGACAGATGCAGTTTGCAGAAAATGGTGATATTGTGTTTTATCTCAACTACCCTGAGCAAAGCGTCCAGTCAGGCAAGCTGCTAAACGGCACACCACTTACCTATCCTGATACGTTAGAACTTTCTATTTCTCATGCAACGGATATCAAAAAAGACCGCGATGTTGTCCTTAAGCATGTTGAGGGCAATAAATACAGCGCACAAGTCGATATTGATCCTGTGAAAGCCAAGTATTACCTACAGGTTAGCAACGACGGTAAAGATGATTGGCGTATGCAAGATGTCGCAAAACTGCCTCGCTCAAAGGTCAGCTTTGACCCACTACCAGTTTTTGCTAAGAGTTAGTGCTGTTAGTAGCATCCAGACATAAAAAAACCAGCCGCTCGTCAGAGATCGGCTGGTTTTTTTTGAGCTATTTAATATATCACTAATTAATAGGTACTATCTAATATAGCCTTAATCCATAAACCACTAAATCACTGGGTTGATAGTTGGAATTTTCTGTGCTTTACGCTCATTTTGCGCGGCTTTATCCGTCTCTGTTGAATAAGGCTTGTCACTAGCGAACTTAGGATTGAACGTTTGCGTCCTTGGCGATATAGGTAAACCAATCTCAGCCAAACTATCCGTCTGCCCAGCTTGAATATTGTCGCCTTCAAATAAACGCTCATCATTATCACGATCAAGAGTGAGTGTTTCAAAATCAAACAATTCACGATCTGCTAATTGTGATGGCGCGACGTTTTGCATGGCCTTAAAGATCGAAGCCAAACGCTGCGGGTGAGCGTCATCCCATTCACGCAGCATATCGTTGATGATGGCGCGTTGTAGATTGGTCTGGCTACCACATAGGTTACAAGGAATGATTGGGAATTCTTTTAATTTGGCATATTCAATGATGTCTTTTTCTTCGACATAGGCCAATGGACGAATCAGCATATTTTGCTTGTCATCACTCAGCAGTTTGGGCGGCATGGATTTGAGCGCACCACCATGGAATAAGTTCAAAAAGAAGGTCGCCAGCATATCGTCACGGTGATGGCCAAGGGCAATCTTAGTCGCGCCAATTTGTTTAGCAAAGCCATATAATGAGCCGCGGCGCAGACGTGAGCACGCCGAGCAGTAAGTCTTTCCTTCTGGCACCACGCTTTTGACGATGCTATATGTGTCTTTTTCTAAAATATAGTGGGCGATGCCCTGCTCGTTTAGATACGCAGGTAAGATGTCTTCCGGATAGCCTGGCTGCTTTTGATCAAGATTCACCGCGACGATATCAAAATGAATCGGTGCAATGCGTTTTAGTAGCAATAAAATATCGAGTAAGGTATAGCTGTCTTTACCACCCGAAACACAGACCATTACCACATCACCATCTTCGATCATATTAAAATCGCGGATTGCCCAAGAGACTTGGCGACGCAGCTTCTTTTGTAGTTTACGAAAGTACGCTGATTCGGTAGGTGCTTGCGCATCGGCACACTGCTCGTCAATCATGTCCTCATCACTGCCATCTTCAGAGACGTCATCGTACTCTCTACTATCAGTATCGGTGTCCAAAGCCTGACTATCAAAGCTCGTTGCATCCGATACGTCATCAGCTTGAGAAGGAATATTTGGCGTAAATAAGGTTGCTGCGGTCATAGGTTACTCAATATCTTTATAAGGGTGATTTTACTATAAAGCGATTTGCGATAAGGCTTTTAAAGCATTATCACCGGCGTCATGTGACTGATACTTTAAAAGCTGCGATTATAACAAATATTGCTAACAGATTGAAAAGATGACAGTAATACCGACTTTATTTTATTACGATGCTGTTTAAATTGGCTTTGGTAGCTTAGTGACGGGTGATTGGTCGCTTCGTGGTTCTGTAGTAGACGTATTTTTGCTAAAATAGCCGTTTTCGTAAACCAATAATAGATATCACTATGACTAACGTTACTTTGCAAAACACCCCCAATCAAGTATCAGATGCTGACTTAGCTGCTCTTACCAAAAGCCAAAATGCGGTTGTCCTTTTATCTGGCGGTCTCGATTCGGTGACTTGCTTATATTGGGCAAAAGCGCGCTATGCATCAGTGACAGCAGTCAGCTTTAACTATGGTCAGCGTCATAATAGTGAACTTGTGGCCGCAAAGACCATCGCTGAGACAGCAGGCGTCAATCATAGAATCATCGATATTGATATCGCACAACTGGGTGGTTCATCATTAACAGACCACAGTATGATCGTGCCAGATGGTGATTCGGACAAATTCCCTAGCAAAAAACGCGACGAAATCGATAACGACGCTATCCCTAATACCTACGTGCCTGCGCGTAATACTATCTTCTTATCATACGCGTTAGCAGTCGCCGAAGTCGCTGATGCCAATCATATCGTCATCGGTGTCAGCTCAGTTGACTACTCTGGCTATCCTGATTGTCGCCCAGAGTATATAGCTGCCTTTGAACATATGGCCAATCTCGCGACAAAAGCGGGCGTTACTGGTCATCGCTTATCGATTCAAACGCCATTGCAGCAATTATCAAAAGCCCAAACTATTGAGCTTGGTCTGTCATTAGGTGTCGATTACGGCCAGACGATTTCTTGTTATCGTGCAGATGCCAATGGTCTTGCTTGCGGTGTTTGTGATAGCTGCGCACTGCGTCGTCAGGGCTTTGCCCAAGCTGGCGTAACCGACCCTACTCATTATCAGTCTTAATTAATTTTAGTCGGTCCTATATAAGTTGGGTACGGTACAAGGCGCGCTTAGTCTACTACTTGTATTACGTCTACTCGCCTATCTTATACCCAAATCATATAAGACCGACTATGTATTAACGCTAAACGCTGCGTGGCATGATGATACCCATCAACATTCGCGCAACATTCGCTTGCATTAACACAGCACGTCGTTCTTGTATTCTAATCGACATACTTGCTATCGTATGAACGATTATATTTATCGAAAGATGTACATGACGATATCGGTCACTCATATATTGATGAGTTGACTTTGCATTGAGCAAAAGATAAAAAATTGACGCTACCCGTAAGAGGAAATTTATGAAGTTGTTGCCAGTACTACCCCTAGCCTTAGCGGCCCTGTTTGCCATGCCACAAGCTAACGCTGCTGACATTAAGCAAGACAATATCAATTCATGTGTCAATGGCGCAGTCAAATACAAAGTCGCTGACAAAAGCAACGCAACCAAACTATGTAACTGTACTATTGGTGTGCGCAGCAACATGACTATCGGTCAAATGTGGGAAATCGAAAGCTACGCACAAGATAAGAAAGACCCTTCTAATCTGCCATATGTGAAAGCGATGCAAAAAGATTTGCAGCAGTGCACCGTTGGCTTGGATTTGAAGAAGCCACAAAAACCTGCTTAATATTTAATCGTTTGATGTACAAAAGACTGGCTATTGCCAGTCTTTTTTGTTGCCAATGAATGGGCAAAGTGTAAAACTGATTATTTATTTCTACTAATCTGCCTATAATAAGAACACTATAAATAGAACCATCATCAAGCCAATACACATAACTAAAACTAATAAGGATTTTACAATGGCCAAGCCAACGACAGAAACCATTCACCTACCTGATTTTCCAGTAACCATAGTACGCAAGCTTGCTGGCAACTTTATTCATGATGAAATCAATCTAAAAGAAATGGTCGCCAATACCGATAAGGGCCTTATCCTTTATTTTTATCCCAAAGACAACACGCCAGGCTGCACCACACAGGCAACAGAGTTTACCTCGCACCTTCATGACTTCGATGAATTGGGCTACGATATTATTGGCGTCTCTCGTGATAGCGTTGAATCTCATGAAAAGTTTATTGACAAATATGACTTGCAGATTCCACTTATCAGTGACGCTGATGAAAAGCTATGCCAGTATTTTGACGTTATCAAAGAAAAAAATATGTACGGCAAAGTTACGCTAGGCCTTGTACGTTCGGCATTTGTATTCAACAAAAACAGCGAGCTGACTCATGCCCAGCGCAACCTACGTGCCAAAGACTATACCAGTCGCTTACTGACTATATTGGCGCCGTAATCACTGGTTCTGTAATTAAGTCAGTATTATTGACGTTATAGTTAAATCAGTATTGATCATAAGAACGATAAAAACCGAATAAAAAAATATAAGCCAAGCATTCAGTCTATTATTGAATGTAACCTTGCCCCTATTAGAGAATAATATGAATAAACAATCTGACACGACCACCGACGATACGCCGAAAGAAGTCACGCGTAAAGTATCTGTCGCTATTATCGGCGCGGGTACCGCAGGTCAAAACGCTTTTCGCCAAGCAAGTAAAATCAAAGATGACGTGGTCATTATTAATGAAGGGTTTTGGACCACGACCTGTATTGCGGTCGGCTGTATGCCTAGTAAGCTATTAATTGCAGCTGCTGATCGCGCACATGATGCCAATCATTCTGCTGAATTTGGTATCCATGCGACCGCGCAAATCGATGGCAAACGAGTCATGGAACGTGTACGTGACGAACGCAGTCATTTTGCTAGCTACATTAAAAAGCAAGTAGACAGCTGGCCTGATCATAAGAAAATCGACGGTCGTGCTCGTATTAATGAGCAAGGGCTAATCGAGGTCAATGATGAGCTGATTGCTGCTGAGCAAATCATTGTCGCCACCGGTAGCTCGCCATTTATTCCTGATGGGTGGGCGGATAAGCTTAGTGATACCATGCTCACTTCTGATAGTGTCTTTGAACTTGAAGACTTACCAAAAACGATGGCTGTTGTCGGTGCTGGTGCTATTGGCCTAGAGCTTGCACAAGCGTTTACACGCTTGGGTGTAGAAGTCACGCTGCTAAACCGTGCCAAACAAGTGGCTGGTCTAAAAGACGATGATATTAATAATAAAGCCATGGATTGCTTAAGTCATGAATTGACCATGCATCTAGGCAGCGAAATTACCGATGTAGGAACAAAAGCAGATGAAGGTAATAAAAGTGCGTTTATCAAATATGAAGATAGTGCTGGTGAGTCTCAGCAATGGCAAGGCGAGTACGTCTTAGTTGCTACTGGTCGTCGTAACAATATTAAGCAGCTAGGTGTCGAAAACTTAGGTGTCGAGCTAGACGATAAGAACCGTCCAAAAGATTTAAGTAAAAAAACAGGTCAGATTGGCGACTTAAACGTCTATATCGTTGGTGATGCCAATGCTAATATTCCGTTACTGCATGTGGCTAGCGATGAAGGCTATAGTGCAGGTAGCATGGTCTGCGAAAATACAGAGGCGGCCTATATTCGCCCACCTGCGACTCCGTTTTCTATCGTATTTTGCTCACCGCAAATCGTCAATGTTGGTCTGTCGCTACCAGAAATTCAAAAAGATTCAGAACTCGAATTTGTTATCGGTAGTGTGAGCTTTGATAATCAAGGACGTAGCCGTGTAATGGGTGTCAACTGCGGCTTACTACATATCTATGGCTGTAAAAAGACAGACAGAATTTTGGGCGCTAGTATGGTCGGCCCTGATGCTGAATATATCGGTCATATACTTGCTACAGCGATTACCAATGATCTGAGTATTAAAGATATGCTCGACACCCCTTTTTATCATCCAACGATACTAGAGGGGCTACGTACGGCGTTACGTGATGTGCAGTACAAAATGGAGATACCTTTCCAATCTCTAGATACCCAAAAGGATAATTCTTAATCGACCCTTTAGCTAAGTCCCCAAGTCAGTAATGCCTTTAAATTAAAAGTAGCTAGTCTTAACCATTACTTTATTTGATTGCCTTGACGACTTGAGGTAATTTATAAATAGATATTCGTTTATAATTTTTTGTACAAACACACCCTGCATGGACGAAAAAATGCCAATCGCTAGTGTTACCGACTTTTTTAAAGAGATCATTCGCGACTTACATACTAGCCTATATCTTGCTCTCGGCGGCTCTATCGATGAAGAGTCACTTAATTGGTCCTCTCAAGCAGTAGAACTGGCTAGCACTGGCATCAAAATCCTAATACTGCTTGCGGTATTGGGATTTTTTTATTGGTTGGCCAATTATATCCTTAGACAAAGCCGTGCCAAAATTCGATTAAATGAGCGCCGCACCAAGATTGTCCGTTCAGTTTTGCGCTATGTCTGGATTGTCGCCAGTCTGATAGCGATTATGAGTCAGATAAACTTTGAACCAGAAACCATCAAAGCCACCGCAAAGGCAAGCACTTGGGCAGGTATCTATTACGTACTTTGGGCATCATCAGGACAAATCATTCATAGAGTCCTACAGCATTATGGTCTCAATGCTTCCATAGAGCAGCTACTCAAAAATATTTTATCTGTATTACTATTGGTACTCGGGCTTGCCAGCGTCATGGCGCAATTTGGCTTTGACATTGTATCGTTAGTGGCGGGTTTGGGTATTGTTGGTTTGGCAGTAGGTTTTGCCGCTCAGTCTACCCTTGCTAATTTTATCGCTGGTATCACCATTCTGCTTGAGCAGTCTTTTCAAGTCGGTGATTGGATTCATATCAATGACAATGAAGGGCGTGTGGTACTTATCGCGTTGCGCACCACTCATATCCTCACTCGAGACAATATCACTGTCATTATCCCAAACTCCAACGTTGCCTCATCAGAAGTCATCAACCTGACTTCCAAAAACTTTATCCGTTTTGATATTCGTGTACGTATCGCGTTCGAAGATGATATAGAAACGGCTCGCAAGGAAATCTTGCAAGTACTTAGCGATACCGATGCGGTGCTTAATCGTCCTGAGACTTCAGCGACCGTGGCAGAAATTGGTGAGTACGGGGTGTTCTTTATCGTACGTTTTTGGGTCAAACCAGCAGCCGTTGCCCGCATACCCAAAATTAAAGAAGTGCTGCAAGAAGAGATTAAAATTGCGTTTGATGCTGCCAACATTTCTACGCCCTATCCGCATATGCGATTGCTGATGCCAAAAGATGTTGACTACCCTATCGCAACCAAGCCCTTTGCAACCACCACTCAAATCGTCCCAGAGGAATTACCACTGACGAAGGGTGAGTAGAGAATTTATTTTCACGTATTTGAGTATCACATCTTAAAATCTTAAACACGGCTACTTTGAACCATCCTACTGTGAATTATGGTAAAATTGCCGGTTACACCGATTATCTTATTATTTGCTTTTTTGTCAATTTAGCCCACAGGTACCCGTATGACCGAACAAACCGCGCCCGCATCTCTAACAGCAGCTTCACCAGAGTTGTCGCTTGATCTTATTATTACCTGTGCCGATGGGCTTGAGGCACCACTGCAGACTGAGCTAACCAGTTTTGGCATTGACAGCGAAATCAGAAGTACTGGCCGTCTAGCTGTCACTGGTGGCTTACGTGAACTATATACCATCTGTCTATGGTCGCGCGTGGCCTCGCGGGTATTGATGCTGATTAAACGTAAAAACATCAATGCAGAATACGACGTTGCGGAGCAGCTATACGGCTTGGCAAAATCGGTCAATTGGACTGAGCAGTTTAGCCTAGAGCAAACCTTTGCTATCCGTCTGTCTGTCGATAAGCGTGTCGCCGTCAGTCAGCAGTTTGCCATGCTACGTATTAAAGATGCGATTGCCGATACGTTTAACGAAGTTTACGACAGCCGTCCTAACGTCGATAGCAAAAACCCAGACTTCTCTGTTTTTGCAACCATCAATGACAAGCAAGCTGAGCTATATCTAGATTTGTCCGGTACCAGTTTGCATCGCCGTGGTTACCGTGTGGCCATGACAGAAGCACCATTAAAAGAAAACTTGGCAGCCGCCCTACTCTATAGTGCTGGTTGGCACAAGAAAAACGAAGCTGGCGACGCACCTTTTTATAATGCGTTAATCGACCCAATGTGCGGCTCTGGAACGTTCCTTATCGAAGCGCTATTGATGCATTGCGACTATGCCGTGGGTATCGACAAAGCTGCCAATCAATTTGGTTTTTACCAGTGGCAGCATCATGATGAGACGCTATGGCAAGAGATGATCGATGATGCTCAAACACGTTTCCGCGAAGCATTAGAGATTGCCAATGAGCAGCCTGATACATTGCCGCTTATGTTGGGCTTTGATGCTGATAGTGGTGCGATTCTTGCCACAGAAAAAAACTTAATTGCCGCAGGTTTACAAGACCTTTTACCATTACTCGATATCGAACATCGTGCGCTTGACCAACTCAGCAACGTGCTCAAGCCATTAGTCAATGATGGTCGATTGAGCAATCCTTTGGTCATTACCAACCCACCATATGGTGAGCGTTTGGGTGATGAAGAAATGATTAAGCCGTTGTATCAAGCGATTGGGCTGATATTGCAAGACAGCTTTGCCGGTAGTGGCATTGACCCGATGCTTGGCATATTGGCCTCTCATGTCGAACAAGTAGATATTCTACCGATTAAAGAACCAAAAACTTTACGCTGTCATAATGGTGCTATCACTGTCTATTTCCGCTACGGAACGCTTATCGCTGGGCAAACAGGCAATCTTGTCAGTCGTTTTGAGAAACGCGAGATTGAAGTAGAAGATGGTCAAGACTTCATTAACCGTCTGCAAAAAAACCTTGCTAAGCTTAAGAAACTGGCCAAAAAAGACAATGTAAGCAACATTCGTGTTTACGATGCTGATTTACCTGATTTCAAAGTTGCGATCGACTTATACGGTGATTATGCGCATGTGCAAGAATATGCGCCACCAAAGACCATCCCGCCTGAAACTGCAAAAAAGCGCTTTAACTTGGCATTGATGGGTATCCGTGAAGTCTTTGATATTAACCGTGAACAGATCTTTATCAAAACGCGTGCCCGTCAGTCTGGTAACGACCAATACAGCAAGCAGAACACCACAGAAAAACGTGGTAAGTTTCATGTTGCGCGCGAAGATGGTGCCTATCTGTATGTCAACTTTACAGATTATTTAGATACTGGTCTGTTTATCGATCACCGTAATATGCGCGCTCGTATCAAAGACAACAGCCGCGGTAAAGCAGTACTTAACCTGTTCGCTTATACTTGTACCGCAAGTGTGCATGCAGCGCTTGCTGGTGCGAAAAAAGTCACTAGTGTTGATTTGTCACAGAACTATCTAGATTGGGGCAAACAAAACTTTGTCTTGAACGGTTTGGACGTTAGCCGCAATAAATACCAATTCGTTGCTGCCGATATCTTTGAGTGGATAAAAGACAATACCGAACAGTTCGATGTTATCTTTATTGATCCACCGACCTTCTCAAACTCTAAGAAATTCCAAGGTACTTTTGATGTGCAACGTGATCATGCTGCATTGATTAATCGTGCCATGAACCGCCTCACCTCTGATGGCGTCTTGTACTTCTCTAACAACTTTACGCGTTTTGAGTTAGATGAGCAGTTGACTCAGCGTTATGACATCATTGATATTACGCAAAAAACCATTGGCTTTGATTTCAACATCAAAAAACCGATTCATCAAAGCTTTGAGATTCGTCATCGTCAAAGTCTATAACTCGAAGTTTTAGATTTACAGTTTAGAATCTAAAGTCCGTAAATAGGATTTTGATAAATAAAACTATAGATTTATAGTGGCAGTATAAGTACCTGAAACTTCTGTTTTTTGCCGAATGTATATGAAATATAACAATGGCCCAATCAGCTTTGATTGGGCCATTTTTTGTTGCTATGATAGAGCGTTACTAGGCGATGGATTTGCGCAGTTATTGCGTAAGCATCGCCTTTTTTCGATGACCTTATAAAACCACTAACGTCTAATAAAAAGGATAACACCATGGCTTTATCACTTAATAAAGGCGGTAATTTATCGCTAACGAAAACTGACCCAAATTTAACCAAGCTACTTATCGGTCTTGGTTGGGATGAGCGCGCCACTTCTGGTGCTGAGTTCGATCTTGATGCTAGCGTTTTTTTGCTAAATGGCGCGGGTAAAGTGCGCGGCGATCATGACTTTATCTTTTATAATCAGCTGAAGTCTGACAATGGCGCTGTCGAGCATACTGGTGACAACCGTACTGGCGAAGGCGATGGTGATGATGAAGTTATCAAAGTAAATCTCACTCAAGTACCTGCTGATGTAGATAAAGTAGTCGTGACAGTGACTATTCATGACGCTGCTGCTCGCAGCCAGAACTTTGGTCAAGTCGCAAACGCCTTTATCCGTGTTGTTAACGAAGAGACTGGCACTGAAGTCGTACGTTTTGATCTAGCAGAAGACTACTCTGTAGAGACAGCGATGGTGTTTGGCGAAGTATATCGTCACAACGGCGAATGGAAATTCCGTGCTGTTGGTCAAGGCTATTCAGGCGGCTTGCAAGCGATGTGTCAGCAATACGGTGTCGATATCTAAAACCATTATTTACTGGTATTTAGTCTGTTATTAGTCACCGTCATTACGTCCAAAATAGCAAACCGCCATCGTTGCAAATAGTCACAATTTTTAATGGCCAAATGACTAGTAATGCTTTACGTTTCGTTTAAAATTATGCATAAAAAGTGGTTAGTAATAACCGCTTTTTTGCGGTTCATGCCTATACTAGGTAGACCTTAGCTTTACGCAACCATACAGGATGTGTCATGAGACATTTTTATTTAGACTTTATCTTCACCGCAATTGCTTTGGCAATAGCAGCATGGTGGGGATATTCACATGGCGGTATGGGTGGCATGATAGCCACTCTTTCTATTACCGCTATTTTGGCCGTCATGGAGATTTCATTATCTTTTGATAATGCGGTGGTCAATGCTTCAGTCCTTAAGGGCTGGGACGAATTTTGGAAAAAGATATTTTTAACCGTTGGTATCCTAATCGCCGTATTCGGTATGCGATTGGTCTTCCCTATTGTCATCGTCGCGGTTACTGCTGACCTTGGTATGATGGAAGTCATCAACTTGGCTTTATATAGCCCTGAAGAGTACTCAGCAAGACTGATGGCACACCATGCAGAAATCTCAGCATTTGGTGGTATTTTCTTGCTATTGGTATTCTTGAACTTTATTTTTGATGACAAAGAAGTACATTGGTTTGACTGGCTTGAGAGCCGTTTAGCCAAGCTAGGTAAAGTCGATGCCATGAGCGTATTTGTAGCGCTTATCGTCTTGATGATTGCGGTATCGTGGGCTAATGCAGAGCAGTCAAGCGCTGTCCTAATCGCAGGTGTTTGGGGTATCTTGGTTTATCTGGGCGTACAGGTTGTATCAGGTATGCTTGAAGGTGATCTGGAAGAAGACCTAGAAAACGAAGAGAATGGTTCGGGCGCTGCGGCGACCAGTGCCATTATGAAGGGCGGTATCATTGGTTTCTTATACTTAGAAGTCCTAGATGCTTCATTCAGTTTCGATGGCGTGATTGGCGCATTTGCAATTACCAATGACGTGATTGTTATCATGTTAGGTCTTGCAATTGGTGCGATGTTCGTACGTTCTATGACTATCTTCTTGGTAGACAAAGGCACGCTTGACGAGTTCATCTATCTTGAGCACGGCGCACATTATGCCATCGGTGCATTAGCACTGATTATGCTATTGTCAGTGAAGTTCCATGTACCAGAGATTATCACTGGTCTGATTGGTATTGCCTTTATTGGTTGGGCGCTGCTAGCGTCACTTCAGCATCGTAAAGCTGAGAAAGCAAGCCTGAACTAAGGCGTGTTCTCAGTGTAGTCTGTATTTAGTTATACATCTAAGCAGGTCATATCATCAGGTATGGCCTGCTTTTTTTCACACTATTTTTGCCTTACTGTTAGGTGATATTGAAGCCCCAAAATATCGGAATAACCAATAATTGAGACAATTAATGGTTAAAGTTACGTTTGCCCTGTTACTATCACCCTATCTTCAGTTAAAATCCTCATCCTTAAATAACTTGTCGAAATAAGACCCTATAAACGATATGCAAAAAATTCTTGATGATATTGCCGCAGAGATGGCAAGAGAAACTGACCGCGGCAAAGTCGCAGATTATATCCCGCAATTGGCTCATATTGATCCTAATCAGTTCGGTATAGCCGTAGCGACTCCTGATGGGCATATGTATGCAGCAGGTGATGCCAGTACACTGTTTTCGATCCAAAGTATCTCTAAGGTATTTACCTTAACAATTGGTCTTGGCAAGCTAGGCGATACACTTTGGACACATGTCGGGCGTGAACCATCTGGCGATCCTTTTAATTCAATTGTGATGCTCGAGCATGAGTCTGGCCGCCCACGCAATCCTTTTATTAATGCTGGGGCAATCGCAGTTGTCGACGCTATCATGATGGGACATGAGCCAAAAGAGACACTGGGTGAGATTTTACAGTTTGTTCACCTCATTGCAGATGATGATTCAATTCGCTTTGATCATAAAGTAGCGGCTTCTGAGATGGCGCACAAGGACCGAAATGCCTCTCTGGCGCACTTTATGAAATCCTTTGGTCGTTTAAGACACGATGTGGATAATGTATTAGGTACGTATTTTCATCAGTGCTCAATTGCAATGAACTGCCAACAGTTGGCCAGTGCCGGTCTTTATTTAGTGTCTAACGGAGTTGATAAGCACTCAGGAGTACGTGTAATCAATGAAAAACGAGCACGTCGTATTAACTCATTGATGATGATGTGTGGTCATTATGATGGCTCTGGCGAATTTGCTTACCGCGTGGGCTTACCAGGCAAAAGTGGTGTTGGTGGCGGTATTTTGACGATAGCACCTGGTAAAGGGTCTATCGCGGTTTGGTCACCAGGGCTTGATCATGTAGGTAACTCTAAGCTTGGACTAAAAGCACTAGAGCGCTTCGTACAAAAAACTGGCTGGTCGGTTTTTGCAGAATAAGAGATACATGTATATTTATCTAAATAGGTTTTTTATATAATGCCATGCTCTCATACTAGCTGCGAAGCATACCTATGCCATGAGTTAGTTTGTTCTAAGCCCATATAGTCAGTCGGTGCTTTTCAAAGCGATTGTTTTATCTAAGCTACCTTTGTGCTAAATCCCTTTTGTATGAAACATTACTTTTCATAACAATATCTTAAAGACTATTGCTAAGTTGATTAGAAATTATCAAAGATACAGAAGTATTATGTCCCTTAGTAAGCATATAGTAAGCGCACAAAATACGCCTTGCTTAGTGAGCAAACGCTTAGTATAGTAAAACCTAATGATATGCAGGGCATAGGATACAGGTAAGTTTTTATTATTTGCTCTGAGATATCAGTCACTGCACAACTTTTAGTTTATTTTTTATCAATCAATCCACTTAACTATTAATCCAAAGGATATTTGTATGGCTATTAGCTTAACAAAAGGCGGCAACGTAAACTTATCAAAAGAAGCGCCAGGTTTAACTAACATTACAGTCGGTCTAGGCTGGGATCCACGTGCCACTGACGGCCAAGAGTTTGATTTAGATGCAATCGGTTTCTTGATTAACGAAGCAGGCAAAGTCCGTAACGACCAAGATTTTATCTTTTTCAACAACCTAAAATCAGACAACGGCGCTGTTGAGCATACTGGTGATAACCGTACTGGCGAAGGCGATGGCGATGATGAGAAAATCAAAATCAATCTTGCTAGCATCCCAGCTGACGTCAACAAAGTAGCTATCTGTGCAATCATCTATGAAGGCCAAGCACGTAACCAAAACTTTGGTCAAGTTGGTGATGCTTATATCCGCGTTGTAAACGACAATGGCGAATCTGAAATCGCTCGTTATGACCTATCAGAAGATGGCAGCACTGAAACAGCGATGATTTTCGGTGAATTATATCGTCACAGCGGTGATTGGAAATTCCGTGCGGTCGGTCAAGGCTTCAGCGGTGGTCTTGGACCATTAGCAGCCTCTTATGGCGTAAATGTTTAACGTTAAAACCAACGTAAACGTTTAGCAAGCCAATTATCATAATCAGACGTCTGGTTATGATCCAATGAGCCATCAAGTGTGCCCCTTTAACGCATTTGATGGCTTTAAATTTAATTGGCTTATCATTAAAATCTATAAAGCATCTAAAAGCACACGCACACATTAAGAGCATTTAACAAAGATATTAGAATAAGGATTTGCAAGCCATGGCCGCAACATTCAGTTTAATCGGTACTATTGAACCTTTTTTGCATTGTAATCTCAAAAAAGGCGATTCAATTTATTGTGAAGCCAACGCGATGGTGATGATGGAGTCCAATCTTGAGCTGAAAGGTAAGCTACAAGGTGGGCTGATGCAGTCACTGATGCGCCGCTTTGCAAACGATGAATCGTTGTTTCAACAGCAGATTGAGGCGGTTAATGGTGAAGGCGACTGTCTGCTTGCGCCTACGCTCGATGGTGATATGCAAATCATAGAAGTTGGCAAACAGCAGTATACATTGAGTGATGGTGCGTTTGTCGCGGCTCAAACTGGCGTCGATATCAGAGCCAATATTCAGCGCAATTTAGGCGGTGCAGTATTCGGTGATACAGGCGGCTTTATGGTGATGCAGACCCAAGGCCAAGGTCAAGTCGTGGTATCTGGTTTTGGCTCGTTGTTTGAGATTGATGTCACACCAGACAAAGATGTCATTATTGATAACGGTCATGTGGTCTGCTGGGATTCGAACCTTGAATACAAACTGTCAGTTTCGACCAGTAAGAAAAAAGGCATCATGAGCAATATTATCAACTCCGTCACTAGTGGCGAAGGTATGGTTCTGAACTTCTCAGGAAGTGGCAAAGTCATTATTTGTTCACGCAATCGTGACAGTTATCAAGGTTGGATACAAAGCGTCCTAGGTAGTAGCTCAGGCGGACGTGGCGGCGGTGGTGGCTTCTTAGACAATATCTTATAGTGCATTTCGCAATTTATCACATTCTTTAGCATTATTTTTAAACGGTTTTACTCACAATTATTATAAGGATACTCACATGGCAGTTAGTCTTCAAAAAGGTCAAAAAATCTCCCTAAGCAAAGAAGCGGGCGGCGAGCTGACTCAAGTTAAATTGGGTCTAGGCTGGGATGTCGCTCAAGGGCCACAAGATAAAAAAGGTGGCTTCTTAGGAAAATTATTCGGCGGCGGTTCTGGCGGCGACTCTATCGATTTAGATGCTTCATGCATCATGTTCGATGCTAACAAGCAAGCGGTCGATGCCATTTGGTTCAGTCAGCTAAAATCGAAAGACGGCAGTATCGTGCATACTGGCGATAACCGTACTGGCGACGGCGATGGTGATGATGAAGTCATCAATGTCGATCTCTCAAGAGTACCTGCCAATGTGGTCTCATTGGTATTCACGGTTAATAGCTTTACTGGTCAAACGTTTGAGACAGTAGAAAATGCGTTTTGCCGTATTGTTAATGCCAATAACAATAGTGAAGTAGCACGTTATAACTTGTCTGCCCAAGGTGGACATACAGCGATGGTAATGGCAAAGGTTTATCGTCATAACAATGAATGGAAAATGCATGCGATTGGCGAGACAGCTTCTGGCCGCACCTTCCACGACTTAATGCCTGCTATCACACCGCATGCGTAATTGACTTTAGACTCTAACTGGATTATTAACAATCTAGTTAAATAGTCTATTTCAAAAAAGAGCGGCCCATCTATCAATAGATGGGCCGCTCTTTTATATTTATTACTTATAATTAAGAATACTATTTACGTCCACGCTTCCAGCTAAAGCCCCAATTAAACGCTTTGTCCATTTCTTGATGACCTTTGAAGTATTGGTTGATACGCTCAACATTGATACTGCCTTGCTGATTGACCAAACGGGCAATGGCACACATTGGTAGATTACCTGTACCTTCGGTCAGACGTGTCTCAATCGGTGATTGCTCTGGCACATGGATAGTTACAACCCCATCGGTTTTTTCCCAGTTGGGTGCGCCTTCGTAGATAAATGCAAAAATAAATACCTCTTCAATCTGCGACCATTGCTGACCATTGATATCTAGCCATTCACCGCCACTTACCTGCCCCGTTCTATCATCCGCACGTAGGCAAACATAAGGCGCTGATTGCAAGCTACCAAAGCGATTGCCCAATGCTTGAATAAGGGTTTTTTCACCATTTTTTAGATGAATCATAGCACCCACATCTAAATCGATACCGCTTGATTGATGCTGCTTAAACAGATCTCCCAGTATGCCTTTCTTGGGCGCTGCTTTATCACTTTGAGGGCGTTGGTTCCAGTCTAAATTGACTGATATTTTGCCAAAGTCATCACGTTTTTTAAGATTAATGCTAGATTGGTTTTTTGTTAATGTTATTTTACTTAGGTTAATCGAAGGGTTAGCAGGAATTGGTGGCGGGTTGTTAGCTTGAGACGTGTTGCCTGCTTTTTGCGTATTGATTGGGCGCTGCGTATTGATAGGTTGAGGTTGGTTTGGTGCAGGATTATGATTTTGGGCAGGTGCCTCATCAGCGATTTCCACACCGAAATGCTCAGATAAAGGTTTTAACCCTCCCTCAAATCCTTGGGCGATAAAACGAAATTTCCAGTGTCCTTGTCTGCGATAGCATTCAGCCAATATAATGGCTTTTTCGTTACGGCCTGCGCTACTCAGCTGACAGGTCATCAGCACTTGACTGCCCTGCAAGACTTGAATGTCTACATCACCAACTTGTGACAATGTTTGCGCACTAGAAAACGCTAGGGCAATTTTCTCAATAGTTGCAGGCTGTGCAGACAAATTAACATCAAAAAACCCATCACTATCATGACCGCGAAAGCTAACACTACCATCATCACTACGTGTCTGACCATAAAATATCATGTCACCATCACCGCGTACTTTGCCGTCATTAGTCAGACGATAAGCGGCACAATCAATGGCGTTTTGGCTTAAAATACGAATGCTAATATTGTCAGTTGGTAGTGGCGCATTGGCACCTGCAATTAGTTTTTGAGGTTGGTTTTGACTCATCATACGTCCTTTAGATTATTTATTATGCTGTTGTCATTGTCATGCCGACTATCATCATATAGTAGCATGGATATTATGAAAGTTTTGAATCAGGCAATCGTGATATAAGCGATAAAGTCATCCTTACAAATCCCTATGACTATTTTATTAGAGGCGTTTATAACGCATATCATTTGTATATAATACGTCCTATTAAACCGTATACCTTTGCTAATATTACTACTAGATTTGCAGTAGCAATATTGACCTACCCATTCCCCGATACCTAATGATAACGCTGAGAGAATTATGAATAATCTTGCTGACAATAGTAACCCTTCAATACTAGTAGCGGCGTGGTTAGCTGAAGGCCAATCTAGCCAGCGTGATATGTTAGAGAGCTTACAAAGTCTAAAGAGCAAATCAAGCAGTCCTTCAAACAACCCTTTTCAAGTTATTGCCTCACACCGTCATGATAGACCTGAAATTTTTGAATTCGCCGATATGATTTATCGCGAGCCATCTGACTCGATCGTAGATACTGATAACCACATGACTGGCGAAACTGCTATACCACGCTGGCAGTTCGTATTAGAACAAGCTCAAAAGCATAACGTAAAAGTACTACTGACTGGACGCAATGGTATCGATTATGAAGTGCATCGTGAGAAATTTGACGCTGTTGGTATTCGCTTATTGACGGGCGCAACCAGCGTGGCGGCACTAGAGTCAATCGATGATAAATTTGCTTTTATGCAGCACTGTCACACTCATAATATTCCAGTGGCAGACGCATGGCGTTTTGATAATACTACTGAGCTTGAGGATTTATTAGCTGAGCATGGTGACCAGCCTCTATGTGTCAAACCTGTTGTCGGTATTTTTGCCCAAGGGTTTTGGCGACTAGACACTGGTAAAGAATATGACGAGCAGTACGATAGCTTTGAGCACTTATATTTCACTGAAGAGAAAAAAATCAACACAGCTCAGTTTGTGAATGCCTATGCTAACAGCGAAATGGTACACGATCGCCCTATTCCAATGTTGCTTATGCCTTATCTGTCAGGGCAAGAGTACTCTATCGATGTGGTCTGTGAATATGGTGAAGTCCTGGCTGCTGTCACTCGTCATAAAACAGGAAAAATACAACATGTTGGTTATGAACAGTCTGTCATGGATGTCGTAATCCCACTGATTAGGGCTTTTGGCTGTGATGGCATCGTCAGCGTACAAACCAAAGCTGATGATAGCGGTCAGCACCGAGTTCTTGAGATTAATAGCCGCCCATCAGGTGGTATTGGCTATACTTCTCATAGTGGAATTGATCTGACGCAGGTCGGATTTTCTTACTGGTTGGGGTTATCAGAGAAACCTAACTTAGAGACCAATATTCAGCATATTGAACCATGCCAAGTACGCTCTATTATGTTGAGTGTGAAAATTGAAAAGGGTGATGAATAAATAGTCCGCAAGGCATGCACGTGGTTAGTAAATGATTTGAACAAGCACAAAAAAGGATTTTTAGATATTAATCTAAAAACCCTTTTTTTGGCTTCGGTTCTAAGGTGTATTAAAAACGAACGCTTTGAATTATTCACCAAACGCTAGTGTTGTTTGCTTAGGTGCATTTTTAGAAGCAATGAACCATAACAAGCTCAATACAACGGCTGAACCGATGAAAATCATAATAGATGAAGAAATTGCACCTGCATGTGTATAGTCCATCGGCATCACATGGTCAGTCATTGTCATTTCCATCGCGGCTATACCAGTGTAATGCATACCACAAACGGCAAGACCCATGATAAACGCACTACCAAAACGCTGTAATGAACCACGCAAATTAAATGCCAACCATAGTGCAGCGATAGCGGCTGCAATAGCAATCACAATTGATACCATTAATAACGGTATATTGTATGACATGGTAGCTTCCATTTGCATAGAGGCCATACCCGTATAATGCATAGCTGCGACACCAAGTCCAGTAAGCACACCACCACCGATCAGTTTACCAATGCTTGAATCACCGCGACCTACGATAAGGACACCGACAGCAACGAAACAAATCGCAAGTAGCATTGAGACAATCGTTAACCCTAAATCATAGGTAACAGGCATTTTCATATCTACTGCCATCATACCGATATAGTGCATAGACCAAATCGCACCCCCGATTGCAATCGAAGATAGCGCAACCCAAAAATATAAATCTGTTCCTGGCTTGGCAGAAGGAACTCGAATGGCTAGGTTTAGGCCGACATAAGAACCAAACACTGCAATGGCGTATGAGACCAACACCAAAAGTAAGTTATATTCAACTTCAATCATTTTTTTGCCTTTTATCTATCATAAAAACTGAGCCAAATAACGTTACTTCAATCACAACACAGTGCGTCATTCGCTCATTAGTATTTGTTTTACACAGACATTAGATTATCTATGCATAATATTTTTACCCAATGGTAAATTCGCAAATGTTGGTACTGCCCGCACCACAATTAGTTTCTTTAACCTGAACCATATCGACAGCAGGATTGCTTGCTAAAAAGCCTTCTATATAACCTACAATAAAATGGCATCCTGAATGATTATGGTCTGACGATTTACAAAACGGACATTTGATTAAATAAATTACATTGTTCTTTGCTTTAACTTTAGAAAGCCCCTTTAGTGCTGGCACAAGTTCGCGAGTAATCGTAGTAGGCATCTTTAACGGACTACCAAGTGAATAATCACGTTGGTAAATTCCGCCACCAACCTTACGGCCCAATTCGTGCAATGCAGTCATGCGTTGATCACTGGGCAAACTATCTTCATACTGACCGACAATATCTGCTATTTTAGGGTAGTACGCGCCGATGGCTGATAGAACACTCTTCTCATCCAATGTCTTTTTTGCAGGGGCAGCTGACGAGCCACCCTCGTCATCTATTTCTAGATTAAAAAGCGTACATCCTTCGATCGAAGATAAGTCATCGATTAAATCTTCCTGCGTTTTAGACCCCAGACTTCTTGCAATCACGTGAATGATGTTACCACCATTCTCTGAAGCCTCCTGTCTTTGGGAGACTAGCTGATAACCTGCTTTGATAAGCGGCGAAATAACATTGACCAAACGAATACGTTCAGAAGACGTTTCTAATGCACAAGAGAATTTCATAGAGCACTCCTTTTCTTAAAATACTGCTACGCTTTCTTCTATCAAGCTCTCTACATAAAGTAATTAACAAATATGAATAACGTTTTAAAGATCCGGCCAACTGACTTTCTCACAATATAAAAAATATTCAGACATCAACCACACAATAGTTTTTGTATATCTTTTATATTATAAGAAATGAAATATATTCAGTAGATGAAACTTCAATTTTATAGTTATTAAGCATATAAACGATTTAACAACTAGAAATTCATTAATCTTAAAGCAGTAATGAGCTTGAAAACAAGATTGAGATAAATATGTTTAAATAAACTACTATTCTTAAATTCTTATGATAACACTTACTCACAGTGAAGTTACTAAATAGCAATAGATTTTGATTGTATTATTACTGGAATTTTGTTTTGTAGCAATACACTATAAGGTATTGTCCGATAAATGGCTACATTAGCCGACAAATGGCTAGACTATAGAGCCACATCGTTGTTCTATAAAAATAATGTATTATTTAAAAAATCTTGACAACTATTTATATCTATCTATTTTGATATTTCTATTATGCAATTAATCTTAACTGTATATTAAAACATCTATTACTGTTTTCTCTTGGTAGAATGATAGGTACAAAATAAAGTCAAAACCCTTTATGTGGTCAGACTTTAGTCTCAAGGATAAAATCATTAAACAATAAAAATAATTATAATCGCGCAAATAGACTAAGGAAATGTGATGTCGAAGCAAGTTGAGTTAATGCTAGGGGCCAATACGGTTATCGAAAACACCAAATGTTCGATCGCATTTTCTACTACTAAACCATTAGAGTTTGGACAGCAGCTTGGACTATTGTGGTTGCCATTAGATGCCAATCGTAAAGCAGTTTGTAGTCCTGCTTATTTACATGAGTCTAAAGACTGGGCTCAGCTCGATAACAAGGATAATCCAAGTACATGGCAGTTAGATTTACCCCAGTTATTTGATAAAAATAATGTTAGTTTCTTACAACTGATTGCTTATGTTTATCATGATCCAAGCCTAAACTTGCCAGCGGTAGAGTTAAATGACGTAAGCCTCACGCTCAACAACGGGGATATTCGCTACAACTTCACAACAAACGAGCGGCATGTCAAAGCGGCGATTATATTAGAAATATATCAGCGTAATGGACAGTTCAAATGTCGGGCGCTTGGCGAGGCATCAACGCAAGGCTTGGCGAGCCTTGAACATCATGTACAGGTTAGTCTGGATGTTCGTCCACCTAGCATACATACGCTTATTCAAGAAGCGCAACAGCAGCAGCGTACTCATCCAAGCAACGAAGCTCGCCTTCCTCGTCAAGTACAAGCAGGCGAAACTTGGACAGGAACAGCGTTTGCTATTGATCCCTATCATCTGCTCACTTGCTATCATGTGATTGAGTCAGCAGCGATGGTTGGCGTACGTCAGCAAGGTCAGCCTGATCGCGAGGCACAAGTCGTACTCAGCGATATCGGAAGCGACTCAGCTATTATTAGAGTTAGTGATCCTTTGCCTAGCTACCTTCCATTGGCGCAGCAGTGTGTTGATATATTGGGTGAGACCATTACCACAATGGGGTTTCCGTTGTCAGGACTGAGTAGCCAACTGCAAGTCACCCAAGGCTGTATATCAGGATTAACAGGTTTAAATAACGATATCCGTCATATGCAATTCACCGCACCCATTCAGCCCGGTTCTAGTGGTAGTCCTTTATTATTGCCGACTGGAGAGGTGGTCGGTATGGTCACATCAAGTCTGGTTCATGAACATGCACAAAATATGAACTATGCGGTGAAATTTCAGTTATTATCTGCCCTACTGGCGAGCGCTGGCATCAGTTTGGAGAACACGACTGATTTGACCAGTGCTACGCCTCTTACAACACCTCAGCTAAGCAAGCAAAGTCGCAGTGCCTTATGGCTGGTTGGCTGTCAGGGTTAAGAAATCTATTCGATATATAAATAAAAGCGCCAAGGAATATGAATGTTAAATGAGCAACACAGTACGACCATCACCCTACCCCGTGGTACGCTAGATCTGACTTACCAAACCAACTCAGCCACTAATAAATCAGTCACTAATAAAAATGGCGTAGAACAACGCGACCGTTATCAATTAGAAGATTTGCTAGGATTTGCACAGCGTATTAATCCAAAACGGGCGTTTCTGTTTGTCTCAAAAGTGCTAGGTCGTCATATTCCCGTTGCGCCAAGCATCATGCGAGAAGCATTTACTGATTTGGCTGACTTAGTGCCTAATGACTTGCCTGAGCCAGTTCTAGTCATTGGTATGGCAGAGACCGCTGTTGGTCTATCTGCTGGCGTCCATCAAGCGCTACAAACGCGCTATCCTCAAGCTCTGCTGTTAAACTCTACGCGTCATGCACAGCACGATGAAAGTAGTGATCCGAATGGTACCGACTCCTTGCTGACGACGTTTTGTGAAGATCACAGTCATGCCAGCCAGCATTTGATTTATCAGAGCAAAGATAGCGTTACTCAAGCGCAGCTCCTGGCCAGTAAAACACTGATTATGGTCGATGATGAAGCCTCAACGGGCAATACCTGTGTTAATGTCGTCACTGCCTTACGTGAAGCAGGACTGACCCAGTTAGAGCAAGTACATCTGACGACACTGGTGGACTGGTCATTAGATCAAGAAAAACCTCACCCACAGTCAGATGCTAAGCCTGCACGTATGGCGGATCGTCTCGCTGGTATTGAGTTTCATCGTCATCATTTACTGTCTGGTGCATGGCAATGGACAGATGCACCCAATCCTGAACCTATTACGATGCCATCGGTTGATACTACTGCCGCTGGTAGTCAGGCGCTCGGTGATACGGGCAACTGGGGGCGTTTTCCAACGCTAGACAGTACAGAGGGTTTTGCTAACTACCTTTCGAGTTTTCAGGCTACATTTACGCGCTTCGATGATCAAGAAAACTTTGATGTTACTCAGCTACCAAAAAGAATCCTAGTATTGGGTAGCAATGAGTTTGTTTGGTTGCCATTTCTATTGGCTGAATGGCTTGAAGTAGAGTCTAAAAAACTGAGCGGAAATACAGCGTGCATGGTTAATTTTAGCGCATTAACCCGCTCACCGATTGCGCTTGGTGGAGCGATTACCACGATGCTGAGCTTCAGCGATAACTACGGGCTTGGTATGACCAATTTTGCTTATAACGTTGAGCCTAGTGATTGGGATTTGATTGTGTTGTGTATAGAAACATCAGCTGATAGTGTGGATGCTATGTGGCGAGGTTTGGATAATGTGCTAGTGGTAGGTGCAGGTCATGGAAATAGCTGAGATCCTGACTTATATCAAAATCATTACAGGGTTTGGTGAATCCTCACTAGCAATCATAGCGCTTATATTTTCCGGTATTTTCTTATTAGTAAAGCTTTTTATTTATATCGTTAATCGTGTTGATGCTAAAGATGATAAACAGTTTGAAATGCTCTATAAAATAATTGATGACGAAAATTTTCTTGAACGACTGAGTAACCAACCATTCCTAATCAAGCAACTTTTTTACAAGCGCTTGTACCTACTCAAAGACTATAAGGTTGAAGAAATAGAGTTTCTGATGTCTCAGAAGTTTTTAAAAATTAACCTACATGAGCTTAGCGCTTTAAAATCAGGTTCTATAATAAGATTCGAAGATGGACAGTACATCAAGAAGGTTAGAGGTTTAAGTAGCTATTGGAGCAATAACTATCATCGATTCAATATTTTCATTATTATTTTTTTCTTGATCTGGATACTGATAGTAGGTTTTTTATCTCTCGTTCTCTTTCAAAATCAAACACTATTTTATATTGCAACGATACCTCTCTACATACTAGAAGCATATTTATTATTCAAAATTGATGCAGTAAGAACTTATTTGAGAACAAAAAACTTGATAGACGAATTTGTACATCAAAGTCAATTATTCAAAGACAATCAATGCAATAGGAACATATGACTATCTCATTCTTTAAAGCCAACCCAGACATTATTAAGCCTTATGCCTTGATGGATTTGGACGACACGCTATTCCAAACCCAGCGCAAAATTGATGCATGGGACTTGCCCACTACTGAACCTGAAACTTTGGTATGTGCGACGGTCAATAAACAAGACGAGCCTTTGAGCTTTATGAGCCAGCGCCAAGCAACCTTTTTTAACTGGCTACTTGCCAGCACTGATTTAATCGTAGTGACGGCGCGGGATCGTAGTGAGATTAAACGCGTTAAATTGCCCTTTGATAGCTGGCAAGTATTAACTCATGGGGCGATTATTTTAACGTCTGACGGAGCGCTGCTGAGCAGTTGGCAGCAGCATATGTATGCCAAACTTGAGTCATTGCAAGATAAGCTTAATAAATTAAGCGAATTGTTTGCCAGTCATAGTCAAAGCGAGCAAAGTCATTTAGTATTTACACCGCATATCGATAACTTTAACAATGGTTCTGATGATGAAGAGCTAACCATTTATCTGGCTATCAAACATGCGCAAAAAGATCATCAAGCGCTCGTAGATTTAGCTGAGAAACTGCCCACTTTGATACGTGATTTTGATCAAGATTTCTATCTACATGTGAACGCTAATAACTTAGCGATATTGCCTCATGCGGTTCATAAGCGTCATGCGGTACAGTTTTTATTAGAGCATCATTTAGACCATCAGCGTCCCAGTTTTGGCTTTGGTGATAGCTTAGCTGACCTGCCTTTCTTGCAGTTATTGGACTGGTACGGTATGCCCAATCATGGCCAACTGCATGAGCAATACCAGTCTAAATCGTCAATTTAAACTGCAGCCACGCAAATCCACTGTTATCATCAAGAGTGCTATTATTCATACTATGACTTTACCTAATATACAGATAAAAAGAGCGGCTCTGCAAAACTATGGCTCAGGTAGTTATCTTGCAAGCGATGTCACTGTCCTACTCGATATGGTAGATAAAGACGCAGTTGCCGATGTGCCCGTCAGTCAAAAAGAAGCGCTTATCCAAAGCGGACAACGCCATTACTCTGACATGCTGACTTTAGAGCAAGCACCTACTGCAATGCATGAGCAACTATACATACAGGCATTAGAGCAAGGCTCAACAAGGACAGCGACTGATATCGCTCATTTGTCTCATACGCTACATCATGTTTTTCAGCAGAATGTGAATGATGAGCATCCACTGATTTTGGTCAGCTTGGTGCGAGCTGGTCTGCCAATTGGGGTGTTATTGCAGCGTGCGCTGTCGGATACAGACAGTAGCTATCACCTGCCAAGTGTACATTATGGCATCAGTATCATTCGGGATCGTGGTCTTGATCCAGTGGCCCTGCAAATGCTACTAGAGGCTTATCCAAACAGTCCAGTCGTATTCGTCGATGGTTGGACAGGTAAAGGTGCTATTTATAAAGAGTTGGCTCGTAGTCTAGAGACGTTTAGCGATTATACTCATGTTAATTTCGCTAATATTTTTCATCAAGGCGCTAACGTCATTCCGTTACTGACTCTTGCCGATCCTGCTGGCGTTGCTTGGCTCGCAGCTAGTGAAGAAGACTGGTTAATCCCATCGGGTTTGTTGAATAGCACTGTATCGGGATTAATTTCACGTAGCTTGTATACAGAGCCGTCATCAGGCCTGCATCGCAGTGTCTTTTATGATGATTTAATTGAGGTAGATCATAGCTTGGCATTTATCGAGCGTATCGATGCCGTGAGACGATCATTGGCTGCAACTCCAACGCATTTACCGATTTACCAGCAGCCACGCTACCAGACTGCGGCGTTGATAGAGACGCTGGCAGCACATTATCATATCGTCAATCGTAACCGTATTAAGCCGACTATTGCCGAGGCAACACGTGCTATATTACGCCGTGATCCAGAGCGCATATTGCTCGCCACTGCTGAGCACCCTGATACCGTACTGCTACGCCATTTATGTGCGCAACGAAACATCACTATTAGTGTATTAGGTGATAAAATACTGCCTTATCAAGCCATCACGCTTATCAAGCAGCGCTCCCAAGACACTTAATACATTTACCAGTATTAAATACTTTCTTTTTTGTTCTCTTATACCCTCTACCTATGATGCCAATTATGTCAGATATGCTAAAAACCGAGTCAGACCTTTACAATGATACCCAATCTTATGCGCATCTGATCACTGAGCGTCATGCGATGGTCAAACCGCACACGCACCATCCATATCAGCTCGGTGCTAGCTTATACATGCCTGCGAATCGCCAAGATATTTGGCAAGTCATCAAGCGGGACAAACTACCTACGATTAATAGTATTATTATCTGTCTAGAGGATGCGGTCAGTCAGCAGGATGTAGAGTTGGCGCTTGAGCGTTTGCGAACCCTTTTGGATACTTGGGCTGAGCATGTGAATAGCATTAATGCGCCATCTAAATCAGCGACGATTCATGCTCAGCACCCGACACGCCCACTAGTCTTTATACGTCCACGTAGCCCGATGATGCTACAGCAACTGGCTGACTATACCCATATCAATCTTATCGATGGTTTTGTGATGCCAAAAGTTGATATGTATAGCTTATCTAACTGGCGCATGGCTTGTCAGAACCTAAAAGTAGATCAACTACTTATGCCGACGCTCGAAACCGCAGCGCTGTTTAATCCGCATCACAATCAGGAGCTTGCCATCGCTTTTAAAGAAGCATTTAGCCAGCCAGTTTTTGCATTGCGTATCGGTGGTAATGACTTGTTTGCAGCATTGCGCTTACGTCGCCCAAAAAACAGTATTGTCTATGACTCGCCTATCGGTACATTGGCTTATCAAATGCTTGGCTGTTTTGTGCCGCATGGTTTTTATCTTACCGCGCCAGTATTTGAGTATTTGGATCAGCCGACGCTGTTTATGCAAGAGCTGAACCGAGACGTCAGCTTAGGGATGGTAGGCAAAACTGTCATTCATCCAAGCCAAATCGCCCTAGTACAGCAAGCTTATTGCGTGCCATTGAGTACACTGGATGAAGCACAAGCGATCCTTCACTCAGAAGCCAAAGCAGTATTTAAGTACAATAATACGATGCTAGAGCCTGCGACACATCGTGCTTGGGCTACTGAAATTGTCAATCGTGCAGAAGCCTTTGGAACCATTGATGACGGACATAGCCAATACAGCTCACGAATGTAACTGTCATCGCTGATACAGATAACTGTCTGCTATTTAACAACTTACACCATACAAAAAGCCGCTATCAAATACAGGTAGCGGCTTTTTTATATAGCTATTTGCTTAGGTTTTTCTATAGATATGAGGCTTTAAAGCTCTCGAACAGTAGCTACATTAAGCACAACTTTCCAAAAACTGACGGAGTACTTGGTTCACTTGATCAGGCTCTTCTACTGTCGATGTATGACCCGCACCTTTGATAATAGCAAGCTTAGACCCAGCGATAGCAAAATGCATGCGTTCAGACTTGGCATAAGGCGTGGCGGCATCTTCATCACCTACCACAATCAGTGTTGGCGTTGTAATCTCACTTAATTGCTCATAAGTACCTGTACGCTCAATCACGCCCATTGTTGCTTTGACCACGCCACCCTTGCGATTACTTTGTAGCATCGTTAGCCACTGCTTACGGTCAGATTTACGCAGCTTATCTGCCAGAAACGTACTACCAAACATGATTGGCATCACTTTGTTACTCACACGCTTCATACCTAACCAGCGAATCGCTTTCACCAGCTTGCGATACTGAGGTATGTTTTTTGGATCTTCAGGGTCAGCAGAGGTTTCTAACAGCGTTAATGACAACAGCAACTCAGGGCGTTTGAGCGCAATACGTTGAGCCACGAACCCGCCCATAGATAGCCCAACGAAGTGACATTTATCAATACCAAGCGCTGCAAGTAAGCCAAGTGTATCTTCTGTCAGCGTCTCCATATCATAGCCAGACTTAGTAACCTGCGACTGACCTTGCCCGCGAAAATCAAAAGCAATACAACGATAGTCTGTTTGAAAATGCTCTACTTGCTTATCATACATCTGTGAGCTCCACAGTAGACCGTGAGCAAACACGATAACAGGCTTTTTTGTGTCGTTTGGTGCGCTGTCTTCGTAATAAATATCAGCGTTATTTACAGTGATAGTTGGCATAACCACATCCTTGTTTGATCAATGAAAGTTCGAGCGTACCCTTGTGTCTTTTACGACTCTTTTACGCTCAACCTGGCATATTAGCATAATCCATTAGACTCTTAGGTCATAGCCTTTTTACGAGCCAGTCGTTTTGTCTCATTAGCTAGCATCAGCTTTTGCGATAGAATAGTAAAGTTTACCAGCATATAGATGTGTCTTAAGCGCCCACAAAACACGCTTTAATAATCATAGCAAGCTGCTATAGTAATCAGCATTGAACCATTTTTACCTTTATCTCAAAGTATTGTCATTGATACAGAATATTAAAACAGTCATTTAAAATAAGGAAATCTCAAATGTCACAGTCTCTCGTCGATTATCAAGTTGCAGAGCACATTGCTACCATTACCTTTAACGATCCAAAAAGCTTAAACGCCTTTGGCACACCCTTAAAAAACCAAGTCTTGATAGCGCTAGATAAAGCGGCCGCAGATGAACAAGTACGGGTGATTATTTTGCAAGGGGCTGGTGGTAACTTCTCAAGCGGCGGCGACATTAAAGAGATGTTGTCTGAAGGATTAGACAAGGATATTGTTTCAAACAAATTAAGAGGTATGGTAGAAGGTGCAGGCGAAGTCAGCTTAAAATTACGTCATATCCATAAGCCGATTATTGCCAAATTAGAAGGTGCTGTAGCTGGTGCTGGTATGAACTTGGCGCTTACTTGTGACTTCCGAATTGCCGCAGACAATGCAAAGTTTGTACAAGCGTTTGTTAATATTGGCCTAGTTCCAGATGCGGGTGGTATTTACTTATTAAACCAATTGGTTGGTGCAGCAAAAGCCACTGAGCTTGTAATGCTAGGTGATAAATTAAAAGCAGAAGATATGGCGCGCTTAAATCTAGTGAATAATGTGGTAAGTATTGACGAACTAGAAGCCACCGTACAAGCATTGGCTCTACGATTGAGCCAACTGCCAGGTAAAGCATTGGCCGCTATGAAAGAGAGCTTCAACGTACACGCCTTCGCTGGTTTGAGCGCGGCGTTAGATACGGAAGTAGAGCAACAGACCGTAATGGCAAAAACTGATGACTTTATCGAAGGGGTTAGCGCCTTTATAGCAAAGCGTAAGCCTGTATATCAAGGTAAATAACAAGATAAACAATAATGCCATCAAAAAAGGGCTGCCAATATGGTAGCCCTTTTTTTGTCAATGCCTTTAATTAAGAAGCGGACGCGGGTTTAGAATGATGAGGTAAGGTAAATACCTTGTCAAAAATCAGAGTAAACGTAAACGTATAAACTAAGAAAAACAGCAGTAGCGCTACTTCCATCATAAAGGCTTTTACTAGCCCAACATCGTACCAAATCATATACAGTGGCAAGCAGATCAACACCAGCCCACCTTCAAAACCAAAAGCATGAACACTGCGTATCCATAACGTACGACGTACAATACGTCTGCGACGTTCCCACGCTTCAAAAGCGGTATTATATATAAAGTTCCAAACGACGGCTGCTACCGACATCATTACGGCGATTGGTAAGGATTCTGATGCATCACTGTGACTGAGTTTCATCAATATAAGGGTAGATAAGATAATCGCGATAATTTCGAAAGCGGTCACATAAATTAAGCGACGTTTAAGCGGTGATAAGGTCATCAACCAAGACTCCAAAGCACCTGTATTTAAACAGCAAGGTGCATGTCAAAGTATCGGTCCGTCCCGAGTTAGAAAAGATAAATAAAGTGCAGAGCCACGGTTTCCGCCTGCCCCTATATTATACAGAAACCAAACTCAAAAATCAGTGAGGACATTTGTAAACAGGCGTAAGCCGCTTTATTAATCATTAGCGCCCATTTTAGCCAGACTATTTTGCTGGTAGACCCCATCTATTGGTTTCGGGTTTGGTATCACTCGCTAGGAATACTAGCAATATAATAGAGCCTATCAGTGGCACCACACCTATCAAAAACCACCATCCTGAGTGGCTAGTATCATGCAAGCGGCGGATAGTAACGGCAAGACCAGGCAGAAATAAACCAAGTACTGCTACTATGTAAAATAAACCTGTTTCTGAGCTGAATATTATTGCGTCTAGCAGCATTGCAACGATCATCACCCCCATTTGTACTAGAAAAAAATACCAATACTCTTTACGGCGCGCACGGCCAGAAAAGTTCGTATAATTTCTCATGCCCTTTTTAAACCAGTCAATGATGCCGTAATTTGCTTCAGCATTATGATTGTTAGCCATCGTAGATCTGGGCAATGGCGGCGGTGTCGCTTTATCAAGCTTAATATTGTTTTCCATAGGGCTTTTTATCTCAGTCGTAGAAAGTAGAAATCGTCAGTTAACATTATCAATAATTGGCTTTGATTATAGATACTCAATAAAAGTTTGTAAATGAATACTAGTTGTCTTAGAGTCATCAATAAAAACCCCCGCATCATGACGATACGGGGGTTTTTTGTCTTACGTATAAAGTTTTTAGTATAAAGCTTCTAATTTTAAAAGCTTATATACTCAAGACTAGGTCAACTGAGCAACGTTGATCTTATCTGCTTCTTCAGTATAGTCTTCCATACGATCGAAGTTCATGTATTGATAGACTTCATCGCCCATGCTGTTTAGCATGCCAGCATACTGCTGATACTCATCGTTAGTCGGCAATTTACCAAGTACCGCTGCGACTGCTGCAAGCTCTGCAGAAGCTAGGTATACGTTAGCGCCTTGACCTAGACGGTTCGGGAAGTTACGAGTTGAGGTCGATACCGCAGTAGATTTCGGTGCGATACGTGCTTGGTTACCCATACATAGTGAACAACCTGGCATTTCAGTACGAGCGCCGGCTTGTGCATAGATGTTGTAGTAACCTTCTTCCATCAACTGACGTGCATCCATCTTAGTAGGTGGTGCAATCCATAGACGAGTCTTCAGGCTACCTGCTGGTACGTCTTGTAGCAATTTACCAGCGGCACGGAAGTGACCGATGTTAGTCATACATGAACCAATGAATACTTCATCAATCGTATCACCAGCCACGTCTGCTAGCGTTTTTGCATCATCTGGATCGTTCGGGCAGCACAGGATAGGCTCTTTGATTTCGCTCATATCGATAGTGATGTCGATCGCGTATTCAGCATCATCATCAGCACGCATGAGGCTTGGATTAGCCAACCACTCTTGCATTTGCTCAACACGGCGGCTGATCGTACGTGCATCGCCATAGCCTTCTGAGATCATCCACTTAAGCAGCGTGATGTTTGAGTTTAGGTACTCAGTCACTGACGCTTCAGACAAAGTGATGGTACAACCAGCAGCACTACGCTCAGCTGAGGCATCAGATAGTTCGAACGCTTGCTCAGCGGTCAAATCTTCTAGACCTTCGATTTCAAGAATACGGCCGTTGAACTCGTTGATTTTACCTTTCTTATCAACCGTCAGGTAACCTTCTTTAATGGCTTGATAAGGGATAGCATGTACTAGGTCACGTAGAGTGATACCAGCTTGACGCTCACCAACAAAACGAACACGAACAGATTCAGGCATATCAAGTGGCATTACACCAGTTGCAGCTGCGAAAGCAACTAGACCAGAACCCGCTGGGAACGAGATACCCATTGGGAAACGAGTATGCGAGTCACCACCAGTACCAACGGTATCTGGAAGTAGCATACGGTTCAACCATGAGTGAATGATACCATCACCTGGACGTAAGCTTACGCCGCCACGGTTCATGATAAAGTCAGGTAGTGTGTGCTGAGTCTCAACATCAACTGGCTTTGGATAAGCGGCAGTATGACAGAATGACTGCATCACTAAGTCTGCTTGGAAGCCCAAACATGCCAAGTCTTTTAGCTCATCACGCGTCATTGGACCAGTCGTATCCTGAGAACCGACCGTAGTCATCTTAGGCTCACAGTACATACCTGGACGTACGCCTGACAGACCACAAGCTTTACCAACCATTTTCTGTGCAAGCGTAAAGCCTTTACCAGTATCAGCCGGCTCTTCTGGCTTAGCAAAGATGTCTGAATGACCAAGACCCATGTATTCACGAGCACGGTTAGTCAAACCACGACCAACGATCAATGGAATACGGCCGCCAGCACGAACTTCATCAAGCAATGTTGGTGAGTTTAGTGAGAACGTTGATAGTACTTCGTCAGAGTCATGCTTAGTGATTTTGCCTTCGTACGGATAGATGTCAAACACATCACCCATGTTTAGGTTATCAACTGCAACTTTTTCGATTGGCAATGCGCCAGAATCTTCCATCGTGTTGAAGAAGATAGGAGCGATATTGTTACCAAGTACTAAACCGCCACCACGTTTGTTTGGCACATTAGGGATATCTTCACCCATCAACCAAAGTACTGAGTTGGTTGCAGACTTACGGCTAGAACCAGTACCAACCACATCACCAACATAGGCTAGCGGATGGCCTTTTTCTTTCAGTGCTTCGATTTGCTTCATTGGGCCAACAACGCCCTCTTCGTCAGCATTGATGCCGTCGCGAGAGTTTTTGTGCATGGCTAGTGAATGCAATGGGATATCAGGACGGCTCCATGCGTCTTGCGCAGGTGACAAGTCATCCGTATTGGTCTCGCCAGTTACTTTGAACGTCGTGTAAGTGGTTTTCTTTGGTACTTCAGCACGGTTCAAGAACCATTCTGCGTCAGCCCAAGACTGAATCACTTCTTTCGCAATAGTGTTGCCAGCTTCAGCTTTTTCAGTCACGTCATTGAACGCGTCAAATACTAGCAAAGTTTTCTTTAATGCTTCAGCAGCTTCTTGTGCAACTTCGCTATCATCTAGTGCAGCAACTAATGGCTGAACGTTGTAGCCACCTTGCATAGTGCCTAGAATTTCAACGGCTTTTTGCTTGCTGATAAGTGGTGATGATGTTTCACCCTTTAAGATAGCAGCCAAAAATGCCGCTTTAACGTATGCTGCTTGGTCAACACCAGCAGGGATACGGTTTTCTAATAGGTTCATCAAGAACGCATCTTCGCCTGCAGGCGGGTTCTTTAATAATTCAACCAACTCTACTACTTGTTTTTCATTTAGTGGTAGGGGTACAGTTCCTAGCTCAGCACGTTCTTCGACATGTTTACGATAAGCTTCTAACACAATAGTCGTCCTCGTCAGTTGGGGTGTAGCACATTACGTGGGTAGTCAGCATGACTGCCTGCGTCTATATACTATATGAAATAATTATCCGTGCAATCATAGCTTAAAACGCTTTAAATGTTAATGGCTCAGCCCTGAAAAGGTACATAGTAAGGCCATATTGAACATTTATTATAAAAATAGTGCCATCAATAATATGATTGTTACGCTCATTATAACTGGCATTTGCCTGATTACGCTTATCAATCAGCGCTTGCTTTATGACTGAGCAGACACCATATGACTGATATACGATTTTGTAAGAAACAACTTCGATAAAATTCAGCTTAAAAAAATGTAGCAACTTAGATTTATTAATAGTCGATTGATTAGTAGTCGATTTGGTAAAAACATTTTGGTAAAAATATTAAGGACGACGATATGACTGACAACAATCCTAACTATGACAATGGTCTCAAGGTACGCACTGAGGTCATGGGTGAGCAGCATGTCAAACGCTCGCTTGATGCTGCCACAGGATTTACTCAACCGCTGCAAGACTGGATTATTGAACACGCTTGGGGCAGCACTTGGCAAGACGACTCAGTATTACCGCGCAAGTATCGCTCATTAATCACTATTGCCTTTTTAATTGCCCAAAAAAGCCCAAACGAGTTGAAAGGACATATACGCGGTGCCATTAACAATGGGGCCAGTGTCGCTGAGATTAGAGAAGTGCTCATGCATAGCTTGCCGTACTGCGGTGCACCTGCCACGCAAGAAGCGTTTCGAGCCGCCATAGATATACTGAATGAGTTGGAAATCGATATAGATATTTAAAACTATGGTCGTCCGAGCAATCATAGTAATCTTAACAATATTGTTTAAAAATTGACGACCAAATTTCTGCTATAATATCTGCACTCATAAAACATTCTGATAATTCCATAAACCCTTATAATATAAAGGGTTAAGAGATAACTCCATTATGACAACTGCCGTACAAACACATGTACCTGCTGCTAAGGCCAAACCAAAAAAAGCCATCCAAGGCGAAAAGCTACGTGGCTATGACAAAGTTGCCCGTATCCCAATTAAAGTGATCCCGACTGTCGAGGCAAAGAAAAAGCCTGATTGGATTCGGGTAAAAATGTCCTCGCCTGCTGAAGTTGCTCGTATCAAAGCAACCTTGCGTGAGCAAAAGCTTTATACCGTTTGTGAAGAAGCGGCCTGCCCTAACCTGCCACAGTGCTTCGCTGATGGTACAGCCACCTTTATGATTATGGGTGATATCTGTACGCGTCGCTGCCCGTTCTGTGATGTAGGCCATGGTCGCCCTAATGAGCTAGACAAGGATGAGCCGCGTCATACCGCTGAGACGATTCAAGGTCTACAGCTTAAGTATGCCGTAATCACCTCTGTCGATCGCGATGATCTAAAAGACGGCGGTGCGGGACATTTTGTAGAAGTGCTAAACGAATCAAGAGCACTTAGCCCAAACTGTTTGATTGAAATCCTAGTACCAGATTTCCGTGGCCGTATGGATATCGCATTGGATTTATTGACAGAGACTGCACCAGATGTGTTTAACCACAATATCGAAACGGTGCCACGTCTATACAAAGCTTTCCGTCCAGGTTCTGACTATCAGCATTCGCTAGATTTGCTTAAGATTTATAAAGAGCGTCGTCCTGATATCGCCACTAAGTGCGGCTTTATGGTTGGTCTTGGCGAGACAGAAGAAGAGATCTATGCCCTACTCGATGACTTAAAAGCTCATGATGTAGATATGATTACTATCGGTCAGTATCTACAGCCTAGTAAAAACCACGCGCCTGTCGATCGTTATGTCCATCCAGACGAGTTCCAACGCTATATGGACTACGGCAAAAAGATTGGCTTCTTTAGCATTTGGGCAGGTCCAATGGTACGCTCAAGCTACTTTGCAGATCGTCAGTACTACGGCGAAGACTGCCCAGCACCTATCCGTAGCAAAAAAGCATTAGAAGCTGAAGGTAAACTTGGCTGCTAATTTAGCAATAAAGTGATGTGAAAGTAGTTGCGAACAGCAGTCGCTAAAACATTTCTTAAGAATATTAAAAAGGGTGAATAACAAATTTGTTATTCACCCTTTTTTTAGCTTTATTAGATTTACGAATGATTAAACCTAACGCTTTACACGGTTAAAGTTGGCGTTGGCTTTCCAGCTGTTTTTATATTGAATGCAGCAATACCAAGGACAATAATACCACCTGCAATACCAGTCGTAATCTCAGGATAAATCAATAGTAAAGCACCAATAGCTAAGATGACACGAGTTACCGTATTCATACCGCCTCTGAAGTACCCTTCAAGTGCTGAGCTCAGCGCAATAACACCCGTCACCGAAGTCACTACTACTGTAATAATATCTACAATAGGTGGCAGCGGGAAATCTTTTGCCGTGACTGCCAAACCAGTTGGATCTATCATCAACATCGTTGGATTATAGATAAACATAAACGGCACGATGAATCCTGCGAGGGCAAGCTTGAGGGACAAGAACCCTGTTTTCATCGGATCACCACCGGATATACCTGCACCCGCAAAGGCTGCGAGACATACAGGCGGTGTAATATTGGCAAAGATACCAAAATAGAAAACAAACATATGCGCTGATAAGATTGGAATATCAAAACCGGCCAATGCTGGCGCAGCCATCGTAGCCGTAATGATATAGGCAGGAATAGAGGGTAATCCCATGCCTAAAACCATTGATGCCAACATCGTTAAAATAAGCGTGAAGAATAATGATCCTGCGCCTAGCGTGACGATAGAGGATGTCATCACCGTACCAAAACTGGTCAGGCTCACAACCCCAATGATAATACCGACGACGGCACAAGCCGCCATGACCGCTAGTGACTGGCGCGCGCCGTCTTCTAATGCACCCAAAATATCAGAAAAGCTCATGCGAGTTTCCGCACGTAGCATACTAATCACAACGGTAAAACCAATGGTATAAGCTGCTGCATATCCTACAGGTACGTTTCTGATTAATAAGAAAATCAAGAAGACAATCGGCAATAACATGTGACCGCGGGCTTTTAGCACTTCTTTGACCGCTGGTAAATTTTCTTTGGCAATACCTTTTAGATCACGACGTCCAGCGCGGAAATGCACCTGCGCAATGACGCCTAAATAGTACAAGATCGCTGGTAATAATGCTGCTAAGGCAATCGTGCTATACGGCAAGCCTGTTGTCTCAGCCATAATGAAGGCACTGGCACCCATAATCGGTGGCAAAATCTGTCCACCAACCGAAGCACTGGCCTCAACTGCACCTGCGAAATCTTTGTGATAGCCGACCTTTTTCATCAACGGAATGGTAAAGGCACCTGTACTAACCACATTTGATAAAGCTGAGCCATTGATACTACCCATAAAACCACTAGAGATAACCGCTACTTTTGCAGGCCCGCCCTTTTTATGACCAGCGATGGCCAATGCTAAATCATTAAATAACTGCCCCATTCCCGAGCGTGCTAAGAATGCACCGAAGAGAATAAATAAGAAGATAAAGGTAACCGAGGCACCAATCGCAACAGAGTACAAACCTTCTGTTTTCAAGAATAATTGACCAAAGATATCACCCATATCATAAGGACGAGTCAGCAGCCTATCGGGCATAAAGTCTAAATGACTAACAAATGGATAGGCCAAAAATATGCCGGCCAAGATTGGCAAAATCCAACCAGTAATACGGCGACTGCCTTCTAACACGCAGACTACCGTAATCAAAGAAAATATCACATCGACCTGATTGGCCATACCGCCACGTGAGGTAACGATATCTTGATATTCATAGATGAGATAGCCCATACCGGATAGAGACAGGGCAAACCAAATCCAGTCATACCATGCCACTCGTTTGCGACTGCTTTTTTTGCTGGCTGGAAAAATTAGGAATATCAATGCAAAACCAACGCCCACGTGTACAGAACGCTGTAACAACGCTGGCATTGGATTAAAAGTGATATATAAATGAAACAGTGAATAGAGTATACAAATGCCAGCGATAAAATACTTCACTGGTCCTTGAGTGATATGACGCGTGATTGACTCTCGGTCATATTTTTCCAATACTGCTCGGTTGACCGCATCCGCCTCAGCATCGTTATCAACTTGAGCATCTGGCATGGTAGTCACACTACCTTGATCCGTCACTTGGGAGTTCATGACAAAAGTCCTTTTTAAATCTATCAATTAAATCATACGTCTTAGGCATGATCACCACTTCAGAATAGTCTGGCACCCACTGGTGAATCAAGAAACGATGACCACCATAATCCATTTCACCTTTGGTCAGTCTAGATACAACCCAATTAAGGCGAGGCAGTTTTTCGTTGATTTGATAACCCAGATAGCCAGGCTTTTGTATAGGAGCGAGCATTTCGGTGGAGGGTGTCCCCGCACCGAACGCTTCAAAATAGGTCGTGGTCAGTAACAGCTCCGCACCTTCTGTACTGCTGCCGTCTATGCGTTGATACTGCTCTTCCCACCACTGTTTTTCTACAGAATGTATCCAACGTAGCTGAAAATCAGGCTCAGTGAAATAGCAAACCTTATCATCAGCACCGTCTACGCCTGCGACTCGCACTTCAACGACAGACTGAAGCGTAGAGCCTAACCATAGCGTAAAAAAAACCAGCGCTGCAATAAATGCCGCGCCAGTTGATAACCATAATGAATTACTTGGCTGCTTGTTCGTCATAGTACTTTTTAGCTCCAGGATGGATTGGGGCTACCATGCCATCACGAGCGGTTTCTAGACTGATATCATTGGCCGCTTGGTGAGCTGTTTTTAGACCATCTAAATTATCAAACAATGCTTTGGTTAGTTTATAACCATCCGCTTCAGATAGATCAGAGCTAACCAATAATGCATTCATGATTGCAGCAGTTGGTACGGCTGTTTCGTTGCCATAAGTGCCAGCAGGAATCTCAAAGGTTTTGAAGTAAGGCTTGGTCGCAATGATTTCTTTTAGCTTGTCTTGGTTGATAGTGACAATCTGTAAATCTAAGCCTTGCTCTAGCTCCATCAAAGATGAGTTTGGTAGACCGCTACTAAAGAATGCCGCTTCGATCTTACCTGCTTTCATACCATCAGCGGCTTCAGCAAAGCCTAGATAATCAACGGTGACATCATCATATGTGATACCAAACCCTTCAAGTAAAGTACGAGCATTGACTTCTGTACCAGAACCTTGATCGCCTACCGCAATGCGCTTGCCTCGTAAATCTTCAATGTTTTTGATACCAGATTTTTTTGAGGTTACGATTTGCACCACATTAGGGTACAAAACAGCAATCTGTTGAATGTTAGTGATTGGCTGCTCAAAGTTGTTTTTACCTTCGACAGCATCCGTCACTACGTCACTTAGTGCCAAGACCATGTCGACCTTGCCTTGGGTCAATAGATTGACGTTTTCGACTGATGCGCCAGTGGTTTGAGTTTTTGAGTTTACGCCAAAGGTTTTGACATAGACTTCAGACAATGAAGTACCAATGATGTTGTAAGGGCCAGACGCGCCGCCAGTAGCGATGGTCAAAAACTTAGTATCAAGCTTATCTGCTGCAGTATCTGTTGCCGCGCTATCTGCAGATGCAGTATCACTGCCCTCTGAGCTTGGAGATGAGCATGCAGTTAGACCTAATGCAGCACTCAACATAGCTGACAAAAGTAATGGGGATTTTAAAGAATTAAGCATTGAATTCATCCTTGAAGTGGTCGATTTTTTACGTTTAACAATATCCGTATTTATACATAAATACGTTACAGACGAGTAATAATATAGTAATTCTGTCAATAAATAAACCTTAGCTTACTTTCTCTTTTTCTTTCAATACCTTATATTTAAAGCTATCAGAGAAAATATATGGCATTCATTAATTAAGCTAACATATACGTATGTTTTGCTATGCGAAACAAAGTTCCATTTAATAAACATTAAAACAAAAATTGTCGCTATTGTAAACCTTTATCGATATCTGGAAAATATTGTCATATCGCATTATTTCTTAGGAATTTTTAGATATAGCAAATTAATGAGAATTCTCTATTTATAACTATCTCAATTTATAACTATAAGGACAAAAGTTCTGCTATATTTTATCTGAGCTATTTTTTGGTTCAGGATATTACATGGCACTAGTCTGTGTCTCTCTTTTATTAACCCATTCGGATAGTCTTTATGACAATACCCCACACGGAAGTACTGGCAACATTATCTGCTGATATTGCTATCATCGGTGGCAGCGGTCTCTACCAAATGTCATCGCTGACCAACAAACGCAGTGTGACGATACAGACGCCTTATGGCAGTCCATCTGATGATATTGTCTTAGGTGAGCTTGAGGGAGTGACAGTCGCATTTCTAACACGGCATGGTCAGGGACATAGACTGACGCCGTCTGAAGTGCCCTATCGTGCCAATATCTATGCGCTAAAAACGCTAGGGGTACGCTATATCGTCTCCGTATCAGCAGTTGGCTCATTGCAAGCGCATCTTAAGCCATTAGACATGGTCATTCCAGATCAAATGATTGATATGACTAAGCAGCGAGTGAGTACCTTTTTTGGTGAGGGAGCCGTCGCCCATGTGTCGATGGCTGACCCACTATGCCCTGTCCTAGCAGACATCTTGACGCGCGCTTATGACCAAGCGGATATTACAGAAGGCACTAGTCACCCACAGGCGACTTATGTCTGTATCGAAGGGCCACAGTTCTCAACTCGTGCAGAGTCAGAGTGGTATCGCCAAATGCAGGCAGATATTATCGGTATGACCAATATGCCAGAAGCCAAATTGGCACGTGAAGCCAGTATTGCTTATGCCACGTTAGCTCTGGTGACAGACTTCGACTGTTGGCATCCAACGGAAGAAGCCGTCAGTGCCGACTATGCTATACAGAACCTAATGAAAAATGCGGACAATGCTCAGAAAGTGATACAGAAAGCCGTGGCTTTGATTGCCGCTGAGCTGCCTGACTCAATCGCCCATAATGCTCTCGCGCAAGCATTGATCACGCCTATAGATGCGATGGACGAGCATACCAAGATTAGACTGGCCGCCTTGCTAGCGTAATCTTAATACTTATTCTCCATCTTGAACTGACTGCTTCTAATCGGTTTAGTCTTAATCTGACTTCAATCAAGTCAAAAAAGGCCATTATCTAGAATAATGGCCTTTCTTATAATTTAGCATGTATATTTAAATTTATGCTAAATACATTACTTTAATATCAGCAACAACCGCCCAAGCCAGTTGCCAGCATCATAGGTTGATTAAACGGCATTAGCTCACCGCAACCTGCAAAAATACCGTAATGGCGACTGTCATCACCGATAAACTCAAAGTGCGGTGCAAAGCGCGATTCTTTCAGCATGCGAAACGTATTGCCACATACTGGGAATACCCGACCAGCTTCGATAGCATGATGTTTATCTAAATCAAACCGATGCGGTGACTGCTCGATAGTTCCTTTATATATCACCGCTTGTCCATGATCTTCGCAAGCATCCTCAAGCGAGTCGATTTTAAATAGACGGTAAGTCGCAGAGAAAAACTGAATATCACCAATTTTGGCCGCCAATGCAGGATCTGTAATCTCAAGAGGACGATCCTCGACCAAACGTACGTCTAAAAACCCTGCATCTCGTGACAAACGGGTAAAATCTTTCCAGTACAATGCGCCGCTCAAACACTCTCCATATAAGACTGGGTCATCGATCAGGTGTTGCGGGATACGGCGATCGGCATAGACGTCAGAAAAATAAAACTCTCCACCAGGTTTCAGCAAGCGCTGCACACTGGCCATGACCGCAGCTTTATCTGGTGATAGATTGATAACACAATTTGAGACGATAATATCAAAGCTATTAGCCTCAAGGTCTAGTTCATCTAATTTTTCGATATAGCCATGCAAAAATGTCACATTGTCATAACCAAACTTATCGACATGATAATCCTGATGCTGTTTGGCAACGGCTAGCTGCTCATCGGTCATATCCACACCAACTACGTGCCCACTCTCACCCACCAGTTGCGCTAATGCATAGACGTCTCGGCCTGAGCCACTGCCCAAGTCTAAAATTCGGCAGCCCTCAAGCACTGCTGGACACACCAGACCACAGCCGTAATAACGACTCAATACTTCATCATGAATGTTTGCGAGTAATGGCTTGAGCCACTCAGGCATATTGCTGATATCACAACAAGCCGAGGTCTTTAAATCATCGGTACTCTGTAACTCTTTTCCATAATAATTTTGCACGACGTCATGCATAACAATATCCTTATTGAATGTGCCATCCAGTTAAAAATCTTAGTAAATCATTTTAGAATATACAACTACGTTAGTGAGTTTATTGACCTAGTTATCAATTATCCGTTATCAGCTATCAGTCGTTATCGACCTTAATATTAATGTAAGAATCTAGCCAGCCTGACGGTAAATGCACTAAATCTTTAGGCTCATCAATATCATGTAAAGGGTCGAATAGTGCCAGTGTCCAGCCCAATGCCGCCATGCGCTGCTCAGTGACAGCGGCTACACTAGCCGTACTCCAAACAATGTCCGAAAACAGGCTTTCATCAACTCGCTTAAACCCTAATAACACATAACCACCATCAGTCGCTGGAATCATGACCGCATCGTGTTGATCTAGCTGCTGTACCGCTATCTGAATACGTGCTGTCGTAAGACTAGGGCAATCCGTACCAACTAACACAACCTTGTCAAAACGTTGCAATGCGCGCTGACTGGCTATCAACATACGCAATCCTAAATCACCCTCGGCCTGCGCAGACCAACGCAATGAGTTGGGCAAATCAAGCGCCTTCCAGTATGGATCTGTTGGTGCTGGACTCACACATAACTCAACGGAAAAGCCCGTATCAATAGCCTGATCAATACTATGCAGTAATAGTTGCCTTGCCATACGTGCAGCACCATCTAATCCTAGCGCTGGCTGCAAACGGGTTTTTGCCTTATTGGGCGCTGGATATTTTGCGAACAGAATGATGCAGGTATCTTGCTGTCTTGCAGATGAATCAGCTGTCACTATAACGGTCTCTTAATTAGTCAAATGCACGAGGATGAACTCTTTCTTATCTTGTCTATCATGTTTATAAATCAAACAACTTCATTAATTATAGTAGCGTTGTTTCAAAACGTCAGGCGATACGCCGCGCCAATAATCAAAGCGCAAATGCCACATCAAGAAAATCGTCCGCCATGTACCATGCTGCTGCCAACGCCGCGCTGAGGTCGTCACTGTGCTTTTTAGACAAGCTGGACGAGAAATTTTCTTTAGCCGTTTACACAGTTCGATATCTTCCATCAATGGCTGATCAGGATAGCCACCAATCTGCTCGAACAAGGATTTTTTGATAAATATTGCTTGATCACCAGTGGCTATACCCATTAAGCGCGAGCGCTGGTTTATCATTAATCCGACGATTTTTAACAATGGCTCACGGCTGTCTAAACGGACATCAAAACGGCCCCAATCGTACTGAGCTACTGTCTGCTGAACGTTATCTATCGCGTAAGCTGGCAGCTCGGTATCAGCATGTAAAAATAGCAACACGTCACCTGTTGCCAACATAGCACCCGCATTCATTTGCTGTGCGCGCCCTACGGTAGATTCGATAACATGCCAGTCAATGATTGATTGAGCAACCTCTGTACTTTTGAGCACACTGTCGGCGATAGCAACCGAACCATCCACTGAACCACCATCGACCAATATCACTTGTTGCGGTGCTGGATCGAGACGGACAATATGAGCCATAAGCTCAGGCAAGTTGTCCGCTTCATTTAATAATGGAACAATAATTGATAGGTTCAATGGATATACCGTCACATTAATCAGCGAGTAAGATTAAAAAATGGCTTATTTTTTATTCAAATTCCAGTTGTAATCGGTATAGCTTATTTTTATCTTGCCTTGTTTGAGATCCGCTGTCTGAGCTTTGCTCAATCCTAATGACGAGCTATAACGACCTAAAAACCCTGCCAAATCTTTTGTACCGCGCCAGTTGGTTGCAAAGTCTTCTTTATACCATTTAAAAATTGGTGACACTCTTAGCGTATCGCCTTTGAGACTGTTGCGGCTACTGTCTGCTAAAAACTTAGACGTTGCCTGCTCTAATTGACTGTCTAAACGCTTGCCGGTAAAGGCATCATCTTGCAATGCAGGGCAACCAATACTGGCACAATTGACCGCAAAGTGAATGCGCGGATCGTTGTAGCGTTTAGAGCCACGAATCAGGTTGTGCTCAATATCATCAAGTGAGCGCGTCTTACCAAGTACCGAAACAAACTCTTGCTTCCATGGTGACCCAAACAGTCCGCCGATATCTTTGATAGATTTGACGTTTGGATATTTCGTCAATACCAAATCAACCGTACCAGCGTTATAAACGTTGATTAAAAATGCCAACTGCTCGTTTTTACTCCAACGATTAAACTCTGATTGAGATACCTTGCTTGTCGCTTCCAGATAGCTTGTCAGCTTACTTTGATCTGCTTTCATGCCAGCATAATTGACCACTGAAGCTTTGTCACCATTGGTCATGGTCACATGCTTATTTAATAAGCTATCCCAGCTCTGATGGTTGAAGTCAGCATGAGCAGCCACACTTGCTAATAAAATAGTCGTAGCAATCACTGGTTGGGCGAAAAACGTCTTCGCTGAAAAGTTAAATACTGACATAGGACTTACTCCGTTTACACTGATTGTTTTTTATCTAAATTTTTATGTATGTTAAAAGCACCTATGTTTAAAGTGCTTAGATTAAAAGTGCTTATATTAAAACCACTTGCATTAGAACGGCTAAGGCGTGTCTACTAGCACTGGCTCGGGCTCTTCTTCTAACGCGCCGCCACAACTACTGCCCTGTCCTGCTGTACAGCCATAGCAGTGGTCAGCAATGGCAATGTCATCACCAGACGGGTTCTGCGTTAACAAATCACTTAGGTGTCGCCGTGTTTTATTTGGGACAGGTATCTCTAACTGCTGATTGAAATCACAATCAAACAGCTCACCTAACCAATTGACACTAATGGTCGAACGGCACATGACTTCGGCCAGATTAACAGCCATATAATTGGCTTTAAGCAAATCCATATACGGGTGGAACTGGTCTTTCGCCAACAGCACCGCACCAAAACGCTGAATGGGCATATTGGTTAGGGCAAATAGATGGTTAAACTCGATATCAAAGTGCGCTTTTAACTCACGCTTATAATCCGCTTCAAGCTGTTGTTGATTGGGTGGCAGGGTCGCACCTTGCGGATTGAAGACCAAGTTTAATATTAAATTCGAATCAGACTTGCCATAGCCCAACTGATTGAGCTTCTGTAATCCTAATATACTGTCGTCAAACGCACCTTTGCCGCGCTGTTTATCGACATTTTCTAAGGAATAACAAGGCAAAGATGCCACCACTTCAACTTGGTTGTCTGCTAAAAACTGCGCCATATCCTCATAACCCTCTTCCATAAGGATAGTCAGATTACAGCGGTCTATCACTTTGACGCCTAATGCCCGAGCGGCCTTGACCAAATACTTAAAATCCTCGTGCATCTCAGGCGCACCGCCCGTCAAATCAAGCGTATCGATATTTTGTGCTTGCAATACTTCTGGTATCAACTCGACCAATTCACGCGACATCATCTCGGTACGATAAGGGCTGGCAGCCACATGACAATGTACGCAAGACATATTGCATAAATAGCCCATATTCACTTGCAATATGGTCAGTTGACGACGTTTTATCGCTGGAAAATCCGTATGCTCAAGTAACTCAATTGTTGATTTCATGGTGGTCTAAAATCCTGTTAGCAGTACAACTAAAAAAGGATAGCAACGTGACATTAAAGATTAGAAAACAAAGTTAGCGCATTGCTTTTACTGTTTATTTTTGAAATTTACAACGTAAAACCCACTTTCTCATTTTACGGTTTATCTAATCAATCATACCTGATTATCAATAAGCATTGACAACTAATCATATGGATTTTATAGTTTATTCCAAATGAGCATTAACCTTCGTTAGTTCTTATCAGCTTCAATGAAGCGCTTATCGATATATTTCTTGAGATGCCATACCCAGCGACCTTGTAGGTTTACATTACCCCAACTACCAATGGCGTATTTATCACCGCAAGACAGCAGATATAGCGTGCGTGACTTTGGCTGATAGCTCTCCATTATGCTATCTTTCAAATAGGCCAATAAATTATCGGCTTCGATAGCACCACCATGCACTGAATGAACCCCCGAGTGCGCCACGTATTTATCGATTCGTGTCGCCACATCACCAACCGCAAACACATTGGAATGAGAGACACTCTGTTGCTTATCGTTCACCGCGACAAACCCATCACCTTCTATTTCTAAATCTGTAGAAACCGTCCATGCCGACCCTATGACGCCAGTCGCAGCGATGACAGCATTTATGGGCAGTGATTTATTCGTAGTTGATAATTCTCCATCACGATAATCGGTCGCTCGTTCTCGAATTATCGTGATGTCATGACGATCTAGCTGCTTAATGACCCGTTGTCGAAAGCCTGAATTAAACCCTGACAATAGATTCTCACCGCATACTAATGTCACCTGATGATTACGGTTAATATTCCGTAGCGCAACTTTGGCTGCCATCACCAATTCTATGGCCGCAGCGCCTGCCCCGATAATAGCCAATTGATACTTTTCAGACTGCTGAGCTTCCTTTAGAATCCGCTGCCATTGAATGATAAATGCTGATAACGGTCGTATGGCAATCACGTCAGTATCATTATCGGTAGCGCCAGTATTGTTATCGTTACTGTCGCTTTTATGCTCGTTGTAGCCATTGTGGTCAGGTAGCCAACGCATATCTGTATCTGCGCCCGTATTTAGAGACAAGACATCATAGTCAAAATCCGTTTGTTCATCGCCAGTCGTAACCACCTTGTTTGACGCTGCGTTTACTTGTACAAGCGACTGCTGAATAAAGCGCACGCCTGCTCGTACACAAAGCGATTTGATATCGATACTGATATCATGCAATTGATAATGCCCTGCCATCCAACCCGGTAACATGCCAGAATAGATGGTTTGCGGTTGCTCACTAATTAAGTGAATATCTGCCTCTATCGTACCGGTATCCTTTAAACGCGCGGCGCTAAGTCGGCGTAACATACCAATGTGAGCATGACCTGCGCCTGCCAATAGTAGTGTCTTTTTCGGTAAAAATTTTGTCATAGATGATTTTATCAAGGCGGTTGGTTGCTGTTAGTGTTTAATGGAGTGTTGATTGATATAAATGACTTTAAAAACTCATTTAAAAGTATCATATAAATAAGACCAGTCTGTTGCGGGCAAACAGTAAGAGCGTAAATGGCTCATTCGATTCATGTGACTTATACATATTCAACCATAGTCACTGCGTCAACCGTTATTAGTAGAACGATATTTTGTATAACGGAATTAAAATCATAAAATAAGATGAAATTATTTATCATCGCCCAGTACAATAGGACATTATAAGAGCCGCATGATAAATTGCGTTGCTTGACCCATTATTTGAGAAACATCGTCAAAACCGTTAATGAAAATTATAAGTAATCAAGGAACATTACATGAGTACCAATATCGATACCAGTAACGATCACATTTTGTCTTCTGACAATATTCACTACTTGCATCATGACTTTTTTGAACCAAGTAGCAAAGACGTCGAGATTAGCGCGACTTTATTGATTGTGCATGGCATGGCAGAGCACAGCGGTCGCTATAGCGATTTTGCACAGTTTTTGGCAGATAATGGTATTGCTGTGGCGACTTACGATCATTTGGGTCATGGACAGACGATCAAGACTGAGGCCGATCTTGGGTTTTTTGGTGAAGAGCATCCGGTACAGTCGCTTTTGAAAGACGTGATTGTGATGGCCGATAGCCTAAAAGACCGTCATCCAGACGTTCCGCATTTTGTGATGGGTCACTCGATGGGCTCATTTATCGTGCGCAACGTACTCAAGCATCATGCGCATAATTTCACAGGCGCCATTCTAATGGGTTCCGCAGACGCCAACCCACTGGCTAAGGTTTTATTACCTATTAACAAGCTACTGGCCAGAGTCGCACCAAGACAACCGAATACAGTTTTTGCCAAGGTGATGAATAAAGTCCTGAACAGCCAACTCCCTGATCGCAATTCGTCCTCACAGTTTGCGTGGCTCAGTGAAAATACTGCAAATATTGAAGCCTATGAAGCCGATCCTAAAACTGGTTTTGACTTTACCAATAATGGCTTTATGACATTGTTTACGCTCATGGATACTGGACTGAATAAAAATTGGGCTACTACTATTGCCAAAAACTTCCCGATGCTGTTTATCAGCGGTGAAGATGATCCGATTGGCGAAATGGGTCGCGGTATACGTAGGGTTGTCACGCGTCTGGACAAGCGTCATTTCAGTCATGTCGATATTCAGCTGTATCCTAATATGCGTCATGAAGTGCTGCACGAAAAAGATAAACAGACTGTTTATCAAGACATTTTAGAGTGGATAGAGACCAATACGACAGACGATTAAATCATGATAAATGAGTTGTTTTGAGGGAATGTCTGAAAACAACTCATTCAATATTGTCACGATAAGACCCTCAACGTGTTTGCTAAAAGCGGTCAAATTAGCGACAATACGGCAAGCAAGTTTTTGGACCAAGCCATACCTTGAATTTTCTTTAGGCTGGGTCATATAAGTCTTTAACCATAACATTAAGATCACCCTCCCTTTCATTCATTTTAGGAACCTTTATGTCATTACAACAAACCATCGAACAAGCTTTTGAAAATCGCAACGAATACAGCCCAGCCAATATGCCACAAGACGTGCGTGATGCTATCAATCAAGTACTTGAGCAACTAGATAACGGTAGCCTGCGCGTAGCAGAAAAGAAAGATGGCGAATGGGTTGTCAATCAGTGGGCCAAAAAAGCCGTACTATTGTCTTTCCGTCTAAACGACAACTACGTTCAAGCTGCTGGCGAACATGTACAGTTCTATGACAAAGTACCGACTAAATTTGCTAACTGGACCGAAGCACAGTTTAAAGAAGCAGGCGTACGCGTTGTACCACCAGCTGTCGCTCGTAGAGGTTCATTCATCGCAGCAGGCGCAGTATTGATGCCGTCATACGTCAACATCGGTGCATATGTCGATCAAGGCGCAATGGTTGATACATGGGCGACTGTTGGTTCATGTGCTCAAATCGGTAAAAACGTGCATTTATCAGGCGGCGTTGGCATCGGCGGTGTATTAGAGCCATTGCAAGCAAACCCTACTATCATCGAAGACAACTGCTTCATCGGTGCACGCTCTGAAATCGTTGAAGGCGTTATCGTTGAAGAAGGCGCTGTCATCTCTATGGGTGTCTACATCGGTCAATCGACGCGCATCTATGATCGCGAGACTGGCGAGATTCATCGTGGCCGTGTACCAGCAGGTTCTGTTGTTGTACCAGGTAGCTTACCGTCAGAAGACGGCACGCACAGCTTGTACGCTGCTATCATCGTGAAAAAAGTTGATGCGCAAACTCGTGCAAAAACATCAGTAAATGAGCTATTACGCCTAGCCTAAATATTTGGCAAGTACCGTTGTTTATTGAATAATATTGTTTTATATGAAGATGCTGAAGGACGACTCCAGCATCTTTTTTGCAGCTTAATATAACGCGTTACGTTATAATCCTCTTTTATTTTGTCTTTATACAAACACAAAATAATTCGTACCATCCCCTGCCTTTTTATTATGATTGATAAGCGCTTCATCGCCTTATCGACCTTTAACTGTATTTGAAATATTATGAGTGAATCATCATTACGCACCGCCGCTATCCCTGTCACTGACCCTGAAGCAGGGTTACGTCTGACTGAGATTTTTTATTCCCTACAAGGTGAAGCGATCACTTCAGGCTTGCCGACGATATTTGTGCGTCTAACGGGCTGTCCGCTGCGCTGCGTCTATTGTGATACCGAATATGCTTTTACTGGCGGCGAACGTCAATCATTAGAAACCATCATAGAAACCATCAAAAGTTATCCGTGCAAACGCATCTGTCTGACGGGCGGTGAGCCGTTAGCACAGCCAAACGCCATTGAATTGATGAAACGTTTGCTGAGCGATGGGTATGAGATATCCCTTGAGACTGCAGGCGCGCTCACGGTAGAAAACGTGCCAGCAGCAGTCAGTAAGGTAATGGATCTCAAAACGCCAAGCTCAGGTGAAGTCGATAAAAATCTATGGTCAAACCTCGACTATCTCACTCAGCACGACCAGATCAAGTTTGTCATTATGAATCGTACAGATTACGACTGGGCAAAAGCTAAATTGACCGAGTATAAGTTAAACGAATTGGTCGGTACGGTGTGGTTCTCTCCGATGTTTAATGTCGCAGATGACATCAGTGAAGATGCTAGTGAAAAACTTCCTAGCCCTGAGGTGCCTGTCTTGGCGCGCGAGCTAGCAGAATGGATGCTGGCTGATGCCTTGCCTGTTCGTTTTCAATTGCAATTGCACAAAATCATTTGGGCGGATGCCAAAGGCAAGTAACTATCAGCAAGTAACAAACAAAAAGTGTGAATACGTTGAGTGCCATGGATAAGGTAGCGGTATGATCAAACTCATTTTACTGGGCTTGCTAGCGGGTGCGTTTTTTAGCTCGACATTTATCTTAAATGAGCTTATGAGTAGCGCAGGTGGACATTGGTTTTGGTCAGCGAGTCTACGCTATGTCTTTATGCTGTTAATTATTACCGCCGTTATTACGATGCAACATGGCTTTAGTCGTATTAAAGCGTTAATGAGAATTTTTCTTCAGCATTGGGGCTTTTGGTGTATTACTGGCAGTATCGGATTTGGACTGTTTTATACTGGTATTTGCTATGCCGCAGATCATGTTGCAGGATGGGTGGTAGCGGCTACCTTTATGTTTACCGTCGTCGCCAGTTTGCTTGTGCTATTGGCATTTGGTCAACGTTTTGATAAAAAATTCATCGTATACGCTGTCATTGTCTTTATCGGTGTGGCGCTCGTCAATATCAGCGAAGGTCTGCATGCTGCCTCTATAACTGACGCCGTCCCCATGTCTGACATGCTGCTTTACGGTGCGCTACCTGCTCTTATCGCTGCTTTTAGCTACCCAATTGGTAACCAGCTGGTTTGGCAGGCTTCTCATAATGCTCGCCAGCGCAATACTGAATTACAGAAGGCAGCAGAGTTGAACGCTCAAAAAGCTAGTATTGATATTGATATTAACGAGCAGAGTGAACCACTCATATCCGAAGCTTATGATTTGCCAGCTACGACATATGATGCTACCGACCTCGATAACGTACTGCAAAGTAACAACACTGCGGCAACCTCATCCCTACAAAATCTAATTGCTCGTATTCCTTCTATCGAAACCACGCTACTGCAAAATGCCTTTAACAAAGTGTGGCTAATGACTCTTGGGTGTTTGCCATTTTGGCTGTTTTTGGGCATTATAGTGCGCCCTGACCAGCCCCACCCCTCACAAATAATCAATACGTTGCTCGTTGCTCTATTGGCAGGCGTGGCAGCGACCACTATATTTTTGTATGCGCGCGAGCAAGCTGTTACTTCAAGCGAGGTTGCAGGTGTTGACTCAACCCAAGCCAGTGAGGTTATCTTTGCTTTGATTGGGGGTATATTATTGTTAGATAATGCCATACCTTCGGCGATGGGACTGGTCGGTATAGGGCTGATTATTGTAGGGCTGATATTCTTTGCAAAAGACGGTTAAATGGCACTACAACACTATGCCTATTTCGTCAAATTTATGCATTGAATAACCGCCTAAAAAACACCTATCACTTTGATGATCTCGATTTGGCACTATAACCATGGGTAATGCTTTGATTTTTCCTGATATTCTATTATATTTATTGGACATGGTTGGCATTGTTGCCTGCGCGATTGCAGGGACTTTGCTTGCGCAGCATAAAGGCTTCGATATCGCTGGTTGTATCTTGGTGGCAATGGTCAATGCCATCGGCGGTGGGACATTACGTGATATGGCTCTAGACCGTCATCCTCTATTTTGGATGACTGATCTTAATTACGTGATCGTTATCACGGTGACCTCCCTTATCTTACAAATCTTCTTTCACCTTTATCATAAGATTGATAATGCGTTAAAGCTCTTTGATGCCATCGGGTTGGCCGCTTTTAGTGTCATTGGTTTTAAGGTGGCCTTATCCATAGACATGTCTCCCCTTATTGCTATTATGATGGGTGTCTGGACTGCCATTATCGGTGGTTTGCTACGTGATATCATCTGTAATGAGATTCCGCTGGTACTACAGCGTGAGATTTATATTACTGCCAGTATCGCAGGGTCTGTAACCTATTTATGCTTACAGTATTTTGGAGTCGGTGCCAGTCTCAACGAATTTATTATGCTGTTTGTCATCTTTGTAGTACGTATGCTCGCGCTCAGGTTCGACTGGCATCTGCCTTCTATTCGACTCGTGGACTGATTGATTGAGCAAGACTCTACTTAGATAGCCTTTGTTTGACTGACAATAATTGAAAATAGTGAGAACTGCCCATGTTGGCTATCGTATTGGACCCTACCGTACTGATCACTACTTTTGACCCGCGCTCTTTGATATATTTTTTCGATATGATTGGTATTATCGCCTGTAGCGTCTCAGGAACGATACTTGCCAAGCACAAAAACTTCGATGTCTTCGGCTGTCTGCTCGTGTCTATTGTCACTGCTATCGGCGGCGGTACGGTACGCGATGTCATTCTGGATCGCCATCCGTTATTTTGGATGGTAGATATGAGCTATCTGACCCTTATTACGATTTCATCGCTAGCGATGCAGATATTTTTTCATCCAAACTCTAGACGAGTGGATAAGTTCCTCAAGCTTTCTGACACTATTGGCTTGTCAGCATTTACGCTGATCGGTATCAAAGTCGCTGATAGTATGGGTGCCAATGTGCCTGTGGCGCTATTATTAGGTGTGATTACCATCGTGGTTGGTGGCATCATTCGCGATATGATTTGCAATGAGATTCCATTGGTACTACAGCAAGAGATTTATATCACTGCAGCGTTGACAGGTGGGGTTCTGTACTTTGCTCTAAAGAATTTAGGCGTGACAGATTGGGTAGCTGACATCTCTACGATGAGTACAATTTTTACTTTGCGTATGCTGGCCATTCGTTACGATTGGCAGTTCCCCACACTAGAGTGGAAATATTGATACTAGGGCGTGGCTTCATTTCAAAAATACCAACGCGCCCATCTCTGAGCGCGTTTAGTATTATCGGTTTAATATTGTCGCTTTACCCTTGCTCTACCACAGCCAAATCTTTGACCATCAGCTGTAAGCTTTGTTTGCCATTCCATTCATTGATGTCTAGCTGAAATAACAGATGGACTTGCTTAGCACGGTAATCCCACGCGTCATTATCGAAGTTGAAACAAATTGCCTCTATCGGATATTGAACGTCTGGATAGCGCAGCGATAACTTAAGATGTTTGTCTTTTAAAATCTTAAAGCTCAATACCTCAAACACACCATCAAATATCGGCGGTGCAAATCCATGACCCCAGATACTGGCATCGGCTAAATGCTCGGCAAACCATAAGCTAAAATCGCTTGCTTGCAAAGGTCCATCGGTGAATTTTTGCTCTGCAAATACCTCATCATCCATCTGATCCATAACTTCATTAAAAGCTGTGACAAATGCCTCAAAGTTACGGCGCTTGAGAGTCAGGCCTGCTGCCATCGCATGCCCGCCGAAATGACTGATTAAGTCTGGATGACGCTCAGCAACTTGTTCAATCGCATCACGAATATGTACGCCAGCGATAGAACGTGCAGAGCCTTTAATGGCACTATCTTCATCTGTTTGTTCAGTGTCTGCTGGTGCAAAAACGATACTGGGTAAATAATGGCTTTCTTTTAAGCGACCAGCGACAATGCCGATAACTCCTTGATGCCAGTCATCTTGGTATAGAATAATACTACGCGCACCTGAATTGCTAGCCTTAGCAGTAGAGACAGCTTGAGCAATTGTGTCATCATTACTGGTATTATCATTGCCATCACCACTCATACTCTCATTGCTATTATCTTCATTGGCCAATGCTTGTACGATACTATCAGCTTGCGCACGCATCTCGCCCTCTACATGACGACGCGTACGGTTCAACTGCTCAAGCTCTTGTGCCAAACGTTGTGCGGTGCTCCAGTCTTCAGTTAATAAGCACTCAATACCGATGCGCATATTATCCATACGCCCAGCTGCATTGATACGTGGGCCTAATACGAAACCGAAATCTTGGGCATGAAGCTGCTTGGGATCACGGCCCGCTTGCTCAAGCAATGCTAATATTCCCATACAGCAGCGGCCTTGACGAATAGCTGACAATCCGTGATGTACCAAGATACGGTTATTCTTATCGAGTACCCCAACATCTGCAATCGTCCCAAGTGCGACCAAATCTAAATATTGGCTCACCTGTACCGTAGACTTGCCAGCTTCGCGGCGCAGCTTTGCTAAGCGTCCGAGCACATAAAACGCGACTCCAACTCCAACCAATGCCTTACTAGCAAAGTCACAACCTAGCTGATTGGGATTGACTACCGCTTCCGCAGGTGGCGCCTCTTTGGTCGTGAGATGATGGTCGGTGATAATCACCGTGATACCATCAGCTTGGGCGCGTGCTACCCCTTCATGACTTGAGATACCATTATCAACCGTCACTATCATATCTGGCTGAAAAGTCTCAATACCTAACTCGACAATCTCTGGCGTCAGACCATAACCGTACTTAAAACGATCTGGTACTAGGAAATCAACGACCGCACCCATCTTCGTGAGTGCGCGCATCATTAAGGCTGTACTGGTGGCACCGTCACAGTCAAAGTCACCAACGATCAAGATACGCTGACGCTCATCAATCGCCACATCTAATAAGCGCACGGCTTCTGTGACACCATGCAATGCCTCAGCAGGCAATAAACCTGATAGGCTAGTCTCCAGCTCATCAGGCGCAGTGATACCTCGCCCTGCATACAGACGGGCAAGCGTGAATGATTGAGCGGCAAATGGTTGCAGCGCGGCGGGCAACTCGTCAATGCGAGTGCTGGTATAACGGGGGGTTAAATTTAGCATGAGGGTATTCTACTGGCTTTAGTAGAGGCTCACAATGACAATTTATACTACCTCTGTATATCATTAGGCATTGTGCAACCTGATGAATAATGTCTGTAAACTAGCAATAATTGAAACTGCCATTTTTATAACTTATACAAACTACCTTCACTTAATCACTTACAAAAAAGGTGCACAGTATGAGTAATTTCATTCATTTTGCTACAAAGCAATGATTGTAAGCCACGCATAAATCCATAAAATAGTAAGCAACTGAAGGATTTGTTATCTATTGAACTTTTTATCATTTATATTTTAATTATTTATAAGGACACTTTATGAAAACCACGCCACTTGCTGAAAAACTTCCAAATACTATCGACCCTAACCTAGACCTTGATAAGGTTAAAAAAGAATGTCAGGGAATGGTAAAAAAACGCGCTAGAGTTTCTGCTGGTGTAGCGGTTGTGCCAGTACCATTTTTTGATGTGGCAGTTGATGCGGGCATGTTAACGCAGTTGATTCCAGAGATTAGTGAGCGTTTTGGTCTCATTGAAGACCGTCAGTCAGCCATCAACTTGGAATCTCGCGAAGTGCATTGGAGCGCAGTAAAAGACCGTACCGTAGACTTCGCTGGACTCATGGCAACACGTGGCATTGTCAAAAAAACCATCCAAGGTTTCGGTGGTCGTATCGCTGCCAAACAAGTGACCAAGTTTATTCCACTTGGTGGTCAACTAGTTGCTGCAACGATGGGCTACACGATTTTTAAGAAAATTGCCAATGACCATATCAATGAATGCTATAAATTGGCAAAAGATATTCAGCAAAAAGAACACGGCAAAAACGTATAAATAAGCCGAATAGCTTAGCCTATATCAAGCCAGTTAAGTGATTACTTAGCTGGCTTTTTTGTGGTTTATACAAATAGGTTATAGAGTTCTAAAATAAAATGCGCCTGTGGTTAATGATGTTATTGCTAGGTTTTACTGATAATATACAGCTTTATTTATGACAGACACCTTAAAGGACTAACTTATGAAAAAAATCTTGGCTTCAACGATTATGCTAGCGACTTTTGCCTTGGCAGGATGTACCACAACAGGTGCTACAAACAACGGAACAGGTACAGCAATCGGTACCGCAAATGAGATCGGCATGAATGTTTTTAAAGCTGCGATCGACAACCAATGCCGTAGCCAAATTGAAAAACAAAACGCGTGGCGTGTTGCAAGCGTCGCCATGACAGAAGCACAGCAAGAATCTGTTAAAACCAATGTTTGTGGCTGCGTCAGTGAGCAAGCACCGCAGCAAGTAACGATTGTTGAGCTGGGCAATGCCGCGATTGACTCTCAGTACCGTACTCAGTTAGTCGCACAAGTCGTCGCCAAATCTCTACAGAGCTGCTATACAAGCTTTGTTCAATAGAACAATTAAGTTATTCATTAGAATAAAAAATAATAAAAAGGGTGCGTTATGTATAACGCACCCTTTTTATTGCTAACAGATTGGTTCAATTAATTAGCCTAAAACTTATTTGTGTCAGATGTTTGAGACGTTATAGAAGCCGTAAAAGGCAACGACTGGCTACGACGGAAATACTTCGAGGTGCTATCAATAATTTTATCTACTTCCTTAATTAAATCATTAATCACATCATCATAAATACCATGATATAGCTCTTTTTCAAATGCTGTAAATGGATGCTTGCGCGACGCTGAACCCACCTCAGTGACACCGTCTTTACTATAAAAAATGTCTACGCGACCATCACTATTCAACACACAATTTAATAGTCCACCTTCAATTTCCATCTCTACGCGTTCTGGCATAAAAATATAGTCATCTACATTGATAAGCTTTTTTTCTACTTCTCGTTTAAAAAATGATTTGATATCGAACATAGGTACATCCCTAACTTTATAATTATAAGATACGTGAGCATGCCGAGCGCTGTGACTGTTACCCAGTATTCATCTGCGTGATTAACGGGTCATGCTTTACTCAGTTATCCTATAAGATAGCGTTAGATTATTTAAGGTGCGATATGTAAAACTGCGTTTGATGTTGGTAAAAATGAGAGATTAATGGTGGTTCTCTTTGTAGATATCGGGTGCGAGTTCAAATACTAGCCAACCTTTTTTTATCCATTCTTGGATAATATCTTTGCCCATTATATGCATAAGATTAGCAAGTGACATGTGTTGTGACTGATGATACCAAACCTTTATAACAACTCTATTCAACAGGTTCTCACTGTTGAGACTAAACATTTCTCTGATATATTCGGCATCTGAAGAATCTAAAGAGTGTCCCCAAATAATAATCTCATAGTCATTCTGAAGCAGGTAATCTATAGGCGGCTTATTCATTAACTTTACGTCAGTATTATCTAAGAACATATAATCTGTATTGTTTACAATTTTTCGAAAAGTTTTAACAAAGCCATATACTTTATATTTTTTCAGTTGTTCTTCATCTAAATCGCTGATTCCAAGAACGATATTCTTACGTTCTGCACTGCCATGAATATACTCCACTTCTATTTGATTAAGTTGATCATCAAGAATCTTCGGGTACAGCCTTTCAAAAGTATTGGAATAATTAAATGTATAAACTGCATCAATCTCTTTTCCTAAATCACCAAAACTATTAAAAGGTCTAACTGGCTTAAGTTGATTAATTACTAAGTTTATATAGCTAGTGAATATCTCTGAAAAACACTCTAAATCTGCTGAAAGTCTTTTAAATAATTCATCCGCTTTAAAACCAGTGTAAAAACTAGAAAATTTATCCAAATATTTCTTTTTTACAACCCTATCTATATCAAAGGTGATGAAGAGACTATCCCTATATTTCTTATGGATTTTGGTTTTTTCTCTTGCGCCATGACTATCATGAGACTTAAGGTTAACGATTTTACTCATACCATAATCTTTAACTTCTTCGTAAGATCCATATGCTTTTGATGTAATAGAAAAACTTCTGAGTATTCTCTGAACCTTACTGCTTTTAAACCTCATTTCATTGAGATATCTCGGAGAAAACTGAACTAGATTATCGCCTAGAAAACTATCAAATTCAGCTTTATTAGTTTGATAGTTTTCCCCATACTCAGAACTTACATCTACTTCTACATCTACCTCTGAAATAGTACTGTTATCAAAATCCTTACTGAGAAGAGTATTAATACTCAATAGCACATTTTCTATCTCAGTCTCAAAATCAATCCACGTATCTACATCGGTCAGATGATGCTTGAAATGCTGAAACCAACCATTATTTATTAACTTCTCTTGCAGATCATTCACAGTCTGAATCGATAACCTCAAATCATCTGTTTTATACAACTGCCTAGTCTTTGTAAAAAAATCTTTATCTCTATCGGAACATTCACCTGCGATATATTTACGGAATAAACTATCGAATCCCAGCTCAGAGTCTTCTCCACTGTCTTCTACTATTTTCATTGCGTCCATAAAATGTACGTAAGCCGTTGGTAAATAGTGAGCTAAATCAAAACCATTGCCTAATACAAATATTCTTTTAGTATCCAAAGCCTTAATCCCTTCAAATGTTTTTTCCATTATACATTAGCAAACTATATTTGACTGACGTAGGAATTACGAACTCTAAAAGTAATTGTTGGTAGAATTTACCCTTTAATTTGTTCCAAAAAAAGGAAGCTACCAATAAGCAACTTCCCTTTTTTATTATCGAACTACATTAACTGACTTAATTAGACCCAGCCCTTCTCACGGAATGATTTGAGTACTTCTACAAATACTGCCATCTCATCAGGTCTGCCAAGTGTTAAGCGATTAAAGCCAGTGATTGGCGCAAACTCACGCCCGACCGCAATACCATGCTCACGCATTCTGTCGATATAGGTTTGTACATCGCCTTTTATCTCATGGAATATAAAACTGGCCTGTGATGGCAAATAGCGCAAGCCAAGCTCATCTAATGTTTGCTCAACCAACTGACGCGATTGATTGGTCGTACGTAAGCTCAATGCTAAAAACGACTCATCATCAAGGGTCGCTAATGCAGCTACAGCACCTGACAAATTGGTATTATCAATTGAGATAAATGCTTCTAATCTAGCAATCATTTTCGGGCTAGCAACTGCATAGCCGACGCGCATGCCAGCGAGTGCACATAGCTTTGAGAAAGTACGCACCACAATAATATTTTCTGAGTACTCCTCTCGTATCCATGTAACACCACTCTCAAAACTTGGATCAGTCACATACTCTGAATAAGCTTCATCTAATAAAAAGTAATGGTTACTTGGTGCATGCCCTACCCATTCTTTGAGCTTTACTGTGTCAGTAATAGTCGACGTTGGGTTGTTTGGATTGCACAGATAAAACAAGCTAATACCGTTAAAGTCATCAGCCACTTTTTGCATACTTTGCAAGTCAAAAGCGTAATTTTCAGTCATAAGCGGTACTTTTACCACAGGCACATCGATAGATGTCGCGTATAATTCAGCATAGGCAAAGGTTGGATGCGGCACGATAACTTGGAACTTCTTGCCTTCTACCAAAGCTTGATTTTGTAGCATTTGGACGACAGTACGAATGTTTTCACTAGAGCCACTGGCTAGTGAGATTTGACTCTCTGTCACACCGTTTATCTCAGCGACTTTGGTAATCAGCGCCGCACGTTGGTCATCGGGATAACGAAAGCCGATGTCTAGAGAGTCGATAACCGCTTGTTTAGCAGCATCTGACATACCGAGTGAATTTTCGTTAGAGTTTAATTCTATTAAGTTATTGGTAAGCACAGTGAATAATACGCCTAGATTATGTCCATTCCAAAAATTTAGTCTGTGTTGACAATGTGATCTATAAAAACAGCAAGCCTAGCCCAAATAAAGCATTACACGTGCTCGGCTTGTTAGCTTGCGACTTAAATTTTTGAAATATTATATGGATGGTGAGGTTTATCGGATATGGTAAGTGGCAATGCGCTGCATTACAAGTATTCTGCACATTCCGTTATTGAATAAACCATAAAAAAGTGAGGTGCTCAAAAAGCACCTCACCTTCGCTATTGTTTAGCCTCTTTTTAGCCTTAATATTTAACCCAAGCTATCAGATCAAATGTGCTTTTAACTCAAGCACTTTGTCACGCGTTTTTGCTGCTTCTTCAAACTTCAAATCACGCGACATTTGCTGCATTTGCTTCTCTAATCGTTTGATTTCTTTGGCAAGCAAATCAGGACTACGCAAGATATTGATATCGACATCTGGCAAGTTACTCTTAACTGGGATAGCTTGATTGTCATTGGCATCCAAGCTTTCACCCGTATCAATCTTGTCCGTGATACTACGGCGAGCACCTTTTGGCGTGATGTTATGCTCAAGGTTAAAGGCAATCTGCTTATCACGGCGACGATCCGTCTCATCTATCGCCTTTTGCATACTTGGCGTAATACGATCAGCATAGAGAATGGCTTTACCATTCAAATGACGGGCGGCACGACCAATCGTCTGAATAAGCGAACGCTCTGAACGCAAGAAACCTTCTTTATCAGCATCAAATATCGCTACCAGTGATACCTCAGGCATATCCAAGCCTTCACGTAATAAGTTGATACCGACCAGCACATCATGTACGCCAGTACGCAGCTCATGAATAATCTGCATACGCTCAACAGTATCGATGTCCGAATGTAGATAGGCGACCTTTACATCGTACTCTTTGAGGTAACTGGTCAGATCTTCCGACATACGCTTGGTCAACGTGGTAATCAGTACACGTTCGTCTTTTTCACGGCGTTTGGTAATCTCAGACAGCACATCATCAACCTGCGTCAAGACAGGACGTATCTCAATCTCAGGATCAATCAGACCCGTCGGACGGACGACCTGCTCTACGACTTGCTCGCTATGCTCGAGCTCATACAATGCTGGCGTGGCACTGACATAAATGGTTTTGGGCTTGATGCGCTCCCATTCTTCAAACTTCATAGGACGATTATTCATCGCACTGGGTAATCTAAAACCATAATTGACCAAGTTTTCTTTACGTGATCTATCGCCTTTATACATCGCGCCAATCTGCGAAACCGTCACATGCGACTCATCCAGGAACAACAAGGCATCTTCTGGAATATAATCAAACAAAGTCGGCGGCGCTTCTCCTGATGGACGACCAGAGAGATGCTGTGAGTAGTTTTCGATACCGTTACAATAGCCTAGCTGCTGAATCATCTCCAAGTCATACTGAGTACGCTCTTTGAGACGCTGTGCTTCGATCAGCTTGTTATTGTCACGGAAGTATTCCAAACGCGGCTCTAACTCAGCACGAATCGTATGGCTAGCAGCTTCTAACTTATTACGCGGCGTCACATAGTGCGACTTTGGATAAATGGTAATACGTGGCACGCTGCGTACCGTCTTACCCGTTAAGGGATCAAACCACGTAATCTTCTCGACTTCGTTGTCAAATAAATGCACACGTACGGCTAGCTGCTCAGACTCAGCAGGATAAATATCTAACAGCTCTCCACGCAAGCGATACGTACCACGACCAAAATCTAGCTCATTACGTGTGTACTGCATCTCAACCAAACGCTTGATAGTCGCTGTACGGTCGATGTTATCGCCTACAACGACATGCAGTAGCATTTTTAGATAGCTCTCTGGATCACCCAAACCATAGATACAGGATACCGAAGCGACGATGATCGCATCACGGCGCTCTAACAAGGCACGCGTGGCTGACAGGCGCATCTGATCAATATGATCATTGATAGCGCTGTCTTTTTCGATGAAGGTATCACTAGCAGCGACATACGCTTCTGGCTGATAGTAATCATAATAGCTGACGAAATATTCGACCGCATTATTAGGAAAGAACGATTTGAACTCACCATATAGCTGAGCGGCTAGCGTTTTATTATGCGCCATAATAATGGTCGGACGCTGAGTTTCAGCGATGACCTTTGCCATGGTATAGGTCTTACCAGAGCCAGTCACACCTAGTAGCAACTGCTCGTCCATGTCCGAGTTGATACCGTTGACTAGCTTTTTGATGGCTTGCGGCTGGTCGCCTGCTGGCTCAAAGTCAGTCACCATCTCAAAGGCACGACTTGATATTTGCGTCCCTGACGCATTAACACCACTAATTTCAGCTTCGCCTTGGAGCTGAGTGGCCAATTGATTTAACTGACGCGATGAGCGCGGTTCAGGCATTCGCATAATGGCTTTCTTCTTCTTAAGGTTTATAACAATATGGGGTCTGAGCAGCGGTTTTTAAAGGAGAATAAGGAGTCTTATCCTATAGTCGAAATGCTCTCTCGCTGCCCAAAATATAAGTATATAAAGGTAAGGTTTATTAAAAGTTAAGGCTTAATATTAGCGGATAAAACTTACATCGTTATAAAAAACGCACACAGTATTCGATAAATTTACAAAGCTTTTCATGGTTAACAAACTCGTTACATGACCACCTAACAAAGCCTAACACTCAAGGGTTCCAACACTGAGTTAAGCTGCTATTATCGTTCTTGAATTAACAAGTTGATGACTTCTAAGTATCAATGATCAGTACTAATGGATAAATAGCTTTATAGCAATTCGTATCATTAGCTTTAACTTAATTGTCATCGAATAGAAGACCAATAAAAATACATTGAACTTTTATTCAATATAATAATTTTAAATAAATGACGGAGTAAAATATGAGAGAACGTTACGCAAGTGGTATTTCAGACGAAACTGCGAAAAAAATGATTGATTTGCTAAACGCTAACCTAGCAAACGTTATCGATTTAACCTTGGATGGCAAACAGTGCCATTGGAATCTACAAGGCACCGGCTTTATCGGTGTGCATCAATTATTAGATGAGACATCAGATCGTATCCTTGAAGTATCAGATACTATCGCAGAGCGTATTGTAATTTTAGGTGGGCAACCAAACGGTTTGGCAAGTCGCGTAGTCAAAGAATCTATTTTAGATGACTATCCAACTGACATCACTGAAGTAGATCAGCATGTTCGTGAGTTGACTAGCCGCTATAAGAAAGTAGCCGAGACATTACGTGAAGCAATTGCTACTGCTGGCGACGCAGGTGATGAAGACACTGCTGACTTATTTACAGAAGCTAGCCGTATCGTTGATAAAGATGCATGGTTCATCGGCGCAAACGCACCAAAAAAATAATAGCATTCAATTTGACTAGTCACTAAGCACTAGAGTTATAGAAAAAGCCGTCATAATTGACGGCTTTTTTGTGCCTTGGGTTTTTGAATTTAGAAAGCGTACTTAAAAGCATTCGATAAGACCTACATATTACACATTCAATCCATCAAATCCCTAGATTAAATATTCTCTAAACTTAGAAGCTCAGCGTTAGGTTCTGATAACGTCAAGATAGCCTCTTGAAAGACTGGGTTACCTCTGAATAGATTTTCAATCTCTTCAAACTTTTGAGCGATATGCTCTTCTTTTTGATTGCCGGCGATATCTACTGCCGCCACCATAAATATCTTCTTTGGTCCGACCCACTCTAAGTGCAGGTAAGACACACTATCGATATCTGGATGATTCAGCAGCTCGCTTAAAACGTATTCGTGCATCCGGTCAGTGACTCTATGCCCGACTAAGAAATCTCGGTTACGACTAATCAAGAATATCGCGACGACGCCCAATAGTAGACCGACAATGATAGACCCTAACGCATCCCAATATGGTTCGCCCGTATAAGCGTGCATACCCATAGCAGCAGCGGCAATCACCAAACCGATGACTGCTGCTAAATCTTCAAAGAATACGCCGCGCAACGTTGGGTTGGACGTATCTACGACATAGCCAAGTGCACTGATATCGAGCGCTTCACCATGCTTTTTACTTTGTCTGTATGCCTGAATCAATGAGATCCCTTCGAGCACAAACGCTACTGCCAATACGATAAAGCCAATCGTATAGTTAGCCTCAGACTCAGTAGCGTTCCATTCCTTAATACCGGTATAGATAGAGACAATCGAACCTGCCGTAAATACACCGAAAGCCGCAATCATCGACCAAACGTAAGACTCTTTGCCATAGCCTAACGGATGGCTTTTGTCAGCAGGTTTGATGGATTTTTTTTCTGCGACGATCAGCAATGTACCATTGCCAGCATCTGCCCATGAGTGAGCTGCTTCTGCAATCATGGAGGCTGAGCCTGTCATAAAGGCGGCAACTGTTTTTGCGATTGCAATAACCAGATTGGCCCCGACCGCAATCAACACAGTGATCAGTGAGCCTGAATGCTCATCGTTGGTTTCAGGGCTTTGATTAAGGGTATGTTTTAATTCAGGGTCGTTTAGAATTTTAGGATTGCCTGCCCCACGCGCGCGAGGTGTTTGCGCCTTAGGAGAGGCTGGTAAATGGCGCTGGGGATTAGCAATAGATGGCTTTAGACTCATGCTAGACTCACTGAAATAACGTATTAATAGTAGAATTTTTCGCCGTAGATGAATGGCTTGAAATATATATCAGCTTAAAATAAGCGCTCTACAATATCAGTGTCTTTTTAGTGAGTCGTTGTATGAATTATTAATTCAATAAAACTAGATAACTTTATACAATATACAATTTTAGCTAGTTCTAAATAACTAGGGCTATTTTTCTATTTCGTCATACTCTTCGTTCTCGCCAAACTGCTTATTAATTTCTTCGAAGTCGCAACTAGGACGATGCGAGCTTTCCATACGCAGCTTTTTTCGTTCTTTGGCCGCATCCGCTCGACATTGCTGCATCTTGTTTTTGATATCGAGTGGCGGTGCGGATGTTGGTTTACCATTGTCATCGATAGCCACCATCGTAAAGTAACAGCTATTGGTATGACGAACAGTACGACCACGCACATCTTCTGCTTCGACGCGGATACCTACTTCCATTGAGGTATTACCAACATAATTGACACTGGCTGCAAAAGTAACCAACTCGCCCACATATATCGGCTCACGGAACATCACCTGATCGACAGACAGTGTCACTACATAGTTACCACTATAGCGACTGGCACAAGCATAAGCGACCTGATCAAGCATCTTGAGCAAATCCCCACCATGCACATTGCCAATGAAATTCGCCATATCAGGCGTCATAAGTACTGACATGTATAGCTCATGGTTTAATGGGGCTTTTTTGGCAGTGGAGCTGGTATTGTATTGCGGCATAATATTCCTTAATGGTTTGACACTTATTTATTATGCCTACCATTTATACAGCAGGTCGCCGTATAGCACAAACAGACCTCTGTCATTAGACAGTCTAAATTGTGTAAATTGGCACTATTTAAACAGCGTTATATAGGCCAAGATATAAGCGCTAGCTCAACCAATGAAAGCGATACGCAAGCCATGCCACTATCGCACTAACCGAACCAGTCAAAATACCACCCCATACAAAATCAACCAACGCTGTATCTAGTGTAAAGCCTTTATACAGTGCCAAATTGGTAAAGTCATATGTCCCGTAAGCCATTAAGCCAATCAGCCCGCCGAGTAGGAAGATATGGCCAACAGATGCGCCAGCTTTGACTTGCGGATACAGAACCAAAATACAAAGTGCCAATATATAAAACATATAAAACACGCCAGCGGCCATCATGTTTGGCTCATCAGCTAATAGATGCCCAATACGCGACTCATAAAAGGCGCCTTTCATGGTCGTCAGCCAGACAGCATCGACACCCAAAAAGATAACCACAGCAGCGAGATAAATAAAAACGTAACCCATGATATTACCTCTTATAAAATGAATAAAAACGGATAAAATTTATAGTGTTAGTCTTGGTTGGATAAATTCTAAAAATGCCAGAATACGCGAAGATACCGCACTGTTTTTGTAATATACCGCCTGTATGGCTTCGCGGTTATTTGGCCTGACTATCGCCTCAGGCAATATTTCAACCAATCTGCCAGATTCCAAGTCTTCACCAATCATGAAATGCGACAATAAAGCGATCCCTTGGTGATTTAAACATAGCTGACGCAAGGTCTCGCCACTACTGCCAGTCATATGAAAATTGAGCTTCACTAGTGTTTTTAGTGGCCAACTATTTAGTTTTGACGCATCGTTAAAGCCAATTAATTTATGAGTGCTCAAATCATCAACATGAGTCACCTCATTATACTGATGTAAATATTCAGGACTGGATACTAGCCGCAGCTTACTTTTACCTAATAGACGTGCATGCAAATTTGAGTCTTTTAAATCGCCAATTCTGATAGCTAGATCCGTCTTATGCTCAAGTAAATCAATAATATTGTCATGCGAGGTGAGGTCGAGAGTGATGTGTGGATATTGCGCCACAAAATCACCAACCAAAGGCGTCAGTTGATGAAAGACAAACGGGCTCGCGGCGTCAATTCTTAGGTGTCCACTCGGCACTTGTTTTAACAGCTTAATCGCCTCTTCACCAGTATATAACGTATTTAAACTCTCACGCGCATATCTAATAAAGACATGCCCTTCCTCCGTCAGCTCCAAGCGCCGTGTCGTTCTATTTAGCAGCGTGCATTGCAGCGTATCTTCGAGTCTGGACACCGCACGAGATACTTTGGCTACTTGCTGATTCAGTAAGTTGGCAGCGCCAGTAAAGCTGCCCGTGTCTACTACCGTCAAAAATATCTCTATGTCTTCTGTTTTAGCATGTCCCATCATCATGATTACCTTTACAAAATTGACAAAGGTATTTTGTCATTTGTGCTGTTTTTTGCAAACTATAAATACGTCAAACTACGCGCATCATTTAATTATTAGGATGTCGTTATGCCACTCGCTTTATGGGCGCTTACTCTAAGCGCATTTGCAATTGGAACAACCGAATTTGTCATCGTTGGATTGGTACCAACTATTGCCGCAGATCTAGGCGTGAGCTTACCTTCAGCAGGGTTACTCGTCAGCCTATATGCTGTCGGTGTTGCTATCGGCGCCCCTATACTTACCGCACTCACTGGCCGCTGGAACCGCAAAATCGTACTGATGAGCCTAATGGGTCTGTTTGTCATCGGCAACTTACTGGCTTGGCAAGCACCCAGTTATGAAACCTTAATACTTGCCCGTATCTTGACCGGTCTGGCGCATGGTGTATTTTTCTCTATTGGTTCCATGATTGCTACTAGCCTTGTCAGTAAAGAAAAAGAAGCCAGCGCGATTGCCATTATGTTTACAGGACTTACCGTGGCGCTCGTCACTGGTGTACCCCTTGGCACATGGATTGGACAGCATTTCGGTTGGCGCGCTACGTTTTTGGTCGTCTCAGTACTGGGTTTAATTGCTTTAATTGGTAGCGCAATATTAGTACCAAAAAACCTAAAAAAATCTATCCCTGCAACGTTCAAAGAGCAATTACAAGTCATTGTAAAACCACAGTTACTGCTGGTTTATCTAATGACTATTCTTGGCTATGGCGGTACGTTTACGGCGTTTACCTACCTAGCACCTATCTTAGAGCAGCAGACCAAATTTGCGCCATCAGCCATTGGTCTTATCATGCTCGTATATGGCGTGTCCGTTGCAATCGGTAATATCTGGGGCGGAAAACTTGCAGATAAACGCGGCCCTATTAGTGCGCTTAGCATTATATTTAGCGCCTTAAGTGTCATTCTTTTATTGTTCACCTTTACTATGCACTCCAAGATTGCTGCTGTACTGACTATTCTGGTATGGGGTGCTTTCGCCTTTGGTAATGTACCGGGTCTACAAATCTACGTGGTCAAGCAAGCTGAAAAATATACGCCAAATGCCGTCGATGTCGCCTCTGGATTGAACATTGCTGCATTCAATATCGGTATTGCACTGGGCTCCATCATCGGTGGTAGCGTGGTTGAAAATATGTCATTACAAGACACGGCTTGGATCGGTGCTGTCATATCTTTAATGGCATTAGCGGTCACACGTTATTCAGGTCTACGTGATAAGCGTGCCCTGCAAGCATCGTAGAACTTTTTAATGTACAACCTTTCAATGTAGAACTGTTCAATACATAGGTCTCAAACTGTTCATGCAGTATGAGACCCTATGAATGTTATGAACAAACCATATCTATATCACCTGACTTATACCGATGCTGTGTCTGACATATCTTCTTCACTAAATGTCTCATCATTCAAAACCGTTTTATGATTTAAGACAGCAGATGGCAGATCAGAAAAATGTAGCGTATCGATATTGTTAGGCTTCACCGCTGTAACTTGTACCACACCGATCGTGCGCTCCAAAAACCCACCTTCGCAATAGCAAAAGTAAAACTCCCATAGGCGGATAAAGGCATCGTCATAGCCAAGCGCTTGAATCTCTGCACGCTGGGCCATAAATGCAGCACGCCAGTCACGCAGCGTGTACGCATAATCAAAGCCATAATCATGCAATTGTTTGACGACCATATCGGTCTGCTCAGTGAATTGGGTCGTCAGCTCTTGGTTTGAAAGCAGACAACCACCTGGGAAGATATGCGTTTGGATAAAATCGACTGAATCGATATAGTCTTGATAATTTTGATCATTAAAAGTGATGGCCTGTAATACCATAAGACCTGTCGGCTTGAGCAAGCTATTACATTTAGCAAAGAAAGTCGGTAAATACTCATGCCCCACCGCTTCAATCATCTCGATACTGACTAACTTGTCATATTGACCTGTCAGCTCGCGGTAATCTTGCTTAAGCAATGTAATCTTGTCAGACAGACCTGCTGCCTCGACTCGTCGCTTCGCTTCATCATACTGGGCATCAGAGATAGTCGTGGTTGTCACATGGCAGCCGTAATGCTTGGCCGCAAAGATAGCAAAGCCGCCCCACCCTGTACCAATTTCAATCACACTATCATCAGCGCTGAGCTGTAAACGTTGGCATATGAGCGACAGTTTGTGCTGCTGAGCATCGCTGAGCGTCACGTCAGGCGTAGGATAGACTGCTGATGAGTACATCATCGTATCGTCCAAAAAACGCTCATACATATCGTTGCCCAAATCATAATGCGCTAGGATATTGGATTTTGAGCCAGATTTGTCATTGCTACGCAGCTGATGCTTCGCTTTTTCAAAGGCTTTACTAATACCAGCAAAACGATTCTCTAGTTTATTGAGCACTGCTAAGTTACGAGCTGCCAAGCGAATCAAACCTGTTAGATCATCCGTATCCCACTCACCATTGATATAACTGTCTGCTAGGGCGATAGAGCCGCCAAGTAATAGCTGGCGATAGACAGCAGAATCATGAATCTGTAACGTCACATGTAGTGAATGGCGACCAACCGCCGAGCTACTAGCATCGTTAGTAGCTACTTTGCCAAAGCTACTTATCTTAGGTTCCTGCTCGTCAAATGTTTCAATCAGCGTGAGACTACCAAACTGAATGTGCTGTAACGCACGAAATATAAGCTTTCTAGCTAAGTGATTCACACTATTGCTGACTGGCTGTAGTACAGCACTTTCATTAACCACTTTGCTCACACGAGCAGTTAATTTTTCTAGTTTTGTGACTGGTGCTCGATCGGTCGGTCGTGCTGGCATCGTGTATTTATCCTTGTTTAAATGCTTTGTTTTTTAGTGGTTCATTTTTAGTATTACATTGACGAGATTTTTGGATTGTTGATATTTAAAAATTACTGTAACTCTAAGACATCTTTTGCGCTCGATACTGCTAGCTGCTTTTCTACTGTCTATTTTTCTGTTGTCCACCTTTCTGCTGACTGTCGGCCAATTTTTCATCGTAGTTGATATACGGCACTTTTTTAATCGCATAGAGCTTAAACGCATGCCAATAAATACGGGTTAAAGACGTTATATTCATCAGAGGGTTTTTTCGTAAGCTATGACGAACAGCCTCTTCTGTCATTGGCACCCCTGATATCTTTATACCAGTTTTTAGAACTTCACCGCGCTCATCGCTGATATTGATAGCAATACGCACTTGCAAGCCAGTATTAGGTTTCTCTTCTGTTTTTGTACGTTTTACCGTAACCTGCCAGCGGTACAGCTGATCAATAGGGTTAAAAGGTGATACGTGAAAATCCTTGTCATGACAGAACTCAGTATCTTCTCCTTCTAACAGAAACCCGTAGTAATGACGCTTGTCCCAAGGCGTATTAGACACTTCAGCCAGCAGATGAGTTGGCGTCTGCTGCGCATCAAATCCTAAGTAAAAGTTGACTGGGCTAAAGTACATGCCCACATTACGGCAGACAAGTAATCCCAAAATATCGCCTTCAGGCGCGCTCCCTGCATGTTTTTCAAATGCTTGAATTAGGCGTTTTTCTAGTGCTTGAATAGACTTTACATTACTATCAAATTTTTTAGCATCACTTAGGCTATTGGCACTCTGTAGGTCAGTATGCTGTAGATAGTCATCAGCACAGAATCGTTGTAGCGATTTTTTCTTTGCTGAAAATAGAGGCAGACCTTTTGCTAGTAGCTTTTTCGGTAATACTTTACGTAATGGTAATTTTTCTAAAAACTTACTCTCATCAAATGATACCGTGTTAATTTCAGGAAGTTCCTTCCCTTTCGCAAGCGCGCTAATATTGACGCCCCAATAGCGATAAGGGTAAACGAATTTATTCACACTAGGTAGCAGCCGACTGTGCCATGTCGTACCCTCAAACAGCTGATGCGGCAATGCAGTGGTATCACAAGAAGACTCATGGTTTGGCGTAGCATTGGTATCTCGAGCAGACATAGTCATCAATAATCTCTTGTATAACAGCGTACTTTTCATATGGCGAATCTTTCAAAACACTTAGAATACATAAAGATATTAATCGTCATATTATTTGGCTTTACGGCGACCGAATAAGCCACGTTTCTTGTATTGGCTCGTATCAGCAGCTACATTCTGCAAACGATTAGCATACTCAACCAGCTCCTGATTGGTCGTCGCTGTGGTTACTTCGCGCTTATTTAACCTACGTAATTTGGTATCCGCTTTTATAGGTAAGTCTTTATAACGAAACGGCGTATGCGCGCTATCAGCGTCAGGTAAATGGGCTGGGTCAACTTCGTCTTTTATATCAATATCAAGACCGAGCGCCTGACAGACACGTAGGCCACTGTGTACGCCATCTTCATGAAAGCCATTAAACCAATAAGCTCCGCAGAAATGCGTGTGCGAACCGTTACCAGAGACACTCGACCATTTAGTCTGCGCATCAATCATCGCAAGATCGAACACTGGATGACTATAATTGATGCTCTTAATTATTTGCTTATCATCGACGCTTTTATTGTCTACAGCTGGGTTCAGTGTGACCAAATAATTGTGCTTTTTAGTCAAGCGTTGCAGGATATTCATGTGATAAGTCAGCACTGGCTTTGCAGGTATCTGTGCGTTTCCAGCCGCTTGCTCATCCTTAGCATTGCCTGAAACTGTTTCATCTATTAAGTAATTCCAGCTTGCCCATGCCAGTGGTTTCTTAGGTAACACACTGGTATCGGTGTGCAGTACAGCCGTATTTTTGGTAAAGCGAAAATGACCTAATACTTCAGATTCATCGGTGCTCGCATCCTTTAAAATCTTTAGTGCGGTATCTGCATGACAAGCAAAAATAACCTCATCGAATACAAGATTTTCGCTACGGATGTCAGCGTTACCTTTATCCTGCACTGTCAAAGCATTCTGTACTGTCAAAGTCACTTGCTCACCATCACGAACCACAGACTGTACTGGGCTATTGACTCGTATCTTGCCACCCACTTTAATAAAGCGTGGAATCAGTTTATTGACGTACTGCTTTGAGCCGCCTTTTATCGTAAACCACTGCGGACGGTTGACCACGTCGAGCAACCCGTGGTTGTCAAAGAATTGTGCAAAAAACACTAGTGGAAATTCTTGTACTTCATCTAGGCTGGTTGACCAAATAGCCGAGACCATTGGCAGTAAATAGTTATCGGTAAATAGCTGACCATATTTCTTTTGCGTCAAATAACCACCGAGCGTTTGCTCTGCAAAGCTACTGACATCTTGTCCTTGGGTACGCGCGCTATCATAATCTTGGCGTAGCTGTTTGATATGCTTATTAAACTGCAAAATATCTTTGATAAACTGCCAGAATTTTGGATTGAGTAAATTTTTACGTTGTGACAATAAAGTGTTGAGCGTATGACCATTGTATTCAAAATGACGTGCAGTATTTTTGACAGAAAAGCTCATATCCGTTGCCTGAAAAGGTACCTGCAACTCATGAAGCAAACGAAAGAAGTTCGGGTATGTGCGCTCATTAAAAACAATAAAACCTGTATCTATCGCACTACTCTCTACATTGCTACTCTTTGCTTTTTTACCGTCTTGTAGTGCCACATCAATCGTGTTTACATGCCCGCCGATATAATCATTGGCTTCAAATACCGTCACATCATGTTGTGTACCTAAATAATGCGCGCATGTCAGTCCTGATACACCTGAGCCGATGATAGCAATACGTTTTTGGGTAGTCTGATGGTCAGAATCTGTTGTAGCATTGGTAGCATTTTTTTGGTTACTTGCACGCTTGAAACGAGTAAACGGCATAAAAGCATTCCCTTCTGTATTTTTCTGTCGATATGATGGCTGAGAGTTCTACTGATAGTAGATTATTTTTTATTAAGTTTTTCACTAACTTGCTGCCAAACCAAATCAGGCAACGTACCCAATGCTTTTAATGGCATAGTTAGTTTTTTCGGAAATTCAATCACCTCATGCCCGCTTTCGATACCGTCACGTATGGCTTGACTTGCCTGCGCTGGCGTCTGGATAAATGGCATCGGAAAGTCATTCTGTTTGGTCATCGGTGTCTCAACAAAACCAGGTACAACTAAGCTAACTGACACATCGTGCGGAGCAAGGCTAATCTGTAGAGTCTTCATTAGATAATGGATAGCAGCTTTTGAGCTACCATAGGCTTCAGCGCGCGCAAAAGGCACATAAGCAGACGCTGAACCGATACCGACCAAGCGACCTTTTGAAGCGATTAGCTTTGGCAGCACTCCTTCGATCGCATGGGACAACGTACCCATATTGACCGACATGACTTTCATAAAGACACTGCTATCAAAGTTCGGCATATCTAAGTACTCGCACATACCAGCGCCGCAAATAGCTAGATCGACATTGTCGATTTTTTCAAAAGCTTCGATGACCTTTTCTCGATCCATTAAGTCTAAATCAATCGTTTCTGCGCCTAACGCCTGAAGTTCAGCCAACGCTTCGTCGTCACGGCCGACCGCATATACATGATGATCTGCTAGCAGATAGTCTTTTGCCAACTGCTTACCAATGCCTGACGTCGCCCCAGTAATGAGAATATGTAATTTTTCAGTAGAATCTGTCATCGTAAATATCCTTTTTGAGTATTCTTATCTTTTTAAGTATTTTCATAATATGGAATTAATGCTCTTAAACTGATTGCTTAATGAAAATTTAGATGTGTGATAACAGCTAGCTATTATTGTTATTCTTCGCAGCTATCATTGGTCGCATTTAATTAAGCTATAAGCCATTCTATTTAACAAATCTAAATAATTATAGTGGTCGGCTACAGGTTTATTGTTGTGTCTTCGCAATCGTCTGGGCTCAAGCTTAATCTCAGCGTGTTGTTTACTACCTTCACAAGGATACTGCTATCACAAGCGACAACACAATATTCTGTTACTAGGGCCATAAGACAGCTCAATATCAGCATGCTACAATGCAAAAATTAGCAATCGCGTCGTTTGCCGAAGCATCATCACCATTATCTATAATCGAATGATCGCCGTATTACGGTAAGATGACATTATCTTTTTTCAAACTGCATGACATCTTGTCCTGATAGCAATGAAAACGTTATATAATTAATATCAGATTTTCACCAACCCCACCCTCATATAAAAAAGGATCTCTCATGAGCGAGTTGCAACTGTCTGACCGCGTTAACAACATCCAACCATCACCTACGCTAGCGATCACCAATAAAGCCAAAGAGTTAAAAGCAGCTGGTAAAGATATTATCGGTTTGGGCGCTGGTGAACCTGATTTTGATACCCCTGAACACATCAAAAAAGCAGCAATCGATGCAATCAATAATGGCTTCACTAAATATACAGCTGTCGATGGTACGCCAGAGCTAAAAACAGCCATCATCGAGAAATTCAAGCGCGACAACAACATCAGCTATGAGCCAAACGAAATCCTAGTATCGGTCGGCGGTAAGCAGTCGTTTTTTAACCTTGCCCAAGCATTTATCAATCCTGGCGACGAAGTCATCATTCCAGCACCATATTGGGTCAGCTATCCTGACATGGTTATCATCGCAGAAGGCGTGCCAGTCATCGTCAAATGCCCAGCTGAACAAGATTTCAAAATCACTCCTGAGCAGCTAGAAGAAGCGATCACTGACAAGACTAAACTATTGGTATTAAACAGCCCATCTAACCCAACGGGTATGATTTATACATTAGATGAGCTAAAGGCCATCGCTGAAGTATTGAAAAAACATCCACAAGTCTATGTAGCTTCAGACGATATGTACGAGCACATCCGCTGGACAGGCGATAAGTTCTACAATATCTTAAACGCGGCGCCTGAGCTAAAAGATCGTACCATCATCTTGAACGGTGTATCTAAAGCGTATGCGATGACAGGCTGGCGTATCGGCTATGCGGGTGGCCCTGCTAAGCTAATCGGCGCGATGAAAAAGGTACAGTCACAATCTACCTCATGCCCAACATCAATCAGCCAAGTAGCAGCGGAAGTCGCTATCAGTGGTGATCAGAGCGTACTAGAGCCGATGGTAGCCGCCTTTAAGAAACGCTGTGACCTAGTCGTAGATGGTTTAAATGCGATTAAAGGTATTACCTGCCTGCGTCCTGATGGCGCATTCTATGTGTATCCAAATATCGTACCGCTAATCAAAGCGGCTGGCCTGTCGTCATGTACTGAATTCTCAGCATGGTTATTGGACAAAGTTGGCGTGGCAGTCGTACCTGGTGATGCGTTCGGTCTTGGCGGCTATATGCGTATCTCGTACGCTACTGATGAGGCGACGTTAAAAGACGCCCTATCGCGTATCGAAAAAGCAGTGGCTGACTTAGACGTTGCTGAATAAATCGTAAATAGCAACAAGTCTTACCGCTGTTCATAAAAAAGACGCCCTATACATTCTATAGGGCGTCTTTTTTACGCGAGTCTTAGGCATAACTAGGAAAAACACGCTATCTCATCATTAAAATGACAATTTTTACTAATTATGCAAAAAAAGGCTTGACGTATTTTTTAACTTTGCTAGAATACGCCCCACTTAGCAAGAACTCGTTAGAGACTTCTAAGGCTCGTTGTAAGCGATTAAACACTTACAGCCTATTCTCCAATAGCTCAGTTGGTAGAGCAACGGACTGTTAATCCGTGTGTCCCTGGTTCGAGCCCAGGTTGGAGAGCCACATTTTAGTAGTAAATTTCTTGAGTCAACTTTGATTCAATTATGGCATTTGCCAAAACCCTCATCAATTTGATGAGGGTTTTTTTATGCGTATCATTTAAGGTCTGTTGAACATTCAAATATTAGGACTGCTGATCACTAAAATCGCATCAAAATAGGCGTAAACTGACGATAATGTCGAGACCTTAACTAGGCTTGCAACAACGTTTGAGGTGATTTTAGCATCAGCCTTTCAGGGCAGGGCTATTTTTTGCCAATACCACATTTTGAATGTTCAATAGACCCTAATATTGGTTATCTATTTTGCCAATTTGATAAGCGCTAATCACTACTTTATTTCATACTCGATTATGACAATCATATTCAAAAGTAAATATCATTGTCACGATAAAATATTACTGTAGTAAGTTTTCTATTGGCTAGCTTAGCTTGGCAACATTGTTAGCATTGGCAACCATAACACCAATGCCAACAGTGTCACTAACAACACAGGCGGCGTGATCAGTAGACCAATCTTTATGTACTGTCCCCAGCTGATTTTGTAGTCCTTCTCTGCCAACACATGTAACCATAGCAAAGTAGCAAGACTGCCAATCGGCGTAAACTTAGGGCCCAAATCATTGCCGATGACATTGGCATAAATCATTAGCTCTCGTGTTGCTGCAGGCACTTGTGCTTGATCAATCGCAAGTGCGCCGACTAGGGTCGCTGGCATATTATTCATAACAGAAGCAACTATGGCGGATAAGAACCCTGTTCCAACCGTAGCAATGACTTCGCCTTGTTGTCCCAACCAGTTGAGTACTTGCGCCCCATAGGCAGTGAGACCTGCATTACCCAGACCGTATACCACTAGATACATACCGATTGAAAATAGTACGATTTGCCAAGGCGCTTTACGTACTACATCGGTCACTGAGACCACCGCACCCTGCCCGCCTTGCCATATACGACCAGCGATTGCCATTAACGCGACAGCAGCGATACCTGTAACCAGTGAAATAGGTAGCCCCAACGGCTCTGTTGCAAAATAGGCGACTAGTAGCAAACCTAATAGTGGAAAAGCAGCTCGGAATACCAATGGATCGGTAATAGCAGACTCTGGAGCGCTGAGCTCGCTAGTCGAGTAGGTTTTTGGAATATGACGTGCGTAGACAACCCACAATACCAGTAGCGTCGCTAAGACAGACACTATATTGACCGGTACCATCACCGCCGCATAACGACCAAAGCCTATGTCAAAATAATTGGCACTGACGATATTGACTAAATTTGAGGTAACCAATGGCAGGCTTGCCGTATCAGCGATAAAACCAGTCGCTATAATAAATGCCAGAGCTGATGGTGGCGAAAATTTCAGACGCAGCAAGATAGCGATGACAATCGGGGTTAGTAATAGCGCAGCACCATCATTGGCAAAAAAGGCAGAAATAAAGGCGCCGAGTACGACAATCATCGGAAACAATAAGCGCCCTTGCCCATTACCAAGGCGTGCCACATGTAATGCAGCCCAGCCGAAAAACCCTGCCCGATCTAAGATAAGCGAGATGATAATCAGTGCCACAAAAGTAAAGGTCGCATCCCAGACAATATCCCAGACGATACCCACATCTGATAACTGCACGACGCCAAGCGCTAACGCGACTAAGGCACCACCCATGGCGCTCCAGCCGATACCCAATCCTTTAGGTTGCCAGATAACTAAGACTAAAGTGACCACAAAAATAGCGAATGCAAGCATTGTACGACCTTACTTGAGCTGACTTTATTCAGCCGATTTAATATAGGAAATTAGATCGATTAGGGGGTTAGATCGATTTTTGATTGACGCGGCTCGATAGTTCTTCAGCACTCTCGACGCGTTCTGAATAGCGATCAGTGAGATAATCTGAACGTCCACGTGTAAGCCAAGTAAACTTCACTAACTCCTCACAGACATCGACAAGCCGCAGATATAACGGAGACATATCCATGCGATTGTCGTCGTTAAACTCCAAAAATGCTTTGGGTATCGAAGATTGATTGGGGATAGTGATCATCCGCATCCAGCGTCCGAGAATACGCATTTGATTAACCGTATTAAAGCTCTGACTACCACCGCTGACTTGCATCAGTGCTAGGGTTTTACCTTGAGTTGGACGTACGCCACCTAGTGACAGCGGTATCCAGTCGATTTGCGCTTTCATAATACTGGTGATACTGCCGTGACGCTCTGGACTCACCCACAGCATACCTTCTGACCACTGCGCCAGCTCCCGCAATTCTTGCACTTTAGGATGGTCTGAGTCTACATCGTCAGGTAACGGCAAGCCGGATGGATCAAACATTTTTACTTCACAACCATACCAACGCAGCAACCGGCTTGACTCTTCAGCGGCCAATCTAGAAAACGAGCGTGCACGGACAGAACCGTATAGCACTAATATTTTCGGTGGATGACGTGAGTCATTCGGTGCAACCAAAGACTCAATGTCGATAGGTTGAAGATTATCTATATCAATATTGGGCAAATCGTCTAAGCTAAATTTTGGCGAAACAGTAGATTCGGCTTCTAATACTTGGTCAACCTCAGTGTTTGTCATGAGTAATAACCTCGCCGTCTTCTTTTGTGAAGCTACTTACTGGATTGGCTAGCAATTCAAACACACGCTCTGAAGGACGACATAGAGCAGCGCCTTTATCAGTCACTACGATAGGACGGTTGATTAAAATAGGATGCGCAATCATGGCATCGATAATTTGATCGTCAGACAACTCAGGATTATCCAGACCAAGCTCATCATTGATAGCTTCTTTGCTTCTTAATAGCTCTCTAGGCGAAATCTGCATTTGTGCCAACAGCTCCACTAAACGGTCGCGCGTTGGTGTATTTTTCAGATATTCCACCACTTCTGGCTCTTCACCTGATGCTTTAATAATGGCAAGTGTGTTACGAGATGTACCGCATTTAGGATTATGAAAAATTAATGGCTCCATAGTGTTTACACCTATTTTATGTATTTATTGAAATGATAATTGGTTTAATCATTACTTTGCTCAGTAGACTCATTTACTTTGCAGCCACTCAGGCTATCCATGAGTGACGCACATAATTCTGGATGTCCCGCACAGCAATCTTGCAACAGGAACTGAATGACGTTTTCCATATGTGATAGCGAAGCACGATAGATAATCTGTCGGCTATGACGCTGTGAGACCACCCATCCTGCCCGTGCTAGCACCGATAAGTGGGCTGACATTGTGTTATGAGGAACAGAGAGCTGACGGGCTATTTCACCCGCAGGTAGGCCTTCAGGCTCATGGCTGACTAGCAGCTTAAAAGCCTTTAAACGAGTATCTTGAGAGAGCGCAGCAAAGCTTGCGATAGCATTAGTTATTTCCATATGTCCAATAATACAGACATATTAAAATAATTCAATGTTTTTTGAACGGTTTTTTCGCTTATTTTAAGTGTCAAAACTTAGTAAAAATGCGACGATAAATATATTTTCTAAGCAGTTGATGCTAATACTTACTAACATAAGATTAATTACTACGTATGCTCAAGTAGCTATATTACATGTTCGCGTGAAGACAATGCTTAACCACTTTGAGTCTAACCTTCTCTGATGGTTTGAGGCTACCATTTATCCAAAAATCATTATCTAGCTTATCCATATGATTTTCAGATCTTTTCGAATGCTCTTTTTTAAAACCAAAATCCTTTAACTCAATTAACGTATAGCCCTGCTTTTCCTCCTCGCTGAGTAACACTTTAGGAATCCAACCATTAATTTTTATTGCATGATCTAGCTTAAAATTAATACTAAAAATTAACCAATATTGAGTTTCCTCGCCTTCATCTGTTAAATAACTCAATGTAAAATTATTTTTATACCAAAAAATAAAATTATCCGTGGATTTTAAGAAATACCAAGTTAAATCCAACAATTCTCTACAACGTTCAATATTAGGCGGTAGAGCATCATTATGTTCAATGTCATTTCTAATAATCATCATCTGTTTTAACATATAAGGTCGAACTAAGCCCAAAGACTCTAAGTATTCTAGATATCCTTTTGGTGAATCAGATAAAGCAATTTTTTTGAGCGAATATACGTGTTCTATAAACTTTAGTCTTTGATTGAGACAGCGCTTTAAGTTAGAAACAACATCTACTCGATTAAACTCATTTGCATTCCCTGTCAAAATTAAGTCAGCATGATTCCAAAGATCGTATGCTCTCAGATGATCTGCTTCGTTCGTATAACTATAGCTCTCTATTGTTGCAGGCCAATCTAATACTGAATCGCATAACCACATATATTCTTTCTTCATATTTTATTACTCAATTTTTCTAACTGATTAACATCATTATATAGAAACTTAGAACAGACCAACCTTAAAAAACAATCTTTGTAAAGTTGCCTCACCTAGCCTTTCAATTAAATGCTTACAGATAAAAAAGCCAAGAAATCTAATGGTAAAAGTGAGCATTTCTTAACCTTCTCAACCTAAAGCCTTCTACGTTTGGCCTTATGTAAATAACAAGTTTAATATATGTTATTGTATATTGATGATACTTAGAAGTTCATGCTAGATTGAGTGCAAGTTTATGCAACAGTAAAACTAGATTTGGCTGGTAGCTCTCGCTCTGTACTGCCAATAAACCTGATTAAAATAACTATTATGATTAAAATAACTATTATGATTAAAACAACAATAAGGAAATGACCATGCTACTAGAGAAAATTAAAACACCTGGACTTTCGCACTTATCCTACTTGGTAGGCTCTGGCGGTCAAGCAGCGGTAATTGACCCACGTCGTGACTGCGCGATATATGTAGAAAAGGCGCGCGCAGCAGGGCTTGAGATTACTCATATTTTTGAGACACATCGTAATGAAGATTTGGTTTCTGGCGCACCTATCTTGGCCGCAATGACAGGGGCAACAGTTTTACATGGCCCTAATCCAGAACGACCTGTTGTCTACGCTGAGACCGCACGTAATGGTGATTGCTTTTCAATTGGCCAATTAGAAATCCGTGTCTTAGAAACGCCTGGCCATACCGATGATCATCTTGCTTATGCGCTGTTTGACACGGCGTACCCTGACAAGGCGGTTGGCGTTTTTACTGGCGATGCGCTTTTTGTAGGTGATGTCGGTCGTACTGACTTTTATCCTGAGCGTCGCAGAGAAGTCGCAGGTCTACTTTATGACTCGTTGCAAGACATTTTGGCACTCGGAGATCAGGCAATTATTTATCCGGCTCATGGTGCTGGGTCCGTCTGCGGATCAGGTATGGCGGAACGTGAGTTTTCTACCGTTGGTCACGAAAGAATCAACAACCCACGTTTACAGATTACCGATCGTGAGACATTTATTGACTTCAAGACGAGCGAAAACCATTATCAACCACCCTACTTCAGATTGATGGAGCGCCTTAATATGGAAGGTGGTGAAGCGCCTCCAGTCGTTATGCGTCCGCGTAACCTTTCGCTCAAACAGCTGCATGACTGCGATGCTGATCATCTCATCGATATTCGTGAACCAATGGCGTATGCGTCAGGACACCTGCCCGGTTCTATGAGCTTACCTGTCAACATGCTACCTGCGTTTGCTGGATGGTTTATCGAGGAAGGGCAAAGCTTGGTACTGATTGCCTCTGATGAAGAACAACTTGCGACTGCGATGGAGCATCTGGTACGTATTGCTTTTGATAATGTTATAGGTGGCTATGTGGGTGTCGTCCCTGCCGCTGCTAAAGGTGAGCAGATGCAGCAAACCCCTATGATCGATACAACCGAGGTAGAAAATCGTCTTAATAATGCTCAGAACTGGACATTGCTTGATGTACGCGATATTGATGAGAGGAATACCAATGCGATTGAAGGTTCACAGCATATCTATGTTGGTCACCTAAACAAGCGTTGGCATGAGCTTGACCAAAGTCGCCACTATACATTGATGTGCGCCAGTGGTGCTCGAGCAACAATAGCAGCAGGGTGGCTCGCTAGTCGAGGTTTTGAGAACATTGATATTTATCTAGGGTCTATGGGCGCATGGCAAGCAACGCATAAGTAAGTCTTTACCCGTAGCTAAAATCTACAACTATCTAAAACGCGTCATAGATTCTGGATAATGCGTTTTAAGCAAAGGCATTTTAAAGTGCTGTAACTAAGATAAATACGACAACCCTTCTTTTATTCAATATAAGACTGATATAAAAGAAGGGTTTACGTTTTAGCTGACCTTTGATTGATACGACTTAAGTGAATATAAGTCATAGTACTAGGTTCTAACTCTTACTGTACTTCCTTATATGACTTATAACTCATAGAACATAGATACATAAAAAACAGACACAAAAAAACCTCAAACAATCTAATGCTTGAGGCGAAACTTGCTTAAACCCAAAGGTTTAAATTCGTTTTAAATATGGCGCAGCGGACGGGACTCGAACCCGCGACCCCCGGCGTGACAGGCCGGTATTCTAACCAACTGAACTACCGCTGCTTAGGTCTCTTAGCTTGTTTAGCCACTTGCTAAGAAGTGGTGGGTGATGACGGATTCGAACCGCCGACATTCTGCGTGTAAGGCAGACGCTCTACCAACTGAGCTAATCACCCTTCGAATAATTGCTAGGCAATTTATTCAACATCAACTGAGCTCTTAAGTTTGTCACTAAGCTCCGTTGCTGTGGGTGTGTATTATATAGATTTACTGTTGGGTGTCAAACAGTATTTACCACTTTTTTAGATATTTTTTCTATTTTTATTAGAATACCCAGCAAGCATTTGTTTTTATTGATTTTATATTTTCACACAAAACCAATATTTCTTAGATTTAATGCTTATTTGTTAGCTAATGCTTGCTCGATGTCATTTTTGATGGCTTCTGGCTTGGTCGTTGGTGCATAACGGTCAATCACCTGACCTTTACTATCGACTAGGAACTTGGTGAAATTCCACTTGATACCATCTGTCAGTACGCCACCCTTTTGTTCCTTGAGCCATTGATAGATAGGATGAGCATCTGCGCCATTGACATCAGTCTTTGCCATCATCGGAAAGCTGACTCCATAGTTCTTTTGGCAAAACGCACCAATCTCGTCATTGCTACCTGGGTCTTGGCTACCAAATTGGTTACAAGGAAAACCGACGACGACCAGTCCTTGATCTTTATACTGTTGATATAGCGACTCTAAACCTTCGAACTGCGGCGTAAATCCACATTTGCTTGCGGTATTGACGATTAATAATACTTTATCTTGGTAATCTGAAAATGCTTGCGAGCTACCATCCATGCGCTCAACCGTAAAATCATAAATTGTACTCATCATTTATCCTTAAATTGAGGTTTTTATTGTTTTGGGTGTTTATGCACTACTTCTTTTTCTATCATACACATAATAAAACTATTGAAAAGGAAGCACCCTGTACTTCCCTTTCACGTTTCTAATACTACCTAAGCTACTTATTTCTCAGACTTATCTAAATCGATAGATACTGAGTTAATGCAATAGCGCATGCCTGTTGTCTCAGTAGGACCATCAGGGAATACATGGCCTAAATGTGCGCCGCAGTTGCTACAAGTGACTTCGGTGCGAGTCATGCCTAGCGAGTTATCTACGTGCTCTTCAATCGCGCTGTTATCGATACCTTGATCAAAACTTGGCCAGCCACAGCTCGCATCAAATTTATTGCTTGAGTCAAATAAGCTTGCACCGCAGCCTTTACAACGGTAAACGCCATCGTCGGTCGCATCATTATATACACCTGTAAATGGGCGTTCAGTGCCCTTCTCACGCATAATATGATACTCATCAGCGGTTAAACGCTCTTTCCAGTCAGCTTCAGTCAACTGGCTGATCTCTTCTTTGCTTAGTTGATTGTCTTGCATAATTTATCCTTATTCGAGTATTTATTATCTAATCTTGGTAACTATTTTATCGCCATATAATTATGAAAACGACGTGCTCTATCTGTTGGTTATCGACGCACTATTCAAGGCATATATAAGAAAAGCACTCTCTATATTGTGAGATAGACAACATGATTGAGGAGATTAACTAAGCTAAATATACCAAATTAATTTTAGATAATGATGGGTAAAGATGTAATTTTGATACCTATACATTTTATAGTCTATATAAGAGATTTAGAGCCATATAAATATAAGCCAAATGCCAATTGCAAGATATACTTGCAAATACTAATAGGGCTGATTATAAAATCATTTGCAAATTAACTATCAATGCAATAATATCTTGCATTAGTGTTTAACTAAAATGTTTAATATATCTCTGCACAGAATATTTACTGATTAACAAAGGCTCAAACGACAATGTCTGACGACAATAGCAAAAGTACGCAAGCGGAACGACTGGTACAGTTGCGCCGTGACAAAGGATTTACTGCTGAGCAGCTAGCACAAGCCATGACAGCCGCTGGTGCAAAAGTGAGTCGTGGTGCTATTTCAAACTGGGAGCGCGGTACCAACGGCATTGTCTCATCCAAGCTGCCTACGCTCGCGCGTATTTTGGGCTGTAGTGAGGGATATCTGTTGCGCGGCGACCTCAACAATGAGGCTATTGATTCAGACGAGTCGACATCATCTGTAGAGCGCAATGAACATCAAGAAATAGGCAAGGCTTCACATACCCAGTCAGATATTAAAATAACTGATGCTCAATCAACAAAACCTTTTACTGCTCCTAAAGGCTCAAAAACCAATTCGAAAAACGGTCATGCTATGAACACTATAAAAAAATCTGATAAATTACAAAACGTTTGCTATGACATTCGTGGCCCTCTATTGCAGACTGCCAATAAGATGGAGGCAGAAGGCAAACGCATATTAAAACTAAACGTGGGCAATCCAGCGCCTTTTGGTTTAGAAGCCCCGCATGAGATTTTGCGCGATGTCGCTATGAACTTATCTGAGGCAACTGGCTATTCAGACTCGCAGGGGATTTTCTCAGCGCGTAAAGCCATTTTGCAATATTACCAATCAAAGGGGTTGCTGTCGGCCGTTGACGTACGTGACGTGTATTTGGGCAATGGGGTTTCTGAGCTTATTGTCATGACTATGCAGGCGTTGATGAATGACGGTGATGAAGTCCTAATTCCAATGCCAGACTACCCGCTTTGGACTGCAGCGGCCAACCTCGCTGGTGGTACTGCGGTGCACTATCGCTGCAATGAAGAGGACAACTGGCATCCTGATATTGAAGACATTAAGTCTAAAATCACGAGCAAAACGAAAGGTATCGTGGTCATTAACCCAAATAACCCGACAGGCTCCCTTTATAGTGATGAGCTATTAAAGCAAATCATCGAAGTTGCTAAAGAGCATGATTTAATCATCATGGCTGATGAGATTTACGATCGTATTCTCTATGATGATAATGTACATACCCCGATGAGCACCCTAACTGACGACGTGCTGGTACTTTCTTACAATGGCTTGTCGAAGTCACATCGTATTGCAGGATTCCGCTCAGGTTGGATGATGGTATCGGGTCGTAAACAGCATGCAGCTGACTTTATTGAAGGCTTAGATATGCTCGCATCTATGCGTCTTTGCTCTAACGTGCAAGGACAGTATGCTATTCAAACAGCGATGGGTGGGCATCAGAGCATGCAAGACCTGACTTCTGAAAAGGGTCGCCTATATAAGCAACGTGAAATGGCAGTCTCACGTCTTAATGCTATTAAAGGCATTTCTTGTACCATGCCTCAAGGCGCGTTTTACTGTTTTCCAAAAATGGATCCAGAGGTTTACCCTATCACCGATGATATGGATTTTATGATGGACTTGCTCGTTGAAGAAAACGTATTGATGGTTCAAGGTACTGGGTTTAACTGGGACAGACCCGACCATTTCCGTCTGGTGTTCTTACCTAACTTGCTTGACCTAGAGAATGCGATGGATAGATTAGACAGATTTTTTGCCAAAAAACGTAAGCAATTTGGTACCGAGTAAATCGTCATACATCATTAAAAAAACGCTTATCGGCATGATGCTGATAAGCGTTTTTTATTGCGTTGAACCTAATTATTCAAACTCAATTATGATAATTCACTGATAAAAACAGCGCATTAAAAAATATTGCTCAATACGAGATAACTGATAGCTGACATAGTAGCCGCTGCAGGCAGTGTCACAATCCAAGCCAAGCCAATCGGCTTCATAAGCTTCCAGTTAGTATCTCTGTTGACGATACCGATACCCAGTACCGCACCTACTAGCGTGTGAGTACTTGATACAGGCAGACCCATCGTCGATGCACCCATCACAACAGCTGCTGCTGCCAACTCAGCTGAGAAGCCTGAAGCTGGATGCATTTTTGCTAGATTGGTACCAACGGTTTGAATCACTTCTTTACCAATGAACCAAAGACCAACGATTAATGCTACACCAAAAGTCAGCATGACAGCAGGTGGCACGGCAGCTTCAGTAGCGATACTATTAGTACGAATCACATCCATAATGGCGGCAAAAGGACCAACCGCGTTGGCGATATCGTTTGAACCATGACTAAAGGCAAAAGCTGACGCGGTAAAGACCTGCATCCAGCTAAACATAATAAATGTCGCTTTGGTCAAATCTTCTTTGTGCTTACCGCGGATACTTTTGGTATAGATATAGGTCGCTAACCATACTAGCGCCGCTATCATCCCCATAATCAAGAAGCCCTGTAGTGTGGTCAGGCCGCTATTAACGTTTTTTAGACCTTTAAAGACGACTAGAGAAGTCATCACCGCACCACCTGCGGCAGCAATGATAGGTACCCACTGCTTAAGTGCTTTTAGAGTATCAAGGCTACTACGCTCATTCTCAATATCATAAAGCTTTTTATAATAATCAGTTTCTAAATCTTCAACGATACAATCATCATCTTTATAGATTTCCTGATCGCGTAACATCGCTGACGTATATGCCAATTGCTCAGACTCTGTCAAACCATCCAAAAACTCTTTATGGTTTTGCTTTAAGACTTTTTTATTGCCTTTTAGCGTCGCAATATAGGCTTCGGTTTTATCATTATATTCAATGATGTTTTTCTTGATTTGTCCATATAAAAGATAAGACAACACGCCACCTAGTAGCGGTGACAGCACCCAAGAAATAGCGATAGTTCCAACCGTTCCCCAGTCTACCGTTGATAGCGCCATGTCCGTACCACCCAACGTGATACCTAAAACAATGGAGCTACCAATCACACCGCCAATAATGGAGTGAGTGGTCGAAACAGGCAGACCTTTTTTGGTTGCAAATAACAGCCAAAATGCTGCTGCAACCAATGCGGAGAGCATGACATAAATGAACTGATTGGGCGTCACTGATAGACCATCTAGATCGACAATGCCGCTTCGAATCGTATCAGTCACCTCCCCGCCTGCAAGGACTGCCCCCGATACTTCAAATATCGCGGCAATACCCAATGCTTGCGGGATAGTCAACGTCCCTGCACCCACCGAAGTACCAAAGGAGTTGGCGACATCGTTACCACCGATATTGAATGCCATAAAGACACCAAAAGCGGTCGCCACGATGAATAGCGTCGTTTGCTGACGCATGGTGTAATCTAAACCCCACCACAAAAAGTAGGAAGTCATCGCAATCAGTAAAATGGCAAAAAATAGATTGATTCTCATAGAGCCAACTGGCTTGACTGACTCTGTAGAACTGCTGCTAATACCCATACGTTAGTACGTCCTGCGTAAGCTGATTAAAATTATATGAGGTTGATAATATTGCGCTGCTACTCACAATGCTTTTTACGGCATCTAATGAAGTAGCATATATAAAATATACAACATGCGATTAGAAGGTCTTAAACCGACTAGAGCGAAAGTAAATAATACATCTCTCAACATGTCACAAAGCCGCAAGTGATATTGCCAAATCGTCTGATTACAGCATCTTGCGGCTTATATATTTCTTAGCGATATTTGTGGTACTACTAACAGCTATTGTAACAATTTTTGTCGTAATTATTAAGTTATCTATACTAAATAACTAAAACACGTTGTTTGCTAAATTAAAATTATTATTTAGCAGAAGCTGTTTTGCGCTCTATTATATTAAATATGAGCACATAATGCATAATGATATTGCGAGATTTGTAACTGCGAGTGTATACGGACAAGACCACACTCTATAAAAGACAGGATAGCTCGAATATGGTTCGAGCCATCCTACTTAGAAAATACAATTATATAAATCTATAATAGTCCTTAAACTTCAGGCATCTTTGACAACTATTTGCTTTCAGTCAGTGCAGACAACTGCTCAATAGCATGATCTAACACGTCTAAACGCGCCTGACGCTTTTCGTTGGTCGCAATAACACACCATGGCGCTGTCGTTGTATCCGTGCGTGCCAGCATATCTGCTGCAGACTGCACATAGTCTGACCATTTATCACGGTTACGCCAGTCATCATCTGTCAGTTTAAATTGCTTATGCGGTGTTTCTTGACGATCTTCAAACCGTTTAAGCTGCTCTTTTTTATCAATCGCTAACCAATATTTGATAACCAACGTTCCTGCTGCTGCCAAATCCGCCTCAAAACGATTGATTTCATCATATGCTCGTTGCCATTCATCAATAGACGCAAATCCTTCAATACGCTCAACCAGCACGCGTCCATACCACGTACGATCAAAAATGGCGATACGGCTAATACGATTGGTTTGCTCGTCAGGCAATCTCGTCCAGAATCGCCACAAGTAAGGATGCTGAGTCTCATATAACATCGGTGCGCCAATATTATAGATTTGATACTCGCGAGGATCTAGCGGTGCGACCAACCTTTTGATTGCGCCGCCCTTGCCAGCAGCGTCCATTCCTTCAAAGGCAAACACAACATGCCGACCTTGGCGTGCACGTAGCAACTCAGCTAGTTTTGCTTGCTTCTCCGCCAACGCCTCACGATAGTCGGACTTACTGATTTTTTTATCTTTAATAGACGTCAGCTGCTTAGGTATCGGTACAGGCTCAAACTGTTTTTGTTTAGTATCTGAGTTAAGTTCCAGTGTCTCGGACTGGGAATGGTTTTCTGATGTTTCATTGTTATTGTCGTTGTCATTGCCATTGCTATCTGTCTGACTACTCGCCAACGCGGTTTGCATAGCATGTAGCACCAAGTGACAAAAGTTATCAGCGGCCTCTAACTTATCGTCACCATCAATGATGACCCAATCATCCTGTTGACGCAGCAAGGTCGCAGCCACCTCGTTGAACTTCTCGATGACTTGTTTGTTATTCCAGTCAATTTGATACAAAAACTGCGGATCTGCTTCATCATCCTTTAAGCGACTGTGCAACGTTTCAATATCAACATGGAACCAACATTTTAATAATTTGGTTTGATTGGCAATGAGGTCGTTTTCAAATGCCTTTAGCGTGTCTAACTGCTGCTGTAGATAGTCTTGCCACTGAGCGATAGGAAGCGAATTTTTACCTTTTTGACCTTTATCATTTGATAATGCTTCAAGGTTCTCACTATCTGATGTCGCTAGTCGCATGACATTGTATAATAAATCAGCATACCAGTTGCCGAAATAAACCATGACATCACCATGGCGCGGCATTGCGCTAGTATGCGCTTGCCAAATGGGTTGATAACTCAATGGCGAATGACCAATGGTTGCCTCAACTTTAAGCAGTCTTGGATCCACCCATTGCCTTAACTGCTTAACGGCGGTGCCTTTACCTGCCTGCTCCATTCCGTTCACTAGTACTAACAGGCCTGTTGGTTTATTGAGGGTCGGTGGCGTTTGTTGGCGAGTGGCTTTTAAAGCATACTGAGCTGTCACCAGTGCCAATCTAAGCGAATCCTCATCCAGTGAAAACTGACTCAAAGGATTCGGCTTTAGACGCTGCTCCACAACTTGCTCACTAAATTGTGTACTTACTGCTTGTGGTGCTTTTGGTTCAGTAGTATCATTTTTTTTAGACATGATTACACTCGCTATTATTGTTATTGGGCTGCTTTACTGTTGAGTGACTTATGGGATAGCTATTAATAGGACAACTCTTAATATTTCGATCTTATCGCTCATATTTATCTCATTTAATCATAGCACTGCGCCAATCGAGTAAATAATATTGCTGTGTAACAGATTGGTATTTGTATTCTTAATTATTTTCTTTTAAGGTGAACACAATTTTGGGTATAGGGTAGAACAGTTGTTGAAAACCTTATAACCCTGAACCACTATACTTAAAACAACCATACTCAAACTTGATTACCCTATTTACTTCTACAGGATTCACTGCCATGACCGCTTTAGCTGATTTACAACAGCATTTGACACGTTTTTGGGCGATGCCTCATCACCAAGATGATGAATTAAATGCTAAGCTCAAAGAAGTACAATCATGGCAACAAGCACGTCTCCAGCAGACGCATCGCGAACTATTTGAACAACCTAAAAACCAGCTAATGGCAGATTACTTTCTCACCCAACTATATGGCGGCGAAGAATTCAAGTTATTGGCAGAGCAGTTAGCACGTATCTTGCCAAAAGCGAAAAAGCTAGAGCGTCTTGCTAAAGAGTCAGCTCTAGAGGCTGGTAGCATGGGTATCCAAGCAGCGATTTTTGCCATTGAGCTAGATCTGCATTTAGCCCAGTGGTTACTCGCTCAAGATTTACCAGTAAACGAAGAGAACATGCTAACCGCCTACCGTACTGTCGATGAAGAAGACGAGCGTAGAGTTCAGATTACCAATCTAAAAGACGTCTGCTATCGCACGGACAAACATCTAAATTCGTTTATGCTCAAAAAAGCCTTTGCACTAGCAAAAAGCACAGCCTATCGTCATGGTTACCAGCCGCTTTATGATTTTATTGATACAGGCTTTAAGGCCATGAAACCTCTGAGCAGCGTCAGCGATTTTATTGAGCCGTTCTGCAAGCGTGAACTATCCATTATCGATCAGGTTCATGATACGGATAATGGCAGTAAGCCAGTAGCGTTTGGTGTATCATAAGCTCAATATGTTAAATAGCCAATTGACGCTTACTATTTAACGACTTCCTCCGATAAAGACAATCATAAAAATAAATTCTAGGACAACATGATGACTGATAATTCAAAAGATAGCAGCGCTCCTTCCAATCAAGCCACAACGACCAATGGTCATTTGCAAGACAAGCTGGTAAAAGACAGCATTGCTCATAATCAGCAGATTAGCGCGCAGATATTACGCAATCAAACCACCAATGTCGTGCCGAGCAAGAATAACAGCGTTGCTAGTGATGACAATAGCGACTTTACTAAAGTTCAAGACCTACCTACTGGAACGCCGCAAGGCCAACAAACCACTATGCCAAACAACGACAAAACGACTCGCACAAACCCTTCAGAGCAAACCATAAAACAAACGCTATTCAATCAGCGTGATGACATCAATAATCCTCACACGCCTGAAACAGATGGTAATGAGCAGACGCATTTTGGCTATAAGACCGTCAATAAAGCAGAAAAACAAGCACGTGTGGCTGACGTATTCACTTCTGTTGCCAAAAAATACGACATCATGAATGATTTGATGTCATTCGGTATTCATCGTCTGTGGAAACGCTATGCGATTAGTCTATCAGGCGTGCGTGCTGGTCAGCATGTCCTTGATATCGCTGGTGGTACGGGCGATTTGGCCAAAGTATTTAGCCGTGAAGTCGGTAGAAATGGCCACGTGGTACTATCTGATATCAATGCTGCGATGCTAGAAGTGGGCCGTGAGCGCCTAATCAATGCTGGTTGTAATAACGTTGACTTTGTATTAGCAAACGCTGAAACATTAGCTCCTTTTGATGACGAAAGCTTCGATTTAGTCACTATTAGCTTTGGTTTGCGTAACGTCACAGACAAAGATGCTGCGCTGAAGTCTATGTATCGCGTCCTAAAGCCAGGCGGTCGTCTATTGATTTTAGAATTCTCAAAGCCAGTCTTTGAGCCACTCTCTAAAGCCTATGATTTGTATTCATTTACCGCGTTGCCAGTGATGGGTAAACTGATTGCGAATGATGCTGAAAGTTATCAGTACTTGGCTGAGTCAATTCGTATGCATCCTGATCAGCAGACACTTAAGCAGATGATGCAACAAGCTGGGTTTGAGAACTGTGACTATCATAACCTGACTGCTGGTATCGTGGCTGTCCATCGCGGCTTTAAAGCGTAACGCTAAATTACGATTGGCAAGACCATTACGTTTAACAGGCCCTATTGAACCTAACACAAACATACTATGCGCTGATGCAGCTAATGCAAAAGCGCTCATTTACCGATGCGAGAGCCTTATGCTGACTGTCTTTCTATTAGCTGGAGCCGAAAAGCTAATTAACATTGCCATTGCTAGTGATGAGATTACCAAAGCAGGTTTAGCGCCGCTTGCAGGTAAAGTGTTACGTCTTAATATGGGGCTGCCTGAGATTCATTTAGACATCCTGTTCACTCATGAGCGTTTGCGCTTTGAGCCGGTCACAACGGAGAGCGTATTTGAGCCAAGTGGCCAGATGAATGAGCGCCAAAAAGCTAGCACGGAGCGCGCGCGTTTTGGTCACAGTCGTCCAGACTGTACTATTAACGTAGATAATGCTGCTCAACTGCTCAATCTGATGCGTGGCGCTGAAGGTAACCTGCCAATCGCTGGCGATTACAAAGTGCTAATGCAGCTCAAGCAATTGGTTGCAGGGTTTGACCCTGACGTGGCTGGACAGCTTGAACCATTTATTGGTAAACCAATGGCTAACCAGTTACACATTCTTATCTCTCAGCTTAAAGGTAGCTGGCGTCATAGTGCCAAACGTGCTTTTGATGACGTCAGTGATTGGGCCAATGAAGTGGCTGGCAATAGCACACCTGATCCTATCGAGGTTGCTGAAGTAACTGATCTAAAACAGCAACTGTTAAAATTACGTGCTGACGTCGAACGGGAAGAAGCCAAACTTGCTGCTATCAAAGAAGAGCAAGCACAGTTTCTTAATAACTCGTTTCATCAATAGCCGATTACATCAATCATAAATAAACGCTATTACCGATGGCACTATTTATGATTAAGCACAGCGCTTACCCCCTTTTCGTCTTTGTTTAGAGTACTTAATCCCATGCTATTATCGCACCGCGCTCGTCTACTTGAGCTTTGGCGTATCGCCGCAATGTATCGCCTTGATACCCATTTTTCTATCGAAGAAGCACCGCAGCTGCAGCCTTTGGCGCGATTGATTCGCATGCATCCAGCAGCATGGGGCAAGAAGCACCAACCAAATGCGATTAAGTATGCGCTTGAGGACATGGGTACGCTGTTTTTGAAACTTGGCCAGTTACTCTCAACACGTCGCGACTTGGTACCGCCTGAGATTATCGCTCAATTGATTCAATTGCAGGACAAAGTTAAGCCTTTTGACGCTGATATTGCTGTCGCTCAAATTCAACACCCTAAACATGGTCTTGGCCAGCCGATTGAAACGCTGTTTGCCCGATTTGATATCAAACCGCTAGCGGCCGCTTCTATCGCCCAAGTTCATACTGCTGCTCTACATGATGGGCGTGAAGTCGTGGTAAAAGTAGTGCGCCCTGATATTCGCACTGTGATTGTCTCTGATTTTGAGCTACTGCGGGAATTGGCAAGTTGGGCATCTGCACGCATTGAGGCGGCACGTGCCATCCATATCATTGATATTGTCGAAGACTATCGGCAAGTCATGCTCAATGAGCTTGATTTGACACTTGAGGCTGACAATACTACTCAGATGCGTAATAACTTCTTGGGTTCAGCATTGATGTATGTGCCTGAAGTTTATGACGCTGCCAAAAACGTGATAGTCATGGAGCGTATCCAAGGCGTCCCTATTTCACAAGTTGAGATGTTTGATCAGTTAGGCTATGACCGTGCAGCGCTTGCAGAAAAAGGCTTAACGATATTTTTTACTCAGGTCTTCCGTGATAATTTCTTTCATGCTGATATGCATCCAGGCAATGTGTTCGTAGAGACGCCACCTGTGCAAACTCTACATGCAGGTATGGCCGCAGTTGATTTAGGTCATGAGCCACGTTATATCGGGCTTGATTGCGCCATCATGGGCACTTTATCAAAAGACGATCAGCTCATCGTGGCGCGGATGTTACTTGCCGTGATGAACAATAACTTTACCGCTGTGGTTGATATTGTGAGCCGTGCAGGTTGGATACCACCAAATGCTGATAAGCATGCCCTGATGCGTGATATGAAACGTACCGTCGGCCCTATGCTACAAAAGTCAATCGATGATATCGACTTTGCTGGCGTACTGATGCAGATTTTGGACATTGCGCGTAGACATCATATGAGTATCCCGCCGCAGCTGATGCTCCTGCTAAAAACTTTGGTCCATGTAGAAGGGCTCGGTCGTGATTTATATCCTGATCTAGACATTTGGTCACTTGCCAAACCAATTCTAAGCAGTTGGATTAAAGAGCAGTTAGATCCTATGCGTAATCTATATCAACTGCGCCAACAACTGCCTGAAATGCTCCTGTCTACCACTGATATTCCTAAACTATTAGATCAAGGACTACAAAGCCTTGCCTCACAGGGCTCTCGTCAGGACAGTCAACTACGCGAGATACAACAGATTCGCGCTGACATGCTAAACGACCGTCGTCGTGATTGGTTGGCCCTTGCAGGGTTTGCTATTTTTATCGCTATCGCTACGCAAGTTATCGGTTGGCTATCACCTATATTTTATATACTGGCTATCTTGGTAGTGGTTTGGCGAATTTTAGCTTAGACAGCAGATTTATTTTTACTCAATCAGTTCAGAAAAATTTTCATAATTTTAGATTTAAATGAAGAAAATGCGCCTACTTTCAATCAAAAGCAGGCGCATTTTTTGTGCTGAATATTGAATACTATAACATCTGATCGATTGCCATCTGTGTCAGTACGCGGCCACGAGCAGTACGCAGCACATAACCTTGTTGAATCAGATACGGCTCAATCACATCTTCGAGCGTACCACGGTCTTCAGCCATCGCTGCTGCCACTGCTTCAACACCAGCAGGACCACCGTCAAAGCGCTCGTGCAATATTTCGATATAGCGTCTGTCTAGATGATCAAGACCGCGTCTATCCACTGCCAACATATCTAGCGCGCTACCTGCAATCGCGCCATTAATACTACCGTCGCCTCTCACCTCGGCATAGTCACGCACACGGCGTAATAGGCGGTTAGCAATCCTTGGTGTACCACGTGCGCGGCGCGCAATCTCTACAGCGCCATCTTCACTCATTGGTACACGCATTAAACGTGCGGCGCGACTGACAATCGTCGTTAGATCAGCGATATTATAAAATTCAAGGCGCTGTACAATCCCAAAACGGTCACGTAGTGGTGAGGTTAGCAGCCCTGCTCTAGTCGTTGCTGCTACTAAGGTAAACGGCGGCAAATCAAGCTTGATAGAACGCGCAGCAGGCCCTTCACCAATCATAATGTCTAATTGGAAATCTTCCATTGCTGGATAAAGGATCTCTTCAATAACCGAGCTTAGACGGTGAATTTCATCAATAAACAGTACGTCACCCGCTTCTAGATTGGTCAGCATGGCTGCCAAATCTCCTGGGCGCTCAAGCACAGGCCCTGAAGTAGAACGCAAATTGCCACCCATTTCACGAGCGATAATATTGGCGAGGGTCGTCTTGCCCAGACCCGGTGGACCAAATATAAGTGTGTGATCTAGCGCTTCGTCACGGCCACGAGCAGCACCGATGAACACTTCCATCTGCTCACGCACCACCGGCTGACCAATATACTCGGCCAATAATGCTGGTCGGATATTGGCATCAGGAGCGTCACTTGCACCTTCTAGCGGATTAATTAAACGATCTTGCGTCATAGAATTTATCATTATATTAAAAAATTAGTTAACAAATAGCATAACCAAACGCTGCGCATAAGTCATGCAAAACCTCATTACGCGAGCATTAAAACGAAAATAAGCGACATTTAATGTCGCTTATTAATTTAATACATTATGTGGCTGTCATCGATAGAAGGCTAATTAATATGAATTAAAAGCCAGATAGCTGCTGCAAAGTAGCTTTTAACAAGCCCTGAGTATCAGCAAAAGTATCTCCTTTACTCTTAGCAGCTTTAATCGCTAGCTGAGCTTCTTTTTCTTTGTAGCCCAAGCTAATCAACGCGCCTTCCACTTCAGCGATGATACTGCCTTCGTGAGAAATCGTAGTTTCCTGAGGTGTCAATTCAAACGTACCATTATCAACGTCGATATTCTTTAACTTGTCTTTTAGCTCAATCAATAAACGTTGCGCCGTCTTTTTACCGATGCCAGGGATACGAGTTAATGCTGTTTCCGACTCTTGCTCGACGTGCATCTTTAGCTCAGCTGCTGACATTGCAGACAGCATCGCCAAGGCCATTTTTGCCCCAACCCCGTTAATTTTAATTAACTGGCGAAAAACATCACGCTCTTTTCGATCGATAAAGCCATAGAGCAATTGGGCATCTTCGCGAACATGGAAATGTGTCCAAATGCTGGCTTGTTCATTCAGCTGTAACTGACAAAATGAAGGCAATGGCAGTTCGATATCATAACCCACACCAGAGGTCGTCATGATACAAGCCGTCGGTGCCATCAAGTACTGCACCTGTCCGGTAATCAATCCAATCATTATTTACGACCTCTTATGTAAAATATTATAAAATCTGCTGCTACTTCATGATTAACAACTACGTTCTACAACACAGTCTTATTGGTAAAAGTTCACCATACCTTCAAGACTGGTTGGGCGAATTTTGTGTGCTTGACCTGCAGAGCCGAACGCTTCAAAACGATTGGTACAGATATCTGACATCGCTACCATAGACGCTTTGAAATATTTGCGTGGATCAAATTCACTTGGATTTTTTGCAAGGAATTCACGGATAGCACCAGTTGATGCCAGACGTAAATCCGTATCGATGTTTACTTTGCGTACGCCATGTTTAATCGCTTCAACGATTTGCTCAACTGGCACACCATAAGTTTCGCCGATATCACCGCCATTTTCATTAATAACTTTTAGCCATTCTTGTGGCACTGATGAAGAACCATGCATAACAAGATGAGTATTAGGAATACGGGCATGAATCTCTTTTACGCGCTCAATAGATAAGATATCGCCTGTCGGTGGACGTGTGAACTTATAGGCACCATGACTAGTACCGATAGCAATCGCTAACGCATCGACATTGGTATCTTTTACAAACTGCTCAGCTTCATCAGCACTGGTCAAAAGCTGCTCATGATCCAATACGCCTTCAGCGCCAGAGCCGTCTTCTTCACCAGCCATACCAGTTTCAAGACTACCTAAACAACCAATTTCGCCCTCTACAGAGACGCCGCAAGCATGAGCCATCTTAACAACTTCGCGCGTGACGCTAGCATTGTAATCATAGTCCATTGGCGTTTTGCCATCTTCACCAAGTGAGCCATCCATCATCACTGATGAGAAACCTAATTGGATTGAGCGTTGGCAGATAGCTGGCGACATACCATGATCTTGATGCATTACCACTGGAATATGTGGCCATTCTTCGATCGCAGCGATAATCAAATGACGCAAAAATGCTGACCCTGCATAGTTACGTGCGCCTGCACTGGCTTGGACAATAACAGGTGAATCACAAGCATCCGCAGCCATCATGATTGCACGCATTTGCTCTAAGTTATTGACGTTAAAGGCAGGAACACCATAGCTGTGTTCAGCGGCATGATCTAGAAGTTGACGTAAGGATATTAGGGCCATAAGACGCTCTCTGATTGGATTTTGAATAGTATTTTAAAAAACAGCTTAATAGCAATCATTTCACTGTATATTCGACCATACTGACCGTATATAGGCTAGTGAAAGTCTGAATGATATTGGATATGATTACCATGCGGTGATTATAGCAAAAATTGTTCTGTCTTCGTAGCGGTTGACCGACTATTTGTCAGTCTATACCGTCTCTTGATATCAGTTTAATTTTATAAACTGTCACTTTATAAACTGCCACAACAACATACAACGCAAAAAGCCTTGGCAATCACCAAGGCTTTTCTAGTATTTTGAGGCTTATAAAGCAATGACCGTTTTTATAGATTATTTACCAATGAGTATCTACCAATCGATAGCATCCCAGCAAATCAGTCATTATAGTGCTTAGTTATCGCGTAGCTTAGTACTGTTGCTCTGCATCAACTGCAACATCATTTGCGCCATCAGCAACAGCGTTAGCGCCATCAGCAACAGCTTCAGCAGTATTTTCAACCGCTGTGTTAGTGCTTTCAGCAATAGCATCCCCAGTGTTTTCTAGAGCGTCTGTCGCAGCTGCACCGGCAGTTTCAGCGCCTTCAGCAACTTCAGTACCAGCGTCTTGAGCAGCAGCTTCAGCTTCAGCAGCAGCAGCGTCTGTTTCAGCGGCAGCAGCATCAGCGTTTGCAGCAGCATCGTCGCCAGCAGATTCAACAGCAGCTTCAGTGTTTTCTTCTGTTTGTTGGCTACATGCAGTGATTGCAAAGGTACCAGCAAGTACGCTAGCAAGTAATAAATGACGTTTTAACATAATAAACCTCTCGTAAATAATGCATGTCAAAATACATGGTCGCGCTATTTTATAGAGTGCGAATCAGACATGCAATAATAATTTTCAGTATATAAATAAATAATTACTGCTTAATAATAATCGATGGCTATTGCGCTTACTTATATCAATAAAAACAAGCAAATCAACAGCCAAAATATTATTTTTACAGACTACATTAGTTATTTAAAGTTAGTTGTACATCTAATGTTACTAAGCTACAGAGTATCGTTAATTAGTTAGGCATCTATTTGCAGCGCAGCGACTGCTGGAAGTACTTTACCTTCTACAAACTCTAAAAACGCACCGCCACCCGTTGACATATAGCTCACACCGTCAGCAACCTGATATTTATCAATAGCCGCTAACGTATCACCGCCGCCCGCGATAGAGAAACCATCGCTGTCTCTTACAGCAGTGGCCAATATCTGTGTGCCTTGCCCGAAAGCATCGACTTCAAAGACACCCACTGGACCATTCCACAAGATAGTTTTTGCATTGATAATGGCATCAGCAAGCTGCTTTGCGCTTTCTGGTGCGATGTCCAATATCATATCATTGTCACCGATCGCATCAACTGATTTGATCGTTGCAGTGGCTTTTTGCAATGAGCCAGTAAAGTCAGCGAAATCGATGTCGTTTTTATCAGCGACTACGACATATTCAGGCAGCAAAATTTCAGTCTTGGTCATAATGTCACGTGCAGTATCAAGCAAATCTGCTTCGTACAATGAGGCCCCAACACTGTGTCCTTGTGCTGCTAAGAAAGTATTGGCAATACCGCCACCAACGATAATCTGTGTGCAAACTTCAGCCAAGCTGTGTAGCACTTCTAATTTGGTAGACACTTTTGACCCACCAACGATAGCAAGCATTGGCTGTGCTGGTGTTTCAAGTGCTAGGCTCAACGCATCAAGCTCAGCAGCTAACAATGGCCCTGCACAAACGGTTTTGTCTGCTTGACGCATCGCTTGCGTAACGCCTTCTGTTGATGCCTGTGCACGGTGCGCTGTACCAAAAGCATCCATCACAAACACATCGCACAAATCAGCGTACTTTTTCGCTAACATGGCATCGTTTTTCTTTTCACCGTCATTGAAGCGTACATTTTCTAATAGAACCACTTCGCCAGATTTTACATTGGCACCTTGGGTAAGATAATCACTATTAAGACGTACAGGTGTCGATAGTTGCGAGCTTAATTTGTCCGTCAAATAGTCAGCAACCGGCGCTAATGAATATACAGCTTCAGGATTGCCTTCTGTTGGGCGGCCTAAATGTGAGCAAACAATTACCGCGGCGCCTTTTTCGAGCGCCATCTTGATGGTAGGAAGACTGGCTTGCAAGCGCGCATCGCTCGTGACCTTACCATCTTTAATAGGCACATTTAAATCTTCTCGGATCAACACCACTTTATCTGTTAAGTTCAACTCACTCATACGCAAAAAATTCATCACCTGCTCCTATGCATCAATATATCTGTTAATTTGCGATTACTGTCGTTACTGATATGACTATTATAATCAGCTCTATATAAATCAGACCCAGTGTTAAGCTCGATCAATCTACTATTTAGTAGCATTCTTACTCGCCTGCTTTATAACTACGCTATCTTATATCTAAGCTATATAGTCACTATCAGCTTTATTACGTTTTAATGTTTTTTAACGCTTGGCTCTTACACTTATCAAACCACTCTGATGAGCCGATTAAGTAAGCAGAATTCAGCGGCGGTGTATTCTACCAGTTTTCTAGCGCAGTCTCACAAGCAACCTGTCACAAATTTCAGCACGTTTAAAATATTCAGTCTAAATTCTCAGACTGTTATTCAATGGCAACAATTGCAGTTGCTAGCTTTAAGCATAGTCAATAAACCGTAACATTTCGTGGTGGTACTCAGCAGTCAAGCTCTTTATGATAGAAACATTGACAATAAAAATAATCCATTAGGAGAAAATAATGAGCATCAATCTAGACACTGCTAAACAAAACCTATTAAAATTAAAAGATGAGTACGAATCTCGAATTGATAAGATAGAAGATCATATCCAAAACCCACAAGATGATCTCAATGAACATTGGGAAGATCAGGCCATATCCTATCGTCAAAACGACATGCGCAAAAACTTAATGAGCGAGGCGCGTCAAAGCTTAATCTATGTCGAGAATGCATTGAGTCGAATTGAAAATGGTACTTATGGCGAGTGCGAAGTCTGCGGTGAACAGATCGAAGAGCAACGCTTAGAAGCGCTACCCTATGCTACCTTATGTATGGAACATGCTGAGTAACGCTGTCATATTAATATTCTATTGTAAGACTATTGCTACTCTAAAACTTCTCTAAGAAGTATGTTTCAAGTAGGTGTTTTCCATTTAGAAAATGCCTGCTGCCACTCACAACAGCGCTGAGCTATGTCCGCTACCGGCAAGTCCATAATATCCCCGACTACTGCCACAAGCGCAATGGGCAAATCTACTAGCGCTGAGATATTTTCTGCAGTTAACCCACCTATCACACATATTGGTATGCCTTGCTGACACCCTTCCTCAAGCTGCTGACGTGAAACGATATTAGCATCTGGCTTAGTTGTAGAGGTAAATACTGCACCCATCGCAGCATAACTTGCGCCATCATTTTTTGCTTCTTTAATCAGCGCTATATCACCATGACAGGTACGACCAATTATTTGATGTGGTAAAAGAGACTGTAGAGCATCACCGATACTGCCGTCTGTTTGTCCAAGGTGCACCCCAACGCCAAGCCTTTCGGCTAACTTCACGTCATCATTAATAACAACTGGCACGTTGTATATTTTAGCTAACTCGACGATTTTTTGCGCTTCATCAAAAAGCTTCAAAGCTCCATCAGGTAGACTAAGAACTTGCTTACGACGAATTTGTAATAGTGCAATTAACCCTGTCGATAAGGCTGCCTCTAGCTTTTGATACAACAGCTCGAACTCATCGTCGTTGGTCAACAAATATAGCTTAGGTATAACTGAGGAGAATGGTGAATAAATCATAGCGTGTATCCTTAATTCTTAAATTCAACACAATAAAAAAGCTGTTATATGATATAACAGCTTTTTTATACATTTAGAACCGATAGCTTATACTGTACGGCGTGTAGCCAAACTATTTAAGATATTTTTAGCATCGCCCCAACGTGTTGCTGAGCTGTTTGCACCTAAGATAACGATAATCGCAGGACGGTTATTGACCCGAGTTTCCATTACAACACAACGTCCGGCTTCATTAATAAATCCTGTCTTAGAAATCCCGATTGGATAGCTGCCATCACGAACCAACGTGCTGGTATTACTGGCTTTATAGGTACGGTTACCACTTGAGTAATTTGAGACAAAAAAGTCATAGCTCTTAGTGGTAGAAAAACGACGAATCACATCATAGTTACCAGCGGCACGTACCATCTTAACCAGATCCTTTGACGAAGCTACGTTGCGCTTATCAAGTCCAGTTGGATCACCAAAAAATGCTGTATTCATGCCCAAATCTTGCGCTTTACGATTCATCGCACGCATAAAGGCATCATAGCCACCTGGGTAATTACGCGCTAAACTCTTCGCTGCTGGATTTTCAGACTTCATCAACGCCATCAATAGCATCTCAGCGCGGTTTAAACGATCACCTGATTTCAAACGTGAGCTTGCACGCTTTGGACCAACGAAATCTTCTGGATCAAGCGTGATTTCTTCACGCATATCAAGGCCTGCATCCAACACGACCATAGCCGTCATAACCTTAGTGATACTAGCCATTGGGCGCGCGATATCAGCATCTTTTTCGTAGATAGATTCGCCAGTTTCAGCATCGATCACCGCAACACTACGTGAATCAGTACTAATCGGAATCATATCGCTACTACCGAAAGCCCCGCGATAGGTTGTGTTATAGCGAGCACTATTGGTGTTATTACTACTAGCAAAACTATTAGTATTCGTGATGTTGGTAGTGCCGTAGCCATTATCGACTTTCTTAATAGCAGAGCCATTAGACTTGTACATTATGTTGCGGGCTTCAGACAAACTATCAGCGCCGCCCCAACTCAGGCGTGCACTAGAGGCAGTGTCAGTGCTACCATTAATTGTAAGTGCGGCTTGTGCAACACTGCCCAAACTCAATGAAATCATAGCAGCGATCAATTGCTGTTTGGTTAATGGTAGTTGCTTCATTATGCCTCCTGCTGTCGCTATTACGCCAGTTACATATTGTCTGACGCCAAAAACGTACGTAGCGTTTATAGATGTGTTTGTAAGTACTCACATAGAGCTTTTGTATTTTTAGTGTATCATGGTTTACATTTAAGTTTAATCTATCAAACTGATTTAGTAGTTTTTTTTGGCTTCGTTCAAACTTTGCTACAACCAATTTATATTATAGAAACATCAATTCACACTGCAGCAATATAATTTAACTTCGAATGTTATGATTACTCGTATTTTGTTATATTAATCAGCGGTATTTTGAATATACGAAGATAAAAACAATGGTTGAAATATATTCATTTTTTATACTATTTGGACCTAATAAAGCGTTCATTCTGACAATCAATAAAGAGTATGGTTATGATTAAAGTATTAGTGGTAGATGATCATGATTTGGTACGGATGGGTATTAGCCGTATGTTGTCAGACAGCCCCGATATTGAAGTAGTAGGTGAAGCAGACAGCGGTGACATGGCTATCAAACAAGCCAAACAACTACATCCTGATGTAATTTTGCTAGACGTCAATATGCCGAATATTGGCGGGCTTGAAGCAACCAAACGTCTGATACAACTCGACATGGGTATCAAGATTTTGGCGGTCAGTAGTATGTCTGCACAGCCCTATCCTTCAATGCTGATTAAAGCAGGTGTCAATGGTTACATTACTAAAGGCACGCCGCTTGATGAAATGATACGTGCGGTCAAAAAGATTTATCAAGGAGGTCGTTACTTCAGTCAAGATGTCGCTGAACAGTTAGCAGACGTTTTATTGTCTGATAATGCTAATTCACCTTTTGACTTATTAAGTGACAGAGAGAAACAAGTGGCTATGATGGTTGTCAATTGTCAGAGCCCTCAGCAAATAGCCGATCAATTGTTTGTTAGCGTCAAGACCATTAATACGTATCGCTACCGTATTTATGAAAAAGTTGGGGTTGATAGTGATGTTAAATTAACTCATTTGGCCATTCGTCATGGTCTGATTCAACCATAAACCATTTAGCGTTTATTTTATTACGGCCAGTTTATGAACCCTGCTACCAATCTTAGCTCTGCCATTACTCGTTATGTTCATCATGACGATACGCTTCCTCTGCCGCAATTACGTAAATTAGGGCTAATCTATAGCAGTTATCGTTTCGTCGTCAGCCTGTTTTCTATGCTCATGCTATACATCTCTGCTCGTACTGGTGATAGCGCGTCTTTACCGAGTTTTTTGCAACAAACGACTCTAAGCTTCTACGTCCTGTTAAGCTTGATATTGCTTGGGCTATTTTATGTTGTTAGAAAACATATGCGCCGCCAACTGGCATTCGGACTGGCCTTAGACGTTATTATATTAAGTCTGCTGCTCTACACGACAGGTAACCCTGATTTGCAGTTAACCATGCTATACATGGTGGTCGTCGCGGCCAGCTTTATGCTACTACATGGCTCGCAAGCATTGGTTATTACTTTACTTGCCATCATTCTCGTTATTTATCAGCAATTTTTTTACGCTATTGCTAATAGCATGAGTTTAGCTAATCTAGGCGATGCGCTACTGATGTCAGCGAGCTTCTTAGCAGTGGGCGGTTTGAGTTGGTCTATCTCTCAGCGATTGGTACAGCTTGAAAAGGTCGCGGCAAACCATGCTAAGGAAGTTGAGCGACTCAACGTGATTAATCAAGAGGTTATCACGCAGATGGTGAATGGTGTTATCGTTATCGATAAGCAACATGTTGTCTTAGCAAATCTTGCCGCACATCAGTTGCTGAGTCTATCACTTGTCACGCCTGTCACAGCACAGAATACCCTTGAAGATGTGAAAGAGACTCATAGCAAAGCACTTCTCTCTAATTTTGAGCAGCAACTCAATGAACAGCATTCACAGTTGTTTAATGCCTGCTTGTCGGTAGCATCTGGGCAGTCACGCGCTTTTACCTACGATGTGCCAGCTGTGGCAAATGCCTCAATATTTGGCAAATTACGCGTACAGATTATTCCACTAAAAGACGATAGCAAACTTGTCATATTAGAAGACTTACGCCGTGAGCAAGCCAGTGCTCAACAGTTGAAACTGGCTTCTTTAGGGCAATTAACTGCCAGTATTGCCCATGAAATCAGAAACCCATTAGCAGCGATATCGCAAGCCAGTCAGCTATTAATGGAAGATGTTGCAGAACAAATGGAAGATGACAGTGCATCAACAAGTGAATCGAATACTGCCATAACCGGCAACCATGAGCTTTATGAGATGATATTTTCACAGACAAAACGTGTAAACCGTATCATTGAGGATATTTTAAAGCTGTCTCGTCAGCAGACGGCTACCCAGCAGGTGCTCGAATTGGCTGAATGGATGCCATCGTTTTTGGAGAATTACTTTCAAGGACACGACATTTTTCTACGAATCAAAACCAAACCCATCATATCATTTGATACTCATCAGTTAGAGCAGATATTAATCAACCTAATCAACAATGGCTTGCGTTATAGCAGCTATGCTCATCCCCACGCTTATGTGGAAATCGACATTTACTGCGCAGACAACGATGTTATAATCGATATATTAGATAATGGTAATGGTGTTAGTGCTGGAAATTTAGAACTTTTGTTTGATCCGTTTTTTACAACAGATAAAGCTGGTACAGGACTGGGGCTCTATTTATCACAAGCATTTTGTGAAGCCAATCAAGCGCGTTTACTCTACATTCCTGAACATGAGAAAACATGTTTTCGGTTAATTGTACCTTCTATTAAATCTGATAATAAATTTCAAACTATCGAAGAAAATCTTACCTAAATTTGCCCTTTAAAAGCTATTACACCCATTTAGACCCAGCTATTGATTTTATAGCCATAAAATACGATGAGATGATGTATGACAACAACCGCGCTAGTCGTCGATGATGAAGTAGATTTATGTCGATTGATGCAAATTACCTTGACTAAAATGGGTATCAAAAGTGATGTGGCTTATACATTGTCGCAAGCAAGAACGTTTTGGCAAGACAATGACTACGATTTCTGTCTGACGGATTTAAAACTGCCAGATGGCTCTGGACTGGAGCTGGTAAAAGAAATTAGCAATAGCTCTAATATTCCAATAGCAGTGATTACGGCTCATGGCAGCATGGATTTAGCTATTGAAGCGTTAAAGCTTGGTGCCTTTGATTTTGTCAATAAACCGCTAGAACTACCACGTTTACGTCAACTGGTAGAGAATGCCATAAAAGTTATTCATCAAGACAACGAAGTACAGGTCGCACCGGAATGCTCTCCTGAACAAAAAATGCTAGATAGTAGATTGATTGGTAATTCTGCTGTCATGCATCCCCTCAAAAACACTATTCTAAAGCTAGCACGCTCACAGGCACCTGTGTTTTTATCGGGCGCTTCTGGCACAGGTAAAGAAGTGGTCGCCAGATTGATTCATGATTTAAGTCCACGGCGTGATGGCAGCTTTGTACCAGTGAACTGCGGTGCGATACCATCGGAGTTAATGGAGTCGGAGTTTTTTGGTCATAAAAAAGGCAGCTTTACAGGGGCTGTCGCTGATAAACAGGGATTATTCCAGCAAGCCAATGGCGGCACGTTATTTTTAGATGAAGTGGCAGACTTACCTTTAGCCATGCAGGTTAAATTGTTACGTGCCATTCAAGAAAAAACAGTAAGGGCAATTGGTGATACAAAAGAAGTTCCAGTAGACATCCGCATTTTGTCTGCCACTCACAAAGACCTGAGCCAATTGGTACAAGATGGTGCATTTCGACAAGATTTGTATTATCGCATCAATGTCATTGAGCTAAAGCTTCCAACACTTAATGCACGCCGTGATGACATCCCTGTGTTGGCAGACCACTTTTTGGCGATGATTGCTGACGACTGGCAACTAGAGTCGCCGCCGTCACTGACGGTGGAAGCCTGCGAACGCTTACAACGCCACGATTTTGCGGGTAATGTCCGTGAACTGCGCAACTTATTGGAGCGTGCAGTTACGTTAGCTGAGGCCTCATACATAGACGTTAGTCATTTAGGTCTTCCTGACATTGAACCTGAGCTTATAAATATACAAGAGCAAAATCATAGTTCAACTATCAATAGCTCTGAGCTACCTGCCCGTAACGTAGAAAGTCAAATAGACGTTCAATCTACAGTCCAATCAACAAAGGACGATGAGCAAGTCATTCAATCTAGTCGCAATATGACGACGCAGGTTGAACAAAGAGCGACCAATTTACATCCTTATCGTACTAATATCAACCACTACCCTTCAACGGTACAGCATTCGTCAGCTAGTCATAACAGTTCGTCAACCAACGTAGCAAGTACCCATGACAAAGAGTCGATCCTTGACTCCACCGCCCAACAAGAAACCTCTAAAGACATATCAGGTTTACAAGAATTGTTCGACGGTCAACTACCGCCTCAAGGGTTAGAGCATTATTTACAGGAACAAGAAAAACAGCTGATTATCACGGCACTCAAACAAACTGGCTGGAACAAAACCCAAGCAGCTGAATTATTAGGAACCACCTTTCGCTCTTTACGCTACCGTATGAAAAAGCTCGAAATTTCTGAAGATGCGTTCGACTAGTTTCTTTTGAACGTCGTCATCAAATATTTTTAAGCGTTGAATGGTATGTGCTGTTAATTAATTGCTACGAAATTCTATTCTTTCGTAGCATTTTTTCTAACAAAGCGAATACCAGAATCAAGTGCGCGCGCCTTTACTAATTCTAATGCTTGCTGCGCCCACGTGTTCTCGCTGCCTGATAAGGTCACATCAGGTTCTACACCGATCTCGTCTATTTGTTTGCCTGCTGCCGTCATATAATTGGCCACAGTCAATTTGACGGCTTGCTCATCGTTTAGCGGTATGACCGACTGTACTGAGCCCTTACCATAGCTAACTTCACCGATAATAGTAGCGCGTTTTTGTGCTTGTAAACTACTGGCAAGCACCTCTGCTGCTGATGCTGAATAGCGGTTTTGTAATACCACTAATGGCAAAGGTTTAAGTATCGCATCACCTTGGGTCGATAGTACCCGTGATTTATTTTGACGTGCTTGCACCTGCACCACATCGGTATCATCCATAAATAAACTGGCCACGCTCACTGCCGATGTCAGTACACCACCTGGATTATCACGCATATCTAGTAAAATGCCTGAGATAGGTGCATCTAAATTAATCAAACCTTCCAACAGCTTTTCACGGCTGTTGTTTTGAAATGCTGGTAATTTAACAATGGCAATACCATCAACCAGTTTGGTCTCGATAATCTGCGGATGACTATTATTACGCTGCAACGTCGTTGTGTGCTTACGGCGACCAGCTTTGGAAGTAATAATATCTACCTGCGTACCGGCAATACCCGTTAAGAGTTGCTCAACATCATTGACCTGTCGCCCGTCGTCTAGCTTAAACTCATCAACCTGATGCAAATAATCACCAACTGCGATGCCTTTTTTGTCTGCAGGTGAATCATCGATAACCTCTGTCACGACCCAATAACCTGCTTCTGGCTGGTAATTAACCTTAATACCAATATCACCAACGTCGCCCTCAGTGAAAGCACGTAGATTCTCATAAGCTTCTGCGTCCAAAAACTCAGCATGGCTGTCAAGCTTGGTCAGCATACCGCTCATCGCATTGCTAAATAACTCTTCATCATTGACCGCATCGACATATTGACGACGTACTAAATCTACCACAGCCACAAATGTCTTTAGCGTCTCAGGAGAGATAGCATTTAGCGATACTTGTGCGACCTCTGCTGGAATGTCCGTATCAATATCATCGGCATCATCCGTTAGCGCGCTTTCATCTGGCACACTATCTATCGAGTCATCTGGCTCATCAGCGACATCTAACATATCAGCAATGTTAGATAAATTATCAGCGTCGTTTTCATCCGCTATCTCATCTGCATTTAAACTGATGAGCTGTAGGCCATTTGTAGGATTATCATTATTTGTAGAAGCTCCCACTGCTGCTTGTGCATTTATGCTAATCACACAACCAAGCACACCTATTAAAATTGCAGGCTGCAAAATCTTGGACGCGACTGATGCTTTCCCTACTGATTTACTTAACCCTTTGGATAAAAAAGAACGTGCAAAAGAAATAGGCTGCATAAAAGAACTCATTTAAATAATAGAGAATACGAATTTATCGTTATATAGCGACTTATAAGATAGCACCAAACGCATATTTCGAACTAGCATAGTATTGCAAGTAAATTAAGTAAAATGTATCACAAAAAAAGGAAAGGATAATAGGTTATCCTTTCCTTTTTGATATCTTCTGGTACAGCTGTCAAGTCAGTATAAACCACAGTCATTCAAGTACTGTGTTTTAATTCGACTGGCCTAGACTGCTGGAACCAATAAGCTTTCACCTGTCATTTCGGTAGGGGCATCAACATTCATCAATGATAAAATAGTCGGTGCCACATCACTGAGTTTACCGCCGCGGCGCACTTGCAGCTTTTGGTCGCCTACATAAATCAATGGCACATGCTCTGTCGTATGCTGTGTATGTACTTGTCCGCTTTCATAGTCTTGCATCTGCTCGCAGTTACCATGGTCAGCTGTGATAAGCATATCACCACCAGCAGCACGCACCGCTGACTCGATACGGCCAACACATACATCTAAAGCTTCTACTGCTTTTACCGCTGCATCAAAGATACCTGTGTGTCCAACCATATCACCATTGGCATAATTGACCACCAATACGTCATACTTACCAGACTCAATCGCTTCTACTAATTTATCAGTGACTTCAGGCGCGCTCATCTCAGGCTGTAGGTCATAAGTTGCAACGTCTGGAGATGGCACTAGAATACGAGTTTCACCCTGATACTCTTCTTCGCGGCCGCCACTAAAGAAAAACGTCACATGCGCATATTTTTCAGTTTCAGCGATTCGCAGCTGGGTTTTTCCTTGATCCTGCAAGTACTCTCCCAATGTGTTGGCTAAAGACGTTGGGTAGTAAGCAATGCTGGTTTTTGGATTGTCAGCTAGGACATCTGAATACTTAGTTAGCATCACAAACGCCGCCAGTTTTGGCTGCTTTTGACGCGCAAATCCAGAAAACTCATGATCTGGCAAGACAAACGCTTGGGCAAGCTCACGAGCACGGTCGGCACGGAAATTCATAAAAATAAGTGCGTCATTGTCATTGACAGTATATGGCACTTCATCACGTCCAATTACGGTCGTTGGACTGACAAACTCATCGGTCTCACGCGCTTTATAAGCAGCTTGAACAGCGCCATCTGCCCGTGTCGATAGACGATCAGCTTTGCCTTCAGTAATCAGCTCATAGGCTTTTTGTACTCTATCCCAACGATTGTCGCGATCCATTGCATAGTAGCGACCGATGATACTCGCAATCTGTACGCGGCCACCTTCGTAATGAGCATTCAATTTATTGACATAGTCGCGCAGACGATTGATGTACTTATCAGCAGATTTAGGCGGGGTATCACGGCCATCTAAAAAGCAATGAATAAAGACATTCTTGGCACCATGGACCAATGCTGAATGACACATACCTTCGATATGGTCTTGATGAGAGTGAACACCGCCATCAGAGAGCAAGCCCATAATATGGACGTTACCGCCACGTTCATTGGCCGCTTTTACCGCATTGACCAATGCTTCGTTTTTATAAAATTCACGATTGGCCAGCTCACTTGAGATACGAGTTGAGTCCTGATAAAGAACACGCCCCGCCCCTAAATTCATGTGACCAACTTCTGAATTACCAAACTGACCATCTGGCAAACCAACATCTTCCCCTGAAGCTGAAATCAGCCCATGAGGATATTGCTGATAAATCTTGTCTAAATTTGGCATATTGGCGGCAGCGATGGCGTTATCTTTATCTTCTTCACGATGACCAAAGCCGTCCAATATCATCAAGACATGCGGTATTTTTTTATTCTGTGCACCGTCTTGGTTATTGCTAAGCTGTGTTTTATTATTATCAATAGAGTCTGATGCTTGTTGGGTACTGGTCATATATTACCGCTCCTCGAGTGAATGAACGCCTATAATGCTGTGTAAGGGAATATAAAGCCCTCTATATTAACACACATCTTGAAATAGCTGAAAAACTGAGCATTTTTCGTGAGTTTATGAATAATTTTATAGGGTTATCTTGCGATGATTTTTCTATATAATATAATATGAATGCGGCCAATCAACCAAGCTACGTATCAATCTGTAATTCAGACTTGCAATCACTCTTTTCATTGGTTAAGATAAAACTATTCTGAAGTGTTGGCTAGTAGATGTTTATTCCCTGAGCCGATAATGCTTTACCAGGATGTGGTACCTATTGTCTCATTGTGTATGCCTGCACCGCTTGCGGTGTATCAGGAAACCTGCAGAGATGATGACGCATCCGCCCTGAACTTCACGGTTCATGGGTCACCATCTTACAGCGGCACTTCGGTTGTTTCATTCGGTTAGTAAATATATTTCTTATAATTTGTTCACTACCACCAAAAAGCCCCTTTCGTCATCGACTAGAGGGGCTTTTTTTATGCTTACGATTTAACTGAATAGTTATTCGTCATTAGCAGACTTGGTAATTTTCTTTACATCTTTAGGGATGTTTTTGGCAGTACCATCAACCGTAGTATGCTGTTTAAACACATCACCAAATGGGTTTTGCTGCTGTTGACCAAATGGATTTTGACCATTCATGCCACCTGCGCCACCGAACGGGTTTTGACCGCCCATGCCCCCAGCACCGCCAAACGGATTTTGACCACCACCCATTTGACCACCCATCTGCTTGGCCATCATTTCCATCATCTTTTGCTGATTATTCATGACGTAATTATTGGCCAAGTCTTTTAGCTTTTTCTGCACAGGTGGCAATACGACCAACAGCGCCATCAAATCACTAAGTACCCCAGGAATAAGCAGTAAAATACCAGCAGCTGCCATCGCGATACTCTTAATCATCGTGGTCTCTGGCGGACGCATCGCAGGGTTCATCATGCCACCAGCTTTCATTTGCTGCGCCATTGGATTAAGAGCAGCCATACCTTTGCGCATCAAGGAGATACCGATAACCGCGGCGATAATAAACCACATAAACACCCACCAGCCGCTCATAAACTGAGCAAGCAAATACCACAGTAGCATCTCGATAATAAACCAAACGATGGCTATACCAACTATCTGACCCATAAAGTGTCGTCCTATAAAATAAAAACCAATAAATTGAGCGCCATGAAAATTAAAATGGCTAACATATGATGTATATGGGGATTGGTTGCTATACTATCAAACTTAAGGCTAATTTTTAAGCCATATAGTCGGTACGATATAATTTGGATACAAGTAAAGTGAGCGACAGTACTACGAGTAGCATGCTGAGCAAGTCTGACTCCGTATCCGATTTATATAGGATTGAATATAAAATGACAGGTAAGCAAGACGGAATATTATGGCAATTATTATAGGAATTGATCCAGGGTCACGCATGACCGGTTATGGGATAGTACAGCAGACAGGTGACAAGCTGACCTATATCGATGCAGGGACGATTCGCACAGATACTAAAGAGATGCCTGAACGCCTCAAACGTATCTTTAATGGATTAACGCGTATCACACAGCATCATTTAAAATATGCAGACGAGCCTATCTATACAGCGATTGAGCAAGTATTTATGGCGGAAAACCCTGATTCTGCACTTAAGCTTGGGCAAGCAAGAGGTGCAGCGATTGCAGCAATGGTTGCACTAGATTTAGAAGTGTCAGAATATACGGCTCGGCAAATCAAACAAGCCGTCTGTGGTTATGGAGCGGCAGCCAAAGAGCAAGTACAAGAGATGGTCTGCCGGATATTAGCGTTAGAAGTCGTACCGCAACAAGATGCTGCCGATGGACTTGCCTGCGCCATCTGTCACGCTCACTCAAGCCATTCAATGAACAAACTGATATTGAATAGCGCTATGCGTGGTCGCAGCGCTTCCAAGAAGAAAGGTCGTTGGCGTTTAACTGAAGAAGATTTGGGTAACTTGCGTTAAAAATCAGCGTTGAAACAGAAACGCGTCAAAATAGATAAACAGCAAAGTAGACATCCCATAAAAAAACACGCGCTATTAGACGCGTGTTTTTTATGACTATGAACATTTCAAATGCTCAAACTATAATAAGCTACTCTACAACTGCACTTTCAATGACAGCATCTAATATATAAGCATACTTTTCATCAGCAGTATCATCTTTAGTTGGTTCACTGGTCTCTGATAATTCATCGATGTTTAGCGGATAGCGTTGTAAGCGTAGTACTTCTTCGTGTTTGCTATCATGCTGATAGCCATCGATTTCACCAACGAATACTCGCCACTGTCCTTCGTGAGTTTTAATACCTTGATCATTATAAGTAATAGGCTTAACTTGTAGACACTGCTCAGAGTTACCTGCTTCGCAAGGTATAGTTTCGGAGTTTACTGCCCAAAATACTGTTTCACCCTTACTGTTATATTTCGCTTGTGCAGTAAGCCTACCATTCCAAACCAGAGTTACATCATCGTCGGTAAACTGGGTTAATACTGGATTATCGCCTTGATCAATTTTGAACTCACTACTGCCCTGCATCAACGTATTCAAGGTGTTTTCTGCCACGTCTAAATCGCTACAAGACATCTTTGTACTCATACCCTCTTCAGTAGTTAAGGTATGCCCTTTTAACTGATAGCCAGCACTAATCGTATTACAGCCTACGCTATAGCTTAGCGTGTCTTGCCCTTGATATTGGTTGAATGCAAGCGTTACCTGACTGTTGATATTCGCAAATTCAGCCATAGGTTGTTCATTGGCGTCGACTGCATTTACTAACGTCCAGCGATGATGAGATAAGGTGGTCGTCAGCTTGTCTTGAGCGGTTAATTCAACAGGTTCAGATTCGTCTGATGTAGGGCTCATACTAGATACCAGACCTTCACTTACGGCTGAGTCTGTCATCTTGCCAGCTTCAGCACCCTGCGATGTATCATTTTCACTAGACGCCGCTTCTTTTTGACACGCACTTAGCATCAGACTAACTGCCATCATACTGGGTAATAGCAGTAATTTTAACGTTGACTTATTTCGGCTACCTACCATATTACATACCTCTTAGTAAGCTTGTACAACTTATCTCGCGTACCATCTATGTTTTAAAAACCTATTCAAAAGAAGTCATAATTTAAAAGCATTCCTCTTTAATGAATAAGTAAGAAACATAATTGATATAACTAAGCTAGATTAACCACTATAACCTTGGCTCTATTAACTTATGTAACGAAATGTTGATTTTTATTATATTTCATAAAAAAACAGCTAACGATTGAGGTTAGCTGTTTTGCTTTATAGTGATCAGTTTACTAAACAGGTTAATAGATAAATTTTATGATTTAAACTATTTTTCTAGAACCTTTTAGTCATTCACACTTGCAGGTTTGGCTTTAGCCATATTCTTAATACTGAAACGTTCATTCATCTTTTGATAAAAACGAGCTAGGTTTTCGCCTTGCTCATTAGGATTAATTTTTAATACTTTACCAAAATCCAAACTGAGATATAGCACAATATCCGCAAAACTTAATTGCTCACCTACTAGGTATTCACGACCTTCTAATATCGTCTCAAAATATGCCATGGCTTTAACCGCACGAGCAATTGATGGTGCGACGAACTCTGGCACTTGCTCAATACGTTGTGCTTTAGATGGATGACTGTGCTGAAACGCGAGCATCAAGTTATACATCACTTCAAACTCTGCAACACGGCGCATAGAGCAAACTTGCGCACGCTGTACCACATCATTACCCATGACCGAACGCTCACCGTAAACACGATCCAGATACTCACAAACTGCCTGCGAATCATTCAGTACTGTACCATCATCTAAGGTCAAAACAGGTACGGTCTGCATTGGATTCATTTGCGTAAAGGCTTCTGACATTTGCTCATTTGCCGCAAAATCAATATCGATCACATCCACATCATCCATATCATCAACATCGATACCTTTTGAAGCTAATAGGATAAGTGCTTTACGTGGATTGGGCGCTGTACGGGTAATATATAGTTTTTTCATAGCAAACTCCTTGTAAGAATGATTGGACAGCGATTTGACGCTGATACGCTTTATTATGGTTGTTGTACTGATAAGCACAAATATTGATACGCTATACCACAGTTATAGCCTAATCTGGCCATCATGGCAAAGTGTTATTAATCATAAAGTAGAAATAATAAAAGCCCCATAACCTTGAGTCATGGGGCTTTATTTAATCACATTTATACATCAGTCTAATTATTTGTTTGGTGCAGGTGTGGTGCGTAGATACGGCTTAATCTCTTTGTGACCTTTTGGATATTTTGCAGCGATATCTTCATTTTTCACACTTGGTGGAATGATCACATCGTCGCCATCTTTCCAGTCTACAGGTGTTGCAATGTTGTACTCATCCGACAACTGTAGTGCGTCAATTACGCGGATAATTTCATCAAAGTTACGGCCACAGCTGGCAGGATATGTCAGCGTTAGACGAACTTTTTTGCTTGGATCAATGATAAAGACGCTACGTACTGTATGAGTGCTGTCGGCATTAGGATGCATCATGTCATATAGCTCAGCGACTTCTTTATTAGGATCAGCGATGATTGGGAAGTTCATATCTGTGCCTTGAGTCTCACCGATATCGCTCGCCCACGCTTTGTGATCTTCTAAGCTATCAACAGAAATACAAATCGGCTTTACATTGCGCTTTTGGAACTCGCCATTCAGTGCAGCGGCGCGACCAAGCTCAGTGGTACATACTGGCGTAAAATCTGCTGGATGCGAGAAGAAAACGACCCAATGATCACCTGCCCACTCGTGAAAATTGATGTCACCTTCTGTGGTTGTAGCGTCAAAATTTGGTGCGGTATCACCTAAACGTAAATGTGCCATGCTTGATTCCTTAGCTATGTGAATGAACGCTTATATCGACACGTCGGCCTCGCGTTCTATTATTATCATCGACGTGCTCAGTTATCAAATATAACATAAAGCACATCCGTAAAAACTGACTTTATCTTAACAAACTGGTTATGAATGTCTTGTGACGGATTGTAATGCGGTTATTCCGTTTAACTCTAAGCTGATGGACAAATCTTTTAATGAACTCTTATGGACAAGTAGCTTTGATAAATAATTAAACCACCATCCCTGCATCCCATAAGCAAAACTCGCCAAACTTACCCTTCTTGCTCGTACCACCAGCTGCACGTCCAGCATCGGTCAATACTAGCTCACCATCTTGCGATTGTAGGTAACCCGCTGCAAGCAGCTTGTCATTCAACTCTTGCGTTTTAAAGCCCAACTCTTTAGCAAGCTTGGCGGTGGTCAGTTTAGAGTAATTAGGTGTGATTTCTGTCGTAGAGTTAACGCTTACGTTGGTAGTAGAGTTTGTTGTTTTGGTACTAGGCTCAGACTCACTTTCAGTTTCGGTCACTTTTTCAAGAGACATTCTCACTTCATCACTGATACGAATGATGCGCTGCGCTTCCTCATAAGTATCGGCATAAAGTTTGGCATCATCATTACGATAAATCAGTACGCCCATCTCATTGTTATTAACTTGGCTAAATTCATAAAGATTTAAACTGGTAATAATGCACTCATTTTCATTCAGGTAGCATTTCGCATGTAAGTTTTTGCAAAAGCTAGTACGAATAAAGGTCAGGTTTTTGAGCCAGTTTATTTCTTCAGGGTGCAAATCATTCTTGCCATAAACAATTCGAATGTCGATCTTGAGACGGTTGCGGTCTTCCAATAATTCTTTGATACGTTCATTAAGCTTCAAGTATGGGCTAATAATAATCAACCGATCAGACGCATTTTTAATCAACTCTTCTAAATGATACGTTGTACCACTGCTGTTTAGAAACTTTGCCATTCTTATTTCCTCAAATCTTACTATGCTTAACTTTATAACTACACACAAAAAAGCCCATTCCTAGCGTACTAGAAATGGGCTAATTTGCAAACTACTATTGTTCAGTATTATTCCAAAATATCTATTTGAATAACGATACTTTTCATATACTGAGTCAACATAAATTAAGCTGGCTTATAGCTATCACGCAAGCTAACGATTTGGTTAAATACTGGCTTATCCGTGCTGTGATCTTCGCTATCAGAGATGAAGTAACCTTCACGCTCAAACTGGAAGCGCGTGCCAGCATCTGCATTGACCAGAGACGGCTCAACCACTGCATTTAGCTCAGTGAGCGAGTTCGGGTTTAGCGCTTGATGAACATCAGCGACGCCACTTGGGTCCTCAGCACTGAATAGCTGCTCGTACATACGTACGGTCGCTGGTACGCCTTGACTGGCTGATACCCAATGAATCACGCCTTTAACCTTACGTCCTTCAGGGTTATTGCCCAAAGTAGCAGGGTCAATCGTCGCTTTTAGCTCAACGACATTGCCATTTTCATCAGTGATATGCTCAGTGACTGCTAGTACGTAGGTGTTACGCAGACGAATCTCTGGCTTTTCTGGAGAGAGACGCTTGTAGCCTGCAGGCGGCTCAATTTCATAATCACCTTGGTCAATGTATAGCGTTTCGGTGAATGGAATCTCACGCTCACCCATATCGACGTTAGGATGGTTCGGCTGAGTCAACCAAAGCGTCTGAGTCGCATCGTCAAAACGTGCATTAACGCTATCGGCTTTTTGCGACTCCCAGCTGCTGACCGCTTCGCTAAAGTTAGTGATGGTCACTTTTAATGGCTTTAGTACCGCCATACCGCGACCAGTTGTCGTCTCTAATGACTGACGAACGCTAAACTCTAGCAAACGGAAATCAACCACACTATCCGCTTTGGTCACACCCACACGCTCACAAAAATCACGCAAGCCCTCTGGCGTATAACCACGGCGACGCATGCCAGCGACAGTCGGCATACGTGGATCGTCCCAACCGCTTACGATACCTTCATCTACTAGCTGCTTTAGCTTACGCTTACTGGTCAATGTATGGTCAACGTTTAAGCGGCTAAACTCGTACTGATGCGGCGGTACGTCAAAGCCGATTTTTTCGATGACCCAATCATAGAATGGACGATGATCTTCAAACTCAAGCGTACATAATGAATGGGTAATCCCTTCTAACGCATCCGAGAGTGGATGAGCAAAGTCATACATCGGATAGATGCACCATTTATCACCAGTCTGATGATGCGCTTGATGCATCACGCGATAGATAACAGGATCACGTAGGTTCATATTTGGGCTGGCCATATCGATCTTGGCGCGCAAAATAGCCTTTCCTTCAGCGTATTTACCGTCTTTCATATCATTGAACAGCGCTAGGTTTTCTTCAACGCTGGCATCACGATATGGTGAAGGCGTTCCCGCTTCATTGAATGAACCACGGTTTTCTTTGATTTGCTCAGGGGTTTGCAAATCAACATAAGCGTCGCCTTGCTCAATCAACTGAATTGCCCATGCATGCAATTGATCAAAATAACCTGAGGCATGATGCGCCTCGCCTGCCCACTCGAAACCTAACCATTGCACATCGTTCTTAATATTGTCGATGTAATCTTGCTTTTCAGCAGTTGGGTTGGTGTCATCAAAACGCAGGTTGCACACACCGCCGAACTCTTTGGCCACACCAAAGTTTAAGCAGATAGATTTTACGTGACCTAAATGCAGGTAGCCATTTGGCTCAGGCGGAAAGCGCGTTACAATTTGCTGGTATTTTTGCGCATTGACATCGTCACGAATGATATTACGAATAAAATCGTTTTTTGCTTCGTCTTTTTGTGCATTGTTGCTTGAGTGATCACTCATCGGGCATTGCTCCTAACGCAAATTGTCAGTTCATGGTGCGTGCCATCACGCATCACGAAACGTTTAAACTAAAGTGTTAAAATAAAACGAGAATATTAAAACTTAGATAGTGCGACCGCATTATCAAAATTTGTCAAAAATGGGTAAAGTTGCGTTATTCTATCAGGTTTCGCAAACGCATTAACAGCCTGATACATGACACGGGATAAAAAAGCCGTTAGACTACCCGTAACTTTTTAACCACCACTCACAATAGTGCTATTTAGGGCGCTGCAATCAAAAAGGAATATCCCATGGTAGACATGCCACCAGTAGTAGAACTTGAAACTAATATGGGTGCGATCGTTATCGAACTCAACGAAGAAAAAGCACCAAAAACCGTAGAAAACTTTTTAAACTACGTAAAATCTGGTCAGTATGACGGTACAATTTTCCATCGCATCATTGATGGTTTCATGATTCAAGGCGGCGGAATGGACGCTGAGATGAATGAAAAACCAACCAACGCGCCTATCGAAAACGAAGCGGACAACGGTCTAAAAAATGATAAAGGTACTATCGCGATGGCGCGTACCCAAGATCCGCATTCAGCGACTAGCCAGTTCTTCATCAACGTAAAAGACAACGACTTCCTAAACCACTCTGGCAAAAACATGCAAGGTTGGGGTTACACCGTATTTGGTAAAGTAACAAGTGGTATGGACGTTATCGAAAAAATGCGCAGCGTACCAACTGGTCGTTTCGGCATGCATGCTGATGTGCCAAAAGAGCCAGTTGTTATCAACTCAGCAACCATCATTACTCAGTAATAGTCATTCAATAGCAGCTAGTCAGTAATAGTTACTTAGCGATAGCTGTGAATGAGCGAGCATTTTTTAATATAGTTTATTAAATCATGCTCGCTATACGATAAGTCACGAGGACCAAGATAAATGCAAAGTTTTAATCACTTAATCACGACCCGCCCTCATCAAGTGCGGCAAGTATTGATTAGCGATTTGCATTTATCGCCTCAGGAGCCTGCCTTAGTGCAGGCTTTTTTGGCGCTATTAGATGACTGTCTCGCCCTGCCAGCGCTAAAACGCCTCTTTATATTGGGTGATTGGTTTGAGGTGTGGCTAGGTGATGATACGTATTTATCGTTGTCAGAAGACGAGAAGATAGCGCACTGGTTGACTCCACTTATCACCAAACTCAAGCAGCTACGTATTAATGGCTGTGAAATATTGGTCATGCACGGTAACCGTGACTTTCTGTTAGGTCAGCCGTTTTGTAATCTGTTCGGTGGTGAGCTTATCAACGAACCGTATACTTTGCCTGTTGGTCAGCAGCATTACCGCTTAGAGCACGGTGATGCGTTATGTACTGATGATAAAAAATATCAGTTCTTTCGCAAAATTATGCGCAACCGTTTAACTCAGTGGTATTTGCTTAATAAGTCATTAGAAAAACGCTTAGCCATCGCAGATAATATGCGTCGACGAAGTCAGCAGAATAATGCGAACAAAGCTGCTCATATCATGGATGTGAATGATAAAGCCGTACGTCAAGCTATTGCTACTAGTGATGCATTGTTACACGGACATACCCATCGTCCAGACATTCATCAGGCGACTGATGATAAAAAGCGCTACGTGCTTGGCGACTGGCGCTTGTTAGATAAAGACACCCGCCAGCCGAAAGTTAGCGCCGTGATTGGTGTAGTGACAGATGACGCGCATTCAAGTGACAGTTTGAATAGTAATGATTTAAGCAATAATACTGCTGAGTTTGGATTGTTTGAGTTTACAATGCTTGTTTGACTTGATCGTTGAACCTAACTAAAAAACAAAAGGGTCTGTTGATAGTTCAACAGACCCTTTTGTTTTTTACTACACTTTTAAATAGCTAGCAAGCGATAAGCTATTTAAGGTATTAGCTTAAAGAAATGCTGACGGTAATGCTTTAGCTCACGGATAGAGTCACGAATATCATCTAAGGCTAAATGACTGCCACCTTTTTCGAAATTCTTTAAGATATCAGGACGCCAGCGGAAACAAAGCTCTTTAATTGATGACACGTCAAGATTGCGATAATGGAAGAATCGCTCAAGCTCTGGCATTTGGCGCGCCATAAATCGACGATCTTGGCAAATAGAGTTACCACACATTGGCGACTTACCACTATCAACCCATTTGTTTAGGAACTTGATGGTCTCCGCTTCGGCTTCTGCCAATGTCACCGTACTACGGCGCACACGATCGACCAATCCTGATTGACCATGCTGCTTGGTATTCCAGTCATCCATCTTATTTAAGACTTGATCTGATACCTTGATCGCAAACACAGGTCCTTCAGCAAGTACATTCAAATCTTCGTCAGTAACGACAGTAGCAATCTCGATAATCTCATCGTTTAAGGTATCAAGTCCGGTCATTTCTAAATCAATCCATACCAGCCCTTTTTTGCCTTGATTTTTGATTTTAATCTTATTGGGATGGTCACCGGTAGTCATACAATATCCTATGGTCATTAAATTTTGGGACAGTTTTAAACATAATTTAAAAAACGTATTGCGGTTGAATACTCATATTCAGGCAGCATTGCAATGCACTGATTGATTCAAAAAATTTAACAATCAGCCAAAATATTACAAAACCACTGTCTGCCGCAGACGCTTTAGGCTGTATGTTAGCAAATTTTCACGCTACACTTAGCAATATTTTTATAATAGGTCAAAAACCCATGGCATTAATCCGGCAACGCAAACTGACTAAACAACAGATTCGTCGCATCGACAAGCAGCAACTGTCCAATCAAGATAGTATTGATGACAGTTTGATGGATGGCGTGGTCATGGCGCATTACGGTAAGCAACTAGAAGTACAAGTCACTAGCCTGCCAGCTGTCATACCTGAGCAGCCAGAGATTGCGCCTGATGATCCTGAGCCGTTTTGGCAAACGCTTGAATTGAATGATATCTGGCGCTGTCATGTGCGTACCAATCTACCGATGCTAGCTGCTGGCGATCAAGTACGCTGGAATGCCGATTCTAATACTGGCTTTGGACGTATCGAAGCGGTCAAACCGCGTACATCGCTGGTTTCTCGTCCTGACCGCTATCATAAGCTCAAACCTGTTGCCGCCAATGTCGATATTTTGGCGATTGTTTTTGCGCCATTGCCTGCCGCCGCGCCAACGCTGATCGATCGCTATCTCGTGGTATGCCATCATGCAGGTGTCAAACCATTATTAGTACTCAACAAAGCCGATTTATTGGCAGAAGAGAACGGCGTGGACACCAATGAATTATTGGCACAGTATGCCGCGCTTGGTTATGAAAGCGTTCTGACTTCAGTCGATTGCCCTGAAAATATCGCTGAGAGCGATGAGCAAGAAGGCCTTGATGAACTAAAACGCTATATAGATAAAAAGCTGGTCATCTTCGCGGGTCAATCTGGCGTCGGCAAAAGCAGTCTAATCAATGCCCTTCTGCCTGACTCTGGACAGAGCGTCAATATCATCTCACAAAACTCTAAGCTCGGTCAGCACACCACGACGACCAGTCGACTGCTGCCATTTAACCCAAAAGACCTCACCCAAGGCGGTATCGTCGATACACCAGGGATTCGTGAATATGGTATTTGGCACCTTACTCCTGATGATATTATTTCAGGCTTCGTTGAGCTAGCACCATTAGCCGGTGACTGCCAATTCCGTGACTGTCGCCATACTCACAACAGCAAAGGCTGTGCACTATGGCAAGCCGTAGCTGATGGTGAAGTATTGCAGCGCCGCGTTGAAAATCTCGTCACGCTACGAGAAGAGGCAGATACTAAGCCTTATTAGTATTTGGCTTGTTACTGTTCGCTTTAATTAAACACGGTCTTGTGAGTAGATATTTTTATTAGGCTGAGAAGATCCATAGATAGGTGCAATAACCGCTCAATTACTGCCCGTGTCATCGCCCGTTTACTATAGATGGCCTTATCGGTATAATAGCGCCTTGTTCATTATCATTGGGCTGTCTTCTCAGCTTAATAGAACACTTATTTTTTTGGAGGTATGGTTTGGATCGTGCGCTGGAATTTGTGGGCAACCACCCGTTTTTATTTGGTATATTAGCCGTACTTGCTATACTGTTTTTTACGATTGAAAACAAACGTAGCGGTAGAAAAATATCGCCTAACACGCTTGGCATGATGGTCAATTCTCAAAACGCGCAACTTATCGATATTCGCGCTAAGAAGAAGTTTGAATCAGGCTATATTCAGGGCAGCCGCAACATACCGTTCACTGACCTCAAAGACCGCTTAGAAGAGATTCGCGCGATTGAGCAGCCAGTGATTATCATCTGTGACATGGGCGTCCAAGCAGGCGCTGCGATTCAGATGATTGGTAAAGATAGTGTCTATCGCTTAGAAGGCGGTATTGGCGGCTGGCAAGGCGCTGGCATGCCGTTGGTTGGTGTAAAAGACGCCAAAGCAAAGGCTAAAGGTAAAACAAAACCAAGTCTAAGCAAGTAACAGACCTGTATAGGCGCTTAAGTGAAGCGTTTGTACAAATCGCTTAGCTGATGTCTATGTGACCTGACTGACGCTATATAAAAAAGACACCTCTTTATTGGGTGTCTTTTTTTGTGGTTTATTTTTTATATTCTATTTATCATGTTTTATAGCACTAAAATACGTTTTGAGCCAAAACGGCTTGAATTTGTTGTGCCCATCCCCACTTTAGTAATGAGCATCACCGAGTGCATTTTTACTTTACTCATTGATAACAGACTATACCAACGCTTAGACTATGATAATTTATTATGCTCTCCATAATACGTTTGTTATCCCATAAATTTATAAATAAGGATTTACCATGACTGTATCTGTAAAAGTTTACACTACCCCTATCTGCCCATACTGCTCAAACGCCAAACAACTACTAAAAACCAAAGGTGTTGATTATGAAGAAATCGGCATGCACGATATGAGCAGCGAAGAGCGTCAAGCGTTAATGAAAAAAACCAATAATTACCGCACTGTGCCGCAAATCTTCGTTGGTGAAACCTTTGTCGGTGGTTTTGATGAACTTAACCAAATGAACCAGCAAGGCAAACTTGACGAGCTATTGGCAGGTTAATCTGCTACCTTTCTTTACTGTCTGTCTTTATTTATGTAAAGATAGACAGTGGCACGTTTTAATAGAGTAGTAAGAAGTAATGATAAAAAATATCGAGACAATACCAAAAAATAGTCTCGATTTATATTACAATGAACGTTTATTAAAATGACGATTTGCCCAATCATTTGATTTAATTTTAGAGGATTTACCATGGCTGAAGAACAAGCACAACCACAATTGGCACTAGAACGCATCTATGTAAAAGACATGTCACTTGAAGTCCCAGGCGCTAGCGTATTCACCAAAGAGTGGAACCCAGAGCTTGATATCAATTTGTCTAGTAACGCTGAAAAACTAGATGACGATCATTATCAAATCATCCTAACTGTGAGCGTTACTGCCAAAAATGCGGAAGAAGCAGCATTTATCGCTGAAGTGCATCAAGCAGGTATCTTCTTACTAAAAGATATTCCAGAAGATCAAATCGGTCAAATCCTAGGCGCATACTGCCCTAATGTGTTGTTCCCATATGCTCGTGAAGTCATCAGCGACATCGTGACACGCGGTAGCTTCCCACAATTGCTACTAGCACCTGTGAACTTTGATCAAGCGTATGCACAGAGCCAACAGCAAGCACAAGTTGATGCTCAAGGTAACGCATAAGCATTAATTAAAATATATGGGCTTTATCAGTCGTATATTTGACAAAAGACCGTTTACTTATAATGAGTAAGCGGTTTTTTTGTGGGTGTTTTTTATAAGGCATAAAATAATCAGCCATAAAAAAACCCTGCTATTAAACAGGGTCTTCAACGACTACATCGACTGGCTAAATCAATTAGCTAACCTCGATAATTAGCCTTTTAGTGCAGACAAGATTTGCTGCTTAACGTCATCGATACCTTGCGTACCATCAAACTTATCATAGTTAGGTGCATCATCGCCTTCTTTAGCTTTGTCTTGGTAAAAACCAACCAATGCTGACGTTTGCTCATGATAAGTAGATAGACGGTCACGGATAGTCGCTTCTTGGTCATCTTCACGCTGGATAAGCGCTTCACCAGTGACGTCATCGATACCTTCAACCTTTGGTGGATTGTGATCGACATGATAAACACGACCTGAACCTGGATGCTGACGACGGCCAGACAAACGGCTCACGATTTCGTCATCAGGTACACTGATTTCGATAACGTGGTCGATAGCAACATCAGCGTCTGCAAGTGCTTGCGCTTGAGGAATAGTGCGCGGGAAACCATCTAGGATACAACCATTCACACAATCAGGCTTAGCGATACGCTCTTTCACTAGGTTGATAATGAGGTCATCAGAAACCAAACCACCAGCATTCATGATATCTTTGGCTTTTTTGCCAAGCTCGCTACCTTCTTTAATTGCTGCACGTAGCATGTCGCCAGTTGAGATCTGTGGAATATCATATTCTTTAGAAATAAACTGGGCTTGGGTACCTTTACCGGCGCCTGGTGGTCCTAGTAAAATAATACGCATCATTACACGACTCTCCTTAATAGATAGGATTTTGGGATTAATAAAACTCTGGGATTAGTTGTTTGCAAAGCTACCTTACCTTGTGGCCCTGCAAAGCTCAAGTATTTTCATTATTGATGTGACAAGTTGGCATGACTTATCTGTTCATACATGGTCAATTCAAGATAAAAAGCAGCAGCATTGACTGCGTTTAAAATGCCCATTTATATATCTTGGTCATCTTCACTTCACATCTTTATAAAATTAGAACAATCATAGCACTGCTGCTCGCGTCCGTACTGAGCAACAGCGTCTGTATAATAAATACCATTAGCGTCCAGTACTTATATGACTACTATGACTATGGCACTTGTTGATTAATCTCCACGTTGACCTGATTTTGTTCTGCACTGATTACCACTGGATTGCCTGAGAGGTCGCCTGACTCTGCGGTAGCATTGCCACTATGGCTGATACGAGCGATGACCGCTAGCTGTACTTTATCAGAACGAGCCGATCCTAGGGTACGCTCTGGCATCATAGCATCAAGATCACTTAGACTAATAACCGCTTCACCTTGTTTGATATTGCTAATTGGTAGACGCTTCGCGGCAAATGGTGGACCACCTTTCACATCACGTATCGCCACAAACAGTGTATCGTCAGCTTTTACCAATGGTAACAGACTAGCATTTATTTTGACTGTTACTTCGACGCCTTCAGAGGCTTGCTGCTGCTGCATCACCACATTAGCGCTAAGCTCATCTAGACTTGATAGCGCTTGCGTATGATCGCCTGGTTTGGCCGCGATACTGTCACGCAGACGTTTAATCCAGCCTTGCGCTTGATCGAAGTTACTAGCACGAGCCTCACCCATCGCCATAAGCATCTGTGCGCCTTCATGCTCTGGATTTGTGGCCAGTATGTTTTCTAACACTCGGCGGCTATTGGCATCTAACTGACCCTTATTAGCAAAGAAACTGATCTGCGCATAAGTGGTCGCAATCTCTTCGTTATCAGGTGATAGACGATAAGCGCGCGACAACGCTTCTAGTGCCGAATCAGTCGCCTCTAATGACAAGAACAGCTCTGATAGGCGCATCCAGCGATTGTAGTCACTGGCATGACGATAGACGTTAGTCTGCATAGCACTGATCAGCTGATTACCATCTTCAATTGCCCAAGCAGGTGGCTGATCGATTCTACCTGTCAGTAAGTCATCTGCCACTTGACCGACTTTGTCCTCGGCAGCCCACAGCTCAAATACAGGTGTGCGATCACCAACCATGAGATATGCCATGGCCGTTAATACAGGTACCCAAACCATAATAATTAATCGGCTTTTGATACCAGGCGTGACCATCGGTGACACTTCACGTTGAGCATCCAAAAGCTGACGCTCAAGCTCAAGCTTCTGGTTTTGATAGTGATGGTCATCAATGATACCACTGTCTTTGTCTGTTTTCAGCTCTGCTAGTCGCTCACGAAACACAGCAACGTTGATATCCAGCAATTGATTGTCCATAGGCTTACTATGCGAACGCGGTGCTCTTAACCACGGCTTAATGGTGATAATGCCCAATAGTAGAGCGACAAGTAAACTTAGCGCAATAAATAAGCCAACAGTAGAAAATATGGTCATTTTTTGCCCCCAAGGCTTGTAGTGTCGTCTTTGTCATCGTTATTGACTCGTGACAATAAGCGATCAAGTTCTGCTTTTTCAGCGGCAGACAACGCTTTGACATGGTTGTCTACTGCTAAACCACTCTCGCCGCTGGCGACAAGCTGACGGCGTTTACTTTGCCAAAACCAACCGACCAATAAAACGATCAATAATAATGGTGGGAAAAACCATAAAATCCATGTTGAAGGGCGTACTGGCGGCTTATAACTGATAAAGTCGCCATAACGCTCTTGCATATAGGCTCGAATCTCGCCATCACTACGACCATCTTTTATCAAATCATAGGTTTTTTGCTTTAAGTCTTGCGCAATTGGTGCATCAGACCCTGCCAAATTTTGGTTTTGACATTTCGGGCAGCGCAGCTCTTCAATGAGACCACGGTACTGAGCTTCTTGTTGCACAGAATCAAAATCATAGACATCAATGGCAGCAAAACTGGCCATACTGAATAGACAAGCAATTAACAAGCTTGCTAGCTTTATGGTTGCATTTCTTATTTGGTAGGCTATCATTTGCACGCCTCCGCAACTTGGCTCGGATCTGGACTGACCCCATTATTACTAGCGTCGTTGAGTACCATCAAGCAAGGCGTGATACGACTTTGCCAATTGCTCTCATTGATCTCACCGATGATATGCTGACGAATAATCCCATCACCATCGACGATGAAAGTCTCAGGCGCACCAGTCAGACCTAAGTCAAGAGCGAACTGCCCTGACAAGTCTTGAATAGACATAGAGAACGGGTCGCCACCGCGATTAAGATACCCTAATGCATCTCCAATATCATCTTTGTAGTTTACGCCCACCAAGTTAACACCGCGCTCTTCTAACTTCATCAAAAAAGGATGCTCAATGATACAAGTTGGACACCAAGAGCCCCAAATATTCATGAGGAATGGCTTATCTGGCAAGTTGTCATTGGTCATGATACGACTGGTATCTGATAACAATGGCAACTCAAAGGCAGGTACTGGACGCTCAAGCGCTGTATTGGTCACGATATCCGTCGGTTTACCCAAACGCATATAGAGCATAGCAACCAAACCAATAAAGATAACCAGCGGAATCAAAAACCCAATTTTTAGTTTTTTCTTAGTTTTTACTTTATTGCTGCCCGCAACTTTAGGGTCGTTGACAACCTCTTGCTGAGCTTTTTTATCAGGTTCATTGTTTGAGGTAGTCATATTAACGCTCCCCTATCTTTGTAGCTGACGTATCCAAATCCGCAACCGTCGCAAAGCCTGATTTTTTGGCCGCGATTTGCGCAGGTGTTTTGGTTTTTTTGATACGGTAACGATTGTCTAGCATGCTGAGCAATGCACCGAAAGCCATGATAAGTGCACCCAACCATATCCAGCGGATCAGCGGTTTGACATAGATACGGAAAGCCCATTCATTGCTATCTTCAGCAATTGGCTCACCAAGTGCTACGTACACATCGCGCATCAGATTGGCATCAATCGCAGCCTCCGTCATCGGCATCATACTGATAATATAGTTACGTTTTTCAGGATATAACGTGGTCACTTCTTGACCGTCTTTACTGACTGTTACTTCTGCTTGCGTAGCGTCAAAGTTACTGCCTTTTACTTCACTAAAGCCTTTTACCGTAAAGTCATAGCCTTGCACGTTGACACTGTCATTAGGCCCTAATGCCACATCGCGCTCAATGCTCAACGTAGTGGTAAATGCCACGCCGATGACCGCAATGATGACGCCAATATGAGCGGTTTGCTGACCCCAATAACTCAGACGTAACTGACGTAAGCCATTTAAACGACTTGGTGCATTTTTGGTCTTGTCTTTGAAATCGACAACCATCCATAACAACACCCAAAAGCTCACGGCCAATGTGACACCGATATTTAGCATCGCTGATGGACTGGCAAAATAGGTGATAATGGCAGCCAATACCAAACTGCTCACCGCAATGACCATGCCAGCACCCAATAACGGGCGGCTGTCTTGTTTCCAGCGAATATTAGAGCCCATACCCATCGCCACCAGTAGTAGCCATGTCAACGGCACAAATAGAGCGTTGAAATACGGAGGGCCAACAGATACCTGACCTAAGTTAAAGGCATCAGCAATAATAGGGTATAGCGTACCAAGTAGTACCACTAAGGTTGAAATGAGAATAATAACGTTATTAATTACCAAAAATGATTCACGTGAGATAAGTCGATACTGACTCTCGACCGTCAAACGCCAACCACGTACAGCAAACATCAACAGACCACCGCCGACGATGATACCTAGGATAACTAGAATCACTAGGCCACGCGTTGGATCAGCGGCAAATGAATGCACTGAGGTGATGACACCTGAACGTACTAAGAACGTACCAAGCAGACTAAGCGCAAAAGCAAAGATTGCGAGCATAATCGTCCATGCTTTAAATACACCGCGTTTTTCGGTGACAGCAAGTGAATGCAAGAGCGCCGTCCCAGCTAACCACGGCATCAATGAGGCGTTCTCTACTGGATCCCAGAACCACCAACCGCCCCAGCCAAGCTCATAATAAGCCCACCACGAGCCAAGCGCGATACCGACTGTTAAGAAACCCCAAGCAGCCAATGCCCATGGACGCGACCAACGTGTCCATACCGCATCCAAACGCCCTTCCCACAGTGCTGCCATACAAAACGCAAATGGCACAACCATGCCCACGTAGCCCATATAAAGCATCGGTGGGTGAATAATCAGACCAAAATCTTGTAATACAGGGTTTAGATCCGCGCCATCAACAGGTAGATTGGGTAATGTGCGATCAAATGGCGATGAGGTAAAGATTAGCATCGCCAGCATCATCATCTGCACGCCTGCCAGTATCACCAGCACTCGCGCACGCATCGATAAAGGCAATCCACGACTGAAGTAAGAGACCAGCGCGCACCAAGTGGCCATGATGGTCATCCAAAGCAGCAGCGAGCCTTCATGACCGCCCCACGTCGCCGACAGCTTGTAGTACCAAGGCAGCAATGTATTGGAATGCTGAGTGACATAGACGAGACTAAAATCGTTGTAATAAAAGCCTGCCATCAGTGCAGCAAATGAGGTAATCATTGCCGCAAATTGTGCCCATGCCAGACTTGGCGCCAAACGCTGCCAAGCGACGTGGTCACGCATGACGCCAATGGTTGGTAGTACCACCTGCAAAATCGCCAATATAAAAGCGGCCAGCAAGGCAAAATAACCCAATTCTGTGATTAACATACGGTCTAACCTTGTTTACCTTGGATACAATTAAGGGTTCACCGATGGCATTGCTAGCCACTGGCAAACGCTAATAGTCCTTTATGCGGTCATAGTTTACGGTTAAAAACTGAGGTTTCAATTGCTGTAAAAGCACATAAAACCCGCTACTATCATTGTGACGTATCAATATGAATGATTGATACAAAATGCTTATCTGTTGCTAATTTTACATTTTTTAGTTATTCAAAGCTTATTCAATACAGCCGTTCATGACTAATTAAAAATACTTATTAATGCATTATTGCATCGAGGGGAAAAATACTAACACTAAATGCAACCAACCTGCTAGAAAACCAGTCAAACCGCCCAAAACAATCAACGTCATCTCATCCTCTCGGAAAGCGGGACGCAACAGGTTCTGAAACTCATTTGGCGTGAGCGCACGTATTCTATCGCGAAACAGACCAAATATCTTACTGGCTCGACTTTCATTTAGCTCAGGATCTCGCAGTGGCACCATCGTTGCGACAATAGATTTGTCAATAATGGTATTTTTAAGTTGCCCATAATCGCGGCGTCCCAACCCCACACGTAATGTCGTGCTAATCACTGGTGACTCTAGCACCGTATATAGATGCGATTTCATCAAATCACGGGTTTGTGCTGAGCGATCACCATACATCATCTCATTCATGATGTTTTCTAGAGTGACCAAATCCTTTACCACAATCTCAGCAAAAACCTCAGAAACTTCCTCTTGGCGCTTCATAAAGCCGCCTTGTAAACGATACTTTGCGATATGCGGTACGACGGGTTTGATAAATGGAAAGCGACTCTGCACCGAAAACAGCTTCAAATAAGGTATAAAGTGCGGCTCTACTGGATTAAACACCATCCAAATGGCAATCCAATTGGTGAGAAAACCCCAAATCGCGGCAAAGAACGGTACGGTCCAATGCTGCGGCACCACCAAAAATATAAACATCTGGATAATACCAAATACCAGACCAATCAAAGCACTGATGTGCCAGATAAAATCGATCTCTTTTTGCCCGACCTTTAGAAACATATTGACCATCAGGCGACGATCGTTTTCCATGGTGTTGACAATCATTTTGCGCATATCGACCAAGTCTTCGACATGATAAGTCAAATCTGTCACCAGCGACTGCATAATACTAGGTAGCTCTTTATGGGCTTGCGCATAAACACGGCGCTTTAGGGCGTAAGGTAGATTGCCCCATAATGCTGGCGAGTGATCCAGCATAATCTCATCAATCAATGGCTCAAGGTTTTTGTCCACCGTATCAGTGACAAATATCGCCATTTGCTCAGGTTCCATCGCCTTAAAAAACTCATCAAGTGAACCGAGTTTTGAGAGCGTCTGGTCAACGATAACTCCTGATATCTTGCCCGCTTTGCGCGGCACGATACCTTGCCAACCGATACCGGGCAGCCCAAAAAATGGGAAGTTAGGAATACGAATACCCCAGAACTTGACCGGATAGAACAGCATCTTGAGCGCCATCCACACATGTACCCAAGTGACGAATGCCGTCACTGGTGGGATGGTCAGCATGGCAAAAAACTCTGGGTGTTCAGCTATCGTCTGCCATAATGAATTTACGTCCATGACTTATCTAGTCCCTGACAGATTGATTGTCGTTGCTAATATTATCGCTACTGATAACGAAACTCTAGCAAAATGAGAACGTTTCAAAAGACGCTCCGCCCATAATAACTACTATAAAATAAATCGCCTGATTTTAGCATACTTGCCATTTATTAGCACATATAGACCAGCGGCAAGTTGTGACTAAAGATGACATGGTCCATATCGTCTGTTAACCGATAAAAACCTAAATATAAGCCAGTTCTTGGTCAGTAGATAAACAAGACAAAATATATGACTGAGTACTGCGCCTGCTCATTTGTTCTGTTATAATTTGTAGTGCAATAACAAGGACTACCTGCGTATAAATGACTGCATGACGATTTCACACCATACCCTTCTATGTGATTGAAACCATTTGCATTATCTTTTAGACTCACCGCACTTTGGTTAACCAACCTGCCCTCTTATTTTTCTTTTATTGACTCACTGACCGTTTGGGCTCTGATCTTCTATGAATAAACCGATAACTCCCAATACCGAACAGGTCAACAGTACCTTTACCAATCGTATTATCATCTTTGGGATTATAATATTGATTGGTTTGGGCGGTTTGATAACACGTTATGGGTATTTGCAAGTCTACGCTCATGATCAGTACACCACGCAAGCCGATAACAACCGTATCAAACTGATATCTGCGCCGCCTAGTCGTGGGTATATCTATGATCGTAACGGGGTAATACTGGCAGACAATCAGCCAGTCTTTACAGCGATGCTCAGCCCTGATGAAGTCGAAAATCCTGAGCGCACGTTGCATCTGCTTGCGCCGATTTTTGATTTAACCGATACAGATATCACTGATATCTTGGCGCGTCTAAGTAAAAATAAAAATGACCCGGTAACGATTAAGATTGACTTAACAGAAGCACAGTTGGCTCAGTTTAGTGAACGCAAGCCATTCTTCCGCGGGGTCTCTATCCAAAGCAAACTTACACGCTCTTATCCTTATGATGAGCTGTTTGCCCATGTCATCGGCTATGTCGGACGTATCAATGACAAAGAGTCAAAGCGTATTGATAAAGACCGTTACGCTGGTACTGACTTGATTGGTAAAATCGGTATTGAAGACTACTATGAAGATATTTTGCTTGGGCAACCGGGTTATCAATCGGTAGAAACAGACGCACATGGTAATATCTTACGTCAACTGGATACCAAGCCGCCGATAGCGGGTAACGATATTACGTTGAGCTTGGATTATGGTCTGCAAACCATCGCCCAGCAGCAGCTCGATGGACGCCGCGGTGCAATCGTTGCGATAGATCCCAAAAACGGTGACGTCTTGGCATTTGTTAGTAATCCAAGCTACGACCCTAACCCTTTTATATCGGGTATCTCTTTTAAAGATTACGACGATCTGCGTGAAGATTTGGATCAGCCACTTTATAACCGTGCACTACAAGGTACCTACCCACCTGGCTCTACTATCAAGCCATTTGAGGGTTTGGGCGGTATTCATTATGGTCTACGTGATTGGAACAGCACTATCTATGACCCTGGCTACTTTAGTTTACCAGGTGACAGCCATCGATTCCGCGATTGGAAACGTGGCGGTCATGGCACGGTAGATCTGAAAAAATCCATCGCGATGTCGGTCGATACTTATTATTATAAGTTGGCTTATGAAATGGGTATTCAGCGTCTGCACGATTGGATGGTACGCTTTGGTTTTGGTGAGGATACTGGTATTGATTTACCTAATGAAAAATCAGGCATCATGCCATCGCCAAAATGGAAAAAAGACACTTACGATAAAGATTGGCTACCGGGCGAAACCATCTCGGTCAGTATTGGACAAGGGTATTTCTTGGCAACACCATTACAGATTGCCAATGCTACGGCCATGACTGCCAGTAAAGGTCAGCACATTACTCCGCATTTATTAAAGAGCAGTGACGGCGCTGCGGACGTCAAAATCATTACTAAGCCAGATGGCAAAATCGACTATAACGGTAAACCGTCTGACTGGTTGCGCATGCATGATGCGATGGAAAGCGTGGTAGAAAACGGTACAGGACGCGGCATCTATACCCCGCGCTATCGTATCGCTGGTAAAACAGGTACTGCACAGGTGAAATCTATCGCGCAGGGCAAACGCTATGACAAGTCGGCAATCGATAAGCGCCACTGGGATCATGCTTGGTTTAATGGTTTTGCCCCAGTAGAAGACCCGCAGATTGCCCTCGCAGTATTGGTCGAAAATGGCGGCGGTGGTAGTGCTGTTGCAGCACCTATTGGCCGTGCTCTATTTGATTACTGGGTATTACAACGTAAAACAGATCCTGTGCTGCCACCTTCTGCTGATGAGCTAAAAGTTATTAAACGCCAAAAGGCTTTTGAAAAAGCGATGCGTGATGCCATTCGCGATAAAGAAGCAAAAGCGTTAGAAGAAAAAGAAGCCGCGGAAGCCGAAGCGGCAGCAGCGACGTCTGAGTAACTAGACGTTTAAGTAGTTAATAGTATAAAAAGCAAAACCTAGTGAAATAAGACTTAGTAAAGTAAAACCTAGCACAGAATTGGTAAGCGAGACACGATAATGAAAAAAGCCTCAAATGGACGCGCACCAAAGAATAACCGTAAAACGAAAAGTGCGGCAGCGGGTGATGTGCGCATTATCGGTGGTCAGTTTAAGCGCCGTATTGTAAGTTTTATCGATGCAGATGGCCTGCGCCCGACCCCAGATCGCTTGCGGGAGACTTTATTTAACTGGCTACTCGCTGAAATTCATGATGCCCATGTGCTCGATAGCTGTGCTGGCAGTGGCGTACTAGGGTTTGAAGCGCTATCTCGCGGCGCTGCCCACACAACATTTATCGAAATCAATCCAGCACAAAGTAACATGCTACGTCAGAGTGCTGAGCAATTACGCCTTGAGACTACTGCTTATCAAATCATCACTGGCACTGCTGAGCAAGTATTGCGTCAAGAGCAGCTGACTGCGCGCCCCTTTGACATTGTATTTATCGACCCACCTTATGCTCAGGATTTATGGCAGCCTATTTTGACTACGCTTATTACCAATGCCTTAATAAATACTGAAACACTGATTTATTTAGAAGCTGATAAAGATTTGTCAGTACAGCTTAAGCAATTGGAAGCGTCGCTAAATGAGAATTTAGACCCTCAATCAAGCGTTACTCAGCAACCAATCGCTTTTGAATGTTTGAAACAAACCAAAGTCGGACAAGTTGTTGCTGGACTTTATCGTCTATCATCGTCATAATTGTCGGGTTAATGAAAGCCGTTAACGTATTTTACAAATGTTTAGAACCGCTAAAAACTGGCCGACGCTGCAGTTTAATGTATATAAGGCGAAAATAAACCCCAATGCAGCTTGCAAGCGTAGGCGCTACTGCTTATAATGTGCAGTCTGTTTTTTGAGAGCCCCGTTCCCAGCTAAACTCTCAACGAATTCTAATTTTAAGGTTTTATCATGAAAACACTTAGTGCAAAACCAGCTGAAGTGACCCATGACTGGTATGTCGTAGATGCTGACGGCAAAACCCTTGGTCGCTTAGCCACTCAAATCGCAACTCGCTTACGTGGCAAGCACAAGCCTTCTTTTACTCCGCACGTTGATACTGGTGACTTTATTGTTGTCATCAATGCTGACAAAATCACGGTAACGGGTAAAAAAGCACAAGACAAAAAGTACTATCGTCACAGTGGCTACCCAGGTGGTATTAAAGAAACCAACTTCAATAAGTTGCTTGCACATAAGCCTGAAGATGTTCTACACAAAGCAGTTAAGGGTATGCTTCCAAAGGGCCCTCTTGGCTATGCGATGATCAAGAAGCTGAAACTTTATGCGGGTACTGATCATCCACATACTGCACAGCAACCTAAAGAACTAGACATCTAAGGATATACTTATGGAACGCAATTACGGAACTGGTCGCCGCAAGACGTCTACTGCTCGTGTATTTTTATCAAAAGGTACTGGTAGTATCGTTGTTAACGGTAAGCCACTTGACGAATACTTCAGCCGTGAAACTTCACGCATGGTTGTACGTCAGCCATTAGAACTACTAGACTCTGCTAACGCATATGACTTATATGTAACTGTTGCAGGCGGTGGTATTAGTGGTCAAGCTGGCGCAATCCGCCACGGCATCACACGCGCATTAATCGAAGCTGACGAAACTTTGAAGCCTGCCCTAAAAGCAGCTGGTTTTGTTACTCGTGATTCACGTCAAGTTGAACGTAAGAAACTGGGTCTACGTAAAGCACGTAAACGTCCACAGTTCTCAAAACGTTAATCAAAACTCTCTCTTATATTTTTGCTGCTGTTGTCTTTTTCTCAGAGCTTCAGTAGCAAAGTTAAATAAGAGTCTGGTTTTGCAAAACCTTATAAGCTGGTCACAGCTTATAAGGTTTTTTTATGTCTACTGATAGCGCGTTAACTATCTGATTGTCTTCATTAAGCTAGCTTTGTTTTACGGTGATAATCAAAATGAGCACCTTGTTTCGACACTACAAAGTAGAGCGTCTGTAGAAATTCTAACTTGCAAAGCATTAAACGCTACCCCATCATATCAGTAACTTTTTATTATTAGCCATGATGCCTCAAACCGTGCCGCAGAAGGATATTATGAAAGCGCCAGAACAATTCGACCCTAGCAAGCCATCTGCCAATAGCAGCGTGCCGCCTAGCATGAAACAGTCGGCTAAGTCGCCTGCGATACCGGCTGGCACACCGACAATTACCCAAAATCATAAGCGTACAGCGCAAGCAGATAACAAGCCATTTCAGTGGCAGTTTTTATCACCTAAGAATTGGGGCATTTGGTTATTATTCTTAATAATGCTACCGATGATATATCTGCCGTTACGTTGGCAGTTTTGGCTAGGTCGTAAGCTTGGTATGTTGATTTATAAAGCTGCTGGTTCACGTAGACGCGATACGTTAATTAACCTGAAGTTGGCATTTCCAGAAAAGCCCGAAGCTGAACGTGAATTAATGGCCAAGCAAGTATTTGTTAATCAAGGCATTGGTGTGTTTGAAACGTTATGCGCTTGGTTCAGGCCAAATATATTTACTAGAACTGTATCCATTTCTGGTTTACAGCATATTGTTAATGCGCAAAATGAGCAGCGGCCAGTTATCCTGCTCGGTGCACATTATACGATGCTAGATTTGGGTGGCCTATTATGTGCGCAGTTTTTCCCTGTAGACTGTATGTATCGTACGCAAAACAATCCTTTATTAGACTGGTTTATTTATAATGGTCGTACCAATATATTTGGTAAGCAAATCTCTAGTCGTGATATGCGAAGCTTAGTTACCTCTATCAAAGCAGGACACGTCATTTGGTATTCTCCTGACCAAGACTATGGTCTCAAGCAAGGTGTCATGGCGCCATTCTTCGGTGTACCTGCTGCGACGATTACTGCATCGCGTCGTATGGCAAAACTGGGTAGCAAAGAAAAGCCACCAGCTGTTATGGCACTGCATACTTATCGGCAGACACCTGACAACTTGCCGCGTGGTAAACGTCCCCATTATCATTTAACAATTACGCCAGAATTAGACAATTACCCAAGTAAAGATGAAGTCGCTGATGCTACTCGGGTCAATGAAGTTTTAGAAGGACTCATTCGTATTGATCCCACTCAGTGGATGTGGTTCCACCGTCGTTTTAAACATGGGCCAAACGGTCGTACCGATATCTATAAGTAAGCCTTTATTCCCAAAAATACTGGTGAAGTTTGCTATACTTTGCGGCTAATATTTTGCATTTTAGCTATGCACTGATAATAATTTGATAAACAAAATAACGGATTTTCCATGAGCAATAACAGTACTCCTGACAATCAAACTTCTGATACTTCAACCGAAGCCAAGCGCATCTTGACGGGTATCAAGCCGACTGGCATTCCACACTTAGGTAACTATGTTGGCGCGATTCGTCCAGCGATTGAGTCTATTCAAAATAGTGATCACGAAGCGTTTTTCTTTTTGGCAGACTACCATGGTATCATCGGCTGCTATGACCCTGCTATTATTCATGAATCGACGAGAGCCATTGCCGCTACGTGGATTGCTTGTGGTCTAGACCCTGAGCGTGTTACGTTCTACCGTCAGTCAGACGTGCCTGAAATTCCAGAACTTGCTTGGATTTTGAACTGCTCATGTGCCAAAGGTTTGATGAACCGCGCCCATGCCTATAAAGCAGCCGTTGATATCAACACAGAAAAAGCCGATGTCGATCCTGATCAAGGTGTCACCATGGGTCTGTTTGGTTATCCCGTGCTAATGGCGGCTGATATCTTGATGTTTAATGCGACCCACGTGCCTGTTGGTCGTGACCAAGTGCAGCATATCGAGATGGCGCGTGATATCGCGGGTACTTTTAATCATCGTTATAAGTCGCTTTTCACGCTACCGTCAGCAGTCGTTGATAACGATATACCGCTGCTTACTGGGCTTGATGGCCGCAAGATGAGTAAGAGCTATAGCAATACGATTCCCCTATTCGGTGAGCCAAACCCGCAAGTCAGTCCTGAAAAACAGATGCATAAAGCTATTATGAAAATTGTGACTAACTCACAGCTACCTGATGAGCCAAAAGATCCTGATGATTCAGCTATCTTTGAGATTTATAAAGCATTTGCCACCGCTGAAGAGATTGCTGATATGCGTGCGCGTTATGCCGCTGGTATTGGCTGGGGTGACGCTAAGCAAGCCTTATTTGACAAGATTAATGATGAAGTCGCGCCATTCCGTGCACGTTACGAAGAGCTAATGGCCAATCCAAAAGAGCTAGAAGAAATATTGCAGATGGGTGCGAATAAAGCCCGTCGTCATAGTCGCAAGCAATTAGATAAGGCTCGCCGTGCTATCGGTATCCGCCCGCTTGCTAAGCTTAAATAATCGTTGCTGGAATAGTCGTTTCACTGGCGCAATTTATTATCAAAGCGGGTGCTAAACGTGCAAACTGAACCGAACACCAAACAGGCGGCTTTGTCTAAAGCCGCCTTATCTGCTATGGCTGATTCAACCTCCGAACTTACAGACAATCAGAGCGAGCATGATGAATCAGTCAACCATGATATGTCGTTACGTATCTATCAGACGCCTGTGCAGCATTTGCCAGAAGACCTGTATGTACCACCACAAGCCTTTGCTATTTGGTTAGAGCAGTTTGCTGGTCCATTGGATTTCCTTTTGTATTTGGTCAAAAAGAACAACGTCGATTTGACCCAAATGCCCATTTTGCCTATCACTGAGCAGTACTTAGCTTATATCGGTGAACTGGATACCGAGCACTTTGAATTAGCGGGTGATTATCTGCTTATGGCATCAACGCTCATCGCTATCAAAACCGAACTGCTATTGCCTGCCCCTGATACCCCAACCGACGAGCGTGACCCAAAAGCAGAACTGATCGAACGCCTCGAAGAATACGCGCAAATCAAAGTAGTCAGTCAGCGCCTAGACAATCTAGTGCGCTTAGAGCGTGATGTGTTTTTGGCAATGGTTAGTATGCCTGGTCAAGACGTTATGAATGCGGAACTGCCAAGCTACTCACCTAACTTGCTGATTGATAGTTTATTTAAAATGCAACTACAGCCCGACTATCAAATGCATACGATCAAAGTTGATGCAGTACCACTTGCCGATCGTATTGCCAGTATTAGCAGGCAATTAAGTACGGATGGCGCGCGCTCTTTTTATGAGCTACTGGATAAAGCACAAGGTAAAATAGGCGTGGTCGTGAGTTTCGTCGCCGTACTTGAGCTCATAAAGCGGCAGTTGGTTGGTGTAGTTAACATTGAGACAGATAGCGATATCGTCAATTCCGTTCCCAATGACGAACCGTCTGATGTGGATAGTGAGCCTACCGCACTTACGTTACAATGGTTAGCCTAGTAGGCTCTAAGACTGTCTCCTAGCCCATTCTCTATCAAAATCACAATATTGAAATAAGAGCATACTTTAGATGGTAGATATTGAAGATCCAAAGCAAGATAACGAGACCCAAGAATCAATAACTATGACTACATCTCCATCAGCTGAGGCACAACATGATTCTCTTGAAGAGTTGAGTAAACGTATCGAGGTGCTGTTGCATGCATCAGAGGCACCGCTGACCGCTCACGCGTTAAAAAAACATTTGTCATTATCTACTAAAGAATTAAAGCAGACTTTGGAAGTGCTGCAACAACGCTTAGATACAGGTGTGCTTAGGCTACATGAGACCGCCAGCGGTTATCGTTTACAGATATCTGATGACTACAGCAGTCTAATCCAGCGTACTTTTCCGCAGCGTCAGGAACGCCTGAGCCAAGCTTTACTTGAAACCCTAAGTGTCATTGCTTATAAACAACCTGTGACACGCAGTGATATCGAGCATGTGCGCGGAGTGACATTATCGAGCAATATACTGCGCCAGTTGTTTGATAATGGATGGATTGTGGAGAAAGGCTTTAAAGATACTGTAGGCCGTCCTGCGTTGCTGCATACTACTGCGCAGTTTTTAGATGCGTTTGGACTAAGCCATCTGGATGAGCTACCACCTATGCCAGATATGGAAGCCATACGAGCCATGTCCTAAATTTTCTGCTGAACAAAATATAGTTACTCACATAAAAAAGGACAGACCGCATAGGATCTGTCCTTTTTATTACGTTGCTAATTTTGAACTGATATCAAAACCTAACAATATATCTGCTAATTACTGATTAATAACGTCAACACCCTTTGGTGGTGTAAATTTAAACTGACTGCTACCAATACTTGGGTTCATCTTAATACCGCTAAACTTGATAGAAGTTGTTTGTCCCAAAGTATCATTCAATACCATCATGACAGGTTTGCCACCACTAAAGCTTATTGAAAGACTTTTGAAACTTGCGCTGTCTGACTTAGGATAGAGCACATAGTAGTTTTTGTTGTCATATGGCTGAGTAATTTTAAAGTTTTGATCAATCTTGCTTGGATCACCTGACAGTAGCAACGCTGGTGTATTACCTACTTGACTGTCAACATTCTGCTTAGTCGCTTGCTCTAAATCCTTATCATAAACCCACATAGAGTTACCATTAGCAACGATCAGCTGCTCTGATGGTGACTTGGTTTCCCAGCGGAAATTATTTGGACGTTGGACACTCATAGAGCCTTTAAACGTACCACTGCTCGCACCTTTAGTCGTTTGACTGAAATTGGCTGTCATACTCTTGGTATTGGTCAGCAATTTATTCAAACGTTTAGCAGCTGTTAGGTTATCAGCAGGAGCTGCGGTAGCTGTTTGAGTCAATGCCATCATTGGCGCTGCGATACCTAGCGATGTCATTAATACACCTGCTAAAGCGCCACTCATCATCTTTTGTTTGGTTGATTTTTTCGTAGATAAGTTCATCATAAATCCTCTCTAAAAAAGCATAATCGCTTTAAAGTTGTCGCTAAAAATAAAATATTCTATTGAAATTTTTGTTTTCTATAAATACTGATTTTACCAAGCTAAAACCGGTAACCATCAGCAATGGCAACAGTGTGCCAGTTTTTTTATTACGCGCCTAGTCATGATTTGCAATCTTTACTACGGCTGCCATACACGCTTGTAACCAATACAGTTACACGGTAAAAGTTTGCATTTAGCATCGTTAGTTGGCAAAACCGAGGTAATGAATACAGCTAAACCTTTAAGTAGGTAAGTTAACAGTATAAAAGAGCAAGAAATATGTCTGCTATAACCGAATGCTCATCTCAATTTTGGTAAGCAATTTCATTATTATGACTAATGGTTTCCTTGAAAGATGACGTGCTTTCTGCCTTCCATCATTAATAATGCATAAATTAATAGATAAAAGTTTGCTAGAAATCCTACAAAAATAGCTATGATGATGAAAGTTTCAGTTCCCTCTAAATAACTTCTCATTACTTTAGAGTTACCCGCTGAAGTAAAACCAAAAAACCAAACCCAGCCTAAGTTGATAGCGATAAGTAGCGATGCAGTTATAAAGATAGATCTTTTGGGATTTTCTCCCACTTCATGATTCAACTTATCTGAATTTCTTGCAGCTAATTTGAATTCTCTGACAACCTCGAATGACAATCCTTTAAAAAAATAAGCAGCTGTTATAGCAATAAAAATCATTATGAAGTACAAGACTGTAAGGTCATTCAAAAGTCTTATTCTACCCGAGGCTAGTTCCATGGATTGAGTGAAGGGTGTTATTCCCGTAAAATCCGAGAAATAATTTTCAAACATTAACGGCGTAAAAAACATGAGCACGAATCCATAAAGATAGATGTATTTAAAAGGTGATAAGTCATTAAGTATATTTAGCATGGTCTTATGAGAAATATAGTGCTGTTTTTTCATTTTTCCTTCAAACCTATCCACGATTTCATTTATTATCTGATCAAATCTTTTATTCAAACTATCCGTCTTTCATAAAAAGATATTAGTTAAGATTGTTGAAATAGTATATTTTAAGAGCTAGCGTTGAGTGATATTGTTCAAAATACCATTCCTTAATTCTTATCATTAACTTACGGTACCCTACAAACGTAAAAAGCCCCTACTACCATAAGGCAGTAAGGGCTTTTTTAATTATCTGATCATTTTATTCAAAGAATAAAGCGACCTAAATAGATAATTATGCGTTTTCAACCGTAACATAGCGACGGTTAAATTTACCTTTGGTCGCAAACTTTACAACACCGTCATTCAGTGCAAATAAAGTATGGTCACGACCCATGCCAACGCCTTCGCCTGCGTGGAATTCTGTACCACGTTGACGAACGATGATGTTACCAGCTGTGATAGCTTGGCCACCAAAGATTTTTACGCCTAGCATTTTTGGGTTTGAATCACGACCGTTACGGCTCGAACCGGCAGCTTTTTTATGTGCCATGAGAAAATCTCCTTGTTAATTTGACTTATCGCTGATGCGATAACTCTTAAGCATTTAGTGCGCTATTTAGCAATAATTGCTAAATGGATAATTAGGCATTAATCGCTTTGATTTTTAACAAGGTGTACCATTGGCGGTGACCTTGTTCTTTGTGATAATGCTTACGACGGTTGTGCTTGATGATACGGATTTTTTCGCCGCGACCATGCTCAACAACTTCAACTTCTACGCTAGCGCCGTCAACAACAGGCTGACCGATTTTGACGTTATCGCCGTCAACAACCATCAACACGTCTTCAAATTTGATTGTTTCGCCTTTTTCTGCTTTTAGTAGTTCAACTTTAAGCAATTCATCGACGACTACACGGTGCTGTTTACCACCAGTTTTGATTACTGCGTACATTGTATGACTCCGTTTAACCCGTGTGCCGTGGCTGATGTTATACCAACGCTTTTACGACGAACACGACAGGGAAAAATTAAAGGCAAGATTTTACGGCTTTTTGCTCATAAAAGCAAGCCGCGCCTCTTGTTTTTGCAAGGTGGTTACACTAATGACCATCTCTCATTTTGCTATAACGGCTGCTCATCAAAGAAAGTCAATAAATGACAATACGAATATAAACATGAGGAATAGTAATGATAAGTGATAGATTAAGCCCAACAGCGGCCATTATAACTTATGCAATCAGTTACTTACAGCCTTTTATGAATCATTTATGTGACCAATAAGCTTAAAATGCGCTAGAGGATACATCCTTAAAGCATAAGACATTTCTCATCGTTTTTATTCTATTCAGTAGGCATAGTAAGCCCTGTATATCATACGCTTGACCTACTTGTGCTATATACTTTAACCAACAATTTAAGCAGATAGCTATGCTATCATAAGCGAAATAATACCTTACCTATAGATAGATAAAGTCAAGGTTATACCAACTCTCTTTACTCTTATTAATATGACTATTTATTATGACTAGTACCTCTTTAAATAATACCGTGCCTGCCTCTCAATCGATGCCTAGCTATGCTGATATTCAAAGTATTGTAGCCAATGACTTTGATGTAATGGACAAGCAAGTGTTTGGCAGTTTGAACTCAAAAGTACAACTCGTCATGAGCGTCTCGCAACACGTGATCAATGCTGGCGGCAAACGTATGCGTCCGCTGATTACGTTGCTCTGCGCACGTATGTTTGATGACAACCCATCAGAAAAGGCCATGCATCTAGCTGCTATCACGGAAATGCTACATACCGCTACCCTAGTCCATGACGATGTCATCGATGAGTCAGGGCAACGCCGTGGAAAGCCGACGGCAAATGCGACGTGGGACAATGCTACTGCCGTATTGGTCGGTGACTATTTGATTGCTCGTGCGTTCAACCTATTGGTTGGCTTTCAGAGCCTGCCACTGTTGCAAGTATTCTCAGATGGGACTTGTGACATTGCCGAAGGCGAAGTGTTACAGCTACAGCATCAGCATAACCCTGCTGCGACAGAGGAAGATTACTTACGCATTATCGATGGCAAAACTTCACGCCTGTTCATGATGGCGACCCAAGGTGCTGCTATCTTGCAAGATAAGACAGAATATATGACGGCATTAGGTGATTTCGGACAGCATTTTGGTAATGCGTTCCAGATTATCGATGATGTGCTCGACTATAGTGGCGATAGTGAAGTGATGGGCAAAAACCTAGGCGACGACCTTGCTGAAGGCAAGCCTACCCTACCGACTATCAAAGCACTCGAGCTACTCAAAGACAGCGACACTGAAGGCTATGAGCAGTTACGGATCGCCGTTCAGACAGGTAAGACACCAAACGCTGAGCAGCTTATTGAGTTGGTACGTAGTTCTGGCTCATTGGCTTATTGTAAGCAGCGCGCGCTGGAGGAAACCAAACTGGCACAAGATGCACTGAGTACGCTACCAGACAACCGTTATCGTACAGGCTTATATCAATTGACTGAACTCGCTAGCGCCCGACTAGTATAATTAACGCTGAGTCGTCTATGTTATTAACTGCTTAAGACGACTCTTTTTTTGACAGAATTTTTTAGCATTGTTTTTTAGCAAATTTCTTTAACAATTGATAAATAAAAAGCCCATAAATTAAAAACTACCTTCTCAGAATCTAGCATGTCAGCCAAATCGTTACCTTTCTTTAAGTTTCATACATCCTTGCAGTACTATAATCGTATAAGGCTTTTTGACAGTCGGTTAAAGTTTGCTAACGCGGATAGCGATAGTTATTTTTTATGACTGTAATTAGGGGTTGCTAAAATTGTCATTTTGTTGACAAAGTTGATTTTCTATCGTTTAAAAACCTTAATTACTATAGGGTTTTAGATTTATAACAAAAGTTTACAATATATTTTGATACTAGGTTGTGCATGGTTCTATTAGCTGTTAATAGAGACGACGCTTACTATGACGGTAATCTATTAATTCGTAAACTGTAATATTGCTGCTTTTCGGTCCAGCTCATATCGCAAACTACTTGACTGTGGGGTTACCCCAATAGTTTATAATGACTCATTAAATTTATTAATCCATTCTGTGGTTTGCTTAAACAATTAATGCTAAATAATCCTTTCGATACTTAATCCATATCGATGTCAGATTTTCTATTAGTCGTATTTCACTGACGGAATAATCTGAAACTGGAATAAATAATGCTAGCTTAGGCTATTTATTCTTTTCATTTAGCATTAGCAAGACCCTTATATTCAGTACGCCAAACTTATTGATCGATTTTTATACTGTCACTATTTATATATATTGCCGAGGACATTGATGAAGCACTCTTATCTTGCGCTTGTAATAGCATCTGTACTATCTGGAGCTGTACTGGTTGGCTGTGACAAAAACGAGGACGCCGCTGGTGAGCAAGCCGCACAGCAGCAAATGCCGCCCGCGGTTGTCAACGTTCAGACAGTCACTCTCGATACCGTCCCTCAAGTACAAACTTTTTCTGGTCGTACTGCAGCTTATCAAACTGCTGACGTCCGCCCACAGGTCAATGGTGTGATTGACGAAGTACTATTCCGTGAAGGAAGCAACGTCAAAAAAGGTCAGCCACTGTATCGCATCAACACCGATAACTATGCCTCATCTGTAACGAGTGGCCAAGCTGCCGTACAGCAATCACAGGCTAACTATCAAACTGCTGTGGCAAACAATGCCAATGCAAAAGCTGAATTGGTCAGTCGTCAAGCGTCATTAGCACAAGCGCAAAATGACTTACAACGTCTGCAAGGTCTGGTCAGTATTGATGCCATCTCAAAGCAGCAGTACGATCAAGCACAAACAGCCGTACGTACGGCACAAGCAGCTGTACAAAGTGCCGCCGCCGCTGTCGGTCAAACTCAAGCAGGTATTGAGAGTGCAAAAGCAGGCATTCAGACCGCAAAAGCAGGTTTGGAAGCCAGTACCTTAGATCTAAACCGTACAATCGTACGCGCACCGCTTACCGGTCGTACTGATCGCTCTAGCGTCACTGCTGGTACTCTGGTCAGTGCTGGTCAAGCAGATCCATTGGTGACTATTTCACGCTTAGACCCTATCTACGTTGATATCAGCCAGTCTTCTTCTGAATTGCTAAAGCTTCGTCAGCAGATCGCAGATGGTACTGCTCAGCCGGGTATGAACTCAGTTGAATTGGTGCTAGAAGATGGTTCTGTTTACCCAGTACGCGGTAAGCTTGCACTGTCTGAAGCCAAAGTTGATGAGTCAACAGGCGCTGTCACTTTGCGTGCTATTTTCCCAAACAGCAATAACATTCTACTACCAGGTATGTATGTCACGGCACGTTTGACGCAGAGCGTTATTACCAACGCAGCCCTTGTCCCGCAAAGTGCGGTCACTCGTACGCCTAAGAGTGAGACACAAGTCTATATCGTTGACGAAAATAATAAAATCCAAGTACGTCCGGTCACCATTAATGGTACTTACGATGGACAATGGGTCGTCACTGAAGGCTTGAAAGCAGGTGACAAAGTGGTTGTGATTGGCGGTGCTAAGGTCAAGCCTGACCAAGAGGTGGTCGCTAAACCATTAGAAAGTGCAAATCCAGCACCAGCTGCACAAAGTGCGCCTAATACCAAAACGCCGCAGCAAGCCGCAAAAACGATGGATAAAAAGCCAGCTGGCGATGAGACTTCTACCAAAAAACCAACAGAAGCCGCTGCCAACTAATTCCATTCAAGACAGGAAGACTTAGGGATATACTATGTCACGTTTTTTTATTAATCGCCCTATTTTTGCATGGGTGCTGGCTGTTTTGGTCATGCTCATCGGGGTGATATCCGTTCTTAATCTACCGATTGAACAATATCCACGTATCGCACCACCAACGATTTCAGTCAGTGCAAGCTACCCAGGTGCCAATGCGCAAACCGTAGAAAACTCAGTAGTACAGATCATTGAGCAGCGTATGAAAGGCCTAGATGGCCTGATGTATATGTCATCGTCGAGCTCGTCAAATGGTAGTGCGTCTGTGACGCTAACCTTTGAAAACGGTACCGACTCTGATACTGCGCAAGTGCAGGTACAGAATAAACTACAGGCCGCGATGAGCTCGCTACCTGAATCAGTGCAGCGTCAAGGTGTCAACGTCAACAAATCATCTAGCAGTTTTATGATGGTACAGGCATTTATCTCTGAAGACGGCAATATGGATCGGTCGGATATTGCCGATTATATTAACTCTAACGTCCTCGATTCGATCAGTCGTGTCGAAGGTGTGGGTGACGTTCAGGTCTTTGGTTCTACTTATGCGATGCGTGTTTGGTTAGACCCATCACGCCTACGTAGCTACAACATGATACCTTCAGATGTCGTTAATGCGATACGAGCACAGAACGCTCAGGTATCTGCGGGTCAATTGGGTCAAGCACCTGCCGACACAGACAAACAAGTTATCAATGCCACTGTTACTGTTCAAAGCTACCTACAAACGCCTGAAGAATTTAAAAACATTCTGCTAAAAACGGACACTTCGGGTGCGCAAGTACGCTTGGGTGATGTAGCAGATGTTGAAATCGGTAGTGAAAACTATAGTATTTTGTCTTTATATAATGGACAAGAAGCCGCCGGTCTAGGTATTTCGCTTGCAGGCGGTGCTAACGCGCTTGAAACTCGCGAAGCGGTTGCCACGCGTATGGCAGAGCTGGAGCAAAACTTCCCAACAGGCCTAGCATCAGTTGTTCCTTATGACACAACGCCATTCGTGAAGCTTTCTATCGAGCAAGTTGTACATACGCTTATCGAAGCCATTGTCTTAGTATTTATCGTCATGTTCATTTTCTTACAGAACTGGCGCGCAACCATTATTCCAACGCTTGCAGTACCTGTTGTTCTATTAGGTACCTTTGCAGTGCTATACGTTGCTGGCTTCAGTATCAACGTGTTGACCATGTTTGCCATGGTATTGTCTATCGGTCTACTGGTCGATGATGCGATCGTCGTCGTAGAGAACGTCGAGCGAATACTAGAAGAAGATCCTCACATCTCTATCAAAGATGCAACTATCCAGTCAATGGGCGAAATCAGTAAAATCGTTATTGGTATTGCGCTTATCTTGTCTGCAGTATTCGTACCGATGGCCTTCTTTGGTGGTTCAACAGGTGTGATTTATCGTCAGTTCTCTATCACGCTGATTACCAGCATGGTGCTCTCTGCCATGGTCGCGCTTGTATTTACCCCTGCCCTATGTGTGACCTTGCTAAAACGTGGCAAAAGTCATGAAAAAGGCAGTACCGAAAAGCAAAAAGGCTTTTTTGGTTGGTTCAACCGTGGCTTCTTTAAACTTAGCCGTTCTTACGAGAACTTTGTCGGCAAAAGCATTCGTTTTAAATGGTTATATATGATTGGCTATGCAGCCATCATCGGTATCATGGCGGTCGTGTTCTTACGTATTCCAGGCTCATTTTTACCAGAAGAAGATCAAGGTATTATGTTTACTTTGGTTCAGCTCCCGGCTGGCTCTACGTTAGATGAGACACAAGATGTATTGGATAAAGTTAGAAACTATTACGATACCCAAGAAACCGATAATATCGCTTCGGTCTTTACCATTGCAGGCTTTAGTTTTGCAGGTCAAGGTCAGAATATGGGTCTGGCGTTTGTGCGCTTATCAGACTGGGAGGAACGCTCGGGCGATGAAAACACCGCTCAAGCTGTCGCTGGTCGAGCGATGGGATACTTCTTTACTCAGCTAAACGAAGCACAAGTATTTGCCATCGTCCCACCAGCGATTACCGAGCTTGGTAACGCCAGTGGTTTTGACTTAATGATTCAGGACAGTGGTAACCTTGGACACGATGGGCTACTTGAAGCCCGAAACATGCTCTTAGGTATGGCCGCGCAGAACGATCAAGTAGCTGGCGTACGTCCTAACGGGCAAGAAGACTCGCCACAACTTAAAATAAATATCAATCAAGAACAAGCGGCGGCTTATGGCCTGTCACTAAGCAATATCAATAGCGTCATTTCAACAGCGTGGGGCTCAAGCTACGTTAATGACTTTATCGATCGTGGCCGTATCAAACGCGTCTATGTACAAGGTGAAGCCAGCAGCCGTACCAACCCTGATGATATTGGCAAATGGTATGTACGAAATGACATGAACGATATGATTTCATTCGATGCATTCTCTAGTAGTGAGTGGCAGTCAGGCTCACCGCGTCTTACTCGTTACAACAGCCTACCGTCAATGAACATCCAAGGTAGCGCCGCACCAGGACTAAGTACTGGTGAAGCAATGAGCTCGATGGAAGCGATGATAGACAAGCTACCTGAAGGTATCAGTTATGAGTGGACAGGCATGTCATTGGAAGAGCAAAAATCAGGTGCCCAAGCGCCGATGCTTTATGCGCTTTCAATCCTAGTTGTCTTCTTATGTTTGGCAGCCTTGTACGAAAGCTGGTCTATTCCCTTCTCTGTGCTACTAGTGATTCCACTTGGGGTATTGGGTGCAGTGATATTTACCTGGCTACGTGGTTTTGCCAATGATATCTACTTGCAAGTTGGTCTTCTGACTGTCGTTGGTCTATCCGCCAAAAACGCTATTTTGATTATTGAATTTGCAAAAGAACACCAAGAGGAAGGTTACAGTCTCAGAGAGGCCGTCATGACCGCAGCACGCCAACGTTTGCGTCCGATTATCATGACCTCACTTGCCTTTGGACTGGGTGTTGTGCCATTATTCTTGGCGAATGGGCCAGGTTCAGGCAGTCAAAATGCTATTGGTACTAGTGTTGTTGGTGGGGTAATCACAGCAACCCTCTTAGGTATCTTCTTTATCCCAATGTTCTATATCTGGGTGCGTAGTGCGTTCCCGCATAAATATGAGAACAACACACCCAATGATAAAGATGGTGGCAATGGTACGCCTAACTCGCATAACCCAACACCTTCTGAGAGTTATCAGCCTGCAAGTCTTGGAGACAATACACAATGAGTGCTCAAAAAACATCTATCACTAACTCGTCATCGGTAGCTATTACAGCTATCGATGCGCAGCCAGCACTATCTCGTTTGCGCAAAAACAGTGGCCGCCTGTTAGGGCTGACTGCGCTAGCAATCAGCATGGCCGCTTGTAACACCATTCCAAAAGCGGATATGCGCCCTGTGCTAGCAGAGCCGAATATACCTATGCAGCAATCTTATGGTGCATTTGATAAAGAGACTGTCAGTAGCGCTAATCAAGCAAGCATCGCCAGTCAGCGTTGGCAGAATTTTTATAGCGACGAGCGCCTAAAAGGTCTGATTGCTCTCGGTCTTGAAAACAACAAAGACTTTGAGAGTGCGCGCCTAGCGATTGAAAAAGCACGTGCACAGTATCAGATTACTGATATTAACGACTTGCCAGCTATTAACGGCAGTGCTGGTTATACTCGCTCAGCACAGAATCGTACTGATCGAAATGCGAGTAGTAGCTACAGTGTCAACTTGGGTCTTGCCAATTATGAGCTCGACTTTTGGGGTAAAATCTCAAGCTTAAAAGATCAAGCATTGCAGAATTTCTTGGCGACCACAGCAGCCAAAGATGCGACCCAAATCAGCTTAATTAGTAATATTGCGCAAAGCTACGCCAATCTAAGCTACAGCTTAGCGCAATTAAAACTGGCTGAGGCTACGGTTGAAAGCCGTGAACGCTCGCTCTTTATCGCGGATAAACGTTTTGAAGCAGGTATCGATCCTAAGCTACCTTCACTACAGTCTTCTGCCTCATTAGAGAATGCCAAGCTTGCGGTATTACGTGCCCAGACCAGCGTTCTTCAATCACGCAATGCATTGCAGTACTTAGTTGGTGGCGCTATTCCAAACGAGCTTATCCCAACACCTGCTGTCAGTAATATCACTAGCCAGCAGATATTTAATGCTGGTCTACCAAGTGAATTACTACGTTATCGTCCTGACGTGCTACAAGCAGAATACAACCTGAAAGCTGCTGGTGCGAATATCGAAGTGGCGCGTGCCTCTTACTTCCCATCTATTAGCTTGACCAGTAGTGTGGGCGTCAGTAGCGGCAGCTTAAATGACTTGTTTAAAAATGGTGCCGTTGGCTGGTCATTTGGACCTAGCATTAGCGTCCCTATCTTTGATGCAGGCCGTCTAGATGCCAACTATGATGTGGCTCAAATCGAACGTGAGCAAACGCTTGCTAGCTATGAGAGCTCTATTCAAACGGCATTCCGCGAAGTGTCAGATGTACTTGCCACGCGTGCAACACTTGGTGAGCAGTTAGAGGCGCAGTATCGTCTGCAAGATAATTTTGAGCAGACCTATCAGATAGCAGATGCACGCTTTAAAGCAGGTCTGGACAATTACTTAGACGTACTTGACGCGCAGCGTTCACTGTTCTCTACTCAGCAAGGTATCCTAGATTTAGAGCTACAGAAAATCGTTAGCCAGATTGAGCTGTACCAAGCGCTTGGTGGCGGTGCGAACCTTGATGTACCGTCTGTCATCCCTGTACCGCAGCACACCAACTTGGCGCAGATTGTCACTGGAACTGCTACTAGTGCAAAAACCAAAGCGACAAATGCCATCAAAGCAGCTGGTTCAGCGCGTGTGACTACGCCGCAAGAAGCTGTCGCCATTAAGCAGTCGCAAGCGGTAGAAACGACTACTTTCAAACCGACTGCTATCGTCGATGTCAATGACGATGGTAAGAAGGATGCCGCTGTCGGCGTGGTCACTGAAGAGACTCGCTTCAATAGCAATAGTGTTGAGCAAGTTCCTGTGACCCAGATTGTTGAGCCTTAAATGACCCAACCTTAATCTGATGACGCAGCTCTATCATCACATTGACAGTCGATACGTACTATCAGCCCTACCGACTTAACGTGGTGGGGCTTTTTGCTTTTATTAACGTCTTTTGGTTATAGTAGGCTCACTTTATACAAGCTCTCCTTAGATACAACCACTTATAAAGCACAGATTTTGATAAGCTAATTCTATAAAATACCGCTTATAGCGATATTATTTTAACCATGTAACATGATAACTATTAAAACAATCATAAGGAATTATTATGAGCTATACCTTTAACCGTCAATACCCTGCCACTCGCTTACGTCGTCTGCGCTACAACGACAATGTACGTTCAATGATTCGTGAAGTAGAGCTGCACCCTAAACACTTTATTGCCCCTGTCTTTGTATTAGAAGGCGAAAACCAGCGCGAAACCATCGCTAGTATGCCGGGCGTTGAACGCTTATCGATTGATTTGCTAATCAACTATGCCAAAGAGTTATTAGCAGAGGGTGTCACGACCATCGACCTTTTCCCTGTAATCGATAACGTTTTGAAAACACCGGACGGTAGCGCCGCTTATGACGAAAACGCCTTGACTGCACGTACGATAAAAGCGGTCAAAGATGCTGTGCCAGAAATGGTCGTTATGACTGATGTAGCATTAGACCCTTATACCTCACATGGTCAAGATGGTCTACTTGATGACAGCGGTTACGTCATCAATGATGCAACTATCGAAGTACTGGTCAAGCAAGCGCTGGTACATGCGCGTGCCGGTGCAGATATCATCTCTCCTAGTGACATGATGGACGGCCGTATCAAGGCCATGCGTGACGCGTTTGAAGCAGAAGGTTTTGTGAATACGGCTATTATGGCTTACTCAGCCAAATATGCGTCTGCCTACTACGGTCCATTCCGTGATGCCGTTGGCAGTGCTGGCAACCTAAAAGGTGGCCATAAGAAGCAGTATCAGATGGACTTTGGCAATCGTGCTGAGGCGCTACATGAAGTGGCTATGGATATCAACGAAGGCGCAGATATGGTCATGATCAAACCAGGTCAGCCTTATCTTGATTTGATTCGTGAAGTCAAAGATACCTTTGGCGTACCCACCTTTGCGTATCAAGTATCTGGCGAATACGCCATGCATATGGCAGCCATTCAAAACGGCTGGTTAAGTGATGCAGTGATTTTAGAATCTCTGATTGGCTTCCGCCGTGCTGGCGCTGATGGTATCTTGACCTACTTTGCTCTAGAAGCGGCTCGTCAGCTAAACAATGCCTAATAGTAATTACACTAACTTTTATAATGTAAAAGCCCCAGCTACCTATTAGTCGCTGGGGCTTTTTTTTAATATTTTTTGATAAATAAAACTATAGACGTGCACGGTCATGTGGCTCAGTAAAATCAATCACTGGGCCAGCAGGGACAATACGCGTGGGATTGATATTGGCATGACTGGTGTAATAATGCTGCTTGATATGATTCATATTTACTGTCTCTGCGATACCAGGTACCTGATATAAATCACGCAGATAGCCCCAAAGATTTGGATAGTCAACGATACGACGCAGATTACATTTAAAATGCCCAACATAGACAGCATCGAAACGAACCAACGTCGTAAACAGTCGCCAATCGGCCTCAGTTATGGTGCTACCTGTCAGATAACGCTGATGTGCTAAGCGCGTCTCAAGTGTATCTAATGCCGCAAATAGCTCAATCAAAGCCTCTTCGTAAGCCTCTTGTGTGGTAGAGAATCCTGTTTTGTACACGCCATTGTTGATAGTTGAATAGACAAAGGTATTGATATCATCAATTTCTCGTAATAACTCTGAAGGCACAAAATCACCTGCTAGCGCCCCAACCTCATCAAAGGCAGAGTTAAACATGCGAATGATTTCAGATGACTCATTACTCACGATTGTGTTTGTTTTTTTATCCCACAAGATAGGTACGGTGACACGGCCTGTATAGTCTGGCTTGGCCTTGGTATACAGCTCATAGGCATAGTCTGCATTGATAACTGGGTCAGCAACGACGCCTGCACCCTCTGCAAACGTCCAACCATACTCACCCATATACGGATGTACTACAGATAGCGGAATGATGTCTTCTAAGCCTTTAAGCTTGCGATAGATAAGGGTGCGGTGTGCCCAAGGACAGGCTAGCGACACGTATAAATGATAGCGGTCAGGTTCGGCTTTAAAGCCCTTAATACCTGTTGGCCCTGCGCTACCATCTACCGTTACCCAGTTTCTAAAACCAGCATCTTCACGCTGAAAGCGGCCACCACTCTCTTTTGTCTCATACCACTTATCTTGCCACTGCCCGTCTACCAAGAGACCCATGTTATTCTCCAACTGTTTTTAATATTCGTTTAACGTTTACTAAGCATGACTGACTTGAAGCCATTATCATCATGATGATCGCATTATTTAGAGAGATATCATACCAGTTATAAGGGTTTAATCATTAGCGCTACCCTGTTTATTAACAATAAAAACTAAATCATTTAAATTTAATGTTTAGTAAATATACACAAAAGTATATCTAAATAACTAATATAAGCCTGAATAGCAGATATTATGATAATAAAAGAGGTTTATGCTAAAAAAGACTTGCAAAGTCTGGGAAACTTGCTAAAATGCTCAACCTAAATAGGCGTATAGCTCAGTTGGTTAGAGCGCTACCTTGACATGGTAGAGGTCGTTGGTTCGAATCCGATTACGCCTACCAGATTCGAAAAGCCCCAATCTTAAGATTGGGGCTTTTTTTGTCCGTGAAATATGGACTGTATCAGAAAAGGAAATTATACGTCGATTCAAATTACCTATTTTCTCACTTTCAGCAAACATCATTAAAAAACGTGTGTGCCCAAATTGTGCCTAAGTTGCGCCTGCTACCTATTTCGCCTTTCTTTCAGAGTAGCACTTTTGACCTCTACCCTAAATCATCTAAAGCACTCTCAAGATTAATTTACTTCTCTTTATCTAGCGACTCGTTAGGTACATAAGTAAATAAATCACCTACTTCAATCTCTAGTGCCTCACAAATTTTATCAATTAGATCTTAGATACTGCGACTCGCTAATTTCTGTTATTCTTTATTTATACTCATATTTTTTAAAGTAAACCATGCCATAAATATATTCTGAGTTATTACTATGTTTAACTTCGATATTAGTCTAAATGTTCTGGTGTATCATGCCTTTCAATTAGGTATTGCTTTCATATTGTCACTACCAATCGCGCTGAACCGTGAACTTGAAGATAATGGTGCAGGTTTGAGGACTTTTCCTTTAGTAACAATTGCTTCGTGTGCTTTTATGCTAGTGGGCATGGACATTTATCAAGACGCCGATGCTGAGGCTAGAATTATGTATGGCATAATCACTGGAATGGGTTTTATTGGCGGTGGTGCTATCTTTAAAAATGAAAGTGGCGCAAAGGGCACTGCTACTGCGGCTGGATTGTGGAATACAGCCGCCCTTGGGATATCAGTGGCTTATGGTCGCTATGAGATTGCCATTATATTATCAATAGTTGGTTTTTTAATTCTACAATTCTCAAAACCTTTTAAACCAAAATCTTAACGATGCCATTCTTAGTCATTAGAATAGAGAATCAAACCGCCATTTTAACAAGAACTTCATACTTACTTTGCTTTGGACAAAATTGTTAGTGGTTGAGCTCCTTTGAACCTTAGCAAGCGTAAAGCATTGAGAGTCACTAGTACCGTTGCACCAGTGTCCGCTATCACAGCAATCCATAGTCCGGTAATACCTAGTAAAGTAGTGATTAGAAACACGGCCTTTAGTCCTAGAGCAAAAATTACATTTTGATGTATGTTGGCCATGGTTGCACGCGATAAGGCAATGAGATGAGCAACATCTGTAACACGACTTTTTAATAATGCTATATCGGCTGTTTCAATAGCAACATCCGTACCGCCACCCATAGCAATACCTACGTCTGCTGTTGCTAATGCTGGCGCATCGTTAATACCATCACCAATCATCGCTATCTTGCTCTTATCCTTCATCTCATTGAGCAAACGTAGTTTGTCTTCAGGTAAGAGTTCAGCTTCCCATTCCATCTCTAAATGACTAGCAAGCGCCTGAGCGGTCAGACGGTTGTCACCTGTAAGCATCACCGAACGCACACCCATAACTTTGAGCTGAGCCACTCCTGCCTGAGCATCCTCTCGCAATTCATCTCGTAGAGCAACCAACCCAAGCACTTCACGGCTCTGCTCATCGAACAGAACGGAGACGGTCTTACCCTCGTTTTGTAGTGCTTCAATTTGTGCATTTTGTTCGGATGATATTGATGTTTCAGTGGCAGCATAAACCGGTGATCCGATGGCTAGAGTACGATCAACTACCGTTGCATGTACCGCTTTGCCCGCAGTAGCATAGGCATTTGAAGCTATCGGTATAGAGATATTAGCGGCTCTGGCATGATCAATGATCGCTTTTGCGAGTGGATGGCTAGAGGCGGACTCGACACTGGCAAACAGCGCCAGTATCTCATTCGGACCTTCAGACCCTATACTTTGTTGTATTATGCGCTTCTGTGTAAAGGCAATAACGTCGGTAACGCGAGGCTTGCCTTCGGTTAACGTACCCGTCTTATCAAAAGCCACGACATTTACGCGACCCATGGTTTCTAAAGCGCTGCCCCCTTTGATAAGTAAGCCGCGGCGTGTACCGACAGCCAATCCTGATGCAATGGCAGCCGGAGTAGATAGTACAAGCGCGCAAGGACAGGCGATTAGCAATAGTGCAAAACCACGATATAACCAAGTCGCCCATTCTCCTCCCATCGCTAGCGGCGGCACGATAATAACCAGTGCAGCAATAGCCATCACCGCTGGGGTGTAGTAACGACTGAATTTTTCAATGAAACGAGCCGTAGGGGCTTTAGAGGCTTGCGCCTGCTCTACCAGATTGATAACGCGTGCAATGGTGTTGTCGGCCGCGGTCTTTTCTACGCAGACTTGCAGCGCTCCTTCCATGTTGATGGAACCTGCAAATACTGCATCGCCCATGGCTTTAGCAACGGGAATTGATTCGCCAGTAACAGGTGAGTCATCAAGACTAGAGCTACCTTGAACAATGACACCATCAGCGGATACTTTATCGCCAGGACGTACCAATACCAGATCATCGATCTGCAACGAAGCTGCAGGAACGTCACGCTGTCTGCCTTGTGCATCAAGTAAAATCGCAGTCTTTGGCACCAATGATGCCAATGCTCTGATACCAGCACGGGCACGATCAGCCGCCACGCTCTCTAGTAACTCGCCAACTGAAAACAAGAAGACAACAGCCGCAGCCTCTTCAGCTTCACCAATGATAAGCGCACCAATTGCTGCGATAGACATCAGCATTTCAATTGAAAATGGGGTGCCTGTCATCGCCAAGGTCATAGATTTTCGGGCAAAGGGGAAAGCGCCCACAATGACGGCAATAGCGAATGCCCACATTCCATAATCAGGAAAAATTAGTGCTAACGCGTAGGCGACGCTCATCAGGATACCGAGACCAACCACTTGCTTGCCTTTTCGGGTTTGCCACCAATGCTGTTGCTGTGTATCTAACGGATTGTCACCAATGCCGTCTGCTGCGATTGCTTGATCATTAGTGGCAGATATACCAAACCCAAGGCGCTTGATGGTCTTTTCAATATCGCTGTACTGAGTATCTGAATCAGGGGCAAGCGATAGCTCTAACTTTTCAGTCGCAAAATTAAGCTGTATGTCAGAGACACCATGCATACGTTCTAATGCAGTTTCAATTTTTCTGACGCAACTGGCACAGTCCATACCTTCAATACGATATTGCATAATAAACTGCCTCATTATAAGAATTCATTTGATAACGCTATTGTGAACCCTCTAGTGGCTTCAGAGTCAAGGCTGTTTATATGCAATTGTATAAACTTGATTTCCTTATGGCTAAACCTTATAGTTACTTTAATGTTTTCAATTTTGAGATAACGATGCTAATAAAAATCGGAGAGCTTGCTAAGCGTACAGGCGCTACAGTAGAGACCATTCGCTATTATGAAAAAGAAAAGTTATTACCAGAGCCTGCGCGTAGTGAAGGGAATTATCGCTTATATCGCGAAAGTCATATCGAGCGTCTACAGTTCGTTCTGCACTGTCGTACACTCGATATGACGTTGGATGAAGTACGGACTTTACTTAAGTACTGGGAAGAGCCTAGCAGAGACTGCGCTGATGTCGATACCTTGTTGGATGAACATATTCACGCTGTGGAAACACGTATAGAAGAGCTAAAGCAGTTAAAAAAACACCTAAGTGTTTTGCGGCAGAAATGCGTCAGTAGCGCACCAGCAAAGTCATGTGGCATATTGAATGCACTTGCTGATCATTCTTGTCATAAAAATTCGCCATATGGCTCACATTAAATACTATCCGAATAGATGCAAATAATTAATACTTATTCATCGCTATAGATAGCACCTCTGCTATCTGATAATTCCTGTACCGCAATTTCACTTTATTCTGTTTAAGCGCATTCTAATGACTTGATTAACTAGACTCTGATGATTTGGCCTCTTCGAAAAAGGCAAACCATAAACGCCTACCCTCCTCATTAATACGTCGCACCGTCTCAAAATACTTTTGCCTTGCTTCCTCATCTACTAAGGGAGTAGGAAGTAGAGGGTCGAAAACAACACTGCGGATACCTGCATCTCCAAACATGAATATTTCTCGCAGCGCCACATGGGACGGCAAGTCAGCCAAACCACTTAACCAGTCAGTGAGCTGCTGCGACTTCTCCTTATAATGCTTTTCAAGATGCATGTCTGACCAAAGCGCTCGTGCTTTTTTCTGCCTGACCTCATCGAAATCATTGGCTTTAAAAACCGCAGCTTCCTCTTCTAACCCCAAGTCCAATAAACGCTGACGGACGACATCGATACCGCCTAATAAATTATTGGGGCGCAAATAAAGCCCTTTATCAAGTTCACGAAACCCCAATAATGATAAAGCACGAGCACGGGCACGCAGCACTTTACGATCACTGCGAGGTAATCCACCGGTCGCTACCGCTATCCATGAACCATCGGATTTTATCGTTCTTTTATCTGCTGTTTGCCATAAGGCCACATCGGCGCCCAATTTTTGAGCTTTCGGTCCGAGTTTGTAGGTGGCTGGACCAATCAATTCAGCAAGATCCGCTTGGATCAGACGGGCCAACGTCACACGTATACTATTTTCTGTCATACCAAAGATAGAGCCTGCCAGCACCGCTTCGGAGGCACTAAGTGTGTTTGCTTCTGCCACCATAAGTAAGCGTAAAAGCAATAAACGAGGCGTTGGTTTGTTCATATTACACCTATTGACGGAATTATTTTTTATATGTAATACTGATCGTGGAAATTACTGAACTACTGTAACTTAGGGAATGACATTCAAAATCAGGGAAGACAATCATCATGTCAATTGTAAATCAATTTAAGACCCATGAGGTACAGAATCAACCTTTTGCCTTAGCTAATTATAATGCATGGGAAACAGATACAGCGCTCAAAGAAGCTGTCGCAAGAGAAGGTGCTGCTTGGGCAGAAAATCACTTGAAAGAGTTTGGCGCACTGACTGGTGGAGATCTGATCACTAGCGGATTCTTAGCCAATGAAAACAAGCCTAAATTGCGCAACTTTGATAGCTATGGGCGGCGTATAGATGAAGTAGAATTTCATCCGGCTTACCATGACCTGATGCGAGCAGGAATGAAGTACGGCATGAGCAACTTTGCTTGGCGCAATGAAGAGCGTGATAGTACTCATGTGGCTCGAGCGGCAGTCATGTATCTGGGCTCACAGCCTGAGGCTGGCTTTGGTTGTCCCATGTCTATGAGCTATGCTGCTATCCCTGCCCTGCGTCATTCGCCAGCGCTGGCCAAAAAATGGCTGCCCAAGCTATTATCCGAACACTATGATCCGCGCAGCTTGCCCATGGAAGAAAAACTAGGCTGTACGATGGGCATGGGCATGACAGAAAAACAAGGTGGATCAGACTTACGTCGCAATACGACTCGAGCCACACGACAAGAAGATGGCTCGTATGACATCGTTGGGCATAAATGGTTTTTCTCAGCGCCAATGTGTGATGCTCATCTCGTCTTGGCCCAATCTGACAGTGGACCTAGTTGCTTTTTAGTACCACGTTTTCGGCCTGATGGGACACGCAATGCAGTGCAAGTGCAACGCTTAAAAGACAAATTAGGAGATTGGGCAAACGCCTCCTCAGAGGTGGAGTTTCAAGGCGCATTCGGTGATCTAGTAGGCACTGAAGGTCGCGGTATTCCTACCATTATTGAGATGGTCGCCCTAACCCGACTTGATTGTATGATTGGCTCCTCAGCTCAAATGCGTCAAGCGATCGTTCAAGCGATTCATCACACCAGTCAACGCGAAGCCTTTGGTAAATTATTAGTCAACCAACCTATTATGCGTAATGTGCTGGCAGACTTAGCCTTAGAGTCAGAAGCGGCTTTGGCCCTAACAATGCGTATTGCACGCGCTGTTGATAGGATAAAAACAGACCCTCATGAAGCGGCTCTCGCTCGTATCGCGACAGCAATTGGGAAATACTGGATATGCAAACGCGCTCCCGTTCTTATCAATGAGGCACAAGAGTGTTTGGGCGGTAATGGCTATGTCGAAGAGACTATTATGCCGCGTCTGTACAGGCAAGCGCCGCTAAACTCAATCTGGGAAGGCAGTGGCAACGTGCAGTGTCTAGATGTGCTGCGTGCCTTAAAAAAAGAACCAGAAACTCAGCGAGCTTTATTTAAGGAACTGCAGCAGGCAGCAGGAAAAAATGCTGATTATGATGCAGAATTACACCTGCTGATAGAGCGATTTGAGGATACGCAAACCTTAGAGTTCCGTAGTCGCTATGTGATTGAGCGCCTAGCACTGATGCTACAGGCTTCGATACTACTACAGACTGAACATACGGAGATCGCTCAGGCGTTCTGTCGTTCTAGGATTGGGAGCGAGCATGGACTGGCCTTTGGTACATTAAGTCCTGATGCTCCCGTAGATTTATTAATTGAACGGGCGGCTGGCGCGACCAAAGCAGCTCTATAAGTATCTTTATATGTGTTAAATAGTCGCCTGCTACTGATTGGTGTCGTAGCAGAGGCTTTTGCATTTGATATCAGTCACTTTCTTCTCAGACATAACTGGCTAAATAACGGTCACATAAAATCCTAAAAAAAGGCGCTTCTGAATTATAGAAACGCCTTACCGAATAGTCGTTCGAATATTAAATCGCTTAAAATATTTCATCGTTTCGCAGAGTAAGAACTTCATAGCCGTCAGAAGTAACCGCTATTGTATGCTCCCACTGAGCAGATAGCTTTTTATCATTGGTGATTACGGTCCAACCATCTTTTTTGACTTTAACTTTGGCTTTACCTTGATTGACCATTGGTTCAATGGTAAATGTCATACCTTCTTGTAGGACTAGACCTTTTCCTTGATGTCCGTAATGTAGAACTTGCGGTCCCTCATGCATTTCGCGTCCAATACCGTGACCGCAATACTCTCGCACTACTGAATAGCCGTGCTGCTCAGCGTAACTTTGGATGGCATGGCCAACATCACCCAGCGTTGCTCCAGGTTTCACCACTCGTATTCCTTCCCACATGGCTTCATAGGTCTGATCAACCAAGCGTTTTGCAAGGGGCAACACCTCACCTATCAAATACATTTTGCTAGAATCAGCGATAAAACCCCCTTGTTCTAGGGTAATATCCACATTCACAATATCACCCGATTTGAGTATTTGATGATCTGAAGGAATACCATGACAGACCACGTTATTCACCGAGGTATTTAATGCATACTGATAACCATACTGACCTTTACTGGCTGGACGTGCACCTAACTGATTGACAATATAGTGCTCAGCAAGGTTATTGATGTCCATCGTAGAAGTACCGACTGTAATTTGCTCATCGAGATAATCAAAGACAGAGGTTAGAAGTCGCCCAGACTCGCGCATAATTTCCAATTCCGCTGCGCTTTTAAGTATGACCTTATCCATCTATAAGGTTCCTTACATTAACATCAGCTTGTCTCATTTGCTCATTGATAATTTGGTTATAAGACATATTTGGGTTGGCTTCAGCGAGCATACCTATCTTCATCCAATATTCAGCTTGTGCGTTGATGGAGCGCACCATGACGGCACTTGCTTTACGAATATCTTCATGCAGCTCATCATCAATTTTAACAATACCCATAAAAACACCTTAATATACGAAACGTATATGAATCGTATATCTATTTTTGTATGGTTGCAAGAAATAATATATAGCTTGAACTCGATTGCCTTATATCGAAATTATGTGAATTCAACTATGGCTTGAGACTGATAGCAAAAAACCACCTATTAAGGTGGTTTTTTACTGCTGATTCTCTACTCAAACGTGTTGTAGCTAGCTTTTAGAAAGTTCTATTTAAAAAATCATATGAGCACATACCGCAATGATTGGTAATGAGATGATTGTTCTTAGTAAAAAGATTATCAATAATTGAAAAAAGCTTACTGGGATTTTTGTCCCTAAAATTAACCCGCCGACTTCTGACATATAGATCAATTGAGACACTGACAAGCAAGCGATGACAAATCGCGTTAACTCTGACTCTATTGAAGAACCGATAATAGCTGGCAAGAACATATCGGCAAAACCTACCATGATCGTTTTTGACATTTCTGCAGCAAAAGGTATGTTCAATAACTCTAAGAATGGAATAAACGGCATACCTAAATAATCAAATACAGGTGTTTCTTCTGCAACGATTAAACCCATAGTGCCGATTGCCATAACGACAGGCAATATCCCAATCCACATATCCAAAATGTTTTTTAGCCCATCTCTTAAGAAAGTAAGAAAACTTGGACTCTTATCTGCTTTTTGAACGGCTTTATGTAAACTGTGGGTAAATAGTGTTTTTCCTTCGGGAATGGTTTCATGATCTCTATCACTGTTTTCGATAGTATAAGTATCTTCAATTCTAGATAAAGGTAATAACCTTGGGACTATTAGCGCACAAACAATGCCGCATAAAGCAACGACCCCAATCATATTGATGAAGTAGCTTTCGAGCTTAACCTGAGAGATGACAACCAAACAGAATGTAATCGACACTGCTGAAAAACTTGTAGCAATAATTGCCGCTTCTTTTTTGGTATAGAACCCACCTTCCAATTGTTTATCGGTTAATAACACACCGATAGTGCCATCGCCCAACCATGACGTTAAACAATCTACAGATGACCTACCTGGTAAACCAAATAAAGGTCTCATTACTTTACTTAGTAGAACCCCGAAGAATTCTAATAAGCCAAAATCAAGCAATAACGGTAGCAGCAATCCAGCCAAGAAAAATACAATAAAAAGTATTGGCATTAATTCATATAATATTAAGCCGCCAATATTGTCTGAATATATTGACTCAAACCCAAATTTAAAATAGGTCACGACAACAAAGAACGCACCAAGCATCCTAATAATAAGCCAAGGCGTTGTAACGTTTAATAAATTATTTAGAAACGCATTATTCAGAATAAATGCAGGTTTCATGATTTTAGTATATAAGGTGCAACACAAGGTAATCATGATTGAGGTGACAACCAATAACGGCAAAAGATCACCGATATAACCCTGTATATAATCCTTCAATACAGATATAGGAATGGTAAATCCTTCTGCATAGGTGACAAACTTACCGTCAACATAAGGAATTGGAAATACGAAAAGCATCAAACCTATGATAGATGGGATAAAGAACTTCAAAAACTGTTTGATATTGATACCGCTAACATCTCGACTTGCAGCGCTGGCTTTAATAATGTCCATATTATTTTTACTCGCAGTCCCTTTTTAACCAACCTAAAGAAGGTTTTAACAAACCCCTTTAGGCTAGATTCTTTTACTCATTTTAAATATTCAGTACTAGTAATTGCTCAAAAGTGTGTGGGTCACTTTTTCTAAAATTTTAAATATTCTGGTCGAGTCATCTTTTGAGTTGTTATACAAAGGATTTATCTCTGCCATTTCCCAGCAGCATACTTTCTTGTTCTTAATTAACTCTATATTAAGTTGCATCGCTTGCTCGTATGACAGGCCATTCATTGCAGGTGTACCGGTTCCTGGCACATATAAAGGGTCGACACTATCAACATCGAACGAAACATAGATATGATCGCAATATTCTAGTTTTTTAAAGATTTCCTCTACGGTAGAACTGATGCCTTTTTGGGTTATCTCAGCAACGCTATATAAAGGGATTTTATGTCTTCTGATTAAATCCATCTCTTCTTCTTGATAGTCTCTAACCGCACAAAACACCACATTTTCTGGCTTAATTGATGGCTCGCTTGATGCCATAAATTTCAACTTTTCCCAATACTCTTTTTCTTTTTCAGAAAGCTCGTTACGCTGACATTCCAAATTATCAATGGCACAAGCCATCGCCAAAGGCATGCCATGCATATTTCCTGATCCACTGGTATATGGTGAATGAAAATCAGCGTGAGCATCTATATAAACCACTCCGATTTCAGCATCGGGGTGCGCCATTTTTAGACCATGCATCGTGCCTGCGCAGCTAGAATGATCGCCTGCAATAACAATCGGAAATTGATTCTCATCTCTTATATCTTTGATTTTATGCGCCAATTTAGAAATAACAGGTTCAATTACATCGGCGTATTTTGCATGCTTAAATGGCGACTCTTCTTCATGTATATATTCATTTTTTATACTATCAAGTTGCAATTTTTCATAGTAGTCTGCATTCATCTCTTTTGATGATGCGCGCAATGCATCGATTCCTAATGACGCGCCTTTTTTATGCCCTGCGACATCTGAATAAACTTCTACTATTCGCACGTTTTTCATTAAATCATTCATTATTTTGTCTCTATTAAATAAAACAATTTTTTCATCACTTGAGTCCACATCTGGCATTGAACTCCTATTTCTCTATATTCAAATGACTTATGATGCAGCCATCGCTTCATCCGTCTCTATGCTACGATCTTTGCTATGAGCTTTTACGACCGAATAGAGGTTTTTAGGGTCTTGTTGCTGAGGAATCAAGTCAAGCAGCTCATATGCATCCTGTTTTTTAATCAAATCACGCAAAAATACCAAAGCCGTAAAGTCTTCTGAGGCAAAACCAACACCATCAAATACAACCAAGTTATTTTCGTTGGTGCGTACTTCTTTTTCACCATTTACGATGCGGTGAAACTCTGTCACAGGGAAATCTTGAGAGAGCTGTTGAATGTCGCCTTCAATACGGGTTTGCGGTTCAAATTCCACAATCACATGATCGGCTCTTAACAAGATGTTGGCATCCAGCTCCGTTTTTCCAGGACAGTCACCACCGATGGCATTGATGTAGACACCTTTTTTGACCATATCATCACGAAGAATCGTGGCATTTTTCTTATCTGCGGTACAGGTAGTGATGATATCTGCGCCTTCAACCGCTTCTTCTACCGTTTTGCAAATAGTAATCTCTAGACCTGAATCGGCAAGGTTACGCGCTACTTTTTCAGATGCGGCTGGGTCGACATCATATAAACGCACTTTTGAGATACCCACGACTGCTTTCATACCCATTGCTTGGAACTCACCCTGAGCACCATTACCGATAAGCGCTAAAGTCTGGGCGTTTTTGGGCGCACAATGTTTGGCGACCAATGCAGAAGTCGCCGCAGTGCGTAGGGCGGTTAAGATACACATTTCTGTCAGCAGAATGGGATAGCCGGTATCGACATCAGACAATAAGCCAAAAGCGGCTACCGTCTGCAAATCGCGCTTGGTGTTGATCGGATGACCATTGACATATTTACACGCAAACATTTCACCATCGCTGACAGGCATTAACTCTATGACACCGTCTTTGGAATGAGAAGCAAAACGACTGGATTTTTCAAAACTATCCCAACGAGAAAAATCTTGTTCTAAAACATCTACCAATTCTTTTATCGTCTGCTCTATACCATAATTACTAATGATTTCAGCCATCGCCTGTACGCTAACAAATGGCACACCCTGCTTCTGTGATACGATAAATTTAGACATTAATTTTGCTCCATTCCATGAATATTATTTATTTAACCGACAATTAATATGCTACCAATTATAATTGTCAGTTAAAATGTCAATAATTTACCAAATATGGACATTTTTTTGACACATTGTTAGGTGCTACTTAGCATAATGTCAAAATCCAATGAAGGAAGCATTTTTATGGCGTATTACACTTATGACTCTCTAGATAGCGAATTGATATCTGAACTTCGACAAGATGGTCGAGCAACCATCTCAAATCTGGCTAAAAAACTCAAAGTCTCTCGTGCCACTGTCCAAAACAGATTGGATAGACTGATTCACAACGGTGCTATTTTAGGATTTACGATTCGAGTGCATGAGGCACTAGATAAAGAAACAGTCAAAGCGATGATGATGATTGAAGTAACAGGAAAGTCTACTTCACAAGTAATTAGGAAACTGCGAGGTATCCCGCAATTGATTAAGTTACATACAACCAACGGGGCGTGGGACTTGGTAGGAGAGATACACACGACAAGCTTGAGGGAATTTGATGAAGTGCTGCGCCAAGTCAGAGAGATTGATGGCATTTTGAATAGTGAAACAAGTGTTCTGCTTTCGAGTTTGTAGTGTCATTAAACTCACAATCACATGAGATATGCTGTTTATCTGATAGATATTGACTTAGGATGTTGTGACTAGGCCGCCTGAAGGTAAACGTAAAAAGAATATATTGGCGCTTTATAAGCTAGATTTTTTAATTTTTATTTGACTGGTACAATAAAACTAAAGAACGTATCTTTTACTACGTTCTTTAGTATGAGAACACGATGGTATCTTTAACTCAGACGATAGCTTATCTTATCTTAAGACAAAAAACCTACTAATGGCTTACTATTTATTAAATAATATTAACTTCATAGCTGAACTTCTCCGCCATTCCATATGACTCTCTATATTCGATAGGATCACCTTCTAGACTCTTAGCAATACGGCATACCTTCACTAGGTTTTCTTGCTCATTATTATCTAAATAAGGGTCTACGTGATTGGCTACAAAAAATAGTGTCTCTACGGCAGATGAGACAAACTGGCCACACTTTGTATAATAAAACGGATATAGCAAATTCTCAAAATCTTCAGGCTCTAGATTTACAAAGGCTTGATAACGACTCTTAGGTAACCAAATTTTTTCACTCAGCGAAACTTTTCCTTCAATGATACGTACACGTTCTATATAAATAAGCGCTTTATTCTTACCAATATCTAGCTTTTCATTAATCTCTTCAATACCCTCTATTACCATGACCTTTTTGACCACGCCTGTCGGTGTCGCATAGCAGGCATCTTTATCACGAAATTTAAAAAATCGTAATAATGAGCTTTCAAAATCTGGACGCTTTAGAAAGGTACCTCTGCCTTGATATTTGGTTAATACGCCATCGTCGACCAGCTTTTCAACCGCTTTTCGAACGGTTCCGACTGATACTTGATACTTATCTGCAAACTCCTGCTCAGTCGGTAAAGGTGTGTTTTCATCCCATTTACTTTCTGTCAATAAAGTCAAAATGTGCCATCGCACTTGCTCATACCGTGGTATTTTAAATTTTTCTAAATTTTTTAGCATTATTTCACCACAATTTAAGGGGTTTATGAATTGTTATCATTTTAGAGATTGGAATATAACGGAGTACTCTATCTTAAGCGCTAAGAAAACCTTATATATCATTGCAATACTAACGACTGTCTAGCACTTTGTGGGCAATCTTATCTAATTCATATTACTTTTTTTGCTATTATTCCACTTATTTATACGTGCATTTCAGGCTTATACGATTCTGTAATCTAGAAAGTTGTTTGTCAATATTCTCGTAATGCTCTTTACCTATAGAAGTCAATACAGTTCTCTATAGAATTCATGTAGTTAAGTTCAAGGGACAGTAATGACTCTTTATATTCTAGCCGCAATAGTCATATGTATTATTTTGGGCTATACCACCAAGATCAATATTGGTCTATTTGCTATTGCATTTTCATACCTCATCGGCTGTTTCGGTATGGGAATGAGCGCTTATGAAATTGTTGAGCTATGGCCTCTCAAAATTTTCTTTGTTATTTTTGCCGTTACTCTCTTCTACAATTTTCCTTTAGCGAATGGCGCTTTAGAAAAACTTTCGAATCATTTGATCTATAGATGTCGTCATTTTCCCGAGTTTTTACCGTTGGTTATTTTCTTTGCCGCTACGGTCGTTGCTGGCTTAGGGGCTGGTTATTACACCGTCTTAGCCACGATGGCACCTATGATTCTGTTATTGTCTAAACGTACTAATTTGAATCTTGTCATTGCTACTTTATCTGTTAACTATGGTGCATTGGCTGGTGCTAATTTTATCACCTCACAAAGTGGGGTTATCTTTCGAGAGCTGATGCGCGGGGCTGGCGTCGCAAATGATAATACCTTTACTTACGTTTTAGGTGTCTTTGCGGTTACCTTTCTCATGCCAGTGATCGTCCTAGGTATCTATTGCTTTTTTAATGCCAAAAATAGCAAAATTGCGATTCAAACGATAGTACCAGAGCCTTTCGATAATAAGCAAAAACAATCTATTATGCTGATTTTTATCATGATGGCTATCGTGCTTATTGTACCCATCTTAAATCTCCTAATGCCTAACATAGAAGCAATTCAGTTTTTGAACGCTCGGATTGACATTGGTTTTATCGCAATTATTTTTGCCTTAATCAGTTTATTATTAAAATTAGGTGACGAAAAAACAGTAATTGCCTTAATCCCCTGGAATACACTTATTATGATTTGTGGGGTTGGTATGCTGATCGGCCTTGGCGTTGAGATCGGTGTTATTTATGAGCTAACAGAATGGCTAAGTACCAACGTCCCTATCTGGATGATACCAATTTTGGTCTTCGTTATTAGCGCAATCATGTCAATCTTTGCTAGTACACTTGGCGTGGTCGCTCCTACTCTATTTCCTATGGTGCTGCCTTTAGCCGTCGCCTCTGGACTTAACCCTCTATTGTTATTTACCTGTATTGTGGTGGGAGCACAAAGCTCATCACTCTCTCCTTTCTCATCAGGAGGCAGTCTAATGTTGGGCGCTTCTCAAGTAGTTATAGAAAAAAACAAGCTATTTAATGCGCTACTATTCAAAGCGGTACCCTTAGATATTGGTATTGGCATATTAGCAATTTTCATTATTCAGCTGCTGTTTTAACTAGCATGTGTTCTTATGTTGAGAATGGGAACACGCTCTACCCTTAAGCAAACCCCTCCCAAAAGACAGTTTTGAAGCAGCTGTCTTTTGACTGACATATACAATCAAACTTCTTAAATACCTAATGCATTGCCCGTTCTGGCGCTTAATCTCATCTCACTGACTTCATCTACCGAGACAGCTTTTTTCTTATCCGAAAAAACATACCCTAGCATGTTTTTAATATCTCTCTCATGGTTATAAATACCTATAAATCATTGTATTCATTAGTTTTTATCGACATCATCATCTTGTATTCTGAAGGTTCTGCTGTCTTATCTCTTCCTTGATATTGAGACAATAAGTAATTTGTTATCAGTCATTATGATAGTACCTTAAAATAAAATTCATGTATACATACATATGTTTCTTGTTATTTCTATAATATTCTGTTACTTTTGCAAAACGCTAAAAACTCTACTTTTATGAAGTTTAGTAGTTATTGTCAGGATGATCTGAACTTCATCTGTCATCACTTTATTATTTTGCTCAAAATTCTATTGAGCTATTCATTAAAAATACACACAAGGAGTGTCGTGTGAACAAACTATCCTATTTGGCTCTTGGCCTTTCTGTACTCACCCTTACCGCATGTAATAAATCTGATACGACAGCATCTGATGCCAGTTATGACGCCCCTTCACGTCCAGAATGTATCGCCCCAGCAAAACCAGGCGGTGGCTTTGACTTGACTTGTAAACTTGCTCAAGCTGGCTTAAGAGATACCAGCCTATTAGAAGATCCAATGCGAGTCACTTATATGCCAGGCGGCGTAGGTGCTGTTGCTTATAACAAAATCGTTGCCAACGATCGTGCTAATAACGATGCAATCATTGCTTTCTCTACTGGCTCTATCCTAAATCTATCGCAAGGTAAATTTGGTAAATTCACCGAAAAAGACGTGAAATGGCTAGCAGCCGTTGGTACTGATTATGGTGCTATCGCTGTCAATGCAGACTCACCTATCAAAGATTTGGCAGGATTGGTTGCTGAGCTTAAGTCAAATCCAAAAGCAATCAGTTTCGCCGCTGGTGGTAGTGTTGGTGGTCAGGACTGGATGCAAACAGCTATTTTAGCTAAAGCGGTTGGTGTTAATCCTAGCGATATGACTTATGTTGCGATGGAAGGTGGCGGCGAGGCTATTACAGCGGTCATGGGTAACCATGTGACTGTCGTAAGTGCTGGTATTGCTGAAATCATGCCACAAGCCACTGCTGGCAAACTACGTGTATTGGCCGTATTCGCAGATGAAAGATTGGGCGGCACTATGGCCGATATTCCTACTGCTGTAGAGCAAGGCTATGACGTCACTTGGCCTGTCATGCGTGGTTATTACATGGGTCCAGATGTCAGCCCTGCCGCTTATGACTGGTGGAAAGCAAGCTTTGATAACATGCTTGCGGATCCAAAATTCGCTGAATTACGCGAGCAACAAGAGCTACTACCATTCTCTATGACTGGTGATGAGCTAGAAGCATATGTTTATAAACGTACCGGTGAGCTACGTGAATTGTCTGCTGAGTACGGTCTTGTTGATGCTGCAGCTAAGTAGCATTACCCAGATCATATCCCCTTAATGATTGAATACTGATTTTTATAGTATTTATCGAAGGTTGACAGATGAGACATCTCTCAACCTTCTTATTTTGGAATTTAAGGAATACTTCTATGACAATGGAACGTGCGTTTTCTGGATTAATGGGGCTGTTTAGCTTATTTTTGGTCTATTTAGCTATTGGTTACGTTGCTCCTATTGCCTATGATCCTATCGGCCCTAGACCCTATCCTATTTTGATTTTCTCACTTACGGCGCTTTTGACCTTGGTTATTGCCTTTCGTCCAGCACGATTTACGAAAGTCATCGATTTAGGCTATAACAACGTAGTGCTTAGGAATCTTGTGCTGTGTGTCAGCGCATTATTGATTTATAGCTTAATTTTTGAGCCTTTAGGTTTTGTGATTGCTACCACACTGATGTGTTTTGCGGTTGGTTTACTATTTGCCGGAAATCCTATTAAAAGCCTTATTTTTTCAGTTGTGATCAGTGTCGCCCTGTATGTCTTATTTGACATGGCTTTGGATGTGATTCTGCCACTTGGAATATTATCAGGAATAATGGGATAGCTATTATGGAAACTTTTGACTTTTTAATGCAAGGTTTTGGCGTAGCGATGTTGCCCAAAAACTTACTGATTGCACTCATTGGCGCTTTTATTGGTACAGTTGTAGGCATGTTGCCTGGCCTTGGCCCTATTAATGGTGTGGCAATTCTATTGCCTTTTGCCTTTGCCCTTGGTCTACCACCCGAGAGTGCACTTATCTTACTAGCGGCTGTTTATCTTGGTTGTGAATATGGCGGTCGTATTTCTGCCATTCTACTTAACGTGCCGGGATCTGCCGCGGCGGTTATGACCTCATTGGATGGTAATCCGCTAGCGGTTCAAGGCAAGGCTGGCATCGCCTTGTCCATCTCTGCGGTTGCTTCATTTATCGGTTCTACGATTGCGACCATTGGTGTGGTCTTGTTCGCACCTCTATTGGCTAAATGGGCTGTGTCTTTTGGACCTGCTGAATATTTCGTATTAATGGTATTCGCGATTTGCTGTTTGAGTGGTTTGGTTGGTGATCAACCTATCAAGACAGCAGTGTCAGCGTTAATCGGCTTGGGTCTGGCTACTGTTGGTGTCGATGCGGTCACAGGTATCTATCGCTATACCTTTGATTCAGTCAACTTATCTGATGGTATTCAGTTCACAACGATCGTTATTGGCTTTTTCAGTGTTAGTGAAATCTTGATTTTGCTCGAAAGAACCAGTACTGGTGGGAAAATTATCGCGCAAGGTAAGCGTAGCTTATTCAACATAAAAGAATTTCTCTTCACCATTGGCGCCATGGTGCGTAGTGGCATAATGGGCTTTTTCGTTGGTATTTTGCCTGGTGCAGGTGCGACTATCGCGAGTGCGATGACCTATGCTAGTGAACGTAAAATTGCTGGAGACAGCGGCAAATTTGGTGAAGGCGATCTTCGTGGTTTAGCCTCTCCAGAGGCGGCTAATAACGCATCAGCATGTGGTTCATTTGTACCGATGTTGACCTTGGGTGTTCCTGGTTCTGGTACGACAGCGGTCATGATGGGTGCGTTGACTTTATATAATATCACGCCAGGTCCGCAGCTATTTACCGAACAGCCAGACATCGTTTGGGGTCTGATTGCCTCATTATTCATCTGTAACGTTATCTTGTTAGTAATGAATATTCCTTTGGTTGGTGTATTTTCTAAGCTACTTAATGTACCAAACTATATCTTGATACCATCTATTGCTGCTATTAGTTTCGTTGGTGTTTACTCTATCAACAGCACGACCTTTGATATGGTATTCATGGTAGGACTTGGGATATTTGGTTATTTCTTACGTAAGCTACATTTCCCTCTATCAGCCCTTATTCTAGGTTATGTACTAGGAGAGCTAATGGAGTCTAACCTCAGACGTGCCTTGTCTATTTCTCAAGGTGAAATGTCTATTCTATGGAGTAGCCCAATCACCGTATCACTATGGGGTCTGGTAGTTGTCATGATATTCATGCCAATCATTCGTAAAATGTATCGTAAGCGCTTTAAGAAGACTGCTGCATAAGTTCTTGCTAGTTCGTCTCTAAATGTCTCTCCGGCGGTGGTTATACTCTATGTATGGCCACCGTTTTTTTAGAGATCCTTTCACCCTACTTGCAACAGTTATTTAATACTCCCAGCTCTTTCTGTCAGCTGTCCAAAATTAGCAAAACATCACTACTTGATGTCACTTATGAAATAGGATTTTATAGTGCTCTTTGTTTTAGATTTATTGCAAACCATTCCAACTTGGCATTTAGTAGGTTTGTTTGTCGCTGGCATGGTCGCTTTTATTATCTCCACTATATCTGGTGGTGGCGGTGCTATGCTACTGATACCAGTTACCTCTTCGATGGTAGGGACAGCGATTGCACCACCTGTGATCAACGTGGCTACCTTTCTGAGTAATGCCTCGCGACTTTATCTATTTTGGCATGATATTGATTGGTCATTGACCAAGTATTATGTCCCAAGCGCTATCGTAGGTGCATGGCTAGCCGCATTGGTGTTTAGTCGTTTGGACGCAGGCTGGATTCAGTTATTGGTTGGTGCGTTTTTAGTCTCTACTATTTTCCAATACAAGTTTGGTAAGGTAAGTAGAACATTTGATATGCCAAAAGTAGGTTTTGTACCTGTGGGCTTTGTCATTGCCTTTATGAGCACCTTGGTGGGTGGCCTCGGCCCTATACTTAACCCTTTTTATATGAATGCTGGACTGGAAAAAGAAAGCCTTATTGCGACCAAAACAGCTAATTCTTTCTTTGTAGGTATTGTACAAATCGTCAGCTACACCTTTTTTGGGATACTCACCGTCAAGATATGGGCGTATGGTCTTGTATTAGGACTGGGCGCCGTGATTGGCAATATCATTGGCAAACGCTTTTTAGCAGGTATTAGTATTAGCCAGTTTAGAATTATGCTGCTGATACTAATGGTAATAAGTGGCCTAATAATGATAATAAGAAATATTGATGTGCTGTTCTAGAGACTCTTCTATGCCATAACTATTCATAGTACATTTGCATAAACAATGACAGTACTTTCACCGCATATATTTTTACTGATTGAATATCTGCGTACAGTATTTTTATTAATTGCATTACAACTTACATTGTTGTTGTTCAACCATATAATACCTATAATTCGATAGAATCAATACATGTAAGATATTGTCACTCCATAACATCCAGTTGACCTACTTTAAAATAGTAGAGATCGTTGGTTCGAATCATATTATGTTTGCCAAATGTAGAAAGCCCCAATCTCAAGGTTGGGGCTGTTTTTATGCCTGCAATAAAAGAGCTGTAGTGGAAGACCCTAAGTTTCAGAGCGCTGTAATCAAAAATAGTTATTAGGCATCATTATGGTTCACTTAATAACCCAGTCGAAAGCAGCTACCCTTTCACATGGATGAATCGCTTGTTTTTATAAAATCTGACAAGCCTCATCAAAATCTAATCTTGGCAGACGGCTGTACAATTGATCTTCTTGACCATAACCTATATTAATCAGTAGATTTGAAGTCCATTTGCTATCTTTAAGAAAGGTTTTATCTACCAGTTCATTATTGAATCCAGACATTGGGCCCGTGTCTAAACCCAAGGCTCTACAAGCCAAAATCAGATAAGCTGCTTGCATAGAACTGTTTCTAAACGCCGTTTCTGTTATGAGTTCAGGGCTAGAGTTAAACCATGATCGGGCATCCGTATGTGGGAATAATTTGGGAAGTTGCTCATAAAACTCTTCATCATAAGCAACAATCACTGTGACAGGTGCTGTCATTGTTTTTTCGATATTACCTGATGACAATGCTGGCTCTAATTCCGCTTTAGCGTCATCAGATTTGAGAAATACAAACCGCGCCGGTGAACAATTGGCCGAGGTAGGCGCCATTTTAACTAAGTGATAGATCTCTTCAAGTAGTGCATCTGGCACGTCTTTTTTTTGCCAAGCGTTAAAGGATCTGGCCTTGCCAAACAGCTGATCTAGACCTTCTGAGGATAACGATAGGGAATCAGTCATAGTACGTCCTAATTTATATTAATTTTTGGATAAGAATTGAAGGATTTTGCTATTGGTTGAGCAGGTCTCTGTGATTGTACTGCCATGTCCACCCGTCAGCATTAACTCAAATTGGGCATTTTGCATATTTTCAGCTAAAGCCAAACCGCGTTGCCATGGCACCAAAACATCATCAAGATTGCTTAAAACTAGCGTTTTGTTTTTGATATGCTTGGCATTTATCAGGGGTTGATAAGCCTGCAAGGCTTTTAGTCTCGTTAAGACGTTCTCGACTGGCGCAAAGTTAGCGATGGCCTTATTTTCTTTTTGCGTGAGTGCTTCTATATTGTCTGAGATCCAGATCGGTGGGTACAAAAATATCGCTTGGGCACGTACAAATGCCTCTACCCCTGTATCTTGTAGCAAACTGGTTCGCATGCTAAAACATTTAATAGTGTGAGGATCTAGGCTTTCCCAACCATTTAAGATAACCAGTTTATCTAACAACTCTGGCGCTTTATAAGCGACTTCCATACCAATAAACCCGCCAAGTGCATGACCGACGAAATGACAGTTAGACAGCCCTTCTTGTTTTAAAATTTCAATTAATTGTTCTGCTAAATCTTGCATAGAATAGTCATTGGGTAAGAGGTCACTATCAGGTGATACGCCCTCTTGTTCATAGCAAATCACATTGTAATGCTCGGTAAAACTCTCAATTTGAGGTAACCAAAAATCAGCATGCCCGCCTAAACCTGAACTAAATACGATCGTTTCTGACGTGTCGTTCTTACAAGGATATTTTTTAACTAACATAGGGTTTCATCCAATTTCAGCAAAATTCAAATTGCGGTAAAAGTATCTAATAGCTTATAAAATCAAGTTAAATTAAACTGACTAAATCAATTCAACGGTACGCTCATCGCTTTCATCATATCCGTACGCTACGGTTTCTTCGAAATTTTCGACTTCTCTTTCACCCTTACTTTCAACAGCCTCTTGAGACTTAATATATTTGATTAACGCGTCTATGGTGCCGACCTTTAGATTATGAGTATCGGCGAATTTCATCAGATCATTTCTACGAGCCATTTCACCATCTTGGTTGATAATCTCTACGATAACTGCAGCAGGTTCTAAGCCAGCCAGCTTCGTTAAATCGCAACCTGCTTCAGTATGCCCAGCCCGCTCTAAGACACCGCCTTCTTTAGCCACTAATGGAAAAATATGACCTGGGGTTACGACGTCATCAAAAGTAACGTCTTGAGATACTGCAGTTCTAATGGTCTGAGCTCTGTCTGCCGTTGATATTCCGGTACTTACGCCTTTTGCTGCATCAATGGAAACAGTGAAATTTGTACTATAAGGTGCTTGATTGTCTTTGCACATGAGAGGTAGTTTTAATTTTTTGCAGCGCTCGGAGGTCAAGGTCAAACAAACCAAACCTCTGGCATGGGTGATCATAAAATTGATATCATCAGGTTTGGCTAAAGTGGCTGCCATGATCAGGTCACCTTCATTTTCCCGATCCTCATCATCCATGATTATGACCATCTTGCCTGCTTTAATATCTTCAATGATTTCTGGTATTGTATTGATATTCATAAAATCCACCATTTGCATTTATATTTGCTTTTGTATGTTGTTATGTAGAGCCTGTGGTCAATTAATCACACGCTCTACATAACGTCCTACGTTTGCTAGGCCGTATAGCTACTTCATAGAGATAGTGGTATTTACGCCTTCACTAGCATCCTCATCAAACCAGCGTGATATCACGGTTTTAGTCTGTGTATAAAACTGCACCGCTTGCTTGCCATAAGGACCTAAGTCACCGAGCTTACTGGCTCTAGACCCTGTAAACGAAAACATCGGTAGCGGTACTGGAATTGGTAAATTGATACCAACTTGTCCGACATCGATATCTTGTTGGAACTTATGTGCATGGGCGCCAGACTGGGTGAAAATTGCGGTGCCATTACCATTTGGATTGGTATTGATAATCTTAATCGCTTCCTCAAGCGTGTCGGCATACATAATGCACAAGACAGGGCCAAAAATCTCTTCGGTATAGCAGCTCATATCCGTTGTTACATTGTCCAAAATAGTTGGGCCAACAAAGTTACCTTCTTCGTAACCTGCTACCTGACAACCACGGCCATCTAGTCTGAGAGTTGCCCCTTCGTCAACGCCTGCTTGAATTAAGCGCTCGACACGGGCTTTGGCTTGCTTGGATATTAGAGGTCCCAAATCCTTGTCATCCTTGCCAGCAGACACTACCAGCTGTGCTGATTTTTCTACAATTTCATCAACCCACTGTTTAGACTCTCCAACCAATACCACGACAGACAGTGCCATGCATCGCTGCCCTGCTGCACCAAATGCCGCTCCTGCTAGCTGATTCAGACTTTGTTCTTTATTAGCATCGGGCATGATAACGGCATGGTTTTTCGCACCCATCATACATTGCACACGTTTACCAGCCTGACCGGCTCGATCATAGACATGCTTGCCCACCGCTGTTGAACCAACAAAAGATATCGCTTTTATGTCAGGGTGATCGCACAGCGCATCCACCGTATTTTTACCACCATGAACGACACTTAACACCCCTTTTGGTATACCTGCTTCAAGGGCCAACTCGACCAATCTCATGGTAACGATTGGATTTTGTTCAGAGGGTTTTAAGATGAATGTGTTGCCTGTGGCGATGGCCATTGGAAACATCCATAGAGGAATCATGGCAGGAAAATTAAAGGGAGTAATACCTGCACAGACACCTATTGGCTGTTGAACGGTATACATATCAACACTACTGGCGACGTTTTCGATGTAGCCACCTTGTTGCAAGTTACCGATACCTGAGGCGTGCTCTACGACCTCAAGACCTCTAAATACATCACCTCTAGCATCTGCCAGTGTCTTACCTTGTTCTTCAGTCAGTAGCGCCGCCAACTCATCCATATTTTCACGTATCAGTTGTTGATACTTTAGAAACACACGCGCTCTTTTGCTGATTGGTGTGACACGCCAGCTCTGAAAGGCTTCAGATGCCGTTTTGATAGCTTGCTCGATTTCCTCAGGTGTTGATTGTGGTACCTTGGCGATAACTTCTTGCGTGGCTGGATTGGTGATATCAATCCATTCTGTGGTAGTCGATTCAGTAAATTCGCCATTGATCAATTGTTGTACGTTGCGTGGTTCTGTATTCATGACACGATTCCTTAAGGTAATATCAAATAGGGATTTAAATTTATGGATTGAGTTTTAAGAGCGGCTCTGATGTAGCGATTTCTCTCTCAGTGGTCACGCTCACCTCTTTTTGTTTGTTTTTAAAGTTGAAAACGAGATTCATAAGAATGGCTAAAAAAGTAGCGGTACCGATACCACCTAAATCAAAACCGGCAATGTTTAGTGAATAGTTGCCAGTACCTAGGATGACTGGAACGGCAGCGACCAACATATTGCCATTCTTACTAAAATCAATTTTTGCATTCATCCAGATACGCGCACCAGCGATCGTGATTAAACCAAAGACAACGATTGAAGCACCGGTCAAAATAGGCACAGGAATGGTGCTGACCAACGTTCCAAATTTAGGGGATAAACCCAATAAGATTGCGAAGACACCTGCTATGACAAAGACAACTGTAGAGTAAATTTTGGTCGCTGCCATGACGCCGATGTTTTCTGCATAGGTCGTCATACCAGTGCCGCCTACCGAAGCCGAAAGCGTGGTACAAAGGCCGTCAGCAAAGAACGCTCTACCCATATAAGGTGAGATACTTTTGCCAGTCATGGCTTCTACTGCTTTGAAATGCCCAAGGTTTTCAGCGATCAAGATGATAAAGACGGGTGCAATGACTAATATGGCACTGGTCTCAAAGACAGGAGAATAAAGAGTTGGAATACCGAACCAAGCAGCATTCGCAATTGGACTAAAATCAATAGGCGTGCCCATGCCCAATACGTTCGTTAATAGGAAATAAATAAAATATGCAGCGACTAGCCCGATTAACAGTAACAGGCGTCTGACCATACCTTTGGTAAATACGGCGACTGAACAAATACATAATACGGTGACCAACGCCATCCAAGAGTCAAAGCTACTTCCGATGACGCTTTGTATGGTGACCGGCGCTAAGTTCAACCCGATAATCATAACGATGGACCCAGTGACCACAGGTGGCATCAAGTTCTCAATCCACTCTGTCCCTGTTTTCATCACCAGCAGACCCATTAATGCGTATAAAATCCCGCAGACAACGGTACCTCCCAGGGCAATACCAATATTTGGATTGATACCAGTGCCGCTATACCCTGTTACTGCTGCGACCGCTCCGATAAATGCAAAACTAGAGCCCAAATAACTTGGTACGTGACCACCAGTAATAAGAAAGAAAAGTATAGTGCCTATACCAGTAATCAGCATGGTTAAGCTAGGATCAAAGCCCATCAGTAAGGGAGCTAAGATTGTCGCACCAAACATTGCGAATGAGTGCTGTGCGCCTAACACCACACTTTTACCCATTGGTAAGTATTCATTGATACCTACCGGTGTCGTTTCTAGGTTCCCGGTGTAGGGACGCCATTTCACAAACCATTTATCCATTTTGAATATCCTTAAAAAAAGTAGAGGTGTGATACTTAGTTCTTGCACTTACTTAATTGATGGTAGTCTCGATTGAAATAGATGAGACTTTCACAATCAGGCTTGTGTTTGATATCCAATACTTCACAAATAAGAATATCGTGGGTCCCCACCGAGCTGATGAGTTTGATTTTGCAATCAAAAGAGATGCTGGCGTCCTCTAATACAGGCGATCCGGTTGACAGCGTGGACCAGTTGCCTTGCTCAAATCTTTCTTCCAGTGCCTTTTTACCACCGAACACACCGCTTAAATCTTTATGTTCAAGACCAAGCGTGTTGACGCATAGCACCATATTTTCTTTAAAAAACTTGTACACAGAAGCGCTTCGGTTTAGACACACTAATAGGGTTGGCGGTTCGTCAGTGACACTGCACACCGCTGAGGCTGTAAACCCTGCTCGCCCTGCTGGACCCTCAGTGGTAATAATGTTCACGGCAGCAGCCAACTTGCTCATCGCATCTCTAAAAGACTGCTGCATGTCGGTTAAGTTTCCTGCCGTAGAGGTGAATGATTCTTTAGACTTATGTTTCATTAATGAGGATTGCGTTACTTGGCTTTCTTTAATTACTGTATTCATCTGTCATTTCCTTTTAAACAATATTCCGCCACATGTGTAGTCAACTAAAGCGCCCTACTACAGTCCAATGCTAGGGGGTTCGATGTCAGGTAACTTTAAATTCACTAACTGCAATTATTTTTAAACAGGTTTTTATCCAATGTGCGCTATGGACGCGATTTCGACCAAAGCATCTGGTTTTACCAATCCACATTGGATACAAAATCTTGCCGGCTTTTCATTGGGAAAAAATTCTGCATAGACTTGATTGACCGCGTCATAATCTGCCCAGTCTTTTACAAAGATTGAATTAAAGGTCACATCATCCATATCGCCGCCAGCGGTTTGAATAACGTTTTGAATCGTTGTTAACACATGGCGAGTTTGAGCAGCGGCATCACCCACATGTACGACATCGTTATTTTCATCGAAAGGCAAAGTGCCCGAGACATAAACGATGTTGTCGGCTTTAGTCGCTGGTACATAAGGGGCTAATGGTTTGCTGGTACCTTCAGGGATAATCACTTGTTTAGACATATCTACATTCCTATTGCGGTTGGATTAAGTATGAAACGCTTGGTTTAGGTTGTTAAAAACTGGCTAGGTAAAACACTAACTATCTGAAAAGCACTGCTGCATGCTGGCAACATCAGACACCCAACCAAAAAAGGTTTTTACGTTATAAAGTGTGGCGTCGTGAGCCTCTACTGGTCCTGCCTGATAACAAGCGTCATCTAACAACACCCCAAAATACTCAAGGAAAAACCCATCTCGAAGCGTAGATTCAACACAAACATTGGTCGCGATACCAGTGAGCAATAGATTACGTATGCCCCGTGACCGCAATACACTATCGAAATTGGTGTTCGCAAAGCCGCTATATCGAGGTTTGTCTATAACGATGTCTTGAGGCGCAGGGCTAAGCTCGTCGACCAACTCGTAATCCCAGCCTCCTTTTGCCAATAACGTTCCTTCAATTTCAGGATTCTTACGCATGGTTTTTAAGGCATTTGATTTGTGATAATTGGGCGACCCACTACCACCAGCCTCCACATATTTGTTGTCCCAGCCATTTCTAAAATAGATGACTTGTATGCCAGCTTGGTGCGCAATATCCACGGCTTGCTTGATTTTATCGATGACGGGTTTGGTCGCTGTGACATCAAACCCGGCCAAATCTAGATACCCGCCTTGGCTGGCATAAGCGTTTTGCATATCCACTACGATCAGCGCCGTCTGGGATGGATCTAACTTGATAGGTTCAGGCAACGACTCTAAAACAGGAGAAGATTCCTTGGTAAAGTCTGCACAAATTGTATTAACCGAATTCATATCCGCTCCTTTTATTAGGCTTCGCTGACAGCTTGGCTGGCAACTGGTGTATCAACATTGATGCGGCTCTGCATCAGCGGTTGAATTCTGCTACCAAAATCTTCCACGCCTTGCACGAAATCATCAAAGGTCAATAGAACGCCATCCGTACCTTGTACTTCAGCGACTTCGTCCAACATACTGGCGACATTTTCAAAAGAGCCGACCAGCGTACCCATGTTGATATTGACTGGTGAAACGCTTGATGCCATATGGCGAACGTTGGTATCTTTGCCTGAGGTTTTGTCCTTACCGCCTTGTGACTGCAGCCAATCAATGGCTTCAAAATCCGCGCCATCATTGTATGATTGCCACTTTGCTTGGGCTTTTTCATCGGTCTCATCTGCAATAACCATAAAGAGGACATAGGTTGGAACGTTACGACCCGTCTTGTCCGTGTGTACCTTTAATCGGTCATTGATACTGGCATAGGCAGTTGGCGTGTTTAGACCTTTACCGAAGACAAAGTTGTAATCAGCGTATTTTGCAGAGAACGCCAAGCCCGTATCTGATTGGCCCGCACAGATAATTTTCATATCTGCTTTTGGAATAGGCTTCACCTGACAGTCATTCATCTGAAAGAACTCACCCTTCAAATCAGATTGGCCTGTTGCCCAAAGATCTCTTAAAATTTGTACATATTCAGATAGGTAGTCATAGCGCTTACCAAAATAATCATCACCTGGCCACATTCCCATCTGTCCATATTCTGCTTCTTGCCAGCCAGTCACGACATTCAATCCAAACCGTCCGTTTGAGATGCTATCAAGCGTCGATGCCATTCTTGCTACGATTGCAGGTGGCATGACCAAAGTCGCCGATGTGGCATAGATTTTTATCTTGGATGTGACCGCAGCCAACCCTGCCATCAAAGTAAAGCTCTCGAGGTTGTAATCCCAAAACTCAGTTTCCCCGCCAAAACCGCGCAGCTTGATCATCGAAAGCGCAAAATCAAAACCATAGTGCTCAGCACGTTGCACAATTTGTTTATTTAGCTCAAATGTTGGCTTGTATTGCGGCGCGTTTTTCGAGATTAACCAACCGTTATTACCAATCGGACAAAAAATACCTATTTCCATGATTTCACCTATACGTTTGAGGAAAAAAAGAGCGATAAAAGAAATAAAGATTATTTCATTTTTTTTATGTAGCATAATTTATGCCAAATTAATTATTTTTTATTTATCAATAACTTATATTATTTTCATACAAAAATTATTAAACCATATGGTCTAAAAATATGCAGAAAAATAGTGCGGGCTGTTATAAATTGGTGCAAAGTGTTATAAAATAGTGCACAAATGTATAAATTGTTTATAAGTACATTTTGATGATGGTTTGAATGAAGATAAGGTGGAATAAGCAGCAGAAAATACTGGTCAACAGCAGGTTGGTATAGTTAGTGAACCTGCAAATCGATATGATATTGCTCGCTGTTGAAGTAGTTGGCATATCTATTTTGATCAACCAGTAGCATCTGCATTTAGTTACTTCGACCCTTTTTTAAATTGAATCAACTATCATTTAAAATTGGGTTCATATGGCTTTACGGTGAGGGAAAATATAGTGAAAGAATACGCACTAAAAGAAGAGACTGAGACGAGTGCAAAGATATTAAAAAAGAAAGAACATATCATTAATGCTGCATTGATCGTATTTTCCCAAGAGGGATTGAATGGCGCGCGCATGGAGCAAATTGCCGAAGAGGCTGATATATCTAAATCGAATATATTTTATTACTTCCAAAGTAAAGAAGTTCTGTATGTTGCTGTTTTAGAAAAGGTGCTGAGTAAGTGGCTATCGCCTTTGAGTGAGATTAACGCCAACCAAGATCCAAGGGTTGCACTTAAAACCTATATTGAAGAAAAATATAAAATCTCAAAAAAATCGCCTGCAGCATCGAGACTATATGCGTTAGAGATTATACAAGGGGCACCTCATTTGATGGCCGTATTAAAAGGCCCTTTGAGGTCTTTGGTTCGTGAAAAGGTGGCAGTGATTGATGGCTGGATTGCAGATAACAAGATTAAGTCCGTGTCTGCCATCCATTTAATTTTTCATATTTGGGCAGTGACTCAGCACTATTCTGACTTTTCTATTCAAACTGAAGCGGTGTGTAATCATAGCTTGAGAAATAAGAAGTTCGCTAATGAGGCATTAAACACTAGCATTCAACTTCTGGTAGATAGTTTGATTCCGTGATTTGATATTAGTAAAGTAAGTTCCCCAATTCGAAAAGCCCCAATCTAAAGATTGAGGCTTTTTTTATGTCCTTCATTTAAGGACTGTAGTTTAAATAAAGACTATAGTTTAAATAAAACACTACATGACTAAAACTTCTTTTCTCCAACCCCTATAGTCACGATTGTATGAGGATGACTTGGGAGAACTCAGCACCTACAAGTGAGGTTAGCAACCAAGGTAAGTAGTGATATAATGCCCCGATAATTGATATTTTATGAAAGGGTTACATTATGGCTCGTACCGCTAGCGCATTGCACATTTTAGTAAAACATAAAGAACAAGCTGAGGACATTATTGCCAAGCTTAAAAAAGGCGCTAAGTTTGATGTACTGGCCAAACGATACTCAACTTGCCCATCAGGTAAAAAAGGTGGCAGCTTAGGTGAGTTTGGCAAAGGTGATATGGTAGGGCCATTCGATAAGGTTTGCTTTACCGGCGAACTATTTACCCCGCATTTAGTAAAGACCAAATTTGGCTGGCATGTCGTAAAAGTCCTTTATAGAACTTAAGCATTGGCGCTTTGATTGTAAGCCGACTGGAGTATGCCTCAAATATTGTCCTGATTCATATATGATTTATCATCGTGGTAATTATGTGTGAATCAGGAATTGATGTTTGGTCGACCTACCCCTTCTAATCCTTACGTCAAACCACCCTTATTTTATTTAAGCAGTATTTTACTTAAGCAGTTTTCTACGAGTTAAGGTCAAATAGTGAGGTGGCGAGACAAATTGTAATTAACCTTTAAAACCTTTCGGTAGTTCCGGTGCAGGCAAGCGCTTCATATCAGAGTCAACATTACCGAAACGCTCATGGTCATTATTCCAATCAATAATAGATTGTTCAATCTCAGCTTTGTTATCAGCAACGAAGTGCCACCACATTAGCACTTGATTATTAAGCGGTTCGCCGCCGACAAACATGATACGTGTGCCCTTTTTAGCAGCCAACTTAATACTTTTATTATTGGCGACATTGCTATTATGAAAACGGAATAACTGGTCTTGCTGACAAACCTTGCCTTCGGACGCTACCTCTCCTTCTGAAACCAAGATACCGTACTCAAAGCCTGGCTCTAAATTTATTATGCCACTACAGGTACAATAAAAAGGATATATAATTGATGCATCTAAAATATGAGCACTGAAAACATGGATATCGAAGGCAATACTGCTGATCAAATAGAAATTATCTATGAAGATGAGTATATAGTAGCGATTAATAAAGAAGCTGGTCTGTTGGTGCATCGCAGTTGGCTGGACAAAGGTGAGACACGCTTTGCCATGCAGCTCACCCGTGATGCGGTAGGCTGCCATGTGTTTCCAGTACATAGGTTAGACAAACCCACATCAGGTGTATTGTTGTTTGCCAAGAGTTCAGCCGTGGCACGTAGCCTTACCGAAGCGTTTACTGAACGCAAAGTGACCAAGCAATATTTGGCTGTGGTGCGCGGATTTATGTATGAGCAAGGTACTGTTGACTATGCGTTGAGCTTTAAGCCTGACGCCATTGCCGATAAATTTGCCAACTTAGATAAACCTGCTCAAGAAGCGGTCACCCACTGGCAGAGTTTGGCACAAGTTGAACTGCCATTTGCAGTATCAAAAAAGCATGCCACTAGCCGCTATAGTCTGGTTCGCTTAACGCCTGAAACTGGGCGCAAACATCAACTACGTCGGCATATGAGACATGTATTTCATCACATCGTGGGTGATACCAGTCACGGCGATATACGTCATACACGATTTTTTCGTACTCACTATGATTGCACGCGTATGTTGCTGCATGCACAGACTTTGACACTCAGCCACCCCGTCACTGGTGAGCCACTAGTACTAACAGCTGGATTAGACGATCAATGGATGCGTATCTTAGAAGAGTTCTCTTGGACAGATAGTGCTAAAGCCTAAACTTATCTAAAATAGTCAGTGAAAAAAGCCAAAATACGGCTGCTAAAGGTTCGGTTCCCTAGTGAGGGCTTGAACACTAAGCTGTGGGCTAGTGGGATCAACGTTTTAACTGATTGAAATAGTCACAGTGTACTTCATAATGTACATGTAGTGAGCTTTTAGATCATTTTAGAGTATTATTTTTATTCAGTATAAGCGATATTGCTTGTAATGGAATTACTGGAAATTAAAATGGAAAAGTATAAATTATCACGTTTTCTACCACGAAACAAAATATTAGATTATATTTCGGTATTAGACAAAGATCATTTAACGAACTTCGTGATACACAATGCTGATGATTATGGTGTTTATTTGGTAACCCTTTTAGGTGAGGTTGCAAAGAAAAAAAACACTTCTCTTTGGTATAAACACTTAGGGATACTATGTTCATCTCATTTATTTTTTATAGAGGGCGCTCAATTATCTGCTTTATTTTATTTTATTAAAGCACATGAATTAGATTTGGAAGATATTTCTATATTAAATGCTATTTTAGATTTTGGTGAACCACCTGAAATTGTGCTGACTGAAGCTCAAAAGAAGTATTATGCTGCTAAGCTGCTAAGCTGCTAAGCTGCTAAGCTGCTAGCATTAGAACCTGAAAGTGAAAAAGCTTTAGCTATCATCAATTCGTGATCGGTACGCTATACAGGAGTCAAACTGCTGACCGTATAACCAAAAATGAATGGATAAAAAACTAATGCCTACTATAGAAAAAAAACTGACCCAAGCAGAAATCTTTTACCAAAACGATGAACCAGAGCTGGCTCTTGATATCTTAAATGAAGTAATTTCTGATAGTAATTCAACAGATAGTGACATAGCGGAGGCTTTAAACCTAAAAGGAATAACAATAGATCTTGCTCCATATCTTTCGGAAGATAAAGAAAACTACTCCGGACTAATTTATTTCCAAAAAGCTTTGGAGTACGCCCCTTATAATACTAGTATTCTATTCAACGTACTCAATTCATTTTCTTGTATAGACATGATGCAAGACTATACTCAAAGAAACAAAAGTGCTTTTATATGCGCTTATGATGTCTTGAATAATGACTTGTATGATTCTTTAAACGAAGAATCCAAAAGTAATTTGCATAAACTTTCTTCTAAATATCATGAATTTCAAGAGGAACGCTTTTAGAGTATACCCCAGCGGAACCAGCTATTTCACCCCAAAAACCTATTAACAGACTACTGAAAACAGACTGGTATAATGGAACCACTTATAACAGCTTTTAAGAATAGTTATATCTGTTAGGCTTTACTCGATTACTTTATATTCTCATAATAAACTGAAAAGATAGTCTCTTATAACACGCTCCCAAACCTCAAATTTTTTAAAACAACTTTTTTATCAAGTCATCAATATCTTGTAGCACTGCGCATATAGGCCACTTAATGATAACTCGCCGTTTTTTGGTGATCATTTTATCAAAAACCTTTTGCACAGTTTTATGACTACGCTCACGGATATTAGTCTCATTTAGAATGATGCATTTTCTTGAGAGTTAAAGGATGATAAGAGAATAACAAACGCAGAGCACCATTTGACGCCCTGCGTTTGTTAGATTGAACTGTATTTACAGAATACTGCGTCTAAATTGTAGATAAGCCATCGTAATCACCGCCGCATCTTCTATCTGCGGATAATGACCTAACATAGGCATATTGGTTATATCAGCATTGGGTATCAGTTGACGATAACGATCAATCATATGCTGACCTGAGATAGGATCTTTGGCACCTGCGATCAATTTCACCGGTACAGTACTGTCGATAATCGCACCTACCCATCGCTCGCGGTATTGCTGACGCTGTGGTATATAGTTAATCAGCTTATGCATCACACCCAATCCATCATTGTGATTTAACAGCTGCCATAGCGTATCTATCACCTCTGACGTAGGCTGCGTGTCGGGGCCAAATATCCGTTGTAGACTGCCCGCAAATTTCTGCTTATTAATCAGCTTCGATACCAGAGGACCCAATGGCGATAGCAGTAGCTTCTGTACCAAGATAGGTTTGTGCGTCTCAGGAAACAGACCACCGTTTAAGAAGCATACGCTAGCAATGCGTCGCTCAGCACTTCCTTCGATTTGTCTTGCCAGCAATTCCTGAGCCACCGTATCACCATAGTCATGCGCTAATATATGATAATCACTGACGCCCAGTTTTTGCAAAACAGCTTGATAAATATCGGCCTGCTCACTGATTAGATAGCGCGCGTTTTTGGGTTTATCTGATAATCCAAACCCCAGCATATCGAGGGTGATAACATAATAATGCTCGGTTAGGGCATCCCACATGCCCTCCCAGTCCCAGCTAGCACTAGGATAACCATGAATCAATAGCAATACAGGCGCACTTTTATCCCCTGCATACCGAGTAAAGATTTGATGCCCATGAATGGATTCATATTGCCCCTGCCGCTGCCACTCATCAAGAGTTATCATTAGCGACTTACTCCTCAAATGATGGGTCAGTACGGCGCAATTTTCTTAACAGTGCAGGCCATGCAATATCACCATTCGCACCTCTGGTCACTTGCTCTGATGCAGCTTGGATACCTGCCAATATTTGTGCTGGTATTGGCGTCAATGCACCGCCGCCACTCTGTGCTTTTATCTGAATTTCACAGGCTCTTTGCATGATATACATGTACAAGAACGCATTGGCAACCGTATCGGCACAGGTGAGCAGACCATGGTTACGCAAAATCATAAAGTGAGCATCGCCTAAATCAGCAACCAAGCGTACTTTTTCTTCAGGGTTTAATGCGACGCCTTCGTAGTCGTGGTATGCCAAGTTAGATAGTGGAAATAATGATTGTTGCGAGATAGGTAGCAGGCCTTTTTCTTGCGCTGAGACGGCCACGCCATCATTTGTGTGCAAATGAATGACGCAATGCGCATCATCACGAGCCTCGTGCACAGCACTATGAATGATAAATCCAGCTGGATTTACGTCAAACTCTGATGGTGCTACTTTCTCGCCTGCTTTATTAACCTTGACCAGACTAGATGCGGTAATCTCTTCAAATAACATCCCGTACGGATTGATTAAAAACTCATCTTCAGTACCTGGTACGCGCGCAGAGATATGAGTGAATACCAAATCATCCCAGCCATAAGAGGCAATCATTCGATAACAGGCGGCAAGATTTACGCGCATCTGCCACTCTTGTTCGCTCATATTATGGTGTACACTCGAGGTTGAATCGGTCGATGTCGCGGTTTGCATAGTCGTTTGCATGGTGTATTCCTTTACTGTGTTAGATATCCTGAATGATTACTTTACACCATTTCATAAAACCAAATCTGTCAAAAACATTACACTTATGAATATCAATCATTATTTAAATAACGACCTATGGTTTAGTCAATTGCCAGCCATTGTGCAGCCACTACTGGCAGGCGATGCGGTGCTAAAGGTATACCAAAAAGGCCAGATGATTCATGCCATCGGTGACAACGATGATGCAGCGCTACACTTTGTCGTGTCGGGTACGATTAGAGTGTGTAATGTGAGCGCTAGTGGCCATGCTATGACACTGGCGCATCTATCTAGTGGTGAGTGGTTTGGTGAAATATCTATCATAGATGATAATCCTCGCACCCATGATGCGTGGACGATTAACAAAGTGACGCTAATCTCAATCCCAAGAAATCTAGTCATTCAGACAGCGCAGTTGCATCCGATTTTATACAAGCACCTCGCGCTTATAACCTGCGAGCGAATCCGACGAGCATTTGATTGGATTGACAATGCTACCTCACTCAATACCTCAGCGCGATTGGCTAGCATGCTGATTGGACTGATCGACACTTATGGTAAGCAAATAGGAGACGATATCAAAATAGATCTGCGCTTATCGCAAGAAGAGCTTGGCTTTATGCTTGGTACTACCAGACAAACCATCAATAAAATTATTCAAGCGTGGCAAAAACAGCACATTATCGAGATGCATTATGGCTTTATCACTGTAAGGAATAAAACTCAGTTGATGGCAATGATGAATCCTGCCTGACTTAAATGTATAAAATCGTCTCAGAAAATACCTCATCATCTAACTTATGATAGTTAGCATCAATCGCCTTAACATCTTCTTAACAGACCACTTGCTATGGTAAGGAATGACGTTTCCTACCCTCTGTTGAGAAGTATCTGTATGTCCATACCTCAAGCCATCAAAACCAATGCGCTAAAAATCAACGCACCCAACGCCAACGCAAAAACCCGCTACCTTAGTAAACTCTATGATCGTGAGATAAATCTCAGTTATCTTATTCTCATCGTGGCTTTATATTTGGTAGCGACTGCAAATATTGGATTTTTTGAGCAGGTGCTAAATGTCTATCCATTTAGCACAAATATAGGGTTTATACTCTCTATTACAGGTTTATTATTTGGAGTGATGTGGCTGGTATTACAGCTACTGTGCTATCGCCCAATTGCCAAACCAGTGTTGATTGCGCTACTGATTATCGCTGCCATCTGTGGTTATTTTACCGATGCTTACGGGACGATATTTGACACCAATATGCTGATCAATAGTCTGGAGACCGATCAAGCAGAGGCGATGGGATTGTTTGCTCCTAGCATGGTCATTCGAGTGCTGATATTAGGCATGTTGCCGGCATTTATTATTAGCAAGATACGGTTGAAACGCTTTACTTGGCAACGCAGCATTCTGCAAAAAACGGCAACCTTGATACTGTCTGTTGCGCTAATCGCCGTTTGTATTTTGCCGTTTGGTGACCAGTACGCCAGTTTCTTTCGTCAACATAAACAAGTCCGTTCTTATGCCAATCCGATCACGCCTATTTATTCTACGATCAAACTTGGTGAAAACTATGTCGATGAGCTAAGCCGTCCTGATACTTTGACGCTGCATGCGATAGATGCGAAACGCGTGGCACCTGCTAATAGTGTGAATGGCAGTGCTAAACCTAAATTGATGGTGTTTGTGGTTGGGGAAACGGCTCGCGCAGATCACTTCGGTTTGAACGGCTATACACGCAATACCACACCCCTGCTCTCAAAGCAGTCAGATCTCTATAGTTTTCAGAATGCTGTCTCTTGTGGAACCTCTACGGCCTACTCCGTACCCTGCATGTTCAGCTATGCAAATCGAACAGACTACGATATCGATACCGCTAAGTATAATGAAAACGTATTAGATACACTAAACAAGCAAGGGGTCAATGTCATTTGGCGCGACAATAACTCTAGCTCAAAAGGCGTGGCCGATCGCGTTACTTTTGAAGACTACAAAACAGCTGACACAAACCCCAATTGTGATGTTGAATGCCGAGATATCGGTATGCTTGATGGGTTTGATGAACTTGTAAAGTCAGGCAGCTCACAGCAAGAGATGCCGAAAGACACGCTTATTTTGTTACACCAAATGGGCAATCATGGCCCCGCCTATTATCAGCGCTATCCTAAAACGTTTGAAACGTATAACCCTGTCTGCATGACCAATGAGCTATCTAAATGTGATGCTCAGTCTGTGATAAATGGCTACGATAATGCGATTCGTTATACCGATTATTTTTTGAACAATGTGATTGATACGTTAAAACCTTATGAGCAAGATTATGATGTGGTAATGGTATATATTAGTGATCATGGGGAGAGTTTGGGTGAAAATAATATCTACCTGCACGGCCTGCCCTATAAGTTTGCGCCAGACAGCCAAAAACATGTGCCTACGATAGTTTGGTCGCCCGATAGTAATAGTATCGATGCGGACAGTCTTTCTAGTATGGTCAGTCAGCCTGTGTCACACGATTTTATTACGCCGACATTGCTTAGCTTTTTTGGCATCACGACTGATGAAATCAAAGGTGCAGCAACCCTTTTCAAACTATCCCATTCTAATTGAGTGGTTAAAAGTGAGTTATTCCAAATAATTTATTAAAACAGCTCTCTACATTCGTTTTTATATTACTCGGTCCTTTTAGGTAACCACTATTTTTTAGGTCAGCATCATGTACAAGATACTCGTTATTGAAGACAACCCCGATATCGTGGCCAATATTTATGCTTTTTTTGAGCCAAAAGGCTTTGAGTTGGACAACGCACATAACGGCTATAGCGGGCTAACACTTGCCTCAAACAATCGTTATGACGTGATATTGCTAGATGTGATGCTGCCAGGTATGGATGGCACGCAGCTGTGCAAAAAACTCAGAGAAGAGCTGCATGACAAAACGCCTGTGCTAATGCTCACGGCTCGCGATACAATCTTGGATAAAGTCGCTGGGTTTGATAGCGGCGCTGATGATTATTTGGTTAAGCCGTTTTCGTTGGTTGAGTTGGAGTGCCGTATCAAAGCGCTCATACGTCGCCATGAAGACGATCATTTTGCCCACAGTATTGCTGTTGGAGCGTTGTCCTTAAACAATAGTGAGCATACTATTATACGCGACGGACAATCACTGAAGCTTACCCCAACTGGCTTTAAAATACTGCATATCCTAATGAGTGCAGCGCCTAAAGTCGTCAGTAAAACTGAGATTGAAGAAAAAGTGTGGGGGCTAGACATACCCAGTAGTGATGCACTGCGCACCCATATGCATAGCGTGCGGGCGCAGGTTGATAAGCCATTTGACACACCCATGATAGTCACAGTACCTGGCGTGGGCTACCAAATTGTTGACCCTAATAAATCAGCAAGCGCGTAGTCATCATTACAGTATGAATTGAATAAACCTTATCCAATTTACTAACTGACTGACCGTATTGTATTTATTGCTCTATTATATATAGCTCTGTTGTATATCACCTTCTTCTATTAAGTTGTCCCATACCATGCCCAATATAGACTCGATAGCCAATAAATTCAGACTGTCTTACTTCATATTTGCCTTATTACTGTGCGCAGCTTTTGTCAGTATTTTCTTGTACGCAGAGAGCCGAATAGAGCAAGATTTGGTCAAGGCTCGCCTATTGCAGCAGCTAGAGCTTAGCCAAGAAAAGCATGGTAATCAGCCTATCTATGTCGCTGACCCAGGTATCAAGATTTATCGCTATGACAAAGCACCTGCTAGCCTACAAGCGATAGCCAATGACACGGTGCAAGAGACTTCTGTCACTGTTAATAAAGCCTCTGGAGCAGGTCATGCCAATCTCCATCTTTTTGCCTATACCCAAGATGGTCAAGCCTATATTTTGACTTACCTAGAAAATACCGAAATGGTAATGGGGAATTATCCAGTCTTGGCGATATTTGAGCACCTAGAAGACATATTTGCAGATACGCTAAAAGTAGCCGTGATTCTAAGCTTACTTATCGCTGCTATCTTTTCCCAATTGTCCTCTAAACAGATCATCAAGCCTCTATTGGATTTGAAACGAGCCGTCGAGACTGACCATCATAACTTAAGCGACTTGACACACTTGCCATCTGAGGTTGGTGTCTTGGCACGGGCTATCGATGAGAAAAACCACAAGTTAGAGCAATACCTCAAGCGCGAGCAACTGTTTACTGGTGATGTCAGCCACGAGTTACGCACGCCACTGACTATTATCATGGGGGCTTCTGAAGTATTGGCCTCGCAACTAGACCCTGACAGCCACTTAAATGAGTTTACCAATCGCATTAGCACTACTGCCAAGGAAACTTCTGAGATTATCACTGCCCTGCTTCTACTATCGCGCGCGCCTGAAAAGTTAGACGCACCGCAAACCTCTATCAACAATATCGCTTTAGCAGAAATGCAGCGCCTAAAATACTTACTGCGGTATAAATCTGTTACTTGTCAGATAATTGCCGAGCAGGAATACAGCGCTTACGTACGCCCCGAACTCCTAAAAATGGCACTAGGCAATCTCATAAAAAATGCGTTTCAATATACCGATGATGGCGAAGTAGCCATTACTATCGATGACGAAAAAATTACGGTGACTGATACTGGCTTAGGTATTCCTGAGGCGATGATGCCTCTACTCTATGAACGGTTTGAGCGATTAGAGTCTCAGTATAAAGACGAGCAAACAATTCTGTTGTCAGAGCATGATACAAAACATAAGGTTGAAGGCTCAGGTCTAGGACTCAGTATCGTCCAGCGTATCATGTCGCATATGGGCTGGCAGCTCACTCATCAAGCCAATCGCTCAGGTGGTAGCACCTTTAGTATTTATTATAAATAACCTTGTGATAGCTCAAAGACATCTTCACCTCCCAATCATAATTGCTGATTGGGAAATAAAAATTTAAACACCCATTACGCTTTATTCTCAACCATCTATATCCTCTTAACGTTTTCTTAACCTCTCCCGTCTTATACTCAGGCTATCTTAATTTTAATAGACCATTAAGAGTGCCCTATGAAGCAAATCACTCATACCAACCTTGTAGCCCCATCAGCCGAGCATAGTTCTGTCAACAAAACAGCACATGATAATGCACTCGCGGCTGATAGCTTTGCAAGTCATGCTAAAGGTAAAACAGGAATTTACCGCATTATAAAAGCCACTGGTTACTCTATAGATGGCTTTAAGGCCGCATATAAATTTGAAGCGGCTTTTAGACAAGTGGTGGGGCTCAATCTTGTACTGCTAGCTGCTGTCATCGTTATGCCTTTTACGCTTGGTATAAAAATGATGCTAGTCGTCGCTTCTTTTTTATCTTTGATTGTTGAGCTAATCAACACAGGTATCGAAGCTTGCGTTGACCATACTTCAACCGCCAAACACCCGCTCGCAAAAATTGCAAAAGATGTCGGCTCTGCGGCACAGTTTTTGTCTTTATGTTTGTTAATGGCTTTATGGATCATGGCGTTGTCTGCTCTATTTTATTAAAGCATGGCGAGCACTCGCTTAACAGCGCAACACGCTGCTAGCACTATCTTAGAAAAATAACAAAACAAAGGTCGTATTAAGAACTATCAACATCGCATATACGTTATCAGGTGTAGTCATGACTTCAGAAAACAACGCAATGACTTGGGACTGGCTAAAACTACTGTGCGTGACCATCATGGCCACCTTAGTTTTTGAGCATAGCCAATTAGATGTACGCATCAGTGAGCTTTTTTATAACAATGGACACTGGCTACTCGAAAAAGGCGCGCAGCCTTATGCATTTATCTTTTATGATTTGCCCAAAGCATTATTGATTCTATTGGCTGTCTACCTCATAGCGGTTTTAATAATCAAGTATAGACAGTCAAGATTTAATGCTACTGCCCCAAATCGCAGTAAGCTCAGTTATAATAAGCTTGATAAATTTCTGCTTCCTTTACCTATGCGCGAGATTGGCTATCTACTGATTATATTGGTGATTGTACCTGCTACCATTGCTACGCTCAAAGGCGTCACCCATGTCAGCTGCCCAAATGACTTAGCTATTTTTAATGGGGATTTGCCCTACCTCAACCTTTGGCAAAACATCATAGCAGCAACGCCTGCCAGATGCTTCCCAGCAGCTCACGCCAGCGCAGGATTTTCTTTATATGGACTGGCTTTTTTACCGACATTAAGAAAATACTGCTACCAGATAGTCATATCAGTAACCGTTTTGGGCTGGACAATGGGACTGTATAAGATGCTGTTTGGCGATCATTTCTTTAGCCATACATTGGTCTCAATGCTACTGTCATTAACCATAGCCTGTGCGCTCGCTGCTCTATTTTTCAAACAATCAATTAAAAATAAAGCACACAGCACCAACGACGATAAAAGAAATACTGGTCTTAGCTTGTCTAGTATTGAGCACTCTAATACTTAAAGTTGGCACTTAGGTTCAGTACTTATGCATCAGTACTTAGCTTCAATAATTAGGTATCAGTACTTTGAATTGACGTTCGGGCATGACAGAGTTGTTCGTTAACTCTTTACTAAAATAGCACTACTAAGTATTTGAAAAACCCTGTATAAATAATAAACAATCACTGGCTTATTGTTAAGCAAACGCAAGGATAGCGCTTGTGAATAAGCTCCTTTATATCAATAGTCGGTAAAGGAATGTAGCTATGCGCTTGTTGTCTACTAGGCCAAAATCATCGCATATCTATTCTTTTCTGACCATTGCATTATTATTCGTAGGCGCTGCAAATAGCAGTCAAGCCGCCAGTTACGCTATTAATCCTGCCAGCACTCATATTCGATTTGCTATCGAACGCTTTAAAAGTTCATCCACGACTGGTGGTTTTTATAATATCGAAGGTCAATTGCAATACGATCCAAACTTAAGATCAGGCGAAATCTCATTGATCATACCGATAAACTCCTTAAATACGGGCAACCCTTCTTTTAATAATAGTCTAACGGGGCCTGAATTTTTTGATATGCAGAGGTTTCCTTCAGCGCATTTTGAATCGACAAAATGGCATTTTAATCAAGATAAAAAAAGCCCTCAGGTCACTCGGGTAGATGGACAACTGACCCTGCATGGCGAGACACACCCAATTAGCCTAACCGCGACTAAGTTTAATTGTTATCTAAATACGAGCATTAGAAAAGATGTTTGCGGTGGCGAGTTCACTGCTACGATTAATCGCACAAAATGGAATATCAATAAATTCGCTTGGTTCGGACTGACCAAAAACCTTGACTTAAGTATCAAGGTCGAAGCCGCCAGACAGTAGTATTTTTAATGTTTCGCCATTGTCTGAATGGATACTGGTAGTGATTTGCAGAAAGCTTAAAAAGGAATTAGACATGATTCATCAGTATTATAAGAGTATTGCGAAACCACTTTCTGCCGTCATGCCAGCATTGTCATTTTCTTCGATAATAACACTGACATTGGGATTCAGCTTAGTGTCTACCGTCGTGATGGCAGACACGGTCAGCCTGTCAATAGACACTTTGCCCAGTCGAATAACCCTACCAAATGTCAGCCCAGCCAATAGTGCGCTTGCCAATCGCGGGGCTTACATAGCACGCAGCGCCGACTGTATGGCTTGCCACCGTGATGACTATAATGGCGGCGTACCAATTGAGACACCCATTGGCAATATCTACTCAACCAATATTACACCGTCAACGCGCTATGGCATCGGCAACTATACCGAAGCCGATTTTAAAAAGGCTTTGCAAAAAGGTCGTGCACCCAATCATCAGCTTTATCCTGCGATGCCTTACCCGTCTTATCATGGCATGACAGATGAGGATATCAGCGCCTTGTTCGCGTACTTTCAGACCGTTCCTATCGTAGACAAACCACCTGAAAAAACCACTCATTTGCCTTTTCCATTAAATATCCGTAGCTTAATGCTGGCATGGAATGTCATCAATGTGCCCTCTACTGAAAATCGTTCAGGGCTAACTGAAACTCAGCAGCGCGGTGAATATTTGGTCAACAACTTAGAACACTGCGGTACCTGTCATACACCGCGCAACTTAACTCAAGGCCTCGATAAAGACCGCTATTTATCCGGCGCACCACTTGGTGAATGGTTTGCCCCAAATATCACGCCTGACAACGATACGGGTATCGGCCTTTGGAGCGAAATGGATATCGTGACTTACCTGCGTACAGGAACGCTTGATAAGCGCGCTTATGCGGGCGGCCCGATGGCAGAAGCCGTGGCGCACAGTACGCGTTATCTTACCGACGAAGATCTGATTGCTATGGCATCTTATCTAAAAGTCGTTCCAGCCATTAAGACTGATGACTATCTCATACCTGTCAATGTGTCTCGCCTACCTCCACCTGTTAGCGACTCCATTACTTATGACTTACTGGAGCAGAAAGACTATTTGGCGCAGGCAAAAGCCGAGACGGTTACTAGTGTAGATAGTATGGTCAGTTCTCACTATGTGAATAATGGCAATTCGCCAAAAGACTTATATCTCAGCCATTGCGCCAGTTGTCATGGGGTCGATGGTTACGCCCAGCCCGATGCACGCTATGCCTCCATCGTTAGTTTGAGTAGTATTCGCCGCGTAAAACCTGATGCACTCATTGGCGTGATTGCCTTCGGGGCAAAAGGGGCATTTAACACAGCACCAAAAATGCCAGGCTTTTCAGAAGATTTAAGCCCTGCACAGATTGCTAATATTACTAACTATGTACGAGTTAAATTTGGTGGTTTACCCAACAGCGATGTCAGTGCGGCGGATGTCACGCGTGTGATAAAAGAAAAAAGCTAACTCTAAAAATTGGCATTAAAACCAACTATAAGAAATGTGCCCTAATCTTCGCCTTTTATCATATGGCAAAGACCAGCACGATAAGGATAATCCTATGAATGACCTGCTCCAATCCCCTACGCGGCGACAACTGCTCTCAATGATAGGCAAGACGGCAGGCGCGACCGCAATGTATCAAGCGATGACCACGTTGGGGTTTGCATCCGAGTCGAGCTTTAAAGAAGAAATGAACCTCAAAGGCGCACCATCTGGTGCCAGTATCGTGATTTTGGGTGCAGGACTGGGCGGTCTTACTGCGGCCTATGAGCTATGCAAAGCAGGCTACAAAGTGACCGTGCTTGAGTACCAAAACCGTGGCGGTGGCCGCAGCTGGACACTGAACAATGGTGACAAATATACTGAGCTTGGCAGTGCTGAGGTCACTTGCGACTTCGAAAAAGGCAACTACTTTAACGGTGGTCCATGGCGACTGCCCATCCATCATTATGCGGTCTTTCATTACTGCAAAAAGTTCGGTGTGGCACTACAGCCATTTATCCAAACCAACGACCGAGCTTATCTACATCGTACCAATCACTTCAATGGTGCGCCGCAGCGCTTGGGCGAAGTACAGAGCGATATTCGCGGTTATGTATCAGAGTTATTGTCCAAAGCCGTCAATAAAGGCAGCCTCGATAGTACGGTCAATAAAGAGGATAAAGAAAAACTCCTCGAAGGTCTCAAGGGCTGGGGCGTCCTTGATAAAAACTATCGCTATGTCAAAAGCTATGAAACTGGCAAGCATCGTGGCTATAGTGTATATCCCGGTGGTGGTCTTATGCCAGATGCCAAGCCATCAGCGCCTATACCGATGGATAAGCTACTAGACTCAGGCATGTGGTCGGACATTTATACCAACTATACCGTCCATGTGCATCAACCAACGATGTTTCAGCCCGTCGGCGGCATGGGAAAAATCGGTGATGCTTTCACACGAGAATGTCGCGAGATGATTACCTTCAATGCCAAAGTCACCAAGATCAATCAAGACGAAACTGGGGTCAACGTTGACTATGTCGATAGCAACAGCCCTAACGGTGCAGCCAAAACAGTGCGCGCAGATTGGTGCATTTGTACTATTCCTTTGTCGATATTGACTCAGATGGATATCAACGTCTCCGCGCCAATGAAACAAGCGATGGCAGCCGTTCCTTATGACAGCTCTTACAAAGTAGGTTTGGAGTTTAAACGACGGTTTTGGGAAGAGGATGAATGGATCTATGGCGGCATCACTTATACCGATATGCCTATCTCGCAAATCTCCTACCCGTCACAAGATATGTTTACCACAGGCTCGGGCGTGCTACTTGGCGCGTATGGATTTGGGGAAGCCTCATACAAATTTAACTCATTAACACCCAAAGAGCGTATCAACGCAGCGCTCGCCTATGGCAAACAGATTCATCCGCAATATACCAAAGAGTTCCGTTCGGGCACGTCTGTCGCATGGCACCGTATCCCTTGGTCGCTTGGCTGCTACGGTATTTGGAGCGAGTCAAGTCGTGAGCAGTACTATGAGACATTATGCGAGATAGATCATCGTATTGTGTTAGCAGGAGAGCATTGCTCACATATTCCTGCATGGCAAGAGGGCGCGATATTATCCGGTATGGATGCTGCCAAACGCTTACATCAAAAGGCCAAGAAACTTGGGTAGCAGTGTCTTTTTAATAAGCTTTTGGACAACCAGTTTGGCGTTGAAGCAAGGATGACAATAATGAGAATAGGTACATTAGGAATAATTATGAACGTAGTGACAGCAAACTCAATCAAATTATCTAGCTCGCTCAGCTCGAGCAAGGCAATAATGATGCTCATTGTTAGAGGATCGATAGTGTTAACAACGTTGTCAGGCTGTAGTCAGTATAAATCAGAAAACGTAGCCACTATCGCCAAACCGCAGACAGCGCCCATGGTATTTAAAAACAATTTTGACAATCAAGCCAGACGCAATCAGGGCGCATGGGGCGGCGTATATATGACCAAAAAAGAATTGGCTGAACCCGCTAGCAATATTGTCGATGTAGGCTCAATACCAAAAATGAGCGAAGATGGCAGCATGCAGAAATGGCTCGCAAAGTTTGAAGGCAGCACACAAGGCAAAACGGGGTTTTTTACTATCAACGGTAAAAAGCTCTACGATGACTCCTGTGCTGGTTGTCATATGCAAAAAGGTGAAGGCGCGCAAGGCGCTGGGTACTATCCACCGCTAGCCAATAACAGCAAGATGCAATCGAAGTACTATATTATTAGTGTGTTAATTAATGGCCTACGCGGCATGCCATCATTTCACCGTATGATGAGTGATGAACAAATAGCAGCTGTCACACAATACGTGCATAGCGATCTAAATAGCTTCACTGATACAGTGACGACTGCTAATGTCGCACAGCTACGCCATGATTTTCCACCAGGATCAGATCCAAGTGAGTAAGTAATTGAATAAGCAACTGAGTAAGGAGAGCCAGCCAGTTATTAAAGTATGCTATTTCGTAGAGAACACTCGAAAAAACGCCACTGGATTTGATCCAATGGCGTTTTGTAGAAGATAAAAGTCACATCCTGTACTAGCTAAATGGACCTATATAATAATATTGGTCGTAATATCAGTCTGAATCAACAGATCATGGTTACCATTGGTATCAGAGAAGCTATACACATTATAGTTGATACCGTCTTGAGTGGTAGTACCGCTATCTGTCCAACCTGTCGCAGTAAGACTCACGCTATCATCACTGTCACCATTGATAATTAGGTCCTTATCGGTCATGACCGTATCATTGATGATATCAAGCACATCACTGGTCGACAGATTGGTAAGTGACTGAGCACCATTACCCGTCATATCGATAACCTCAATACTTTCAAACTTAGATGAATCGAAAGTGTCAAAGTTAATTGTGGTATTTTTTTCATTAATGAGTAACGTATCAATACCGTCACCACCATTGATAACTAAGTCAGCAGCATCAAATATTAACGTGTCATTACCCGTTCCACCATTTAACGTATCGGCACCGACACCACCATCTATCGTGTCGTCATCGGCACCACCATTAATCGTGTCGTTACCGGCATTGCCAGTTAAAACATCATCTCCCGCATCGCCATTGAGGGTATCTTTGCCGCTGCCACCGATAAAGGTATCATTCCCATCACCACCAGAGTATTTAACAGCGGCTGTTTGATTGACTGAAATCAAGACATCATCTTCAGTCGTGCCGTTGAAAATCAACGTTGGGGCAATATTAACAGGAAGGTCTTTTGCAGCTATGGTCAGATTATTACCGTTTGCCGATTCGACCGTTTGCAAGCTAATCTGTAACGTACCCGTATACGGTGCGGCTGATTTGACAAGCAAATCGTTCAGTTGCGATGGTGTGACGCCTATAATGGTATAAGTGCCAGTAGCCGCATCAAACGTAACATTGTTTATAGCAGTGCCACTTTTAGTTTTTACATCGAGCACATCACCATATAGGTTGGTGCCCGTCAGTATCACATTGACCGTTTCACTACCATCAATATCGACCATAGCCGCGTTTAAGTTAAGTGATGTCCACTTGCCTTGAGAGCCAATCACAGAGCTAGGACTGAACTCGATGGCATCAGCAACTGGCGTCACATCAAGCGTAACGCTAAGCGGAGTACTCACTAGGCCACTATCACTAATCACACTCATTTCAATACCCGTAACGACACCACTTTCATTTTCTGGCGCCGAAATAAAGATATTATCCGTGCCAGCTTGCAGTTTACTCGCATCGATTGACCATGAATTATTATCAGCGTTAGTTGGTGACACACCATTATTACTGGCTAAAACTAGATCTCCTGACGCATTGGCATAATACACCAAGTAACCATTAGGTACGTTATCTAGGCTGATAGCAGCGGCGCTATCCTCCACAACGCCTCCACTGCCATCGCTGTCACCTTGAATATCACTTAAACTAATCTCATAAGGTATGGCTATTAGGGTATCTTCATTACCTGTAGCAGTCACTGTTAATGGGTCACTATCTCCATCATTATTACCGACCCCAGCGATACTAAGCGCATCTGGCTGCGCAGCAACGCTAACATCATAGCTGTGCTGATACGTGATGATATTACCATCGTCCGTTCCAGAAACATTGGTCACTTCTTTGTGATCAGCATTTACAGTAATGGTGGCACTACCATCAGCATTCGCAGCAGGGGTATATTGAACGATAACGCTATCAGGAGGATTAACTAAGTCTCCTGCACCATTGTTTAGATCAACTATATAATCACCGTTAATATCTGGTGTCACCGTTATACCGTTGTATGTTAATACGCCAGCAGTGCCTAATCCTGTCGTTAATCCTGTTTCATCGATCTTAATATACAACTTACCATCAACTAGCGACACATAATCGCCATCCGCAGTATTGGTTAAATTGATATTAATCGCGATCGACGCATCTTCATCGGTTGACACGATTGAAGTCTGACCATCGTTATCAAAAGCATCGGTGACAGGTTTGATTTCAACTTTAACATCATCAATTTTGAGATTATCGTCTAAGCCTTCATCATTCAAGGCTGTAAACTCAACATCGAAGACAAGCTCTTGACCGACTTCATTGGTGCTAAAATCAGTAGGCGGCGTCAGTGTTATTGCTGCTAGTGCTTTATTAGGCGTTAAGTTAGCGCTCGCCTCTACACTGATAATCCATTGGCCTGCAATCTTCTGCACCTGCACGTCTGGATTGCTACTGGTCAATACCGTGTCGTCTGGTAAGTCGGTCAATGTGAAACTATAAGCACTCACTGTACTTTCAGCTTCAGAGTTTAGCGTCGCATTGATTAAAGTAGACAATACAATAGCGGCATCTTCTGGCTGAGGTACCGAGGTGACTGTCAGCGTATTGATCAAGTCTGGATCTACAGGGTCTATACCACCAGTACCGTTTCTTGCTAGCGTAAGTTTAAAGATTTGGCTATCACGTGCTTCATTACCATCAATACCCTGCCCGTTAATATCTTGGTTAAAACCAACCACCGTAATGTCATAGATATCTGGACGTATGTTGACTATGTTGGTATCTCTAATGAATACCAACTCATACTCTGGTGCTGGTGCTGCACCTGTTATTGCCGTATCTGGTACATCGACATACCAAATATTACCAGCCAATATACCGCCTTCTACTCGAATACCGGCCGGCACGTTGCTAATTTCTAGACGGGTAAAGCTTTCTGAGCCATCTTGATCAGGTGAGGTTAATGAAACTGTGACCGAGGCTGTATCATTTGAGCCACTATTGTCGATAGTGTTATTAGGAGCCGTGTCCCCTGGCAATGTTATAGCCGTCAATGTTAGAGTCGGTTGGTCAGTGACAGCTTGGAAAGTAACATCTACTGATTTGCCAGTAATGACTGGTGATGTTGTGGTGATGGTTGAACCATCTGTTAATATAGCCGTGTCGGTATACGTGTAATCAAAAGGTATGCTGACATCATCATCACTATGACGCTTGTCATCATCGTACATAATCTCAATGCGCTGATCTGGTGTATAGATATATGTCTCACCTGCCACTAGCGTAACTTCAATATTATCAACACGCAATGCGACTTCCCTGCTGATTAAGTCATCAGCTTTTAGAATTATGGTTTCTAATGCCTCATAACCAGTCGCAATATTTACCAGTGCTGTCGTGTCTGTACTAGTGTAAACAGAAAGGAAATTGACAGTCGTCCAAACATCCTCTGTCGCTAGCACTTGTGGGTTAGCCACTACACTGTCAGTCGCATCTGGTGTTATTAGCACCGACACATTTTGATTATTATGCGTGGCACTATTACCAGAGACGGTTTCAGTGGTTGTACCAGTGATAGTAAAATCGACTGCACCAGCGAAGTTGCTAGGCGTTACCAGTTCCGCTGTACCATTTTTTAGTGCATCTAAAGATACAGACCAACTGCGTGTGAGGCCGCTACCACCTAAAAATACGGCACCTGTAATATCAAACCCTGTTGGCAAACCGGTCACTTTATAAGTGACTTGTTCGGCAGTGGGTACATTGCTGTCGTAAGCAGCAATATTGGCCGAATCAGAGAAGAACTCTGATAACGCAATATTACCAGCATCTTCAGCACCTACGTAGGTGTAATCCTTAGTGGTTTCTTGACCATCAGTAGCTGTTACTGTAGCGGTTTCAGTGGCTAGCGTATCATTCAATATAAGATCTGCCTTGCCAATAACGGCAACAGGTAAATTGAGTATAGCGCTAGATGCACTGATATCACCATCACTTTCTTCACTCACTGCAGACACTTTCAGATTGACTGTACCACTGTAGTTTTCAGCAGGAACAAAATAAAGGCTAGTCACGTCATTGGTATAGTTATTAATAATGGCTGTCTCGGTGACTTTACCAGTAGCGGTGTCAGTAACTGTGTTAGTAGGTACCAACGTTGAAACACCTGATGCATTAACAACATATAGCTGCGCGCCTACTGGAATATCTGTGATGGTTACGTTATAAATCTCAGAGCCATCATCATCACGCGAGCTTGGGCGAATTTGCAGCGCAATACCATTCGTCGGATTAACTACAGCAGTCGATGACCCGTCACGCATATTGCCACCCGCGAGTGCTTGATCTTCATTACCGTAAGCTGGGTCAACGCCTAGTGAGACACTATCAGCCACACCTGCTACTTTAAATGTCAAATAGCTTTCACCACTGATGGCCTCGACATCCATGCCTGTATCTTCATCATAATCTATAGTTTTGGCTTCTACTTTGACCGCGGTCTCGGTACCACTAGCAAGGTTGAAGTCACTATAATCTTCTGGCGAGATAACAGTCACACTATTAAGATAGGCAGCTGGAATATCAACACCAGTACCACTATCAGTTAAAGTAATAGTGCTAGTACCGTCACTATAAGTGAAGACCGCGCCTTCAACTGCCTCAAAGCCGCTAGCATTTTTATAACCAAACGTTAGGTGAGCATAAGTCTGCTCAGAATCCTGAGGATTATTCGTATGGCTTTCTTGTCCAAAGTCGACCATATCATCTTGGTTGGCCCAACCAGTGACTAATTTAAATGCACCATCAACACCAAGACTAAAGGCAATTTCTTCTTGTGCAACATTTGTGTATGCATGGTCTGGATTGATGGTTAGATCGGCTGTGCCATCACCATCAGTATCTGAAATAACACCGTCACCAACCTTTTCAGCGACTGGTGTAATCGTGACCGTCTGGGTCAATTCTGTTGTTGTACTAATCGAAACAGCACCTAAACCTCCGTCATCATCCAAATCTACACTAGTTACTTCAAAAACAATGTCAGTATCTGTTGAAGATTGCGCAAGTGGCGTGAGCGATAAACCACTTAAGTTGGAAGTGTCTGTAATAGTAATAATAGACGTAGGAGTGCCATCACCTACTTTCGTAGTGGTACCGTCGCTATAAGTCCAACCTACTGGCAAGGTAAACCGAATCGCAGTGATGACTTCTTGAGTAAGGCTACCACTCGACTGATTATCCAGCACTTGGAAGTTGAATTCATCTAGCGTGATAGCCGTGTCTTCAATAGTTGCAACATCGTTCGCAGTCACTTGTCCCGCGACAGGCGTCACAGTCATATCTACTGTCACCGTACTGATCAGTTCAACCGTTTTGTTTCTTGGGGTCGAGTCAGTATCATGGTCTTGGGTATATAGAGATACCTCGATATTCTTCATATCGAGTGAATTATAGATGGCTGATTTAATACTAATCTTAGGTTCTGAGCCGCTACTCACAGCCAGTGTAGTCGATGTAGGTGAAGTGGCATTTACACCGATCAATACTTCACCGCTACTGTTAGCAGTGTACTCAGTGACGGTGTTACTGCCCGCAGGAGTAAACGATATGACCGCATCTGGCTGTAAGCCACTAATAACAAACCCGTAAGTCTCACGATTATTGCCACTACCTACCAAATCACCAAATGCAGTGGTAATTGGCAAGACAATAGAGTCGCCTTCTTGGGCACTCACGGTATAAGTACTACCAGACACAACTCCTGTATCACCTACCACTGTAGTATAGCCAAAGGTACTAACATCATCGCTAGCAGCATTATTGCTACTGCTGTCGGTCACTGCTTGGACGTCAACCTTTATCGTTGTGCTAGACGCAGCGCCTGCCACCCCTGAAACGATAGCACCTGTGCTATCGACCTCATACTCTGTCACTGCCATGCCAATAGTGATATTGGCGGCACTATCTTCAGGTGGTGTTAGTTCGATCGCTTCAAATTCAGCCCTTGTCATGGTGATAGTCGACGCATCTTGTCCTAGTGGATTAACAACAGTGGGGCCATCACTCAATAAAATCGTAATCGTTTGATTGGCAGTGGTTGTCATAATACTGCTACTACCATAATCTAAGGTCACACCTCTAGGTATGCCAGTTAGGGTGATCAAGCCGATACGTTCAGGGCTGTCATCTGTATTTGCCGTGAGATCATTGGCATCGTTAATGATAGGTGCTTTTAGCCCTAGTAACACAGCGGTATCTTCGTTCGTTGTCACTGATACAGCTGATAAAGTAGGCGCATCTGAGACTGGCGTCACAGTAATATCAAGCGTCTCAGAACCCGATGATCGGTTAGGATTACCGACTGGCAAGCCGTTTGACACATTAGCCGTAATGGTAGGGATAGTGCCACTATAATTGGCAGTTGGGGTCAAGATGTAGCTGCCGTCACTATTCATAGTGATTTGCCCCACTATATTTCCATCTATAGTCACAGGCATTGCGGTATTTGTACCTGCCGTTACAGGTACTACCGTGCCATTAACCTCATAACTCTCTATCGTCAGCATCTCTCCAATATCAGGATCATCATTATCATTGGTAAAGATATTGCCAGTTAAGGTGCCGTCTTCGAGCATTGTCTCACTATCATTAACTAGAGCAATGCCGTCGTTTGTACCTGTAATCGTGACTTGGATATAGCGAATATCACTGGCACTGAGTTGATTGCCATTAGCGGCAGTCGTGATCCCTTCATTATCATTGACTTGTACAGCATAGCGAATCGTTACCGTCTCACCAGGCGGAATAAAGTCAAGCGCAGTAGAAGAAGCATTAATATTCCAACTCGCCTCATTGTTAGACGTTGATGGTTGATTCACGCTAAATATATTTTCTAGTGCCGCTTGTTGGTCTGCTGTTAATGACGTCAATGCGGTATTAGAACCAAAGGTAAAGATGTTTTGATTTGTTAGATAAATGAGTGTTAACTCATTGCTCGTATCAACGTCAGTAAAGTTGATGATACCTGTTTGCGTAATAACAGAGGCATCTGTCTGCTCTGTGATTTGTCTGCTGTCTATGACGCCATTTAGACTGGCACCATTGGTGATTTTTGGTCGGTCATTGGTACCGGTAATAGTGATAGTCAGCGTTGAGTTTGCCAACTCACCATCTTGGTCTCTAAAGCTATAGGTAAACGTCTCGGTCAACGTCTCACCTATTGCCAGTGCTTGTACTTCAGAATTGCCGTTGCTGAGCGCGTAGTTGTAAGTACCATCTGGGTTTTTAGTGATACTACCGTAGTTTGCAAACTCTGTACCCCAAGTAAAGCTTTGAGTCGGTGTGTTGCCCAAGTTATCATTGGTTAACACGTTACCAGAATTTGAACCAACGCTCACATTTTCGGTTAGCGTGAGGGTGTCTGCTACTGCTACTGGCACGATATTATCATTCACACCGCCTGGAGTCATGCCATCAGTCGTACCATCATCATAGATCGTAGTGTTCACTGTATTGTTCACAGGATCGATAGTCACATTACCTGTCGATACTGGTGCAATACTCGAAATGCTAACAGTAAAGTTCTCAGGGCCTTCAAAATTTGTGTCATCAATCAATGGAACAGTAATATCAACTGATGTTTGGCCAGCTGGAATAGTGACCACCTGAGTAACAGGAGCAGTGTAATCTGTACCATTACCAGTTGCAGAGCCTGCAACAATACTGACGACCACACTCGTATCAAGGGCGCTTGGATTACTTAAACTGACCGTATAAATAGCCGTATTTGCCGACCCATTGACGGCTGTTTCACTTAGGTTTTCTGTACCTGTGATGCTGACCACTGGTTTATCACCATCGGTGGTGCTGCCATCATTAGGGTTACCGTTATCTTCATCAAGCACGGTTCCTGTAGCACTGGCATTACTGCCAACAGTGGCATTGGACGCATTACTGATCGTAAGTACGATATTTTCTGATTGCTCATAAATATTATCATCAATCACAGTGACTGTAATAACAGGGGCACTCGTGCTACCTGCTGGTATTTTGACGCTATCGCCATTCGTGAGAAAGTTTTGAATATCGGCAGTATTGTTCAGCGTGATCACTGCACCAGTGGCATCGGTATAGCTAATGTTGGCAATGTCAGCCGCGACTAGTGTACTGCTGCCTAAACTGACCTTGACGGTGGTATCAAAATTACTGAGGTTATTTTGAGCCACAGTAAATACTAAGGTGTTGTCTACCCCTTCAATTGCTTGACCATCAGTGGCAGTAATACCAACCACGGGTTTATCGCCATCTACTTCATCAGTAACATCATCTGGGTTGTTCGGGTTATTGGTGTTGACGCGTTGGT
>NZ_JBAKAY010000004.1:0-332309 GCF_038155145.1 Psychrobacter proteolyticus
GTGGCTTGTTACGTTCAAACTTGGCCTTTGCCATGGGTATTTCCTCTTTTTTTGGTGAATGATCAATAAAAAGCTGTTTAATGGCTCATAATAGAATTAAATCATCATAAACCTAGCTATCAACCGCACGAACCACTGCTTAAACAATGCTCCGAACTAATTCTTGTATCCGTTATTATACGCTGACTTGTCTTAAATAGTCATACATCTCTCAATCGATATCAACTTCTCTCTAACTAGTAGATATAAAGCTCGATTGATTATAACCTTTCTTATAACCGTATAATTATCTTGATATGCAAGGTCGCGATATTAGCTGACCGACATCATCAAACAATCCGTAAAATCCGTTAACATATGGAACAACAATCCAATTCCAATGATGTTAAAAGGCTTACGAAGAAAGAGCAAAGCAAAATACACTAGCATCGCATAATAAGTATGTAACGGATGAAAATTAATGCTACATCTATTTGCCTGAAATATTGGGTTTGCTACCAGATGATCTATATCAACTAACATGGTCGCAAGCAAAATCAGATATGCTTTTTTCCACTCTTTTCTAAAAAACGCAATCGCGATAAAAAGAGGAAAACCAAAGTGCAAAAAATAATGTATTAATGTCTGCATACTGACCTATTAGCTTTAGTCTTCTTTATATAAGACCATCAAAACCAATATTTATTAATATACTGACAGCACTAAAAGGCAACACCTCAGTGTCACCTTTGAATCATTGTCTACCGCACTACTGTTATATATTTCAATATTCTATAATTTCGATATCGACGCAAAGTTATATAAATAGCAAAACAAGCATAAAAGGTATAAACAATAAATGGAGCTCATATCGAGAATTGAACTCGAGACCTCTCCCTTACCAAGGGAGTGCTCTACCGCTGAGCTATATGAGCGTATGTTAAAACCTTTGAACTGCACTAAAAAAAATATCACGATGCAGCAATAATTACTGACTCTCGTGATGATTTATTGTTATGCTTTGCGATGGTGTATATATGGAGCGGGTGGCGGGAATCGAACCCGCGTCATTAGCTTGGAAGGCTAAGGTGTTACCATTATACCACACCCGCATTTACTCTTATTCAGGATAACTCTAATCGAGAGTTATGAGATATAGAGAGTATGCTTGGCGCTATGACAAACTTTAGAAAATATGGTGGTGGGGGAAGGATTCGAACCTTCGAAGCTTTCGCGACAGATTTACAGTCTGTTGGGTTTGACCGCTCCCCAACCCCACCTTAGGTTGCTTTGAACAAAAATGACTTACATTTAAGACAAATTCATAAAAAGCTACTTTAAGAGAGATGGTGCCGACTGCCGGGATCGAACTGGCGACCTACTGATTACAAGTCAGTTGCTCTACCAACTGAGCTAAGTCGGCTTGTTCTCTTAAAGTGGTGGCTATTCTATCAAATTTTTTGAGATGCGCAAGTACTTTTTCATCTTTTTTTAAATTAATTTGATATAAATATTTAAGTTACTGATTAAGCTGGTTTTTTTATAAATAAAAATATGACGATAAATTGGCTTTTTACTTGCAGCCTTTGTTTTTGCCATATCACCGGCCATTTAATTAGCGAATACGCAAGCCATTACAGGCCATTTCTACCGCTTTTATTAATGCTAATGCTTTTTTATTGGTTTCATCCCATTCTTTTTCTGGAACAGAATCAGCAACAACCCCTGCTCCAGCTTGAATATGTATCTCACCACGGCGCATCACCGCAGTACGGATAGCAATGGCCGTGTCCATATTACCATTCCAACCTAAATAACCTACTGAACCGCCAAACACCGTTCGACGTACTGGTTCTATCTCATCGATAATTTGCATAGCGCGGATTTTGGGTGCACCCGATAACGTCCCAGCTGGGAAAGTGGCACAAAATACATCTAGTGCATCCTTATCAGCTCGTATCGTACCTTCAACGTTAGATGCGATATGCATTACTTGTGAGTAGCGCTCTATAAACATTTTTTCTGTGACCTTGACACTGCCATACTCGCAAACGCGGCCAATATCATTGCGACCTAAATCAATGAGCATCAAATGCTCGGCCGTTTCCTTCTCATCATTTAACAGCTCTTGCTCAAGCGCTAGGTCTTCAGCCTCATCTCGGCCACGTTGCCGTGTCCCTGCCAGCGGCCTTACCGTCACTTTTCCATTTTCGATACGGGATAGGATTTCAGGAGAAGCACCGATAATATCAAAGCGTTTGTGATCGTCGAGTGTATAACCATGCACCAAAAACAGATACGGTGATGGGTTTAGATAGCGGAGCGCGCGATAGACGGCTAGAGAGTCGCCTGTATAGTCCGCTGTCAAGCGCTGCGCTGGCACTACCTGCATGACGTCACCTGCGGCGATGTAATCCTTTATTTTATTGACATCACTACAGTATTTTTCAGCACCTGTTTGCGATATAAATTTAGGCGTAGGCATTATAGGTGCGCGCAAATTGGACGGCTCAGCTAGCTTTTCCTCGATTTGTTCTAGCTCACGGATAGCTGAACTGTAGCCATCCTCAGACTGGCAATCAGCATAGACGATGATTGACAGCGTATTCTCTAAATTATCAAATACGATCACGCTCATCGAAAGCATCAGCCACATATCTGGCATAGACATTGGATTGGCCGCATCAGATAAACCAACACTTGGCTCAATAATGCGCACCATATCGTATCCAAAGTAACCGACTAGACCGCCGCTAAAGCTCGGCATCGTCGGCACATCTTCAGCGGTTGGCATATGATATTGTGCCATCAGCTCACGCAGGTAATCAAAGGGATTTTCTACTGACTCTGTATCGATATGATCGTTTCGTTTGGTCGTCATATTGCCATCAGCGTACTGCAAAATCAGATCGCTACCCAATCCAATCATAGAGTATCGTGCCCAGCGCTCACCGCCTACTACAGACTCAAATAGATAGGCAGAGCCGTTTAGATCACGTACTTTGGAGAATACAGATACGGGAGTCTGCGCATCCATCAGACGCTTTTTTACTAGCGGTGCGTGACTAAAGCATCTATCTCTAAAAGCTTGATATTCTTCAAAAGTCATCATAATAGCGCTCTCTTAGCAGCTTATAGGCAGTAATAAACTATAAGCTGCTCTATAAAATATAGCGCCAATATTCGCTAAAATATCGACGCTATAATGAGTCATTTGTTTAAAAAACGGTACGCATAACAAGGCTCTCTATCAAAAATTAAGACAAAGAACTAGTGTAGAATTGAATTACGCACCGCCCATATTAAACAACCATAAGGCCAAACCGATAATTAGAATGGTCACAAATACCCATATAAACCAGCCGCCGCTCGCTTTTTTCTCTACATGACCTGCATGAGCAGGGTTGCTGATTTCTTGATCCATCGCATTATTGCCTTCGGTACCAAGATCGCGCGGCTGCCCTAAATTAGCCGTGCCTGAAAACTGTGCACTAGCTGCTTGTTTGGCTTTTAAAACTTCAGGGTCAGCTTCTTCTTGTAACTCTGTTTTTGTCGTTTTGTCGTGTTCGTCTTGGACTGCTGGCTCTTCATGCATTACTGGCTCTTCATGCACTGCTGGCTGCTCTTCTACCACTGGCGCGCTATCAGTAGATGCTGTCTGTGGTGGCTCTGTAGTCGTCACAGCCTCTGTTTCAGTTGCCGTTGGTACAGATGCATCAGCTACTACTTCTGTAGCAACTGGCATGTCTTCTACTGGCGTAGGCGATGCTGCATCCGCGTCAGACAGTACTTCATCAATCCCTGTTTCTTTGACAACTGGCTCTGTAGCAACGGCTTCTTCAGTAGCTAGCTCTTCAGTAGCTAGCTCTTCAGTAGCTAGCTCTTCAACAGCTGGTTCTTCAACAGCCGGTTCTTCAACAGCCGGTTCTTCAACAACTGGTTCAACGGTTTCGTGCGTAGGGGTTACTGATTCTTCGGTCATATCTGAGCCAGTATCGACAGGTAAAGGTTCTACAGGTACAGTATCATCTGTAGCAGGTAACATTTCTTCGATACCAGTTTCTTTAATCACGGGCTCATTAGCTGTTTGCTCTTTGATTGGATCTTCCTCAAGAACGCTTTCCTCAACTACTTGCTCTTCGGTCACAGGCTCACTAGTAGGAGTGTCTGTAACGGCAGCTGTATCATCATTCTCATGTATATCTGATACTGGTTCTTCTGTGGTCACTGGCGCTAGCGTTTCACTCTCTGACGTCGTCCCAGGTGCAGTAGATGCCTGTACTTGAAAGCTAAAACTTGCAAAGCCAAGTGTGTCGTCTGTTTTTAGATGACTAGATTCATTACCTGCAATACGTTGCTCATTGATAAACGTGCCATTAGAAGAATCTAAGTCTTTTACGTACAGCTGACCGTCCAACACACTGAGCACTGCATGGTTGCGAGAAACCTGCTTGCTACCTAGCACTACGTCGTTATCACTACCACGACCTATAGATAAGCTATCACTAACTGTCAGTGTCAGGTCACCTAGCGCTTCGGTCAGTGCATTTAGCTGCCAAGTTGTACTTGCTGCCGTATTCATACTATCTGTCTCGTTTGTCATGTTATAACTCCTTATTTTTCTATTGAATATCCAATGATGCTAAAAATAATAACTCTAAAATATTACTGCCAATTTATGATAAGTATTGTCGCTATTTCTTTAATAAAATTTGCCTAGGGCGATTTATTAATTACTTTCCTCAAACACCATACAGCATTTACTTTGGTATAAAGCGAGGTTTTATAACTTTTTCGAGCTTGCTATACGGTATATTAAGGACAGGCATACCGTAAGCATATGGACCAATAGAATAATGCTGATAACGAATGCTAACGCCTGTATCAGTCAAGGTCACATTATCGCTCAACGTAAATGGCCAGTTTTTCTCATAACTGCTCACGTCTTCGGCAACCGTTTTGACCCATACTTTATACGCATCATAGGCAAGTGCCTCAAAACGAGGTTTTTTACCTGAGATAAGCATGTCATCAAGCGTGACTTGCTTTTTGGTACTTGGGTCAAATACTAGGTACTCGCTATAAGGCATGCCGTGTGCACCGCCAGTATAGACATAGGAACTAATCTCAAACAGTTCAAAGTCATCGACATGACCTAAGTAATTAGGCGTTATCATTAGGTTATAACCCCACGACACATCATCAGGCATATCTTGAAATTGCGGGCTCACAAAGCTATCAAGAGCATCCGTAACTTCTTTTTCGCTGCTTTTACCCTTGATAGGTACTGATTCTGTCATCTGACTATTGACGACTAAGTTATCGATACGGGCATTGGTAATCTCATCTATCCAGTTTTGGCTGCTTTTGAGATATTTAACTTCAATCTCTGGACAGTTATCACGCTTGTCACACGTCTCTTGTATATTACTGGGTAGTTGATACGGTAGATATTCAGTGCTGCTAATAAAACTTCCTGCATTTACCGACATACTAACGGCACTTAACAGTAAGCTGCCAGTCAACATAGCAATTGAACGTCTCTGGCTTACCTTCATCGAAAATAGATCAGCCGATATAGATTTATCATCAGTTTGAGTCGTAGTGTGCATATGTCCTCTTCTACAAATATAAAATGCCATTTAATATTCTACCGTAACAATTGCAATGTATTGTAGGAAGACTGTTCACGTTTTTGAGGTGGTGTAAGCGAACGGTTATCTGACTCTGACTATTTGAGTCGTAAACACAGGCAATAAAAAAGACACGGCTGGCGTGTCTTAATCAATAAACGATACAAGCGTATAAATAAATTTAATGTTCGCGAGTGCTACTAAAGGTCACTTCTGGATAGCGGTCTTGCATCAGCTGTAAATTGACACGTGATGGCGCAAGGTAAGTCAGATAACCACCACCATCTAATGATAATTGATCATGGGCTTTTTTCTTGAACTTCGCCAATGCTACTTCATCATCGCAATGAATCCAGCGTACTGTAGCTATCGATACTGGCTCAAAGGTACATTGAACTTTGTACTCTTCTTTTAGACGATGCGCGACTACTTCAAACTGTAGTACACCAACCGCACCCAAAACCAAATCATTATTAATTTGTGGCATAAAGACCTGCGTTGCGCCCTCTTCACTTAATTGTTGAAGACCTTTTTGCAGGGCTTTTGATTTAAGCGGATCTTTTAGTACCACACGGCGGAACAATTCAGGAGCAAAATGCGGAATACCTGTAAAGCTTAACTCTTCGCCTTCAGTGAAGCTGTCACCGATGGAGATGGTGCCATGGTTATGCAAGCCAATGATATCACCTGGATAGGCTTCTTCTAGTGCCTCGCGGTCACCTGCTAAAAAGGTCAAAGCATCAGCAATACGTACGTCTTTACCCAGACGCACATGTTTCATTTTCATACCCTTCTCGTACTTACCAGAGCACACTCGCAAGAACGCAATACGGTCACGATGACGTGGATCCATATTGGCCTGAATCTTAAAGACGAAGCCCGTAAAATCTGTCTCGGTGGCTGAGACTTCACGCTCAGTCGTTGGATGGGCTTTTGGCGGCGGGGCATATTTGACCAAGGTATCAAGTACCATGTTCACCCCAAAGTTACCCAATGCCGTGCCAAACAATACTGGCGTCATCTCGCCAGCCAAAAATGCTTCAACACTGAACTCTTCTAGCGCCATCTGTACCAGCTCAAGCGACTCTTCAAAAGCGTCAAACATCAGTTGTCCTAGACGCTCACGGATATCTGGATAATCGTAGCCTTCACGAGTCTCAGAGACCGTCATCTTGCCGCCATTACCTTTTTCATAAAAGTAAGTTTTATTTTCAGTCAAATGATAAACGCCAATGAAGTCTTGACCCATACCGATAGGCCAAGTCACTGGGATACATTTGATTTTCAACACTGCTTCGATTTCGCTAAGCAATTCAAGCGGCTCACGAATCTGACGATCTAGCTTGTTGACGAATGAGATGATAGGCGTATCGCGCATACGACATACTTCCATCAGCTTGATGGTTCGTTCTTCGACACCTTTTGCACCATCGACCATCATCAGCGCACTATCTACTGCAGTCAAAGTACGGTAAGTATCTTCACTAAAGTCGGCGTGACCTGGGGTATCTAGTAGGTTGACCATATGGTCTTTATACGGAAACTGCATGACAGACGTCGTAATCGAGATACCACGCTCTTGCTCCATGCTCATCCAATCTGAAGTTGCATGACGATCTGTTTTACGGCCTTTTACTTCGCCCACTACCTGAATCGCTTGTCCCCACAACAGGAGCTTTTCGGTCATGGTGGTCTTACCAGCATCGGGATGCGAGATAATGGCAAAGGTGCGGCGCTTAGCAACTTCTTTGTTTAATTTCTTTGGATCTACGCTCATAATTTTCAGCTTCAACAGTTATGTGATTTAGAAGTGACTCTAAATAAATAAAATAAATAATGGGCGTATTGTAGCGGATTTAGCATCAGGGTGCAGAATTAGCGTATAAAAAAACACGGCCCGTTATTTAAACGAAGCGTGTTTTTAGGCTTTTAAATTGCGATTATCATGCTGGAATAGCACGACTAATAGCCATCAATTCATCTCAATAGTAGCGTTCGATTTGCTCAGCTAAGAAGTCGCCAGCCACCTCATTGACGATTGTACAATCGACTACGTCAAAACGACTGTCTGTGTTCGGATCGGTGCTACCTTTGGCGACATAGTTTGCCTCATAGACGTCCTTTCCGTACTCAACACCGCTATATTCATAAGCAGGCTGATCATCGTATTCAAAAAACATGACTTGTGCGGCTTGCTGCTGATTGCCTATGCCCACTCCGAACTGAGAAGTTCTATGATCTCTATCTGCACTAAAGCGGGTTTTGGCCACTTCAATCCATCTCTCTATTGAAGCGTATCCAGTCTTGTTTTTCTCATTAAATGCCAAAAACGAACGCTCACTGGTTACCACAGGGATATAACAAACCGACCCTTCAGGAAAAGCAACGTTGGTCGGAATTTCAGAATAGTTATTTAAGTCGGTAATAATACCGTATCTATTGTTCACGTTTGTACTAGCAACATAGCTGTTAGCACGCAAACCTGACAAATTGAGCGTCTTATAAGTGGTTTGGTAATCTAGCTGGTTGTTGGTGTTTTTTTCATAAATGGGGCGTTTGACCGTCCGATTATTAACCTCGATGTCTTTATTTTCAAGTCGACCCTCGAAGTCATCTCCCAGTACGGTTCTGTCTAAATCATTCAGGCTTTGATTGCTATAACTGTTGATGAGATTGGTTGTTTTGATCTCGCGCGCACCAGTACGATACGTTTCATCAATTCGCGCAATCGCCGTAGCGTTGGCTTTGCTATCATAACTATTAGCAAAACTTGTCAATGTAATCTCGCTACTAGCCGTCCCATAAGCGCCGTCTTCTTCCTCGCATCCTATCAAAGCAAGCGTCGTCAAAAAACAAACACTAGGTATCGCAATCCATCTATTCATCAAACAATGTCCTTATGATTCAGATTTCTATTATCCGTACTGATAACCTATATATGGCTCATTACCGCTATTGTACCTCTTCGACGGCTGTACGATAAGCTTGTAAATCTAAAAACGAATAAAACTGAGCCCGAAATCTCATTTACAAACTAGCAGTATATATTTACTCTCTATGCACTGAGCTGCGTGAGCGATTTGTTATGCTAGGTTTCACATTAAGATTTACCACTTAAATATAAACATAAAAACTCACAACAAAGGATATGTCATGAAATCTTTATACTCTACCAAATCTACTGTTACTGGCGGCCGCATGGGTACAGCAACCTTAAGCGATAGCGATCTTGAAATCAATATGGTACCACCAGGCGGTAATGAAAAAGGTAATAATCCTGAGCAATTACTCGCTATGGGTTATGGCGCTTGTTTTGATGGTGCTTTAGGCGTAGTCAAAAAAATGGAAAGCGCCACATTTGGCTCAACTGTTGAGACCTCTGTAGACCTACTACAAGGTGACAATCACGAATATAAGCTTGCCGTAAAAATCCATGTCATCGCTGATAATACAGACCTATCTGCTGACGAGATCCAAAAATTGGTCGAAAAAGCGCATGAAGTATGCCCATATTCGAAAGCGACCAGCGGTAACATCGATGTCGAAGTCTCTTCAGAAGTAAAATAACGTATTTAGAGACTCGTTATCAACATCTACCAAATAACAAATAGTCGATAGTCATCCAATACCAAAAGAACTCAGATTATCTGGGTTCTTTTTTTGTCTTTAGCAATCTATTTATCCTAGACATGAGATATCGAAAACTCAGTATAGATTTCAATAAAAAAGAACATGATAGAACATCTCGTAACGGTTAAGCAGTTCGGCACGCGCTGATTTTATAGTTATAATAAGCGTATATATTTTTATCTAATAGCTGATAAGTGACTTTTATGACTGATGACATAGCTGACAATACCACCGATAACGACCACAACTCTCACCAAGCGCTTGACCCCAAAGCATTACCAAACTTCGATACCATGCCTAACGTGGCGCTGATGGATACCAGTCATGTAGACAAAGATCAGCCGCCTTTTATTTTGGTTGATGGCTCTTATTATCTGTTCCGCACTTATCACGCCTTGCCAAAAACCATGCAAAACTCGCAGGGCCTAATCACCAATGCGATACGCGGTACACTCAACGCACTACTAAAGCTGATGCGTCGCTATCATCCTACCCATATGGCTGTATGCTTCGACACCAAATCACCGACTTTTCGCCATCATATGTCTGCTGATTACAAAGCCGCTCGTCCACCCATCGATGTCGAGCTGGTAGAGCAAATTCCTTATATTCATCGTTTGGTCACTGCATTAGGTATTCCGCTGTTGCGTATCGAAGGTGCAGAAGCGGATGATATCATCGGTACACTTGCCCATCGTGCTGTCGAGCAAGGCCATCATGTGGTCATCTCAACGGGTGATAAAGACATGATGCAGCTGGTCAATGACTGCGTGATACTAGAAGACAGCTTTACAGGTAAAGTCACGGATACGCCAGCGGTAATCGATAAATTCGGTATTAACCCAAACCAAATGATCGATTTCTTAACGCTAATGGGTGATGCCTCTGACGGTATCAAAGGCGTACCTGGTATCGGCAAAAAGACTGCTAAAGACTTGCTCGTTGAGTATGGTGATATCGAAAATATGCTCAAACATATTGGCTTTATCAAAGGTCGAGGGGCGAAAGGTCTGATTGAACATGCCGACGATATTCCTTTTAACAGAAAGCTTGCTACCATCGTCACTAACTTAGCCATCGGCCAAAATTGGAATGATCTAAAAATCAATACTGATCCTTGTGCGCATATAGATGAATTGCGCGACTTATACAATGAGCTTGAGTTTAGAAATGAGCTGGCATCGCTTGATCATCCCAATCACCCTGCCAATGGTTCTAAAAGTGTTGCTGATAGCCAAGCCAATACTGAGTCACAAGCACAGGTGGCAAAATCACTCCAATCAACCAAGAGCGACAACATCAAAGACAGCGCTAACCATGATAAAGCATGGCACACTGTACTCGATGAGCCAGCGTTTGATAGCTTGGTCGAGTTGTTAGAAGCTGCTCCGCATTTTGTCATTGATACCGAAACCACTAGCGTTCATTGGCGTAATGCACAAATCGTTGGTTTATCCTTTGCGTTGCAAGCACATGAAGCGTATTACATTCCGCTTACGCATAGCCTAGAAGGTGATGAGCTAACTGCTAAGCAGCTTGATCGCGATACAGTATTAGCTCGCTTAAAACCTGTCTTAGAGAATCCTAATATCGGTAAAATCGGTCAGCATCTAAAGTACGATGCGCATATCCTCGCTCACTATGATACCGACCTAGTTGGCGCCATACATGAGCAGCCAAATAACTGGGCAATGGACACCATGCTTGCCAGCTATGTCATCAATGCAGCAGCCACTCGCCACGGCATGGACGATTTGGCACGTCATTATCTGCAAACGCAAACCATCAGTTTCGAAGATGTGGCAGGTAAAGGCGCTAAGCAAGTTACTTTTGATCAAGTGGCTATCGATATCGCGAGCGATTATGCGTGTGAAGATGCTGATATCACCTATCAATTATTTGACGTGTTCAGCGTTGAGCTGGCTAACGATGCCAATAATGCCAAATTACTACACGAGCTAGAAATCCCAACGGCAGAGATACTTTGCCAAATGGAAGCGCATGGTATTTTGATTAAACGTTCATTCTTAAACGAGCTATCAAAACGCTTCGATGAAGAAATCATCGCTCTAGAGAAGCGCGCCTATGAAGTGGCAGGTGAAGAGTTTAACTTAGGCTCTCCTAAGCAGCTCGGTGAGATGCTGTTTGAAAAGCTAGGCGTCGCTGGTGGCAAAAAAACCAAGTCTGGTCAATACTCGACTGGTGAGGCGGTACTATCAAAAATTGATCATCCATTGGTCGATATTACACTAGAGTATCGTGGATTATCTAAGCTTAAAAGCACTTATACTGATGCGCTGGATAATGTTGCAGATAGTGAGACGGATCGCGTACATACTAGCTACCATCAGGCGTTAACGAGCACTGGGCGTTTGTCATCGACAGATCCTAACTTACAAAATATCCCAATTCGTACTGCGACTGGTCGTCTCATTCGTCAAGCCTTTATCGCACCAGAAGGTCGCGTTATTTTGGCCGCGGATTATTCACAAATTGAATTACGTTTAATGGCGCATTTCTCAGGTGATAAGAACCTAACCCACGCCTTTAACGAAGGGTTAGATATTCACGCGGCCACCGCTGCCGAAGTACTTGGTAAGGATGTCGCAGACGTCACTTCAACCGAGCGCCGTAACGCTAAAGCTATTAACTTTGGTCTGCTATACGGGATGAGTGCCTTTGGACTTGCCAAGCAGCTACAGATGAGCCGCGGCGAGGCACAAGACTATATCGATATGTACTTTGAGCGCTATCCAGGCGTCAAAAACTATATGATCAATACTCGTGCAAGCGCTTATGAGCAAGGTTATGTCGAAACAATATTGGGCCGTAAGCTCTATACGCCTGATATCAATCACAGCAATCGTATGGTCAAGCAAGGTGCTGAGCGCGCTGCGATTAACGCCCCACTACAAGGCTCTGCTGCTGATCTAATCAAGCTTGCTATGATTGCCGTTGATAAAGTGCTGCCAAAAGAGCAAGCTAAAATGCTGCTACAAGTTCACGATGAATTGGTGTTCGAAGTGGATGCCGATAAAGTAGACGAAGTTAGCCAGCTGATTACTGATGCTATGCAAGATGTATTGACGACTACAGCAGTAGAAAAAGGCTGGAATGTCGACTTTGCAGTGCCATTATTGGTCGAGACTGATAGCGGTCAAAACTGGGATGAGGCACACTAATCACTCACTGCCATTTTATCAAATATGTAAGGTATGATTATTCGTGTACCTTACAGATATGAGAGCTTTTGATAACTGTTACTACAATAATTCATTATATATTGTTTATATTAACAATCACTTATGACCAGTTAGTTATATTTCATAACAGTAATATCTAGGTATGGGGTTTATAATAGGACATCTGTTAAACCCTAACTATTCGATATTTTTGCTTTAAAGTGAGCCTTTGGGCTCACTTTTTTGTTTTTGACACATTCTTTTTGATACGCAGGAGCCAGTTATTTTGAGTTCAGATGGCATCATTGAAATCCCTGGCATTATACTTTTGATAATATGCCTATTGCGCAGTTCACAATATGTTATGAAAAGTCATGTCAGACAGATTAAGGCTTTTTGGCTGGCAGCCGTACTTATATTTGTCTCTGTCATTCGTCGAGAGTTGAACTATCTACCAGACTTACTGGTTCCAAGCGATTTTTCGATGCTTGGTCAGTCTTATGACTGGTGGGAGGACAGCGTCCTTACCGTTATCTATCTCGTCGCGCTTGGTTTGCTGGTCTACTCAAGGCATTACCTATGGGCAGTGCTAAAAAACGTGCCAGTTTCGCTCTATCTTAGCGTTACTGTACTGGCTATCATTCAGTACATGGGCGAGAACGCTATTATGTTCCCGCATACATTTGGTGAAATTGTCGAAGAGCTGGCTGAGACTGCCATTTATGGTATCGCCTTGACCTATTTATGGCGATTTAAACTGGCTGACTATCAGTCATGTCTAGTACAGAAGTTAAACTACAAGTTTGACCACGCCAATAATTAACACTATAAGTTTTATTATTTATATAGCGACTTTGCGACTTTGCTATCTTACAAAGATTTAGCACAAATTTTATAAACAATTACGGCTACTCATTTTGAGTAGCCGTTTTGCGTTCTAGTCATTGTCTTACATTTTTTGAACATCCTGTCACACCTTACTACTAGTGAAAAATTGATTAAGCGTACAAACTGAGAAGCATATAATCTACATTGCAATGAGCAATGCTTTAACAAGCTAGCGCGATATTTTTACTTCTAATGATGGCAACATCTAATAACTACAATAAGGAATTATTCATGGAAAACTCAAAAAACCCATTACCAGAAGAGATGGATCATATTGACGGTAATCGTCGTGACAATAATGACAGCGTCGATAATTTAGATAACTTAGATAGCAGCAATCAGGATGAACAAAACAACCAATTGGTCGATTTGGACAATCCTATGCTGCATACCATTGATAACGATGATGTGATTGATAATAGTGCGGGATTTAATAACTCAGAAGTCGGTAGTGATGCGACCCAAGGACTAACACCTGCGCATCGTCAAAATATCGATGAGTCTCGTGTCGATGAGATTTTAGTTCAGGATAACCTTGATGACAGCGATTATCCAGATGCGATGGACATTGTGGATAGAGAAGCGGCTGAACGTAGCAACGATGATGATTTTTAGAACTTAATACGATTGTTGATCTACCTCTCTAAACCAAAAAAGCACGCTTAACTATATTAAGCGTGCTTTTTTCATTCTACTATTCAACTTACTAAAACAGCGACTTTCGTCTGTCTAAACCCAGCCATCTAGCGTGCCAGCCCAACCTTTTACTAGAGGCAAGCTCAATGCTTCAAGCAATTCAATATGTGTCTCATCAAGGTTTAATGCAGGGATATAATGATACTCTTGCCCGCCAGCATTAAGGAAGTTATCACGGTTTTCAATGGCCAACTCCTCTAATGTCTCTAGACAATCTGCTGAAAACGCCGGACTGATCACCTGTATCGAGCGCACACCTGACTTACCCCAGTCTTCCAACACCACATCGGTGTACGGCTTAACCCACTCTTGCTTACCAAAGCGTGACTGGAAACTGATAATCCATTCGTCATCGTTCAGGCCAAGCTCATGTGCCACTTGCGCAGCCGTACATTTACAGCGCTTAGGATACGGATCACCTTTATCAGCATAAGGCTGCGGGATACCATGAAAACTAAACATCAATTTTTCAGGCTTGCCATGCTTCTCTTGAAAACGGCGTATAGAGTTGGCCAAAGCTTGAATATATAGCGGATGGGCAAAGTAGTCTTTGACAATCGTATAATTTGGCAAGTTGCGTTGCTTGAGCGTCCACTTCGTCAGCGCATCATATACGGCACCGCCTGAAGAGGCAGAGTACTGTGGAAACAACGGCAGTATGACAAAGTGATCAACCCCTTCACCACGTAGCGCGTCCATGACATCAGGCAAACCAGGATTACCATAGCTCATCGCAGGATGCACAGAGACACGAAAAGGTGCCACACTATCGGCCAAACGTGGTTCTAATAGCTCAACTTGGCTTTTTAGTATTTTACGAATCGGTGAATCACCTTCCCAGATACTGGCGTAAGCCTTTGCTACGCGCTTAGGACGACTTGGTAAGACAAATAGATTCAGAATAATAGCCCATAGGAATTTGGGAATCTCGATTACTCGTGGATCTGACAAAAACTGTTTGAGGTAGCGACGTACGGCTGGTGCCGTTGGCTCATCTGGGGTACCAAGATTCACTAACAAAACGGCAATACGTGGGGGCAATTTAGGTTTCATAGCAGCACTTTATTAGCAGTAAGTTATTAAGGGTGAGGTCAAAATAATAAGAGACGATACTGTTAAGACACAGTTGAATAGACACCTCATTAGTGTAGCATTTTATCTATTAATGACGCGGGCTAAAAGCGCACCTATACAATTTGATACGCAGTTGCTATTTATTAACTCTTGATTACTTGATGCTGGCGGCTTACTCGTTATTCATTTCTAGCGCACCTTCTATAAAAACTATGATCGATGCGCTCGAAAGGCGCGCTCGATGGTTGTACTCCAACGCGCATCACCATACAATAGGCAGGCCCAGTTTATAAAAACCGTGTAGGTAAAATAGCCTGTTAGCAACGTGCCATTTTGCTTTTATTTTATTGATGATTGTAGTCTTGCGAGGTAGCTTTGAACGCACGCTCTGATAATACCAGTGACCAGCATCCTAATTCACAACCTCACTCTAATAGCTCAGCCAATACCAACAGTGATTTAGGGTCTGTAGGTATCGTTACGCCTCAGAATTTTCATTTCGCTGAGCCCTTAACGTTAGAATGCAACCGTACCCTACCCTCGTTTGACTTGATGGTAGAGACTTACGGTACGCTCAATAGCGACAAATCAAATGCGATTCTGATTTGCCACGCGTTATCTGGCAATCATCATGCAGCTGGCTTCCATAGTGCTGATGACAAAAAAGCAGGCTGGTGGGACAATATGATTGGCCCCAATAAAGCAATTGATACCAATCAGTTCTATGTGGTGTGTGTCAATAATATCGGCAGCTGTTTTGGTTCAACAGGGCCTACCACTATTAACCCTGATAGCGTTGGTTCGGATAGTGTTAGTTCGGACAGCCTTGATTCAGATAGCAGCGATGAGCCGCAAGTGTATGGCCCTGATTTTCCGCTGATCACCATCAAAGACTGGGTAAAAACCCAAGCAATGCTCTCAGATCGTCTAGGCATCGACGTTTGGCACGCCATTGTCGGCGGCTCAATGGGCGGTATGCAAGCGCTACAATGGTCTGTTGATTATCCAGATCGATTAAAGCGCTGTGTGGTCATCGCCAGTACGCCAAAGCTATCTGCTCAAAATATCGCCTTTAACGAAGTGGCGCGCCAATCTATATTATCCGATCCTGACTTTAAAGATGGTCGCTATATACAAGAAGGCACTTATCCTCGTCGCGGACTGATACTGGCGCGTATGGTTGGACATATCACCTATTTAACTGATGACGCGATGAAAGCAAAATTCGGTCGTGATTTAAAATCAGGTAAATTCATGTATGGCTACGATGTCGAGTTTCAGGTCGAAAGCTATCTACGCTATCAAGGCGAGCGCTTTAGTGAAAACTTCGATGCCAATACTTATCTGCTCATGACCAAAGCCTTAGATTACTTTGATCCAACGCGCGACTACCCATCAACCGTAGTAAAAGACACTACAGAGTCGGCAGTGCAAATAGAAGACTCAATCGCGGCGTCAGTCGAGTCTAGCAAAGCTAATGCACAAAATGAGTTAGAAGATGCGGTAGCGACGATTGAAGATATTGAGTCTGATCGTCAGCAAGAGCTTTCTGCGCTCAAAGCGGCCTTTGCCCATACGCAATGCCAATATCTGGTCGTTTCATTTACCACTGACTGGCGTTTTGCACCTGAGCGCTCGCAAGAGATTGTCGATGCGCTAATGGCCACTGGCAAACCAGTCAGCTATATCAATATTGACGCGCCGCACGGACATGACTCATTCTTATTTGATATTCCTCGCTACATGGGTGCGGTTAAAGGATTTTTGACTGCACCATTTATCACCCCTAGCCGCCCAGCCGCAGGAGAACGCTCATGAGAATGGATCACCAACTGGCAGAGCGCTGGATTGCGCCGCAAGCACATGTACTGGACTTAGGTTGTGGCAATGGTGAGCTGCTTGCCCACTTACAGCAAAAACTAGGCGTAACAGGTTACGGACTAGAGATTGATGAAGACAAAATCAATGAGGCAATTGGCAATGGCTTGTCAATTGTCGAGCAGGACCTCAACGATGGTCTAGCGCGCTTTGCTGATAACAGCTTTGACACGGTCGTCATGGCACGTGCCCTACAAGCAGTAAAAGCACCTGACGAGTTGTTGCTTGATATGCTGAGAGTTGCCCGTGAAGCAGTCATTACCTTCCCTAACTTTGCGCATTGGCAAAACCGCATTCATTTAGGGCTTAAAGGTATGATGCCTGTCTCTGAAGCGCTGCCTTACGAATGGTACAACACGCCAAACATTCATCTATGTACCTTTAAAGATTTTGAACTATTATGTGCGCAGCATGATATTCATATTATTAATCGTTTTGCGGTTAGCGATTCTGAAAAGGGCCATACACCTTTGATGAAGGCGTTAATAAGACAAGCCCCTAACTTATTAGCAGACGTCGCTATCTACCGAGTAACCAAAAAATAACCGCTAAATTCTCAGCTATCTTTGTATTTTATAGAGTGCTAAACAGTGCTTTACGAGCTAGTATCAACCTTAATAGATTGTTAACTTAATATAATTTTTTAGTAACTGTCTGATTTTGTTAAGGACAATCAAGTACAAACGTCTATTAGACCTTGTAATTAGTATTTGAGTTTCGTAAGTTTGGGTGTTAAGCTAGCAAAATATTGTCAGCCACCCCACTATTACGACCGTTTGTCTAATCAGTTAGGGTGAAATCTCTGATCTAGAAATGACAACCCCCTTTTGCTAATGATTAGGTAAGTTCATATCGCAAGATTCCACCTAATTGTTATCGCCGTCTGACTGTCTTTAGCGAGACAATGTTTAGCGGTACAATTTTTTTTGCTTATTAACTGCCTAATTTTGGAGCTGCTATGAAATTATTAAAAGCTGCGTTGTTTACTGCATTATTTTCTTGTGCTGGTTTAGCCAATGCTGAGTTAATATCAAACGTACCGCTTGATACCTCACGTTTTGAGCTTATGCCTGTGAGCGAGTTGTCTAGTCGTGCCGCCCAAGGTAACGACCACGCTCAGTTCTATCTGGCCAAGCGTTTGCAAAAAGGTGAAGGAATTGCGCAAAATACCCAACAAGCAATCCAGTGGTATACCAAAGCCGCTCAGCAAGGCGTTGCCCCTGCTCAGTTGAATCTTGCCATCATGTATTTGCGCGGCGAAGGCGTACAGCCTAACTTACAACAAGCCCGTCTGTGGTTAGAAAAAGCTGCGATGCGTGGCGATAATCGTGCCAGTTACACGCTTGCACTATTGGATGAAAAGCAAAAAAATCTGGTCGATGCCTATAAATGGTATGACTTGGCTGCCCGTGATGGCATGCTAGACGAAAAAGTCCGTAACAAGGCACGTGGTAAAATTGGTCAGTTGGCATTGAACTTATCAAGTGATGATATCGCTAGTGCTCGTAGCAAAGCGGATACTTGGTTCCAGAGTAAGTAATATTTAATCTTACGTTACGTATTGAATATCTAAAAAGCTCAGTATTTTACTGGGCTTTTTTGTTTTTTATAACATCAAGCCAAGCATTACAAACTATTCAAAACTCTAGCAAAATTTGCTACACTACGCGCGCATTAATCAATTCCACAATTTTGTTAATGCTTTAAACTGAAAAGTTACTTTAACCCCAACGCACTAGGTTTGCGACCTAGCCAGCAGGAGAAAGACATGAGCACCTCTCAAGATAGTAATATCAAAGAAACCGCGATAACTGACAACAATTCAGCCCCTGTATACGATAGTGTGACTAATAATATCGTCGTTGCCGCACTATATAAGTTTACGCGCTTTGCTGATTTTGAACAGTATCGTGAGCCTATCCTCAACACTATGCTCGATCACGATGTAAAAGGTACGTTGTTACTTGCAAGCGAAGGCATTAACGGTACGATTTCTGGTACGCGTCAAGGTATCGATACCGTACTTGACTACCTACGTAGTATTGAGGCAATTGGTACGTTTACTTTTAAAGAATCCTATACTGACGCACAGCCTTTTTATCGCACTAAGGTGAAGCTAAAAAAAGAAATCGTTACCATGGGTGTCGAGAATATCGATCCATTGGAGTCCGTTGGTCGCTATGTAAAGCCAAGCGAGTGGAATGCGTTGATCTCAGATCCTGAAGTTACCTTAATCGACACGCGTAACGACTATGAAGTGCAAATTGGTACATTCCAAAATGCAGTCAACCCAAACACTGAAACGTTCCGCGAGTTTCCAGAATACGTCTCAAAAGAGCTTGATCCAACCAAGCATAAAAAAGTGGCGATGTTCTGTACAGGCGGTATCCGCTGCGAGAAGTCGACTGCCTATTTACGCGAGCAAGGGTTTGAAGAGGTCTATCATCTAGAAGGTGGCATCCTAAAATACCTCGAAGAAGTCCCTGCTAGTGATTCTATGTGGCAAGGTGACTGCTTTGTTTTTGACAACCGTGTGTCAGTAAACCATAACTTAGAAAAAGGCAGCTACGAGCAGTGTTTTGCTTGCCGTATGCCGATCACTGTCGATGACATGCAAAGCCCTGCCTATATCAAAGGCGAATCTTGCCCACACTGTATCGACAAGGCAACCGATGAGCAAAAAGCCCGTTTCCGTGAGCGCGAGCACCAAATGCAGCTAGCCAAGAAGCGTGGCGAAGCCCATATCGGTAGCGACGTGATGGATGTAATCGAAAAACGTAAAGCCGCCAAAACGGAAGCGCGTCTACAGGCAGAAGCTGCAAACAATACTAAAGCCAACTAAACTTAGCATTAGTACAATAAAAAAGAGAGGCTCTAATCAATAGAGCCTCTCTTTTTTTATGACAAATCTTCAATGTGTATCAAAACTGTTAGCACTGATATAATTAATCCAATTTGAAAGCGGATTGACTATATTAAAATAAGATACGTACGCGGATAGTCTCTTCTACATCTTTTAATTGGTCTAGTGCAGCGGTCGAATCATTGTAATCGACATCCATCACTAGATAACCAACATCACCTTCTGTCATCAGGCTCTGCGCTAGGATGTTAATGCCAGCTTCAGCAAATAAGCGGTTAATCTGAGACAGTACGCCTGGCACGTTTTTGTGAATGTGTAGTAGACGATGCGAGTTTTCTTTGAACGGAATAGAAACTTCTGGGAAGTTAACCGCAGTCGCCGTATCACCTTGGTCAGAGTATCTAACAAACTTATCTGCTACTTCTAGTCCGATATTGGCCTGTGCTTCTTGTGTTGAACCACCGATATGCGGCGTCAAAATCACATTATCAAACTTACGTAGTGGTGACTCAAACTCTTCGTCAGCTGATTTTGGCTCTTTTGGGAACACATCGATGGCCGCACCCAAAATTTTACCAGACTCAAGCGCATCCGCCAGATCATCAATCTCGACGCACGTACCGCGAGCCGCATTGATAAAGTAGCTGCCTTGTTTCATTTGAGCGAACTGCTCAGCTTTCATCATATAGCGAGTGCTTGGTACATCAGGTACATGCAATGTCACGATATCAGCCGTTGATAGTAGCTCTTCTAGGCTACCAACTTGTACCGCGTTGCCTAGTGGCAATTTGGTCACAGCATCATGATAAATGACTTTCATACCGAAGCTTTCTGCTAACACAGACAGCTGCGAGCCGATAGAGCCATAACCGACGATACCGATAGTCTTGCCGCGCACTTCATGTGAGTTGGCCGCAGACTTACCCCAGCCGCCGCGATGTACGGTTGCATTCTTTTCGGGAATACCGCGGTACAGCATGATGGCTTCGGCCAATACTAGCTCAGCTACCGAACGGGTGTTCGAGAATGGCGCGTTAAAGACAGGGATACCAAGATCACGAGCGGCGTCTAGATCTACTTGGTTGGTACCAATACAAAAGCAACCAATGCCGATAAGCTTGTGTGCGTGCTCAAGTACTTCACGCGTCAACTGAGTGCGCGAACGAATACCGATAAAGTGAGCATCTTTGATCTTTTCGATCAGCTCGTCTTGATCTAAGGCGTGACTGATATTCTCGATGTTGTGGTAACCAGCGCCTTCTAGTACTTTTAGGGCATTGTCATGTAGACCTTCAAGCAATAAAAACCGGATTTTGTCTTTTTGTAGTGATAACGCCATATGAGAACTGTCCTATAATTGTTTTATAAGATTACCTGTTGGATAATCTATGATGGAGGAAACGAAAACAGTCCCGATATCTTACACAAAATTTGAGGTCGATGTTAGCAGATTAGATGAATTATTGGTTATCAAGCCTGAAAAATTTTTATGCTATAGTGAATTATTCTGTTTGAAACCGATCGAATCAATTATTTATTACTTACCTCTTCTTATAGGTAAAAATTATCATCCACTTATTACCTCTACGAGCTGACTCACCACTGAATTTATAGTTATTTCGCTATATAATAAGCAGTCCCAGCATCGTGCTTACGCCAATATTGAGATTTGACCATGACGCCAACTACCGCTCAGAACACATCCGAAACCAATGCCGTGCAAACCATCTTGAGCACGCTTACTAATACCCATGACTTCGATCCCAGCCAAATCAAAACTGACGCTGAGAGTTTAGAGCATTGGGGCAAAGACTGGACCAAACACTTTGCGCCTGCTGCTGCTGCCATCGTCTTTCCGAAAACTACCGAGCAAGTGCAATCTATCGTCCTACTTGCCAATGAACACAACGTCGTCCTAACGCCAAGTGGTGGTCGTACAGGCCTGTCTGCTGGTGCAGTCGCAGCCAATGGTGAAATTGTCGTCAGCATGGATAAAATGAACCGTATCGGACAGTTTTATCCTGCCGATCGTATGGTCGAGATTGAGGCCGGTGTGGTTACTCAGCAGTTGCAAGAATTCGCTGAATCAAAAGACCTATACTACCCTGTCGACTTTGCCTCAGCAGGCTCTAGTCAAATCGGCGGCAACATCGGTACCAATGCTGGCGGTATCAAAGTCATTCGTTATGGCATGACTCGTCAATGGATTATGGGTCTGACTGTTGTCACGGGTAAAGGTGATATCTTGCAGCTGAATCGCGGCATGGTAAAGAACGCCACTGGTTATGACCTGCGCCAACTATTCATCGGTAGTGAAGGCACGCTTGGCCTTGTTACTCATGCGCAAATCAAGCTTGAACGTCAGCCCCAAGATTTAAACGTCATGGTACTTGGCATGGACAGCTTCAATGACGTCATGAACGTACTCTCTGCTTTTCAGGCACAGATTGATTTAACAGCGTTTGAGTTCTTTGACGATGTAGCGATTGATAAGCTAATGGCACATGGTCAAGTACAAGAGCCGTTTGAATCACGTACCAAGTTCTATACGCTATTAGAATTTGAAGCACCTTATGAGCCAATCATGGACAAAGCCATGGCCATATTTGAACATTGTATGGAGCAAGGTTGGGTCGTCGATGGGGTGATGAGCCAAAACCTCACACAAGCAGCAGAGCTATGGAAGCTACGTGAGTATATCTCAGAGACCATCTCAGTATTTACCCCTTATAAAAACGATGTATCGGTGCTAATAAGCCACGTACCGACCTTTATCGAAGAGATTGATCATATTGTCAGCAGCAACTATCCTGACTTTGAAGTTTGCTGGTTCGGTCATATCGGTGATGGTAATTTGCATCTGAATATATTAAAACCTGAAAACATGAGCAAAGATGATTTCTTTGCTGAGTGTCAGGTCGTCAATAAATATGTGTTTGAGACAGTGCAGAAATATGGTGGTTCAGTGTCTGCTGAGCATGGGGTTGGTATGACAAAGAAGCCGTACTTGCACTATAGCCGCAGCGAGACTGAGATTGAATACTTAAAAGAAGTCAAAAAAGTCTTTGATCCAAACAACATTATGAACCGTGGTAAAATTTTTGATATGTGAAGAACACTCTAAACGCTTATCGCAAATAAAAAGACGTTAAACCGAGAGGCTAGCGTCTTTTTTATTAATTTATAATTCGCAAAAACTACAATCTATAAATATAACAGTATCAATGCGACGACCAGTAGTATGCTCAAAAACCCTTGAATAATCAGAAATGCCTGATGCGGTGCCGCGATATGACGCACCATATTACCCAATGCATTATAAGTAATACCTGCCGCCTTAATATGGGGTGGACTATCGAAAGTTTTGATGATTTGCAAAAACTGCTCAGTTCGATCAGACGACCAACCATGCGGCGCAAATGGTAAAAACGGAGATAATTGTACGGCCTGTTTCTTGGTCGCGGGTGACCATAACCAACGCTCCAAAAACAGCAAGCGCATACGCCAGTCGGCAAAGCTGCGATGATTGATGACTTGTAATAGCAACACTTCTACATTTTTATGACGACTATCGACGAAGATTCGCTCTTGCAGAGCAAATACGTCTGACTTTTTACCTTCAATACATTGCAGAAAATGACCATTGCCGTAGCATAGCGTGCCTGTGATGTTATGCTGCTGATTGTAGTTACGTGCGTGACCTTCTACTTCATCAAAAATAGAGGTGCTCAAACGCGAGCCAAGAGTCAGCGTACTGACATAAACCAACTGAACCAAAGCGGAGTCATCTATGTCATCCCACTTCATGATTCTATTGGTATGATTTAAAGGCATAATAAAATAATCCTAAGAAGCCGATAAAATACGGCTAAATGAAACAAGCAACACAATACTATGCCTGAGTTGAACCAAAAAATTGACTCACAAAAACGTAGCAAATATTTACTACGTGAGACTGTTATTACCGTTACAGCTTGCTATGATAACAAGCAAAACAAAAGGTGCTGATAGATATTATTTAGATTCTATATTGAGATAATAAATAGTAAGACAGTTGTAGGTACAATGATAATGCAGAGTTAGGCGCTTATCGGTGTTCACAAACCTAATAGATATAAAGCGATATAGAATGCGGCAGTCACTATCCTTTAGCCTTTTACGTTAGTCAAAAACAGTACTAAACAGAGTGAGTAAAATGGTCTAAGATATCAACATAACCTATTGTAAATATGGCAATAAATTATTGTAACGACAATATCTTCCTATTGGAATGTTTTTATTACTTTTTTGCACAAAAATCGGCACATCAATGTGCTATGACCCCATTATTTGATACCCCTACATTCAATAGCTATTTAAAACAGGAAACTTATGAGTAAGATGGAAAAATTAGATGATTTTCACCTCACGATTGCTGAGATTAAGAAAAAAGATTACCCACAATTAAAAGCCTTGATGGATCGTGTCTATGTAAACTTGGGTGGCGCATGGTCAAAGACAACCATTCATACTTTGATTGACGCGTTCCCTGAAGGTCAGATTGCCTTGTTTGATCATGATCAGCTGATTGGTATCGTGCTCTCTATGCGCGTTGACTATGCTAAGTTTTCAAACCCGCACACTTATGACGATTTGATTGGGCAAAAAGAAATCATCAGAGACAATCCAGAAGGTGATGCAATTTATGGTTTAGATGCGCTCATCGACCCTGATTATCGTGGCTACCGCCTCGGTCGTCGTCTTTATGATGCACGCAAGGAGTTATGCCGACAGCTGAACTTCCGCGCTATATTAGCCGGTGGACGCATACCTAACTATCATAACCATAAAGATCTGACTCCAGGCGAATATATTGATGCCGTTGAAAGCCGTGAAATTCATGACTCAGCTTTGTCATTCCAGCTGTCTAATGGCTTTATTGTTAAACGTATTTTGACCGCTTATCTGCCAGATGATAAGCAATCAAAGGGCTTTGCTACCTTGCTTGAGTGGGCAAATATTTATTATGAGCCTAAAGACTATAAGCCTAACACTCGCAAGTCTGAAGTGCGTATCGGTGGTATTCAGTGGCAGATGCGTGAAGTCGAATCACCTGAAGAATTACTGCAACAGGTTGAGTTCTTTGTCGATATCATGGCTGACTACAACTCAGACTTTGCCTGCTTACCTGAATTTTTCAATGCGCCATTGATGGGTCTGTGCGAAGAAACCGATCAAAATATTGCCATTCGATTTTTGGCGGGTTATACCGAGTGGTTCAAAAATGAAATCTCGCATTTAGCCGTCAGCTATAACGTCAACGTCATTACTGGTTCGATGCCGTTATTGGACGAAGACGATACCTTATACAACGTCAGCTACTTATGTCGCCGCGATGGCACCGTTGAAGAGCAACGCAAAATTCATATTACTCCGCATGAGCGCAGCGCTTGGGTAATCGAAGGTGGCGATGAAGTCAAAGTATTCGACACGGATGCGGGTCGTATCGGCATCTTGGTCTGCTACGATGTTGAGTTCCCTGAGCTTGCACGTCTAATGGCACTTGATGACATGGATATCTTGTTTGTGCCCTTCTGGACTGATACCAAAAACGGATATCTACGTGTCCGTCATTGCGCACAAGCCCGTGCTATCGAAAACGAATGCTATGTGATGATTTGTGGTTCAGTCGGTAACTTACCGCAAGTTGAGAGTTTGGATATTCAGTACGCTCAGTCGTCGATTTTTTCACCATCAGACTTTGCGTTCCCGCATGATGCGATTATGGCAGAGACCACTGCCAACACGGAGATGGTGTTCTTTTCTGATGTAAACTTAGACAAGCTTACTCACGTTCGTCATGAAGGCTCAGTACATAACTTAATCGACCGCCGTGATGATTTGTTCAGCTTAAAATGGAAGCGCAAAGCCAAAGTGCCAGCGAGCAAGTTGAGTGATGAGCAGCGCCGTGAAAATTCAGGTAGCGTACTGATTGGTGATCCATTACAAAACCGAGCACAAAAGCCATAATAGGTTGACATCGCACACTTATAGTAGACTTTATAAATAATACGGCTGATTTTCAGCCGTTTATTTTTATCTGCTGTCTACTCTTTGTGCAATGACCATATAGGCAATTACGATAAGATAAGCAGTAACGATAAGCCATCATTTGAAAATAACTGAAAACAGTATGCAAACTAAAAAGCGGATGTCATGACGACTGATATTGAGAAAAAAGAAGTAAAGCCAAAGAAGCAGTCGAAGCGAAAGATAGTTTCGATACTTAAAACGATAATGTTATATGGTCTCATGTTTGTTGTAATCTATAGCGTGGTCAATTGGTGGCGACAGCCTGTCATGCCTGCCAATCCTCAGTTGCAACTGACCGACTATCAAGGGCAAACTATCGATCTAGCAGCGATGAGTCACGAGCGGCCTACGCTGGTATACTTTTGGGGTACGTGGTGTTCAGTCTGTAGTTTTACTTCGCCCACCATCAATAAGTTAGCAGCAGATAACTATCCTGTTGTCACTGTGTCCGTACAGTCAGGCTCAAACCAAGAGTTACGCGGCTACCTCGATCAGCATAAGTTTGATTTCACCACCATAAATGATCAACAAGGTAATATCTTTGCAGATTGGCAAGGACAAGTCACACCGTCTTATGTGGTATTAGAGAATGGCGAGATGACACAAGGACTAACAGGTATTCAGCCATTATGGTCATTGAAACTGCGCTTATGGTTGGCGTCTGTTTTTTAGCACTTGAGTCGTACTTTAAGCTTTAATAAATAAGCATTCAAGGAGCTTATAGCTACGTCCGTGCTGAGGATATACAACACAGATAAGCGATTGATATTGGACAAAATTGGGTTAGCCTCGCACAGCTCTTTTTACCCCACCCTTTTTGTCATATAATAGCTGCCGATCTAAATATTTTTTTGAATTATTTTTGCTAGCGTATTTTATGTTGCAATCGTCTCGTTACCATTTATTATTGACGTAACTATTTGCGGACTAATGAGCGACAATGGGTATTTATTGACATGATGGTTGATAAACCGACTATGATGAGCAATATACCTACTATTAGTAATTAAGCATTATCAATACCGCGTGACCCTCAGTACTATATTGAACTACATTGAACATCGAGCCTTGTATCCGGTTTTGAACCGACACACAAACCTACCTTTTAAAAAGATACCTTCTATGACTGATAAAAGCACTGACACACCAAGCCAAGATTACAAAGACACGCTAAACCTTGCGGATACGCCATTTGCGATGCGCGCAAACCTTGCCAAACGCGAGCCAGATTGGTTAGCTGCTTGGGAAGCGGATGACGTCTACGGTAAAATTCGTCAGGCGCGTGCTGGTGCAACCAAGTATATTTTGCACGATGGCCCTCCATACGCCAACGGTCAGATTCACTTGGGTCATGCGGTCAATAAAGTACTAAAAGACATTATTGTAAAATCAAAAACCTTGTCAGGATTTGATGCGCCTTATGTCCCTGGTTGGGATTGTCATGGTCTGCCAATCGAACAAAAAGTCGAAGCTAAGGTTGGTAAAGTGGGTCAAAAAGTGTCTGCGACCGAATTCCGTGGTCTATGCCGCGAATATGCGAGCACTCAGATTGAATTGCAAAAAGCAGACTTCAAGCGTCTAGGTGTGTTTGGTGATTGGGACAATCCTTATCTGACGATGAACTTTCATCAAGAAGCCAACATCGTGCGTGCGCTTGCCAAAATCTATGACAATGGTCATGTGACTCGCGGTATGAAGCCGGTCAACTGGTGCTTGGACTGTAGCTCTGCCCTAGCAGAAGCAGAAGTAGAATATCAAGACAAAGTCTCTGACGCGATCTATGTCAGCTTTGATGTGCTCGGTACGGATAAAGTAGCCGCACTGGCTGATATCGCAGATAATATCGCTGCTGTTATTTGGACAACTACGCCATGGACCCTGCCTGCCAACCAAGCTATCTCAGTACATCCTGAGCATAACTATAGCGTAGTCGCTACCGAAAAAGGTAATCTGTTACTCGCAGCGGATCTTGTAGAGACTGCGCTAAACGAACTTAAACTAGAAAATAACGGCATCCTAGCGACCGTATCAGGCAGCGAGCTTGAAGGTCTACATGCCCAGCATCCACTGATTGAAGACCGTCAAGTGCCACTCATTTTGGGCGATCATGTGACTACTGATAGTGGTACTGGTCTGGTGCATACTGCACCTGGTCATGGTTTAGACGATTATATTGTTGGTCTAAAATACAACTTACCAGTAGAAAACCCAGTAAGCGGTACGGGCGTTTATTTAGATAGCGCTGCTGTATTTGCAGGCGAGCACATCTATAAAGCCAATCCAAAAATCATCGCTGCACTACATGAAAACGGCCATCTAATCAGCCATACTAAAATTGAGCATAGCTATCCGCATTGCTGGCGTCATAAGTCACCAATCATTTTCCGTGCTACGCCTCAGTGGTTTATCAACATGGAAACCAAAGGCTTACGTGCTCGCGCGCTTGCTGATATTCCATCAGTAAGTTGGACCCCAGCGTGGGGACAAAACCGTATCGAATCAATGATGACGGGTCGTCCTGATTGGTGTATCTCGCGTCAGCGTACGTGGGGCGTGCCGATTACTTTCTTTACGCATAAAGAAACAGGCGAGCTGCATCCAAACACGCTTGAGCTGATGGAAACTGCAGCTCAAAAAATCAATGAAGGCGGCGTAGAAGCGTGGTTCGATGCTAGCTGTGAAGACTTCTTAGGCAGTGAAGCCGCTGACTATGACAAAGCAACTGACACATTAGACGTTTGGTTTGACTCAGGCACGACGCATTTTGCGGTACTTGATCAACGTGATGAATTGACCAATCCAGCTGATATGTATCTAGAAGGCTCTGACCAGCATCGCGGTTGGTTCCAGACGTCACTGCTAACGTCAGAAGCGATGTATGAGCGCCCACCGTTTAAGCAAGTATTAACGCATGGCTTTGTGGTCGATGAAAACGGACGCAAGATGAGTAAGTCACTTGGCAACATCATCACTCCGCAAGAAGAAATTAATAAAACAGGCGCGGACATGCTGCGTCTGTGGATTGCTTCAAGTGACTATCGTTATGAGATGAGTGCAGGTAAGACGGTCTTTAAAGGTGCGATCGATATGTATCGCCGTATCCGTAATACCTTACGTTTCTTGCTTGCCAATACCGATGACTTCAATCCAGCGACCGACAGCATTGATATCAATGAATTGGTTAGCCTTGATAAATTCATCATTGAGCGCGCACAAACTGTACAAGCACAAATCATTAGCGCTTACGATGCAATGGACTTTCACCAAGTCACTCAGCACGTGACAGCGTTTTGCTCGCAAGATTTGGGTAGCTTCTATCTAGATATCATCAAGGATCGCCAGTACACCACGCAGGCAGATGGTCAGCCTCGTCGCTCTGCGCAGACGGCTATCTACCATATTACTCATGCGCTGATTCGCTGGATTACCCCAATCCTATCATTCACGGCGCAAGAGGCTTGGGAAGTGCTGAACCAACGTGATGCGGATAAAGGCGGCTATGTATTCACTCAAGAGTGGTATGAGTTCCCAGCGTTTGAGCTAAGTGCTATCAGCAAAGATGACTGGCAGCGCATCATGTTCGCAAAAGACATGGTGAACAAACATATCGAAACTGCACGTGGCGAAAAAATCATCAATGCCAACTTGTCTGCTGACGTGAGTCTATACGCTGACGGTGCAATGTATGAGAGCTTAGCCAAGCTTGATGAAGAGCTACGTTTTGTACTAATTACTAGCAACGCTGCACTAAAGCCAATGAGCGAAGCGCCTGCTGATAGCATCGCACAGACAGATGATGTGACCGATACCAATACCGAAGAGGCTGTCGATTTAGTGGTCCAAGTAAGCGCAGCTACTGGTACTAAGTGTGTACGCTGCTGGCACATTCGTGATGACATCGGTACAGATAGCGCACACCCTGAACTATGCGCGCGCTGCGTGACCAATGTCAGTGGCGATGGCGAGGTACGTCACTATGCCTAACCCAACAGACTCACCTGAAAGCCAGCGTGACCAGCAGCCGCAGGTTGAGGTCGATCATTCGCCTAAGCCTGCTCATGCAACCACAGGCAGCTCGACTACACCTAGAAGTCGCCTGACCAAGTCAACAAATAGGACACCAAAGCTGGTGGCCAATGGCAGTCGTGCTTTTGTATGGTATATATTGGCATTGGTTATCGTCGTTATCGATCAGTGGACTAAATGGTTGGCAGAAACTAAGCTGACCTTTCATGATCCAGTGCCGGTGATTGAGCCATTTCTCAATTGGACATTGGCTTATAACTATGGCGCGGCATTTAGCTTTTTGGCAGATGCTGGCGGTTGGCAGAAGTGGTTTTTTTCAGGACTGGCTTTACTAATGTCGTTGTTTCTAACCATCTATCTGCTCAAAGCACCGCGCAAAGCCACGCTGTTATCTTTTGGTCTAGCCTTAGTGTTGGGCGGTGCAGTTGGTAATTTAATCGACCGCTTACTACATGGTCATGTTATTGATTTTATCCATGTGCATTATGCTGATGTTTGGCATTATCCGATTTTTAATATCGCGGATATTGGTATTTCTATCGGTGTATTATTGATTGTCATTGACATGCTGTTTTTGGAAAAAAAGCGTGAAATGCCACGATCATAACCATCTATAGCTAGAGATAATAGTTCAATTTATAAATTGAAAAGGTGGGTTACGCAGTCGTAACCCATCTTTTTTTTCGATCGTTTTAGTGCTTTCGTCAGACACGTAGCAATACTGCTAATCGTGAATGCAATTATTTACAGAAACTCTGATAATAAGTCAGTCACAGTCTCTAAGCCGCCACCTGCTAATAAAAATAGCAAGCCTGCCATGTTCACAACGACGGTCAAATAATAAGTCACTCGAAACTCAGGTTTTTGTGATTTGTGACGTAGATACGTCTGAGCCAATAGCGCGCCTACCCAACCGCCAAGCGCGCTTAGTATATGCAGTGTAGACTCAGGCGTACGCCAGTCGCCACTTTGCGCAGCAGCTTTGTCTTTGGCATACATACCATAAGTAATAATCCCTAGCACGACGTACCAGCTGACCACTAGCCAGCTCAGTTTATCTGTCGCTGCTAATAAAACTAAAACGCCATAAAAAGCTAGTCCAAGAAATGAGCGTTTCTTTTGACCCGCTTCAAACTCTGCCTGATGGCTACGTTTCTGATTGCGCTGACGGATCTGTTGATTTTTTTGTGCCATTTTTTGCTGTACAAACCTAAGCTCTTGTACTTGCTTGGCTCGCTTGCGTCCCTCTGCATCCTGTCCAATGCTAAAGACCACTGCCTCACCGATATTAGGACGGCGCTGAGCCTTAAACTCACTTATATGAAAGAAAACAGACTCGCCTGCTTCAGTTTCAATAAAGCCAAACCCTTTATCGTCCTGCCACTTTTTGACAGTGCCTTGTTGTTTATTCACTACCGACACCTCATATCTTTTAGAATTGCCAATTATAGTACACTATCTGCGTTACATTATTGACGCTTACATCTGGCCTTAGATGGCTTATTATTTCTTACACTATAATACTGCAATTAAAAAGACTGCGATCAAACGCATTATTTTCTATTCTTTTCTTCTAGCAACCGATGGCTTTTTATTATGACTCAATCTCAATTTATTAACCCAAACGAAGACACTCGTATCGCTCATGGTAGCCTCGTTAAGCTGCACTTTGAAGTTTCACTAGAGAACGGCACTATCATCGACTCAACCTTTAATCGTGATGCACCTGTGTCTTTGACCATTGGTGATGAGAGCTTGTTACCTGGTTTTGAGCAAGTACTGATGAACTTGCGCGCCGGTGACACTCGTACCGCACACCTTGAGCCAGAGCAAGCTTTTGGTGAGTGGAATCCTGAAAACATCCAACATTTTAGCCGTACTCAGTTTGCGCTAGTCGCTGACAATCCAGAAATTGGCATGATGGTTGAGTTCGAAGATAAAGGTAAAAACACCTTACCCGGTACGATCAGTGCCATCGATGAAGACCAAGTCGAAGTCGACTTTAACCACCCATTGGCAGGACAAGACGTGTTGTTCAAAGTAAAAATATTTAAAGTCACACCACCCGGTGTCACAGGTATCAAATTGATGTAAACATCAATAAATACAACCCATCTAAAAATAAATATTGATAAAAAACAGTCAAAAGGGAGACTTATATGCAGTATCAAACATTACCGCAACTCGATGAAAAAGTATCTAAAATCTGTCTAGGCACGATGACATGGGGACAGCAAAATACTGAGTCCGAAGCACACGAGCAAATGGACATGGCACTCAGTGAAGGTGTGAACTTTTGGGATACCGCCGAGATGTACCCGTCACCGCCAGATAAAGACAAACAAGGCGATACCGAGCGCTTTATGGGTACTTGGTTTAACAAGACCAAACAGCGTGACAAAGTTATTCTTGCTAGCAAAATATCGCCAATGAACTTTTTGCGTGATGGACAAACACGCTTTAACGCCGAGCACATTAGCAGCGCTATTGATGGGAATTTGGAACGCCTACAAACAGACTATATCGATATCTATCAGCTGCATTGGCCTGAACGCCAAGCCAATTTCTTTGGCCAGCGCGGCTATGACGAAGAGATGGCTTCACAGTCATTAGACGATTTAACGCCATTTCTAGAGACCATTCAGGCTCTAAATGACGAAATCAAAAAAGGTCGTATTCGTGCTTATGGTTTATCGAACGATACCGCATGGGGACTCATGCGCTATCTTTGGGAAGCAGATAAAAATGGCCTAATTCCACCGCTTACCGTGCAAAACCCATATAGCCTATTGAACCGCTTATATGAGGTTGGTATGGCTGAGATAGCCCACCGTGAAAACGTTGGTCTACTTGCGTATTCACCGCTTGGTTTTGGTGTATTGTCTGGCAAATACCTTGATGGTAAACGTCCTACTGGCGCACGTCTGACCATGTATGATCGTTTCGGTCGTTATGTAAATGAGCAGGCCAAATCAGCCACTGAACAATATGCAAAGATAGCTGCTGATGCAGGTTTGGACATGGCGCAGATGTCATTGGCTTTTGTAAACTCTCGTCACTTTGTCACCAGTAACATCATTGGGGCGACGACAACCGAGCAACTTAAGTCGAACATCGATAGTGTCAATGTGGAGCTAACAGCAGATGTATTAGAAGCGATTGAAGCAGTGCATACACAGCAGCCTAATCCATCGCCATAGTTGGTCTTTCATAGAGAGTAAATGTTAATAGAGCCTGCTGAATAAATGACATTATGCTCGCTCTATTAAATCTCTTATAAAAAAGGGCGCAAATCGTTTCGATTTGCGCCCTTTTATTAACTGGCTGAGATTAGCTACACTAGCTCAACTCTAACTAGTTCAACTGTAAATAATCAGTCTTCAACTGGTGTGCTAAGGACTCTTGAGTGCAACTCAGCCAATCCTTCGTTCATGCGTGCTTGCAATAAATTGGTCAGCTCGCTTTTGTTACGACCTTCTGGATCTATAGGCGCGAGTGGCAATACATAAGCGGTCACGTTTTTGCTATCGAGCACTTTTTTCATGCTTTCTTTCATCGTCAGCTTACCATAATATGGCAATGCGTCGCTTAATGTGCCGTCTTTATTGACATAAGCGATGATGATCGGTCTGATAGGCACATCAGCATCTATGGCTGCTTGCAGCAATGTTCCATGAATGCGTTTTACTTTTTTACCACTGGTAGTGGTCGCCTCAGGGAAGAAAATAATCGAAAAACCTTTGGCTAAAAAGTCAGCAATCTGTGCCGATACTGAGCTTGCATCACCGGAGCCGCGCTCGATGAAAAGCGTCCCTGCGGCATGGGCAAGTTTGCCAAATACAGGCCATTCACCGATCTCAGCCTTGGATAAAAAGAACGCTGGGCTCACAGTACCAACGACAGGAATATCCATCCATGACACGTGATTCGATACCCACAAGCCATGGAACTGCTCTACAGGTTCCACTTCTACCACTTTTACCCCAAAAGAGCCTGCCATCTTGCGGCAGAATGTCTGGATATAGCGTGGTAGGGTTTCGCGTGGTGGCTGCTTAAATGCACCGATACGCTTTGCCGCGCGTATGCCGCCGACCATGGTTGTGGTCATACCAGCAACCTGCCTGCCTCGGCTCAACTGTCGTCTGAGTGAAAAGCTTGATTTAGCTTGGCTCATCTTCGCCCTCATGATTAAATAACGGGTGTTTAATAGTCAAAAAACGAGCCCAGTATAACAAAGTTCGCACACTCAGTGATAGCTTGTTCACTCAGTGAGTGCTGACTTTTATACAAATGGGTAATAAAGCAGATTTATAAAAAATTATCCGCAGCAAACGCTGTAACATAAAACCATCGTTAATTATGCTAATACGCTTTAATATCAAGTGATAAGACCATATATAGATAATCATATGAACGCTACGTCAAAGCTTATTGAGCTGATTATGGCGAGACATTTACTTTATTAAATAGGTGATACTCTTTGGATTATTTTGAAAGACATGAAGGTGGCGAACGCGCCATTTTAGTACATTTAGACATCCGCCAAATTCAAGATCCTGACGATCTTAGTGAATTTGAGCTGTTGGCTGATTCAGCAGGTGCCGATCGTTTGGCGCTAGTCACTGGATCACGCTCGCGCCCTGACGCCAAATACTTCGTTGGTAGCGGAAAAGCAGAAGAAATCGCAGAACTAGTGCGTGAACACGAAGCAGACATCGTACTGTTTAACCACAGCCTGTCGCCATCACAAGAGCGTAATATCGAAGCGCTAGTGAAGTGCCGCGTGTTGGATCGTACTGGTTTGATTTTGGATATTTTTGCGCAGCGTGCCCGTACCTACGAAGGTAAGCTGCAAGTAGAGCTGGCTCAGCTTAATCATCTATCAACACGTCTGGTACGTGGTTGGACGCATTTGGAACGTCAAAAAGGTGGTATTGGTCTGCGTGGACCGGGTGAGACTCAGCTTGAGACCGATCGCCGTCTACTACAAACTCGCGTCAATCAGCTAAAAAGCAAACTAGAAAAAGTTCGTCAGACTCGTGCGCAAGGGCGTGCCCGTCGCCAAAAATCAGACGTACCGACCATCTCACTGGTCGGCTATACCAATGCGGGCAAATCTACTTTGTTCAATCGTTTGGTCGATGAAAACATCTACGCTGCTGACAAACTATTTGCGACGCTAGATCCTACTCTACGCCGTTTAGACTGGCAGGGAGTTGGTCGTGTCGTCTTGGTCGATACGGTTGGTTTCGTCCGTCATCTGCCGCATGAGTTGGTTGAGTCTTTTCATGCAACTCTAGAAGAAACGCTAGAAGCAGATTTGTTATTGCACGTCATTGACTCCTCTAGCGAAGATATGCACGAGCAGATTCAGGCGGTCAAAGAAGTATTGGCAGAAATCGATAACGATGTACCTGTGCTCAATGTCTACAACAAGATTGATTTGACTGATGAGCCTGCACATATCGGCTATGCTAGCGAAGGTCAGCCAAACCGCGTCTATGTTTCTTCTAGACAGAACCTAGGCATGGAAGAGCTAACGCTTGCCGTACAGCAACTGTTGACAGGTAAACTGACGACGTTTGATTTGACCTTGCCGTATGATGCTGGACAATTCAAAAACACTCTATATGAATTGGGTGTTATTGAAGAAGAAAGCTATGACGATACAGGTCGTGAATGTCTGACGATTCGTTTGCCAAGTGACCGCTTAAGACAGCTACTCGGTCAAGCCAACTTAAAACCTATCGATGTATTGCCGCTGGCACAAGCAACACTACTGATGCCGGTACTAGAAGAGTTTGAAAAAGTTGATGACGTTGAAGAACCAACCATGACAGAGGCTGAAGAAAAGGCGTTTGACGAGTTTGATGCATTACACTCAGAAACAGCTGATTCAGAAAAATAATAGTCGTTTCTGTAGAATAATAACTACTGTTAAAGTGAGTCATTTGCGGCAGTAATCAAATGAACGTTTGATTCATACTGTTAGACCATAGACCCTTATATAGTACGTTAAAATAGAATAGACGATATCCATTGATATCGTCTATTTTTTTGGATATGACCAGTCACGGTGCATAGGCTTTATTAGTTGCCTCACTCTCTATATAATCGCCTGTTATACATTCAACAAATATTGATAGATAGCGTTAATACTTTAAAAGTGAATCATTGCTACTATCAGTATTTATAGCATCATTTTCTACGTTGTATTCTTGGTGCGATCACGCATTTTGTTTTGTACACCATCCATTTATATCTGATTTGGCCAGAATTGCTTATGAAGCCTGCTCACTCTCCCCATCTCCCACTATGGCTTGCGTTAATTCTAACGTTGACCATGGTCATCGTTGTTCGAGAAACGGCGGTTGTTCTCTGTCAAATGGCAGGCATCGAAAAAGCGGCCAATATTGTCGGTTTGGTTGCGATGTTTGTCATTTTGATGGCGTGGCGACTGCTCAAGGGGTTACCGAGCTGGCTCACACAGGCCAGTAATACATTGCTAGTCGATAGTGGTTTTGCCTTCTTACCAGTTTCTGCTGGTGCAGGCTTGTTGCTATTTGCTCTAGGAGATGAGCTATTGGGTGTGATGATAACGATGATCGTTAGTACGCTCATACCGCTGTGGGGACTAGCATTATTGGCCAATCGTTGGCTCAATCACGCTGCAAACACTGATAGTACGACTACCACTGAGCAAAAGGGACAGCCGTGAGCTGCGGAGAAATATTATGACTTTTGACAGCGTATTTATGGCAACCCTAGCCGCAATATTATTGACATTAGCAGCACACGTAATTGCACGTGTATTGGCACGTAAATTATCATGGCTACCGATGGTCATTACCGCACTTGTCCTAGTACTTGTTTTCCTATTTGTACTGCAATGGGATTACAACAACTATTACAGCGCGGCAAAACCTGTATTTGACCATCTGTTGGGATATGTGACAGTACTTCTAGCTGTGCCATTGGCGGCGATGAATTTTAAAGGCTTACCAGTCAAAAAACTCACTCTAATTGTCGCTATTGCTAGTGTCGTTGGCGCATTATTGCCTATGTCACTGGCTTATTTATTTTCGCTCAGTCATGAGACCCTATTGGCTTTCGCTACCCGTTCTGTGACTACGCCTATTGGCTTGAGTGTCGCAGATTTAATCAAAGCACCATTGGCAATGGCTAACCTAATTATCATCGTCTCAGGTCTGATAGGTGGTACGGTCGCGCGATTTTTGTTCCGTGGTATCAATGATGACCGTGCTAAAGGTCTAGCACTGGGGCTAGCGGCTCACGCGTTTGGTACTGTAGAAGCATGGCAAATCAGTCATACAGCAGGACGTTATGCAGCATTTGGCTTGGCAGTGAACGGGTTGGTTACTGCGGTTTGGGTGCCTATCTTTATCAGCGCTATTGGTATCTAGTCATCACTAAAACCCTACCTAAACTATTCTTATATTTTTAAAAACCTAACCATTAATAGGCTTATCTATTGTTAATTTCAGATTGAATATTACCTCGACTATTCAAATGTCATTATTATTTCTTAAAAAATTGAGAAACTTTATTTATATGAATTCATAAGCGCAAAAAGCCCACTACAAATGGCTCATTAAGTCACTTAGAAAAGTTAGTATATTGATTTATCTAAGGTTATTTAATAATAGAAATCTGATTTTACAACTTAGTTTGTCAATCTGATGCGCCAAAAAGTTATTATATGTTATAGTAAGCAACTATTATTTTTTGTATCTATTGCAAGTGGTTCCTTATTGAAAGTGATAATTGCTAAGCTGCTGTCCTCACAGTGAGCTAAATAATTCTGCAAAATCAGTAACCGCTTAAGCGCCTAAATCAACGCATATGTAGGCAAAACAATTTGCTGTTATTCGATAAAAAGTGATTTTACTATGATAAATACGGCTACTTTGATGACTCGCTGCTTATCTCCCCTTTTACTAAGTGCCATTGCTCTTTCGACCTTTTCTGTCGCTGCCAATGCAGGTAACATGTATATCTACAAAGACAAAGGTGGACAAGTACTGTTGACCAACGTCAATCCTAGTGGAAATTTTGATAAGTTTACGAAAAAAGTAAAAGTAACTTATTATAAAGACTCTAAGATGTATGACGGAAGCAGCGATAGCTATGGTAGCAGCGCCGCTAGCAATAGCGGAAGTCGCAACTCTTACGACAGCTACATTCGTGCGTCCGCTGAGCGCAACGGTGTGGACCCTGCCCTAATGAAAGCAATGATGCATACCGAATCAGCTTTTAATCCAAATGCACGCTCACCAGTAGGCGCACAAGGCCTGATGCAGTTAATGCCAGCGACTGCGCGCCGATTCAATGTGAGCAATCCTTGGAACCCTGCAGATAATATCGAAGGATCAGCCAAGTATATCGCGTGGCTCATGCGCCGCTTCAATAACAATGTCGAACATGCTGTCGCAGGCTACAATGCTGGTGAAGGCAATGTCGATAAATACGGTGGCATTCCTCCGTTCAAAGAAACACGTAACTATGTTCAAAGAGTGATGAGCCGTTATCATAGCTTGTATAAGAACGATGCAGGACTGTTTGGTGCAAGTATCAGTGCTAACAATCAAACCAGTAGCACCAGTACAAGTAGTGGCTTACAAAATGTCAGTTATGGCACTAGCAGCAATGTTAATAGTGCCAGCTATGCCAACTCAGCCTATGCTGCTTTACGCTAAGCCAATTACCTAAAATCCAAACACAAAAAAGCCCATTAACGGATTAATGGGCTTTTTTGTGTTTGGATGCTTTATATCGTGATGCTTTATATCTTGATGCATTAAGAGTAATAAAGCCAAACTGTGAGCCACAATTAAAGACTCACAGCCTTATCCAACACTATTTGATACTTACTTGTTAGCAGCCTGAGTTGCAGCAACTTCAGCAGCGAAGTCTTCTTGCTTCTTCTCGATGCCTTCACCAACTTCTAGACGTTTGAAGCCAAGTACTTTTACGCCTTCAGCTTTTAGGACTTCGCCAACTTTCTTGTCGTTGTCCATAACGTATGGCTGACGTAGTAAAGTTACTTCGTCTAGGTACTTACGTAGGCCACCTTCGATCATTTTTTCAACGATGTTGTCAGGCTTGCCAGACTCACGAGCTTTTGCTTCGATGATGTCTTTTTCGCGTGCCAATACGTCAGCAGCAACATCTTCGTCATCTACAGCAACAGGGTTGAATGCAGCGATATGCATAGCAAGGTTTTTGCCAGTGTCAGCGTCGCCACCTTCAAAAGATACAACTACACCGATACGTAGACCATGACGGTATGCAGCGATGTTAGCACCTTCAAGTGTTTCAACACGGCGAATCTGGATGTTTTCACCGATTTTCTGTACTAGTGATACACGTGCTTCTTCAACAGTCTGACCTTCGCCATAAGACAGTTCAGAGATAGCAGCAACGTCAGTTACGTTGTTTTCTAGCGCAAGGTTAGCAACTTTTTCTGCAAATGCAGTGAAGCTGTCATCTTTTGCAACGAAGTCAGTCTGACAGTTAACTTCTAACAAGAATGCTTTGTTTTCGCCTTGAGCGATGATGATAGCGCCGTCAGCTGCGATGTTACCCGCTTTTTTAGCTGCTTTAGCTTGACCAGATTTACGTAGGTTATCAATGGCAACTTCAACATCACCGTTTGATTCTTCTAACGCTTTTTTACATTCCATCATGCCAAGACCAGTACGGTCACGCAATTCTTTTACCATTTTGGCAGATACTTTTACTTCCGTCATAAGAGTCACCTTAGTATAGTTATGTATAGGAGTGCTGTATTTCTATTCGATATCTTGGTACTACTTAAAATCTAGCAGACAGCTCGTTTTGAACGATTACTAATATAGCCATCAATGATGTCAAACAAATAACATCTCTACAATATAGCGATATGACCAGTAGGAACGATAATACTCGCTCAATAGCTGCTCGCTTATACGCATGGCATTATTAATAAGGCTTTATTCAATAACAAGGCATGACGAGTAAAACTACATCATGCCTATTATGAGCTTATACGCTGTTCAAAACATTATATGGATGCTGATAGATACACTATCAAGGCATCCTTACAAAGTTAAACTTTTTAAGTCAGCTACTTATTCTGCTGGAGTTGCAGCAGCTTCTTCTGCAGCTGGTGCTTCTTCAGTTGCAGCAGGTGCTTGCTCAGCTTTACCACCAGCTTGAGTTTGTGCGTATTCTTTACCAGCGATGATAGCATCAGCCATAGAAGTTACGTACAAAGTCACAGCACGGATAGCATCATCGTTAGCTGGGATGATGTAGTCAACATTGTCTGGGCTAGAGTTAGTATCAACGATACCGATAACTGGGATACCCAAGTTCTTGGCTTCTTTAATAGCGATAGCTTCGTGATCTACGTCTACTACGAAGATAGCGTCAGGTAGGCCGCCCATGTCTTTGATACCACCTAGTGAACGCTCAAGTTTTTCCATATCGCGAGTACGCTCTAGCGCTTCACGTTTAGTTAGCTTAGCGAAAGTACCGTCTTCTGCTTGCTTTTCTAGCTCTTTTAGACGGTTGATTGACTGGCGTAGAGTTTTCCAGTTAGTCAACATACCACCTAACCAGCGATGGTCAACGTATGGCATGCCAGCGCGAGCTGCTTGCTCACGTACGATACCGCTTGCAGCGCGTTTAGTACCAACAAATAATACTTTGTTCTTCTTAGCAGCTAGGCCGTTTACGTAAGTCAACGCTTCGTTGAACGCTTTTACGGTGTGCTCTAAGTTGATGATATGGATTTTGTTACGTGCGCCAAAGATGTATGGACCCATTTTTGGGTTCCAAAAACGTGTTTGGTGACCAAAGTGAGCGCCTGCTTGTAATAAGTCGCGCATTTCGATTTTGGTTGGATTCTTTGTAGCCATGAGAATATATCCTATTGGTTGGGTTATGCCTCCACATCACAAAAACAGCCTATTTAGCGACACGCATCTGCTACCGGTTAGTTTTCATTAGTAAAGCACTAACAGATCACAAATTAATCAAGTCGCCAAACACCCAGCAATTTTTTGCCATGATGTGTGTGTCATTGGTTGGTTTAAAAAAAGAAGCCATCGCTAGATTGAAGCAAATGCTCAAATCTAAACTATAAAGTGAATTATAAAAAATAGCTGCGCTGTATTTTATCACATAACGCTTCAGAATCTCCAGCAGTTTGTTCGTAGCGTATCAATAAGATAAAAACAAAATATGGCGATAATAAAACAAAAAAAAGCGACACATTTGCATCGCTTTTTTTATGATTATTTTTTAATAACTATTTTTCACACAAGGTTAATGCTGTCGCTCTTTTATAGTTATCACTCGTTTATGGAGGATTGACTATAACTTATGCAATGCAAATACCAATGACCGCCTTGTAACCACGCCACGTAAATGGTGTGATATAGCTTTGACGATCTTTAGGCAAATAAGACACGCTTGGCGCACTCTCAACAATGTGCGGCGGAGAGATAATAAACTCTGAACCAAACTCTGTACGAGCGTTACCTGAGATTGTATTGGCCATTTCACCCAACAAATCTTTCATCATAGTGATTGAAGAGTCAGGCTCGCCCATCACTTTGATGACTTCTCGCAACATCGCGCTTGGTGCACTGACATAGACGCAACCTTCTAAAGGACCCGATATCTTGATGACACCGCTATAATCAAAGCCAATCGCGCTTTTGTTGTTGTTCAAGTAAGGGGTATCAATTGACACTTCCGAGCCATCGATTTGCGCAAAAAACGCATTGATCGAGCTTAGAAATACACCCAATTTTTCTACTTTAACCATAATATATTAATATCCATCTGTATTACGTGGCAGCATTAGTCTTGCAAACAAACCACAATCTCGCCTACTTGAGAATGCCAAGTGATGGGGATGATAAAAGAACGCTCATCGTTCGGCAATACAATACTTTGCGGTGCACCTTTGAACACAAATGGTACAGAGATATGAAACTCTGAGCCAAACTCTTTGCGTGCATTGCCTGCGATGGTATTAGCCACTTCCCCAGCCAGATCTACATAGTTCTCTTCACTTTTATCGGTTTCGCCCATGCTGTCTAAGATTGAAGACAGCAAGTCACGCGTCGCCGAGAAATACACCACGCCTTTTTGGCCACCAGATATACCAATCACGCCCGTGTAATCATGGACTTTTGGCTGTTTGTTCTCTAGTAAGTAAGGGGTATCAGCAATAAGCTCTTCTCCACCAAACTGGTCAAAATAATTACTAATAATACTTAAAAAAATCTGTAGCTTTTGCTCTTTCATAATGACATCTGCTTTGGTCGATGAATGGTATTAGTCTTGCATCAGCTCATACAAAGACTCTACAAGCTCCTCTTCCGAAAAAGGCTTGCACAAAAATCCGCTAGCACCTAACGACAGTGCTTCAATGCCGGTGGCTTTGTCCGATAACGCTGATACCACTAAAATGCGTACTTCAGGATCGATCGCGATGATTTTTTCAATACACTCTAGCCCATCCATTTGTGGCATGGTTAGGTCCATAGTGACCACATCAGGACGATGGACATTGAACTTTTCGATGGCTTGAACACCGCTAGTCGCTGTCGCAACTAACATGAATTTTCCTGAATCGTATGCGCGCTGAATACGGTTTCTAATAATATTTGAATCATCAACAATCATTAACTTATGCATAACTTATCTACTACCTTTAATGAAGTGCTTGTCGTCCCTGACAATATAATTACTATTTTGATTAAGCTTTAGGTAAAGTAATGACAAACCGTGTCATCTGACCTAGCTCGCTATTTACGTTAAGCTTGCCATCATACTCTTTTACTTTTGCTTTGATGATATCAAGTCCGACACCGCGACCACCGTCTTCATCTGCATGCTCTTTGGTAGAGAATCCAGAAGAGAACAGCTGTTTGAGCAAGTCACCTTTGCTAAGCTGATTTGCCTCTTCCGTACCGAAACGACCTTCTTCAATCAGTTTATTACGGATGTTGTCATAGTTGATACCTTGTCCATCGTCTTGCACAACCAGCATAAAGTTTGAACCGTTGTCTTGCACTTCCAAGTCAATAGTCCCAACGTCAGTTTTGCCAGTAGTATGACGCACACTTGGCGACTCGATACCATGGACTACCGCATTACGCAGCAACTGAATACTGATTTCTTTGATTGGCTTTGCCAGATTTTCCGGAATGCTGGTTTGGGTTAGCGTCGTACTTTTTAGCTGTACTTGCTTGCCCTGTCTTGCAGCAATTTCTTTTGTAAATTCATTATAAAAAGACAATAAATCGTCATCTGCTTCATTGTCTAAGTCGATATCTAGCCCACCATCGAAGTCAGCATTGCCAGCTGTATGGTCTGCTACTGGATTTTGAGTAGCGACTGGTGCTTGTACGGTTGACGACTTAGCTGCTGTCGGTGCTGAGCGGTTGATACGCTCACCCAACGTCGCAATCGTGTTCGATAAGCTGAGTAAGTCATCCAAATGTACTGCCAATGGTAAGAAGTCATTACCAGACAACTGACCTTGGTTTTGCAATGCATGCAACTTGTCTTCAGCATCAGAAGCAATCTTCGTAAAGCTGTGTAGTTTTAGTGCTGATGCTTCACCTTTTAAGCTGTGCATTTCACGATAAATAGCTTTTAATTTTCCTTCAAGCTCATATTGTGAGCTACCAGGATTTTTCAAGATGTTATTCATCTTCTCGATATGCGCTTGGGTATTACCAATAAACTCATTAATAATCTTTGGATTTACATTCAAGATAGTCGTTAACATCTCAATCTGCATATCGTTTTGCGAACGCTCTTTTTCTAGGCGCTGTTCTAAGTAGACTGCATCTGATACATCATTCACGTTGACCAAGATACGGGCAATGTCTTTATTGTCATAAACACGTGAGAATTTAAAATCTAAGAAGCGGTTATCAAGATTTTTGTCTTCAGACAAATTATGCAGCATGACTTTATTTAATGGATTAAGTGAGTCTACCAGCTTTTCTTTAACGCGAGGGTTATAGAGCTGCTCAATGAATTGCTGTGTGGTCTTGAGGTCTTTATCAGAAATACGACCGCGCAAGACATTGGTAAAGTTTTCCCCTGCTAAGCTATCAGAGCCGATGATATTGTTCAACGCTCGAGAATGCTGTTGACCAATATTCAAGTCCTTATCAAGTAGGAAAAGACCCGTGTTTACTGTTTCCATAATTTCTTGCGTTTCTTGGCGAGCGGCAAGTGCTTCAGCATCCGTCTCACGTAGACGACGTACAAAGAAAAATACGAAGATTAAGAAGTACGCAAAGATAGCGGCAACACCAAGTACCTGAATAAGACGAATGGTGTTCGCTTCACGTTCTGCGCTGTTGAATACGTCATCAGTAAGATTATCTAATGAATCGTTAATTAACAGACTTGATGTCTTCGCCTGCTCTACCGCTTGGGTCAAAGCATCTGCAGAAGGCACCAAAATGTTATCAGCGTCTTTGAGGTAGGCTTGAACCTTAGGCTCTAGCGCTTCCCATTGCACTTTAGCCGCAGCAATATTCGCTTGTGCGTTACTATCAATACTAGGCAAATCATGACTATGGCCTTCGCCTTCGCCTTCAATATCTGTACCACCTTGCTCAATAGCAGCAATAGAATTGGTGATCAAGTCTGTATTTTTTTCTAAGCGCTCTAACACACGTTGTATGTGTGGAGATCTGGTATCCTCACCATAACTAGCATCTAAATCAAAAAGATCTTTGATTACCGCCTGTGCACTGTTCGCAACTTGGTTGGTTTGGTCAATTAAAGCGGTGTTTTTTTCTAATAAACTTGAAGTGTAAAACGTAAACGCTAGCAAGGCACCAATCAAAGATAGGAATAGTGCAATTGAAATAATCAGACCTTGATAGCGCTTATTGTCAACATTGGGTGTGGTTGCCATCTTCAGAATTCCTTAGTTCAATTGCTTAGTATTAGTGTCAGAATCGCTTGTTTCACTAGAGCCTAACCAGCGTCCTTCTATCTCTTTAAAAGTGCCCTTTGTTTTAAGCTTTGTGATACCTTCATTCACTTTACCAATCAGCTCTTTATTACTTTTCGCCATCAATATGACTTGCTGCGCTGATGGGTTGCTTTCATCTTCGTAAGGTACGATGACGACTTTGTGCTCAGGATGATTGGCTGCCGTATATCGCAACAAAGGTAAATCTTGAACAATGGCATCGACTTTACCTTGGATAAGGTCTTCAAATAATAAAAAGGTAGTAACAGTAGTAGAGAGTTCGCTATACCCGCCTGCCTCTTTTACTTGTTCAACCTGTTTACTTCCGTCCATACCAGCGACGTGCAAACCTTTTAGGTCACCCAAGCTTTTGATATTTAGGTTGCTTTTAGCATACATAACAGCAGAAGGATTGAAGAAATAAGAGTTTGAAAGACCATATCTAGCAGCACGATCATCTTTATAAGAGATACCTGAAATTGCTAAATCTCGGCTACCTGATTCCACACTATCGAACATATCTTGCCAAGTTTCTTTATAAAACTCGACCTTAAACCCCTGTTCTTCGCCAATAGCACGGATTGAGTCAATATCAATGCCTTGCATATTGCCATAATCATCTTGGAACGAGAACGGTGGCATCGTACCTGTTGTGGCCACCTTTATGGTTGGCGCCGAAGCAGGCAGCTTGCTCACAAAGCTATCTGTGTTTTCCGTTACTGTTGCGCTTGCATTTTCTTGAGTGGTGGAGTTACCACAGCCGAATAGGCCGACACTCAATAGAATTGGTAACGCTCGATATAACTGCATCATAATCTATCCTTGAAACCTAACGTTGTTTTACATCTTAGTGAATGACAATCTAGCAATGTTAAGCAATGTCTATACATATTTGCTTACAGAAAGTTACGTTAGATAATACTTGTCTAATTTTATGATTGCAATAATTATGTTTGGTCATTATCTATGATTAATTATATATAGCAAAGTATGCATATACTTTTGAACAACATATACTCGTTTATAATCAATAAATTCCATTATATAAGGTGCCTATAAAATTTAATTTTGCTCTGAAAAAAATAAATAAAGCGTACAAAAAAGCACTCATACGCTGTGAACGTATAAGTGCTTTTTAAAATACAGCTAACTTAAAACAGAGATGCTTTTACTCTGCATCATCCAAATTGAGATTACGATCAATTTTCCAAATCAGGAAGGAACCGAGACTCATTAGTGAGAACAGGGCAATACCAACCTTGAGGACTGGATTGACTGGAAACAGGTTCAATAACAAACCACCAAAGATACCGACTGAAAACATTAGCGAGCCTTGTAGTGCGCTTGCCATACCAGCACGGCGCTTCTGAAAAGCGAGCGCAATTGCAGAAGCATTGGGCTGGGTCAGACCCAGTCCTGCGATACAAAAGAAAATACAAGCCAACACCAGCGGCAACCAAGCATCTGTCCCTAAAAGCAAGCCAATCACAAATAGCACGCCCGCAGAGATAACCTGCATAATTGCTCCAAATCGCAAAATACTTAGTATTCGAAAGCGATTGGTAAGCCATTGGTTCAACTGAGTCAAACCTACAAAACCTGCCGCATTCATTCCGAACAACCAAGCGAAATGTGTCGCTGAGACGCCATAAGTATCCATGATTAGCTCTGAAGCGGAGCTGATATAGACAAACATTGCTCCCATTAACAATCCGCCACCAATTGCTGGGTAATTAAAAGTCGGATCTTTTAACAAATCCCAATATTGACTGAGCACTTCTCTTGCAGGGCGTACATTGCGATTTTCCTCGGTTAAAGTTTCAAAAAAGAAAAACTTAGTAAGTAGCAAGTTTAGAGCGCCAAATGCAGCTAAGAACCAAAAGATAGAGTGCCAATCAAAAAACTGTAAGAATAGCGCGCCAAGCGATGGTGCCAATATGGGTGCTAAGCCCATCACTAAAATCATGATGGAAAAAGCTTTTGCCGTTTGTTTGGCAGTGAGGCGATCTCGAATCGCAGCGCGAGTAACTACTGCACCCACACACGCTCCCAATGCTTGTAAAGTACGGCCTGCAAACAGTACGTACTCATTATCAGTGGTCGCACAAAGGATAGAAGCGATAACGTATAACGTCATACCTATATATAAAGGTTTGACACGGCCGACACGGTCACTGAATGGGCCGTAAAATAGCTGCCCAAATACCAAACCTAAAAAGTATGCAGGAACAGAGTTGGCCATAAAGGCCGTTGAAACACCGAAATCATCGGCCATCGATGGCAATGCTGGCAGATACATATCAATCGATAATGGCCCTACCGCAACCATCAGCCCAAGCATCATAATCCATGCAACAGGCAAATCAGCAGAGCGCACTCGCTCAGAAGCGATAGGTTTGTTTGGAAGGGAGGGTTTTGAAGCAGACATATTTAGACCGTTTTATATAGTGGCTATTATTTTTAATATTTTATTTTTCGACGTTTAATTGCTTGTACGTGTTGTTAGGTAGGCTTTCGTCATTTTACTGGCTTATCCAGTAATCAAAATAGACACCTTTCACAACAATAGTGCATCTTTACCCACATCGGTGCAAGCAGACAATGCTATATCGTGCTATCTGCTTGCATTTCAATGGCTATAAGATATTGGCGAAACAACCGCTAACAATTAAAACTCGTCGAAAGAACTTATCAAAATATGTCTGGTATTCTTAGGGAGCAACCTCTTCTATTAAAGCGAGTCAAATAAAAAACAGAACTAGCAAAGTTGCTAGTAGGAAAAATTTAGCGGAATTGACGTTTGCCAAATAAGGTGCTGGCCTGCTTTGCTTTTCTGAGGGCAAGCTTACGATTACGACCAAGCATCATTTTAAGCTGCCATGCTTTTTCTTTATATAAAGTCTTAGCAGGCTGATCGTACATCGCATTTATCACACGTTTACTTGCTAGCACCGCATCAGGAGAGCGCTCTGCAAACTCGGCAGCAAGCTTTTGTGCTTGTTCAAGAGGCGCTTCACTACAGTGGCTAATCAAGCCTAACTCTTTGCCTTCATTAGCATCGATGATACGGGCGCTCATGGCGAGCTCTTTTAGAGTATCTTCTCGTAGGACCCCAAATGCTGACTGGGTCAGTCCCATGTCTGGCACTAACCCCCATTTAGCTTCCATAATAGATAGTTGACAGTCAGGGTGACTGACACGTACGTCACAAGCCAATGCCAACTGTAGTCCAGCGCCGATACAATACCCTTCCAATACCGCTATGACAGGTACTGGCAGATCACGCCATACCAAGCATACTCGTTGGAACGCACTTTGCCATGGTTTAATCAATTCCCAAAGCGCAAATGCTGTGTTCTTTGGATGATTTAAGTCTCCTAAATCAATACCTGCACAAAACGTCCCCTCTGCCCCATTTAGAATGACCGCGCGTATGGTTCTGTCCTTGCTAATGCGACCTGCCAGCTTAATCAGCTCATTGATTACCTGAAAACTCATGGCATTTTTTTTATGTGGACGATTTAAGGTAACCGTCAGTATGTTGTCTGTAATACTAACTTGTAAGGTCTCATACTGGTAACTTGCAATCGCGTTCATAACAATCCTTATTAATGAATAAAACAAATATGGTTCTAATATTCACAATATTAGCAGGCTTGTCTTTGTTGTACCGTAGTAATAACTGACTGCCACGATACTATAGTCAGTTTCATATACAGCAGACACAGATTGTTCAGCTAATAGCAATAAGCAAATCTAACGAGGTTACTTATCGATCTCTGAACCTGAATGATTTTATCTATTTTACCTTACCGTCAACTTATATCATTTTCCACGTCATGTCATTTTCGCTTAAGCGATGATAATTAAGCTGCGGATAAGAAGATAAATCCACCTTTTGTAAGTTGTCTAGCGCCGTTAATAATGCCTCATAATATGGCTCAATCATTGCAAATTGCACAGGTGTCGTATGCTGTACATTCAGCAGGCACTTATCTTCCAAATCTTGGCTAGCCTGACGCAATTGTGGTACACCTGTATATCGACTACCGCCCAGTATACGATGGGCAATTTGTGCCAGCATATTGCGGTCGTGCGCTTCCCATGCCTGAATAAGCGCCTGTTTTTCATCATTGATAGTATCAATCATCATGATAATAAGCTTGGCCGCCAATTCAGGTTTATTCGCTGAACGAGTGAGCGCATCTTGCCAATCTAAAATGTTTGAGGTATCGCTTTTGCTTATATTATTGTTGCTAAGGTCATTATTGATTTGCTCGTGTAAAGTCGAGTTAGCATTAGCTGTCCTATCTTGAGAACTACTATCTTGAGAACTACTATCTTGAAAGCTTTTATCTTGAGAGCTATCGATAGACTTTGTTGTTGATTGTAGTAGTGGCGACTGACCTTGTTTTTGTAGGCGTAAGCTCTCATAGCGTGGCTGAATATCACGCGCAGTATCCCGTCTATAGCCTTCACGAGGCTGGCTATCACGCAAATAATCATCACGGATTTTTTTCAGGGATAGTGGACGAGTGATTTTTGGCTCGCTACTGACAGAAGTGCTGCTACGATCTACCCCGTCTCCTCTTATTATTGGATAAGTAGTGGTTAATGTATCTGAAGACATATCTGAACTGGCTTGAGTCTCCTGCCCATTTACATTGTTGGAGAGCAAGTCGTTCGATAAATCATTATCATTAATTGAGTAACCGCGCAGCGAGTCAATAGCAGTTAGCTCAGCTTCTGATGAGTCGGTACTTTTTACGTTAGCACCTTGTACATTAGCACCTTGTAAGTTATCACCCTGTAAATCTGGATGCTGTAAACCAAAGCTCTGCAAATCTGTATCGGGCAATGCGGTCAATTGTGGTGTGGTACTCTTGCGACCAAGCCATTTCTGTAGCACTTGCAATAACTGCGGTTGGCTAATAGGTTTGCCAACATAGTCGTTGATACCACTGGCTATAAGTTTGTCACGTTCATCTGCCAACCCATGCGCGGTCAGAGCGATAATAGGGATACGACTATCCGCATTTTCGATATTTCGAATCTGCTTAGCCGCCTCATGTCCTGACATACGCGGCATTTGAATATCCATAAATATCAAATCAATATTGTCTTTGTCTTGCGTAGCCGCCTTATCGTCAGCGCTCGTGTCCTCATGATAGAACGCGCTATTTGTTTTCTTGTTTATCTCATCACGTGTTTCTGCTTTAGAAAGTTGCGTTTTATTCGATAGGCTTTGTTTATCGCTCTTGGCAGTTTTGATGTTTTTGGTTTGTTGTTTACTGATAATTTCGATAGCATCAAACCCACTGCTCGCAGTAACTACCTGAATCCCTAACTCACTCAATAGAGCATCAAGCACTAGTAAATTAGGCAAATGGTCGTCAACTGCCAGCACCGTGACCCCTTTCCAGCGTGGTTCCTGCAGGCTTTGCGGCGTACTACGGCTTTGGGTATCGAGCATCGCGTACAGCTGTCTTTTGTCTAATGGTTCATAAAGTATGTTGGCATGATAGCGGTTGAGTAGCGCTTGATCGGCAGCTACTTGGTAGCCGAATACAGCAAGCTTGCCTTGATAATGCAGACGAATTTGCTTGAGGAGCGCCATCATATCGTCTTGGGTATCATCATCAACGATGACCCAATCCCAATAATTACCGTGCTCTTTTAATGACTCAAGCACACCCGGTAATGAGTTGGCTTGAGTCAGCTTAATCGGTAAGTACTGCAAGCTAGCCTTGAGTACTTGTATCGAAGCGGTATGATTGATCCAAACCAACACATTAAATTCATCGGTCTCGCTCGCCAGTGGCGCTAATACTGGTAATTCGATCGTCTGCCCTGTGGCCGCCTCTAGCACGTCGACATGGGCTGGCATGCGAAACCAAAATGTCGCGCCTTGGTTGGCAATATTCTCTTGAGCATTATCATGAAAACCAATATCACCGCCCATTAAGCGCGTTAACTGTTTAGAGATGACCAGACCTAACCCTGTACCACCATACTGACGCGTGATTGATGGGTCGCCTTGGCTAAAGCTTTGGAACAGCATCTTTTGATCTGCAAGAGAAATGCCTTTTCCGCTATCTTGCACGCTAATCATCAGATAATTATCACGGTGGTCATCTAAACTCACACGCACCACCACATCACCACTATCCGTAAATTTAATGGCATTACCAACGATATTGGTCAATACTTGCTTAAGACGTAACGCATCGCCATTGATGCGCATCGGCACATCATTGTAAAACAGCACTGCCATGCGCAAACCCTTCTCCGCAGAGACAGGAGATAGCATATCGACTACATCATAAATGGTGTCATAGAGATCGAACTCATGGCGATCCAATACCAGCTTACCTGCCTCAATTTTAGAAAAATCTAAGACATCATTTACCAAAGCGAGCAAATGTGCTGAGGACTTACGTATGGTCTGTACATACAAGTCCTGCTCAGGATTAAGCTCACCGTGACGTGCCAGCAAGTTAATAAAGCCATCGATACTGTTCAATGGTGTGCGCAGTTCATGACTGATATTGGCTAAAAACGCAGATTTTGCTTGGCTGGTTGAAATCGCTGCATCACGTGCATTTCGAATAGAAATGTTTTGCATCTCCATCTCATCGAATGCCAACCGTAAATCATCCTCAGTTTGCTCGGCATGATCTTTTAGCTCTTGAAAGCTTCTATGTAAGCGGCGCAATGTTCTGACTAGATCTTGCTGTAATAAATTCAGTTCGCCATCTGACTCTACTGGTACAGGTTGGTATAAATTATCAACATGGGTACGCTGCAACTGCAACCGTAGCTCATAAATGGGAGCAATCCAACGTTTCGAATAGATATTTAGGCTCAGTAGTAGAATCAGGATAGTAAATAAACCAGTAATCACTAACGCCATCGCAATACGGTAGCGTGCAATGTAGAGCGGCTCATTATCCATATCCACGAGCAACCACAATGTCTGCCCTTCAAACTCTCCCAATACACTGCCATACGCTGTGCCTACAGGCGTTGGTCGTTGTGACAAAAAGCTTGCGGAATCACTGATTAGCGGCCATTCTTCATTGAGACCATAACCGACGGTTGCTAATATTTGGTTGCCTTCATTAATAATAGCAATGCGCTGTACATGCTGCTCAGACTGCATACGTCCAAGCTTATCTTGGATACCTTCTAGCGTCGTCATTGCCGCTTGCTGGGTCCTCTCTGCACTACTCCCTACTCGCTGGCGCTCTTGTTCTAGCAGCTCAGGAATCAGTTCAGCTATGACTGGCGTATAACGAATAAGTACCGCTTCAGCCAATACTTCTTGCTCCGAGTCGCTCGCACGCATGGTTTCGTGAAATACCAAAATGCCGCCAACTGCTGCCAACACACAGATAGGCAAAAACACCAATATGATCAGCTGACCATAAGCACTACTGGTATCGAAACGTTTTTTATATGCCATGCTAGGTCTACTCTCTACTAAGGTTCTTGCCGTGAATTTTTGTGATAATGTCAGTGTTAATGTTACTTGCAGCGCGTCATATCAGAGCATCTGGGTAAGGCGCTACTCTTAATGAAGCCACTAATTGTTAATAAAGTAACTGATTTTGACGAGGCAACTACTATACAGCTCAAGATTATCTTAACAGGATTCTATAAGTTCTGGTTAGGCATTCCATATGATGAATAACGTTATAATTAGAGTACCAACCACTCTGTATCAAAGAAAAAATGGCTTTAAGCGAACAGTTCTACTTTTGCAATCCTCAACGTAACATTGACATTGACCTGATACAGTGACTATTAATCTTTGATGCGATAAGCGCAGCTGAAAACAAAATGATATAATAAAGCCACTTTTTATTTACCACAATATATCGCTCATAGTCATAACATATGAGAGCGCACTCTAATGCCTTTCGTTTTTAGCTCGCTTATCACCGTAAACCTATAACCCAAGCGACTGTCTAAAATTATGATCAAACAATAAAAACAGCGCTTCTATCAAAAACAAGCCATTAAAAACATATTTAAAAAATAGAAAAGGATACTTTATGTCCACTACGGCCATGTCAAATGCTAACTTTATTACTCAAATCACTACCCTCGCTGATTGCGTTGGTCAAACGCCGCTGGTAAAACTTCAACGCCTGCCTGAGCAAGAGCACATTGCCAATGGTGCCACGGTGTTAGCTAAGCTTGAAGGCAATAATCCAGCGGGCTCTGTAAAGGATCGCCCTGCTTTTAATATGATTTATCAAGCAGAACAGCGCGGTGATATCAAGCCTGGTGATATGTTGATTGAAGCCACTAGTGGCAATACTGGTATTGCATTGGCCATGGTCGCTGCGATGCGTGGCTACCCGATAACATTGCTGATGCCGACCAACTCTACCCAAGAGCGTAAAGATGCCATGATTGCTTATGGCGCAACGCTGATTGAAGTAGACGAAGGTATGGAAGCTGCGCGTGATTTGGCATTGCAGATGCAAGCAGATGGCAAAGGGGTTGTATTGGATCAGTTTAATAATCCTGACAATAGCCAAGCACATTACCTGACTACAGGCCCTGAGCTATGGGCACAGACCGACCGTAAAATTACGCATTTTATTAGCTCGATGGGCACAACAGGTACGATTACCGGTGTGTCACGCTACCTAAAAGAGCAAAATCCAGACGTCAAAATCATTGGCCTACAGCCTGACGAAGAAGCTTCGATTGCTGGTATTCGCCGTTGGCCAGCGGCTTATATGCCAGGTATTTTTGATGCAGACTTGATTGATGAAGTGATGGATATCGATCAGCGTATTGCCGAAGTCTATATGCGTAAATTGGCGAAGACTGAAGGTATTTTTGCTGGGGTATCTTCGGGCGCAGCTGCATGGGCAGCGACCCAAGTGGCAAAAGAAAATCCTAATGCTGTTATTGCCTTTATTGTCTGCGATCGTGGCGATCGTTATTTATCAACGGGTTTATATAACGTTGACGATAGCAATACGGATAACAGCAGCGCAGAAGTTAATTAATGCATAAGACATACCATTTAGTATCGTTAATTTAAAAGAAGTGCAGAGCAGCCAAGTGCAGATGCAATACTTCAAGCAAGGTTAATGTTGTCATTCTTTCATAATGAATTAACTATAAGCTCATAAATAGTCAGGATTATCTATGTCACAAGCGCTACCATCCGACCCTATATTGGTTTTTGATATCGAGACTGTCGCCGATGTCGATGCAGCACGCCGTATCTATCCGCAATTGGCCGATCTTAATGATGCGGATGCGTTAAGTGCGCTGACAGCGATACGTACACAAGAGGCAGGGCATGATTTTATGCGCTTGCCACTACAGCGTATCGTCTGTATCTCAGCTCTGTATATCAAAGATGGTAAGTTATCGCTATTTTCTTTGACTGCCGATAAATTTAGTGAAAAAGAAATCCTAGCCAAATTCTTTAGAGCATTTAACGACATTGAGACACTGCCGCAACTTATTAGCTGGAATGGCTCAGGCTTTGACATACCTGTACTGATATATCGTGCCATGCAATATGATTTGTCAGCACCATGGCTGTTCGAAGAAGGCGAGCGTATTAAAAACATGCGCTTTGATAACTATGTTAATCGTTTTCATACACGTCATCTAGACTTGATGGATCGGTTTAGCCAGTATGGTGCTAGTCGCCGCGAAGCCATGGATATCGTCGCAAGTCTGTACGGATTACCCGGTAAAACTGACGTGGATGGAAGCATGGTTGGCGCGCTTGTTAGTAGCGGTGACTGGCAGACCCTATCTATATACTGTGAGTCTGATGTTATGAACACTTGGCTTATTTATTTACGCTGGTTACGTCTAACAGGACAGTTGTCTTCACAAGATTTTGATGCTTGGCAGCAGCAGAGCTATGACTATCTGGCAAAGTATACCCAAGCGGATGGTAGTCCGCGACATCAAGAGTTTATCGCTGACTGGTCATCGGCACCCGAATTATAGAAATCGCATTATTAGTAGTTTTTTATTCCCCTCTTCTAGTTATTTATTATTAAGGCAGGTTTATGCAACCCACCGATTCAAAAACATCTACAGCATCTGATATGGCAGCGCAAAACAGTAACGCTCAAACGAATGAAGCTCAAACAAACGACACCCAAACGATTGTCATTCCGCCTAGTAAGAAAAAATCGAAGCCATCATCAAAGACACGTCGTCGCCTAAAAGATGCAGAGCCAATTCCATTTAATATTGATGGCTTGTCACATGATGGTCGCGGTGTTGCTGTCTATGGTAATGGTTTTGACGTTGCGGAAGGCCATGCTGAAGACAAACACGGCAAAAAAATCTTTGTTAGCTTTGCTCTACCAGGTGAAAGCGCCTTAGTAAAAATAACCAACAGCCGTGCTAGCTTTGAAGAAGGCGATGCCATTAGTATCACTGCCAACCCAAACCCTGAACGTGCTGTGCCACCCTGCCCGCATTTCGGTACTTGCGGCGGTTGTAACTTGCAGCACTGGCAGCCAGATGGACAAATAAACTTTAAACAGTCAGTACTGTCTGAAATGCTAATGCATCAAGCCAACGCGGAACCTGACAATTGGCTCCCTCCTGTGGTCGGCGATCGTCTTGGTTATCGTACCAAAGCACGTTTGGGCGTACGCTATGTCGTCAAAAAAGAAACCGCGCTTGTCGGCTTCCGTGAGCGTTCAAGTAATTTCTTAGCAGAGCTAAATGAGTGTCATATCTTAGATCCACGTATTGGTTTCGAGATTGAAAACCTAAAAACGCTTATTAGTACCCTAGAGAGTCGTGACAAGATTGCCCAGCTTGAGCTTGCAATGGGTGAGCAACTGCCAGAACTACCTGATGGCAATCAGCCAGTTGCGCTCATCGTACGTAATTTAGAACCGTTGTCAGACGCTGATATAGACAAACTAAAAGTATTTTTCGCAGCGCGTAATTGGCAGCTATATTTGCAGTCGAAAGGTGTTGATAGCATCCAACGTATTGCGTTGACAGACGCTGATGATTTGAGCGAGCAATTTGGGCGTTTATATTATCAATTGCCAGAGTATGATCTGACTTTTGAATTTATCCCTACTGACTTTACTCAAGTAAACTTATCGGTGAACCGTCAGATGACCAAGCTTGCCTGTGACTTATTGGACTTAAAAGCAGGTGAACGCGTACTAGATTTATTCAGTGGTTTGGGTAACTTTAGCTTACCGCTAGCGCGTCTCGTTGGCGAGACAGGCTCAGTAGTCGGTGTCGAAGGCAGTGAAGCCATGACCGAACGTGCTGCTGACAACGCTCGTCGCAACGGTATCAACAATACTGAGTTTTACAGTCAAGATTTGACTCAAGACTGTACTGATAAGCCATGGGCCAACCAAGGTTTTGATGCACTATTGATTGATCCGCCGCGCTCTGGTGCTTGGGAAATTATGCAATATTTGCCAAAATTCAATGCTGAACGCATTGTTTATGTCTCTTGTAATCCAGCGACCCTTGCTCGTGATACAAAAGCATTGTTAGAACAAGGCTATCGTCTGACTCATGCTGGCGTGATGGATATGTTCTGCCATACGGGCCATGTTGAATCTATCGCTCGCTTTGAAAAAGTAGCGGTTTAACATTGTTAATCTTCAAAAATGATTAATAGTTAATAACAACTGATAGTTGAACCTAATTAAAGAGACAATTAAGCGTTATTATAATTATCTAAGATAACTCAAAGCTTTGATAAATTTGTGCTAATAAGTAGCCATTATTTAGCGTAATTGACCACAGCCGTACAGAGGCTCGCTTGATTTGTCACTTTAAAATGAGATAATAGTAAACAATCTTCCTATGTTTTTGATGATGTTTCCAATCGCTACATAGCAAGCATTTGCACTCATAGCTTTATATATTTTACGCGCATTTTATAGCTGCTAAAAATAACATTTTTAGCAGTTGTATTGGTTTATAGCTGACACTTTATGGATCGTTAATTCAGAGTGTGTGCATAGTAGATGAGGTTATAATCAATTCAAAATAGCTAAGAGGAGTCGGCTATGGTAAAAATTCGTGAAGGATTACCGCTGGTGGATGGACAGACCACGCAGGCCGATAGTGCAACACTTGCGGCGCAACTGGTGGCGAGCCAACGCTCTCACCAGTCAGCCAATAGCTATGCCCAAATTCCCCTCGACATCAAATACCAGTTAGCGACTCACAAGTTACATACTACTTTTGATCGCTCAGCTGCACACACTTATCATTTGCATGATCCTCACACTGAAGACGAGTATTTGGATGATACCAATGCGCTATCAAACGAAGAGCTTGAGGCGGTCGACTTAGACCAAGCCAACATCGACGTACCTACTTGGCTAGATAATGTGGCCAAACGTATTGGACAAGAGTCAGTACCCAACCTAAGTGCAGCTTGCGAATTTATTCGCAGTCATATGAATACTAGTGAATCTGAGCGCTCAGGCGCTTATGTGACCGGTATTGGTATGACCGATATTCTGACCTATCTTTATCAAGATGAAGATGCGCTGGTCGCAGCCATGTTGTATCGCAGTGCGCGCAAATCAATCATCAGTCTCGCTGAAGTTGAAAAAAACTTTGGTCCAGATATTTTGACACTTGTCAAAGATACCCTTGCAATGGGTAAGCTGTCGGAGATTATCGAGAGTAACAAGCGCTTAGAAGACCATTTCGTCAATAATCAGCGTGATCAGCTATCAAATATTTATAGTATGCTCATCTCTGTTACTAACGATGTGCGCGTAGTTCTTATAAAACTGGCTGAACGTACTTTTGCCATGCGTGAGTTGACGTTTTCTAGGCCAGAGCGTCAAGCTCGTGTCGCACGTGAGGTCATGACTATTTATGCACCATTAGCGCATCGCCTAGGTATTGCACAGCTAAAATGGGAGCTCGAAGATCTGGCTTTCCGTTATTTAGCACCTGATCGCTATAAAGAAATTGCAAAGCTACTGTCAGAAAAACGTAGCGAACGCGAGTCTTATATTCAGCGCGTACAAGATAAATTAAATGAATCATTAGCAGATGCCAGTATTGAAGGCGAAGTATCTGGGCGCGTCAAGCATATCTACTCTATTTATCGAAAAATGAAGCTTAAAGGTCTATCCTTTGATCAGCTTTATGACATTCGTGCCTTGCGTGTGTTGGTCAATAGCCCTTCTGACTGTTATCACGTTTTAGGCCTAGTACATGGCTTATGGCGTTATATTCCTGAGCAGTTTGATGACTATATTACTAACCCTAAGTCCAATGGCTATCGCTCACTACATACTGCTGTAATCGCGGAAAACAAGTCACTAGAAGTCCAGATTCGTACTCATGAGATGCACTTTGAGGCCGAACTTGGCATGTGCGCGCACGTTAATTACAAAGAAGGGCTAAAGAATAAGAAAGACAATTATCTGAATCAAAGAATCAGCTCATTACGCCAATTATTATCTATCAACAATGAAACACGCAATCAGCCACGCTCAGCTGTGGTAGCGGGCGAAGAGATAGACGATATCGAGTTTGATGAAGAAGAGCAACTCGTTGATTTTGATGAGCTAGAACGTATTTATATCTTTAGTCGTGATGGCGACATTACCGAACTACCAAAAGGCGCGACCGTTCTCGATTTTGCCTACTATGTGCATACTCAAGTTGGCAACCGCGCACAGGCAGCCCGCGTCAATCAGCGCTATGTGCCACTGACTTATCAGTTGAAAACAGGTGAGCAAGTTGAGATTATTACTAAAGCATCGCGTGAGCCCAATCGTGATTGGTTGGTAGCATCGCTAGGTTATATTCATACCAACCGGGCCCGTTCAAAACTGCGCCAGTGGTTTAACAAGCAAGACCGTGATAAGAATATTGAAATAGGTCGCCAAATGCTTAGCAAAGAGCTTGAGCGCCTATCTGTTCATCCTAATAGTATTGATCTGAACGACTATATTCAACATTTTCATGTCAATACGACCGACGATATTATCGTGGGTCTAGTGACAGGTGATATTGGCCTGAATCAGTTGACCAGTCATATCTCTCGTCAGCTACACCTTGAACCTGAGATACCACCAGAGAGCTTTGTACCGCATGTAGATAACCGAGATACAGGTAAGCTCGATGCGTATAAAATCCATATCGATGGTTTGGATAATATTGAAATCAATTTGGCAGGTTGTTGTCATCCTGTGCATGGCGAACCGATTGCTGGCTACATCACTTTATCGCGTGGCGTTAGCGTGCATAATCGAGGCTGCCCAGAGTACTTACGTTTGGTCGAGCGTGACCCTGAGCGCAAGATAGAAGCCGCTTGGCAAGTACAGACGGGGCGTTATCAGCCCGTTGATATTCATGTCGAAGCATATGACCGACGTGGTTTGCTACGTGATTTGACACAGATAATTGATAAAGAAAACGTCAATATTCGCCAAGTTCAAACGTTAAGCAATGACGACAATATTGCTTTTTTAAAGTTCCATATTGAAGTCTCAGGCTTAGCACATCTATCTAAGTTGCTTGCAAAATTAGAGCAGCAACATGGTATTTTGCACGCGCGCCGTGCAGTCGTGTAAATAAAACCTTAAGTCAGTCGTTGTTTATTCTACAATAGAGTTGTCAAAAAATACTATGCCTGAATTACCTGAAGTAGAAACCACTAAAGCCAGTCTTGCTCCATTGTTTGGGCAACAGGTCGTTGATGTTAAAGTATTTCAACCAAAGCTGCGATGGATGATGCCAGATAACTTGAACGAGCTGGTTAATTACACATTAGAGAGTGTTGAGCGCCGAGCAAAGTATCTGATTCTTAATTTTCTGCCAGTAGCTGCACAGAATAACGCTCCTATGTCAGCCAGTAAAGTTGAATCACGTCAGCTTCTTATTCACTTAGGAATGTCAGGTAGCTTACAACAGCACAGCTATGGTACTGATAAGCGTAAACATGATCATCTGGTCGTCGTTTTTAATGATACTGATAATGAAAAGTCTCAGCTACACTATTACGATCCGAGACGCTTTGGTTCAGTACTATGGCATGAAGATTACGGCAATAAACTACTAGATCATCTAGGTCCTGAACCGCTTTCAAAAGATTTTACCGCAGACTATTTGTACAGTTTAATCCAGCGTATAGATTTATCTAGTCAAGATAGCAATGGGTCATCGTCAGATGATACTAACACGAATAAGCGACTAAAACCCATTACTCGGGCTATTAAATCTGTCATCATGGAACAAGAGGTCGTAGTGGGGGTTGGCAATATTTATGCGACTGAAAGCCTGTATTTATCCGGCATCCATCCTGCTACGCCGGCCAGTCAGCTTTCGCGCGATCAGATTATTACCTTGGTTAATCATATTAAAGAAATTTTAAAGAAAGCGATAAAATTGGGCGGTTCGACACTACGAGATTTCACAGTAGCAAGTGGTCAGACTGGTTACTTTCAGCAAACTCTAAATGTGTATGGTAGACAAGGAGAAAGCTGTCTACATTGCAGTATGACACTAGAAAACATCAAGCTTACTGGTAGAGCCAGTGTTTATTGTCCAAATTGTCAGCCGTTAAAATAGCTAATAACTGATACCCGCTTACTTGTGCTGCGTTTAGATTAAATGAAGACAATATTTGAACAGAGTATTTATTCTAAAAGAATTAAATATTGCCAAAGCTATAGCTAGATTGTTCTCATTTTTGTTGCTTATTAGCGCACATCTTGCTTTAATAGTGCTAGCGCTTACATAAATAGTGCGTATCATTTATTTTTCTGTAATATTTAGACTAACTATTGTTGCCGCAAGATTCCTGTGTGAAGATAGCAGCAGCCATTAATCATACTACTATGAGTTTCAGGATATCGTTATGACTGTTAAAGCAAAAACCCAACGCACAGTTAAGCAGAGATTTTTTACTGTATTGGCAACTTTAGGATTGGTAGTTGTGACCATTCAGCCTACTTTTGCAGCTATAGAAATTGATGAAACTGATTTCGGTCCTTCATACGAGACGATGGTAGTCGATACGATTGTTGGCAAGCCACTGCAACTTGTAAATGCTGTAGCTGGTACAGCAGCTTATATCGTAAGCCTACCTTTCTCACTTATTGGTGGTAATGCAGATCAAGCACAGCAGAAACTGTTCGTTGAACCTTGGGATGCGATGGGACGCTGTTTAGGCTGTACAGTTGCAGAAGACAACTATTACAAATCTCAAGTTATTGATAATAACGTAGTACGTATCGTTGTCGATCAACCATCAGAAATTTTAATTAATACCAATGACTATGTAGTGGTCACTCCATAACAATTTGCTTTTAGTAGGTACATCAAATAGTTCACAAAAAATGACTGTGACTATTTCATAGCAAAAAGGCTAACGAGGAGTTAGCCTTTTTTATTGTCGAAAAGTCGATAATTTATTTCGTAATACTAGTATTACTTAATTTGGCACTGATTTCACGTAGCAATTTCACTTCCTCTGATGGCTCTTCTACTGCTTCTTCTATAACTTCCTCTACTTCTTCAGCACGGCGCATTTTATTGACACCTCTAACCATCATGAAGATGATGAAAGCTAAAATTAAGAAGTTAATAAGTACGGTAATAAAACTACCGTAAGCCAATACAGGAACACCTGCTTCTTTGAGCGCATCATAAGTCAGAGCAATACCATCAGGTGCATCACCTAAAACTAAGAACATATTTTCAAAATTAATCTCGCCGCCAAAAATAAAAGCGACAATCGGCATAATAATATCATCTACCAAAGATTTTGTGATGGTAGCAAAAGCCCCACCGATGATGACACCGACTGCCAAATCCATCACATTACCCTTGACAGCGAACTCTTTAAACTCTGAAACCATACTCATTGTTTTTTCCTCAAAATTTATCTATAAACAAATAGATATTTATATAATTAGTGTCACATTTAGCTTTTATGCTGATAATTGAATACATTAATGCCACTATTCATTCTGTCTGTATTTTTCCAAGATTACAACACAAAAAAAAGCAGTATAAAGTGAACCACTAATAGTTCATCTTATACTGCTCATTTTTGAATCACTCAGTGCCCGTAGAAACTACTGACACTAAGTGTTCGCGTCAAACATCAATATTATGAATTACTAAGTAACTCACTGATTGATATTAAGCACCTTTCTTACCACGGCCATGACGCTTACGCTCACTTTCAGTCAAGTAGCGCTTACGAATACGTACCGCTTTTGGCGTTACTTCGACTAGCTCATCGTCTTGAATAAATTCAAGCGCTTGCTCAAGAGTGAACTTCACTGCTGGCGTCAACGTCAATGCTTCGTCAGTACCACTAGCACGTACGTTGGTTAACTGTTTAGCAGTCGTTGGGTTAACAGTCATATCATCGTTACGAGAGTTAAGACCAACAATCATGCCTTCATAAACTTCAAGCTGTGGTTCAGCAAATAACTTACCACGTTTCTGTAGGTTAAATAGAGCAAAACCTAGACAAGTACCATTTGCCATAGAAACCAATACGCCGTTAGAACGACCACCAACATCACCGATCTTCTGTGGACCGTAATGTGAGAAGCTCGAGGTCATGATACCACTACCTGAAGTAAGGGTTAGGAACTCAGAACGGAAACCGATTAAGCCACGCGCTGGTATGGTTGCCTCGATACGCATACGGCCTTTACCGTCCAGCTCCATGTTAGTCATCTCGCCTTTGCGTAGACCAACTTGCTCCATGATAGAACCTTGATGCTCTTCTTCGATATCGAAGACAACGTTTTCATACGGCTCTTGTAGCTTACCATCAACTTCTTTAACGATAACTTCTGGACCAGAAACACCTAGCTCAAAACCTTCACGGCGCATGTTTTCGATAAGTACTGATAAATGAAGCTCACCACGGCCTGATACTTTGAATTTATCAGGAGACTCAGTGTCTTCTACACGCAATGCTACGTTATGAATCAATTCACGCTCAAGACGCTCACGAATGTTACGTGAAGTCACAAACTTACCTTCACGACCAGCAAATGGTGAATTATTTACTTGGAAGTTCATAGATACTGTAGGTTGATCTACCGTTAGTGCTGGTAATGCTTCAACGTTGTTAGGATCACAAATAGTATCAGAAATGTTTAGTGCATCGATACCTGTGATACAAACGATATCACCTGCTTGTGCATCTTCAACGTCAATACGATCAAGACCATGGTAACCCATGATTTTTAGAATACGGCCGTTACGCGTCTTACCATGCTTATCAATAACAGTCACTGGCGTGTTAAGTTTAACTTTACCACGTTGAATACGACCAATACCGATTACACCAACAAAGCTGTTGTAGTCAAGGCTTGAGATTTGCATACGGAACGGAGCGTCAGCATCAACCTGTGGAGGCTGAACAACGTCAACGATAGTTTTGAACAATGGAGTCATATCATCAGCTAAATCATCTGCTTCTAGACCTGCAATACCGTTCAATGCTGAAGCATAAACAACTGGGAAATCAAGCTGCTCATCGTTTGCACCTAGGTTATCAAACAAATCAAAGATTTGATCCATTACCCAATCAGGACGTGAGCCAGGACGGTCGATTTTGTTAATAACAACGATCGGCTTTAGACCTTGTTCGAATGCTTTTTGCGTCACAAAACGAGTCTGAGGCATTGGGCCATCAACAGCGTCAACAACCAAAAGTACGCAGTCAACCATAGACATTACACGCTCAACTTCACCACCGAAATCGGCGTGACCCGGGGTATCTACAATGTTGATACGGTATTCGGTTTCTGAAGTTTTATCTGTCCAGCGGATAGCTGTGTTTTTAGCCAAAATGGTAATACCACGTTCTTGCTCAATATCACCTGAGTCCATTGCACGCTCAGCAATGTTTGCACGGTCGCCAAAAGTACCAGACTGATGTAATAACTTATCAACCAAAGTTGTCTTACCGTGGTCAACGTGGGCAATAATTGCAATGTTACGCAGGTGTTTGATATCGTTCGCCATATAAAATGCTCGTTTCGTCTTAAAAAAATGCAGTAGCAGTAAGCGCTGCTGAATAAACTTTCATCATCAATCAGATAGATATTGAGTCTAAGATGATGCAAAAAAGAATGCTATCAAATAAAAAAGTTCAATACAATCAAATATCTATACTGACGAATTCATCATACAGATTGCTATGCTAATGTACATACTGTTAATTTACAGAATGTTTGGGTGGCTAGTATAACATTATTGATTCATAAATTTATGTAATAACTCACTTTTCTCAATACATAAATAAAAAAAAGCCACCCATTGGGTGGCTTTTTTTGTAACTGTATATTTTACTATACGGTTATTTTGCTAATACTTACTGAACAACCATATCTTTAGTTTGTTCAACAGTCATTGTTTTGTCACCAGTGATGATGGCATAAACACGACGGTTCATAGCACGACCTTCTTCAGTGTCGTTTGAAGCGATTGGGTTGTTGTAACCATAGCCTACAGTTGATAGACGGTTTGGAGCGATACCGAATTCGTTAGTTAGCATAGATTTAACAGCAACGGCACGAGCTTCAGATAGACGTTGGTTATAACGTGCTGAAGGACCAGTCTTAGAAGCATGACCTTCTACACGAGCTGTAGAGTTAGGATACTCACGCATCTTCTCTGCTACTTTAGCGATTTCTGGCTTGTACTGGTTTTTGATAGCTGACTTGTCGTTATCAAAGAATACACGTAGTTCCATTTTCAGTTCGTCAGTAATGTCTACTGGTACTGGGCAACCGCGCTCATCAACTACAACGTTCATTGGAGTGCCTGGGCATGCATCGATGCTATCAGGTACGCCATCACCGTCAGAATCAAGATCAGCTTCAACAACAACTACTGGAGTGTTGTCAACTACTGGCTCTTGCATAGGTGGTACTGCTACTGTAGGTGCTAAATGGCCACCTAGTACTACTTCTAGACCGGCCAAAGCCATGCCTTCCCACCAGTTGTTATCAAAGTTATGAATCGCACGAGCTTCACCACGTAGGCTTAGCGCGTCATTGATGCGATACATAGCACCTAGACCTAGGTTACCGATAGTATCTTTAGAGTTTGATACTTCAGTACCAGCAGCAACTACTTCACCGTTAGAATTAGTATACTGCTCTTGGTTTTCTACTTTAATCTTAGACTGACCAGCACCTACTAGTACATATGGCTTAAGTGCGCTATCAGTGTAACCAGTAAATTCTTCAGTACCGATCAAGAAGTTACCAGAAATCATTTCTTGTTCGATATCAAAGCGGTTAACGCCTGCATCAGCTGAATCTTCAGAAGCTTCGCCGTTTGCATCAGATACGCCATATTCTACTTGGAACTGAGTAGAAGGAGTAAGTTCGATACCTAAAGCTGCACCAGTATATAGGCTGCTTTCTTTGGCTACGCCACCATTGCTGTTACCACGGCTACCATCACCAATAACATCATCATTGGCATTCAAGTAAAGGTCTTTACCAGTAGTAAGAACTTCACGCTGTTTGTCAGAGGTATCACTGAATTCTTCAGTCATGTGATAACCAAGTAACAATGGGCTAATAGTAACACCAGCATTAGCTGCCATCGGTGCAGCTGCTACAGCAACAAGGGCTAGAGCTATTTTGTTCAATTTCATGGACTTCCTCCAAAGGATAATTTTAGTGATGCATTAAGCAAAACCGATTCTCAAGACGTACTAAGATTGACATCTCTTACACATTTTAAGTTACAAAGCAAAACCAATTAAGGAGTAGCTTAGCGATTATTAATTCAGTTTACAACTTTTTTCGTTAACGAGCTACACATTATTACACGATAATGTTGTAACTAAAACACAATAAACAGTCTAAGTTACCCAGAACTAACACACCTTACGCTTCTTATCTTTTACACATCGGTTTGCGATAGATGTATAGTCTATTGATAGCTATTTTCTTGAAGCATTTTATTACAATTAGAATTTTTTCTCTATTGCTAATGTCATTCTTTCACTAATTGAAACATTTTTTGACAGTCGCTATATATTACATATATATTGTAAAAAACCAATATTCTTCTGAAAATCAAGTAATTAGGTGTTGTATGTGTTTTACATACAGTGGAATAAGAGAAAGTTTAAAGAATTTGGACAATTGGTTTGCTTAAAAGATAGTCAACACAAGGATGTGTGAGACGTTGTTTTTTACTTGAATGACAAACAGCTATAGGATGCAGCGCTTTATGAACTTACTTAATAAGGTACTAGCCAGTTATAGAAGAATAGTAACTTTTGTTCTTTATATATCTATTCGCAGAAAAGACACATATAGAGTTGGTAAGTTTTTAACCATTGCATATAGGTTACTTGATGAACTATTGAAGTTAGTCAGTTATAGGAAATCAACCCTTCAAAACAATAATATTTTAAATGCTAAGCAATCAAATGGCTTTACTCTCGTTGAGCTAACTGTGACGACAATGGTATTAGGAATTATCGCAGCTATTGCAGCGCCAAGTATCTTAACGCACTTAGCACGAATGGAAGCCCAACGGGTCAAGCATCAACTAGAGAACACCTTATCCTTAGCAAAGGCCGAAAGCTATATAAGTCGGCAGGATGTCTTGGTTTGTTTGTCGAATGATGCACAGCAATGTCATAGGAACAGTGATAAAACGCTTCTGCTATTCGTAGATAAAAACAACAATAAGCATTTTGATTCTCAAGTAGATACCTTATTAACTCAGCAATCCTTAAACCTAAGATATAGTACAGTGAAGTTAAGAGTTGGCGGTAGGCGCCACTATACTAAATTTTGGGGCGATAGCGGCAGACCGCGAGGACATTTTGGCCATATAAAATACTGCCCCACCTCTTCTTATAACAAGTCAATGTACCAAATTTCTTTTAACCAATCCGGTATCGTCAAACATAAACTTAATGCAGACCACCCTACGAAATGTAATGGGTAATAGATGCCGTATATGCAAACCTATTTATACATGGCCTCTTTCATCATTGTCACAGCATTTTCTAACCCTACAAACACCGCATCTGCAATAAGTGCATGACCAATATTTAACTCATAAATACCATCAATCTTTGCAATGGCATTAACATTGTCACACGTTAAGCCATGACCTGCGTTAATAAGCAATTTATCGTCTAGGCTCTGTGCTGTAGCTACTGCTTGTTCAATTCTTTTAAGTTCAGCCAGCTGTGCATCAGTATCATTTGCTAAGCCTGCTTCAGCATAAGCACCTGTATGCAATTCTATCGCGTCTGCACCACACTCTATTGCGGCTGCAATCTGCTTGTCATCAGGATCAATAAACAAAGAAACCTTAATATTAGAGTCTTGTAGCTTATGAACATATTCTTTCAAAGACGTGACTTGCCCTGCAACATCAAGACCACCTTCTGTCGTTAACTCTGCACGCTTCTCAGGTACTAGACATACCCAAAAAGGTTTAATTTCGCAGGCAATTGCAAGCATCTCATCAGTTGCGGCCATCTCTAGATTCATTCTCGTCGACAACTGGCCTGCCATTTCATAAACATCCGCATCTTGTATATGACGACGATCTTCGCGTAAATGTATAGTGATACCATCTGCCCCTGCCTTTTCGCACAGTAATGCAGCAGCTAGAGGACTCGGATAATTCACACCGCGCGCTTGACGCAATGTTGCCACGTGATCAATATTCACGCCTAACAAAGGTTTTTTTGAATTGCTTTCAGATGAGGTAGATACAGAGATACTCATAAAAAATCCTTTGGGCAATTAAGCCTAACTTATATAGTTGATACTACGATGATATTTGAGAATGCAGTTATTGATAACGCTGCTGTTGCTGCCATAACAGACGACTTTGTAGCGGCTGATAATCAAGCAAATGATCAATAAGATGTCGATGTAGCTTTGACCAATAGCTCAGCGTCTGTTCAGTAATACCTAAACGTGCCATTTCTATGATATCCGCACCCTTAAAAACATTCTGTCCAGACTCACTGGCTAAATGCTCAGACTCTTCATTATGTACTAATACAGGGAGCAAACCGACATCCGGTAAAAAACGGTAAGTACAATCAGACTCGATGGGGTCTTCAACATTGTCATGCGTTAACGTTAAAGTGAATCCTAATTCGGTAAATAGATACTGCTCAAACTGACGTAGACAGAGACGAAGCTCGCTATTACTTAAGGGCTGCTTGAGTTGTTGTAAACTAATTTGATAATGCTGCCACAATACTGGCATTGGGTCTTCAGTAGGTAATAGCCGCCACAGAATCTCGTTTATATATAGTGCGGCATACTGATGTTGGCCGCTGATATTAGCGTAAGGTACGGCTTCTAAGACAGCAGGTGTACTACCTTTTTGAACACTGTCTTTTTGAATACTGTCTTTTTGAACGCTATCAGCTTGGGCTATATCTTGCGAAGCAATATTAATTTGACTAAAGGTTTTTAAGTCGCGTTTACCAGTAGCAAAAAGCTGTAACGGCTTAAATAGCGGCGCGCCTTTTTTCCCAACACCATGTATTACACCATGTTGTTGAGAAAAAAGATAATACAAAGCGCGCTTTTCCTGATAAGGACGCTGATGCAATAAATACCCGACGAGCGCTTCATTACGCATTTTTTATTACCTAAATAGCTAAAAGGCAGATAGTGCTTTTGAAGCGTTCGTTCTTAACCGCTATCAATAGCCCAAACTGGTCAACGCACGCTCGTCATCAGACCAGCCACGTTTCACTTTGACCCACAAAGTTAACATGATTTTCTTACCAAACAACTGCTCCATATCTTTACGAGCATCCATACCAACTTGTTTGATACGCTGGCCTTTATCACCGATAACGATGGCTTTTTGACCACCACGTTCAACATAGATAGTCGCATCGATGAAAGTACAAGCTTTGCGCGGACGCCCTGTTTTTGGATCAGTATGTGCAGGTTCGTCTTTAAACTCATCAATCTGTACGGTTAAATCATATGGCACTTCATCACCCGCACTACGCATGATTTTTTCGCGAATAATTTCACTGGCCAAAAATCGCTCAGAGCGATCAGTGATTTGCTCTGTATCATAAATAGGAGCGGCGACTGGTAAATGCGAAGCAATCACTTCTTGCAAACGATCTAAGTTTTGATTTTTTAGTGCAGATACAGGAACGATATCAGCAAAATCGAAACTATCGTTGAAAGTTTCGATAAGCGGTAGCACGCTGCCTTTATCTTTTAGAGTATCTGACTTATTAATAACCAATACGACTGTTAGATTGGTCTCACCGAGCTTTTGCAAGGTCAATAAATCATCGTCACGCCATTGATCTGAATCAACAACAAACAGTACTAAATCCACATCTACTAACGCCGATACCGCCGCTTTATTCATACGTTCGTTAATAGCACGTACTTCGTTACGGTGAATACCTGGTGTATCAACAAACACCGCTTGCATTTCATGGTTTGACAAAATTCCATGAATACGATGACGGGTGGTTTGTGGTTTGCGTGAAGTAATAGACAGCTTTTGACCCAATAAGTGATTCATCAAAGTTGACTTGCCCACATTTGGACGTCCAACAATGGCCACATAACCTGCTCTAAAATCATCAGCCATACGAGCATTGCCACTCGGTGCAAAAAACTCTTCAATAGCCATATCATTGTCTAATGCAATATCTTCTGCATCAGTAGCATGAATCTCTTTGGTAACTTCGATATTGTTTTGGCTTGAATCAATATCTGTATTCTTACCCAAATTTTGGGTGCTGTCTTCATTGTTTGATGGCAAATCAGTATGATTGCTCATAAGTTAATCCTATAGGGTTTGTGTCTAGCCGAACAGTCGTTGATGCTAAATTTATTTAGTCACCATTAAAAACGGGCTAGAGACATTTAAAGTTTTAAAATAAATAATATGTGAGGTAGTTTTAATGTATGTTTGCCAAGTTATAAACCAATCTAAACCGATACTATGCATCTAAAAATGCGTTTATGGATATCGGCTATACACGTTTTTTGGCAGATCCTGGCAATTTATGTAGTTGGTTAATCATAAGCTCTGCTGCTTTCTGTTCAGCGATACGGCGGCTCTCACCAGATTCAGTAATATCAGGACAGTTATTGATATTTACATGGCAACGTACAACGAAAATTTGATGCGGTGCATTACCACGCGTTTCCATGAGTTCGTAGTTGGGCAAGTCAAACTGCTTAGATTGTAGCCACTCTTGTAACCGACTCTTAGCATCCTTCAGCGCTTTTTGGTCATTGACATTATCAATCAGATCACCATACCAAGAGAGAACACATTTGCGAGTAATATCCATATCTTGGCTGTCTAAATAGATAGCACCAATTAGAGACTCTACGGCATCGGCCAGTATAGAAGCACGATTGCGACCGCCACCTTTTCGCTCACCTACTCCTAATATAAGATGGTTAGACAGCTCTAGGTTTTGGGCGATAATTACCAATGACTCTTGGCGCACCAGTGTTGCACGCATACGCGTTAGGCGCCCTTCATTTTGACTAGGATAACGATGATATAAAGCTTCACCCACAATCATCCCTAAAAGTGCATCACCTAAAAACTCTAGGCGCTCATAGTTTTTTTTGCTATCAAATGAGCGATGCGTTAACGCAAGTTTAGGTAGACTCAAGTCATTGAACTCGTAGCCTAACTTACGCGTTAATACTGCTAACCGCTGAATAAATTCCGAGCTAACAACAAGCGTGTCAACAGATGTACTATTTTTTTGGGAAGTAGAAGCCGCTTGGGAATGGTGCAAAGTTGGTTTCATGCGAGGTTTGTGGTTATCCCTTCTGCTTGACAGATTTAGTTTAATAATATTATTTGATATATCTTATGAAATAATGAAGGTGCTATGTCGTACTATTGCGACTTACTCTGCTGTTGCCATTTCGACGTCACCCTCGAAACGGTTAATAATATCAACATTGCTAAAAAAGTTATTAGTTATTGCATATTCTTTATGAATAGCCAATTGACCTGTTTTTTTATCAGTAAAGGTAAATACGTCTTCGGCTTTAGTATCGTAATCTGCGTTAATTGATAACTGCTTATCAACACGCTCAACGAATTGCTTAGCTGTTTCGTTATTACTATTGGCTTCTTTTAGCTGTGCACTCAAAAGCTTTGTCAATTGGTAGTCACCAATTTGAGCTGGTACGATAGCTACTGTCAATTTGGTCGCAATACCCAAAAGCATAATAATGAGAACAATGTTTGTCACACTGGCACCGCGCTGCGTAGCCAAACCAGATAATTGCTGCATTATAAGATCCTTCTAAAGATAAACGACTATTTTGAATAAGTGTATAAATAATAAATAGCTATTTATTAGATAGCAATGATATTAGCATAAAACTATTATAGATAAATCAATCGCTAAGCAATCACATTGCCTTAATTGATAGTACCATTACGTTCAAAGGTTGGTAGATTAAGACCAGGTGGTTTATGCATCCAAATATAAACTGCCTTACCTGCTAGGTTTTCATCCGGAACGAAGCCCCAAAATCTACCGTCTGCACTGCGATCGCGGTTATCACCCATCACAAAATACTGACCCTCTGGCACGTCAATGCGCCACTCAGTACCCTCTGACTCAACCACCTCTGGTGATTGTTGCTGCAAAAATAGCGCGTACTGTGAACTGTTCATACCGTCTAAATAGCGCACGAGGTGCTTGTTGTCACCTTGTACTTCTTCAAAATATTGTGCCGCATCTTCTTCTTGCTGACCCATTGCAGAAGCACTCTCCTCAGTCAGCACTTGACCTGGACCAACCTGACCTGGTAAGTATAGCTGTGAAGTCAATTCAGCATTTGCCGCGAAATCTACAGACTTAGTCTCAACAGGTACATCATTGATAGATAACGTGCCTTGACTATAGCTTACGGTGTCACCAGGCAAACCGATAACGCGTTTAATATAATAAATGCTCGGGTTTTCAGGATAGCGAAACACTGCCACATCACCATGCTCAGGTTCACCAGTATCTAGCACCTTATTGTAGGTTAACGGCAGGCGCACGCCATATGCATACTTATTGACAGCAATAAAGTCACCCGTATATAGCGTCGGCACCATAGACGATGATGGGATATTAAATGGCTCAATTAAAAATGAGCGTACTATCAATACCACTGCTAACACAGGGAAAAAGTCATAAGCCCAGCGAACTAGTAAGCCTTCTTGACCTCGACCACGAGTTTTGCGCTGTTTGAGCGCTAACTTGTCTAACAGCCAAACAATTCCTAGGACTATAGTTAACGGCACTAAAATTAAATTAAAATCAAAATCCATACCAAATTGCCTATTAACGAGCGGCTTATCTAACACCTTTACGATAAGACTCACTACATTTGACTGTTATCTACAATGTCTATCTTAGGTTACGTTTAGCGATTAGCTATCAACTTGCAACACAGCTAAGAAGGCTTCTTGTGGAATTTCCACGTTACCTACTTGCTTCATACGTTTTTTACCAGCTTTTTGCTTAGACAATAGCTTTTTCTTACGTGACACATCGCCACCATAGCATTTTGCTAATACGTCTTTACGCATGGCTTTTACCGTACTACGACCAATGATTTGGCTACCGATAGCGGCTTGAATGGCAACATCAAACATTTGACGTGGAATCAACTCTTTCATCTTAGTAACTAGGGCATTACCACGATAACGTGATTGGGTTTCGTGCACGATCATCGCTAAGGCATCAACTTTATCGCCATTGATTAGTACATCAACTCTCACCAACTTATCGGCTTGATAACGTTCAAAATTATAGTCTAGCGATGCAAAACCACGTGAGACTGACTTTAGGCGATCAAAGAAATCCATGACCACTTCGCCCATTGGGATATCAAATATCAGCTGTACTTGTCGACCCATAAAACGCATATCAACCTGAACGCCACGACGCTCAATACATAGCGTCATTACATTGCCTAAGAATTCTTGCGGTACTAAAATCTGACAGCGGGCAATTGGCTCACGGAACTCTTCAATATTGTTTGGCTCAGGTAGATGTGATGGATTATCTACATAGATTACATCACCGTTCTTTTTCTCAATTTCGTAAATAACTGAAGGCGCTGTAGTAATCAAATCTAGATCATATTCACGCTCTAGACGCTCTTGGATAATCTCCATGTGCAACATACCCAAGAAGCCACAGCGGAAACCAAAGCCAAGCGCATCCGACGTATCTGGCTCAAAAAACAGCGAAGCATCGTTAATTTGCAGTTTTTGCAAAGCTTCACGGAATTTTTCGAAATCACTCGAATCTACTGGGAACATACCAGAATAGACTTGTGGCGTGACTTGTTTAAAGCCTGGGATACGATCCACATCAGGGGTCTTAGCATGAGTGATAGTATCGCCTACTGGTGCTCCGGCAATATCCTTAATACCCGCAATAACAAAGCCGACTTCCCCTGCTTCTAAAACACCCGTATCTACAGGTTTAGGGGTAAAGACACCAATCGAGCCAACTAGATGTGCCTCTTGAGTCGATTTGATATATAACTTGTCACCTTTACGTATAGTACCTTCACGCACCCGTACCAATGAGACCACGCCCAAATAATTATCGAACCAAGAATCAATAATTAGTGCTTGCAGTGGTGCTTCACGATCACCAGTTGGTGCCGGAATAAACTCTACTAGCGCTTCTAGCAGCTTATCAACACCAAGACCAGATTTGGCTGATACTCGCGGTGCATCAACGGCATCGATACCGATAATATCTTCAATTTCTTGAATGACGCGCTCAGGCTCAACTTGCGGTAAATCAATCTTATTTAACACCGCCATGACTTCTAAGCCTTGATCAACGGCTGTATAGCAATTGGCCACTGACTGCGCTTCTACGCCTTGAGCGGCATCAACAACCAATAGCGCACCTTCACAAGCTGCTAATGAACGCGAAACTTCATATGAAAAATCGACGTGACCAGGGGTATCAATGAAATTAAGCTGATAACGCTCACCATTTGGATGATCATAAAACAGTGTTACTGACTGTGCTTTAATAGTGATACCGCGCTCACGCTCAATATCCATTGAGTCGAGCACCTGCGCCTGCATCTCGCGATCTTGCAAGGCACCGCACATTTGAATAAAACGATCGGCAAGGGTCGACTTGCCATGATCAATGTGGGCAATGATTGAAAAGTTACGAATATTGGCTAATGCAGTCACAAAGCGCCTACTAAATTAAGGGTGATAGAATAATAAAACTAAAAAATAAATACTGTCAGATACAATTGATAAGATGCTTGTACTTCTTTGAAGGTTAACCGTTATAACAAGCCGATTCGGCTAATAGTACCGTCTAAAACCCATAGCCAAGCACATTAACTCTTATGCGCAGACATAAAAGAGTATTCTAGCAGTTTTCCACTGCAAAGTAAGGCGATTTTGTTAGAAGAGATGTGACTTGCAGATGAAATGACAAGCTAAAAAAGGATAACGCAACAATCGTTACACTTGTTGAACTTCGTTTCTTTATATAGATACCATTATAGTTACTATAACTTTTTAGAAACAAAAGCAAACAAATGACTAGGGTAAATTGGTTTTAGACATATCTACGTCTGTCGTTTCACTGCCAGTTTGGTACAGATACTTATACATCCATGGCGATCTACCATAAAAAGCACCATTTATTTGAGTTTGCTCTATCAGGTACTCACGAAATCTCAAATAAAATTCATTATCTGGGCCTTTAGGCTGCTGCCAAAAATCATCAAGCGGCTTTTGATCTGTTAGCTTAGGAATATCATAAATTGCACGACCCATAACCTTAGTGGGTTTCTTATGATAAACCGACTGCAAGCCTGTCGTACTGTTAATAGTCACCATGCCAATACTGTATTTCATCAAAGTTGGCAGGTGCATATCACAGCCATAGAAAACACGATGAGATACTTGATAGCGCTCTGCTAGGCTGGCTACCAGCTCCCGATAGTCTCTATGACCACGATCTAATGGATGATGCTTAAACACGAGTAGCTGTTTTTGATTAGCAAATTTTGCAAAGCTTGCGATAGACTCGTCAATGAACTGTACCACATCACGATAATCACTATGATGGGTAATCTGTGAGTCATTATGTACTTGCAAACTGATCAAAAAGTAATTGTTACTTTCTTGCTTGGTCAGTTTATTTTGCAGGTGTTTATCTGGCAAATATCCTCGTAGCTTCCGCCACGGTGCTTTTAACCAAGCGATGGCCTCTTGCCAAGCGGTCATACCACGATAATGCGAATAATGTGGATAACGGCTTTTATAAAGCCAAGCAATAATGTAATAGACGATGGCTGCGATACTGAGGCGATAAAATCGATTATGTGTATATAAAGGCTGATCATTGGCTTTCTTAAGTGCTTTAATCTCAGCAGTGTTTAGACGTGAATAGCCATTAATCCCATGCTCTTGTAAGGTAATGTAATCAGGACGCAAGTACCCTTCTTCAAAGACAAAAAATGAAATACCCAGCTTCTCACTGATACACGCCGCTTGAGTATGATGCGGTCGACAATCGCCAAAGCATACAATCGCATCAATATCATGCTCTTGGATAAACACCTGTAACCAAGAGGAAAATTGCGCTAATGTATTGGTATATTCGTAGGTATTGTCGTGATGGTAAAAAAAGGCATCGCCTGCATTAAAATTGATTTTGCTTACTTTAATGTCTTGAGTTTGCAAGAATGACGAAAAGCGATTAAAAAACCCACCCATTTTCCCTTGTAGTAGCAAGACGTGTCGATGAGTAAGCAAGTGAGACATCGAAGCTGCCATAATACAGGGCTACCATTAAATGAGAAAATAAGAAATAAAAATGAGAAAGGTCGTACAACCGTGTAAAAACAAATAGCGTAAAATTGATTATACCGAAAAAGCACCTATTTGTCGCAATGCAATTATATGGTGCTACTCTAATAAATCAACGAGACATTTTACGCAATTTCTGTTGCCATCGATGACGTTGCTGCATAAAACGTATAGTCGCGTGACGTTTCAATTTTGTAGATAAAGACGAGGCCACAGTCTTAGATGAACTATTTAAAGTACTAGCCATTTTAGATTGCGATTCTTCATTACTCGCAAGCAGCTGTGAGTCTTTGAGAGGATACAAATAATCAATCACCTGCTCTACTTGTGCCAGCCCATAGCCGTCAGGTAGACGATACAACGGGTAACATATAAGTGCGCCATATATTAGCTGCTGAAGAGTCAAAGCTATATCTCGTTGACGTCTTTTTAAGTAGGTGGCTTTCGGTAAAGACTGCTCGTCAATATCTGTGGTCAATCCCCAACCTGCATAAAATGGTAATCCATAGCAGGTGACGTCCAATCCACGCAGCAAGGCTTCAAAACCAGTCAGTGAGCTGATCGTATGAACCTCATCCACCCATTCTAAGCAATCAGGCATCGCAGTATCGTAGGCAACCGCTTGAACTTGTCGTAGATGGGCTTCTGATACTTTACCTGCTCGCAATCCTGCTTCAACATCGGGATGCGGCTTATAAATCAAATAAGCGTCTGGGTTATCTTGTCGTACACGTTCGATCAGACCACTGTTTGTCTTTATTGTGGAGCCGCAGTACTGTACTGACAAATCGTCCTCTACCTGACCGATAATGAGAACGCGTCGTCTTCCAGATATTTTGGCATCCTGCATCCACGAGTTATTTTGAATACTAGAAACATCTATACCAACCCCAACATTGTATTTACTTACCCGCTGATTCAGCAGTTTGTCTTGCAGTTTGTTTACGCGAAGACGCTGTTCAGAACTCAGTGGCTGACAATTTTGCAGCAATGTTTCTAAGTCTGAAGGCTGGGTCGCATCGTAATAAATACCTTGCTTATCTATCACAACAGACAGTGGTGCCAATAAAGTAGCACCTAAACCATTTGATCGGATAAACCCATCTTCCATACAATAAATAGCTGGCATATCTAAAATTTGCTCAACAAGTTTACTCTGTAGTTTCTTCTGTACTTGCTGACGTTTGGCCAAACCCCATACCAATAAAGGCTGTTGGTAGTTGACACGGAAATGGTCTGGATGTAGAAGGTTTTTTAGACGCGGTTTCGGTTTAACGAACAATGTCGTACGCGGTAGGTCTGTAAAGGCTTTGACAAATGGCAACTTCCAACGACTAAATTCATATATCGTCAAATCACCTTCAAGGCGCGCTTGCCATCGCCGATTGGTCATCAACCACTCAATGGCGGTATCGATATCACAAGCTTGTTTCGTTGCTGGATCTACATAACGACTATAATCAATATAAGCACTATAAAATAATGTTTCTAATGACGTTTCAAGCGTTTTATGTGACGTCGCAGGAAACAATGCTGAGTTTGACAAACCTCTATTACTGAGAAGTATCTTAGCTGACTCTAAACGACGTTTTTGAACTGTTTTAAGTAGGTTTTTAGGTGCGTTAGCGTCATCGGTCAGCCCCCAGCCGCTATACCAGCTGACTCCAAAGCAATGTACTCTTTTACCTAGCATTAATGCTTCAAAGCCCATATGTGAGCTGACGGTATAGACATCACTTACTTGCTTAAGCAGTTCAATAGGATTGAGAGACTCTGTCAATAACCTAACGTTTTTAGGCAGTTTTAAGTTGGATAAGTAGCCTGATTTTGATGCAGGATGAGCCTTTATCCAAATATAGGCGTTAGGATGGTTGTGGCATGCAGATTTTAGCATCTTCTTAAATTGACGTTTATTCGCACCAGCGCCTTTAACAGAGGCATCACCTGCTACTTGGTCAATCAATAGGATATGTGATTGTGAAACATTTTCCTTTTCGTTAATATTTTCTTCATTAATCAATTTATCCAACGACGGACAATCGATTATGGAATTATATTTACTCAGGTTTTCTTCGCATATACGTGCCATCAGATGACGAGCACGTGCCTCGCCTGCTGCGCGATCATTGCTAGTACTCTTGGTACGCTCAACAATCAACTGCTCGAGGCGTGAGTGGTGCGTCATATCAAAGTAGATGCCAATGTCATCGACAACCACGCTTAAGCCATGGCGACTACTAATACCTGAATCCAATGAACGCAAAAATCCATCTTCAATACTTAAGGTATTCACGTCCTGACGAGTGGCAGCTTTATCAGCTCGTTGAAAGCTTTTCTTGTGCCCCCATCCAATAAATGCCTCAGGTTGTGGTTTTTTCTTGTGATTTATTAAGCTTTGTTGCAAACCTGACCACGGATACCAGCGCTGGATATCAGCTTGCAACACTTGCGAGAGTAGCAAGTTATTGCGACACATACCTTTACCAACTACTGCCAACTGCTTTGGTGATTGATACTGTGACGAAGGCGAAAGTAGCGTATGATCAGAGGTAGATATAGTAGATACCTTGACTTCATTCGCTACTTCTTTTGCCATATCTTTGATACCTTTACTCGTTAATTTTGGTTAAATCTTTTCAACAGTCATCATTAAGTCATGACTGGCTAACCGTTATAGATCTAGAACAACCTTGGCAGCAATTGCTAACTGATAAACAATCTGTGATAGACCGCGCGCAATCTCCACACGCTTAGTTTTAACTTTCGGTAATACCATAATCTCGTCACCCTGCTGGATACGATACGCAGTATTGACCACTTGGCTCGCTCCATTTTGATGAATAATTAAGATATCTTTTGTATCAGCGTTATCAGAGAAACCACCAGAGTTAGCCACATAATCGCCAACGGTGTAGTCTGGATTAAAGGTAAGTGCGCCTTGTGCTCGTACTTGACCATTGACTGTAATGACTGATGTTTGTGCTGGTATCTCAATGATGTCGCCTTGTTGCAGAATAATATCTTGCCATGAATTTGGCACAACAACGATTTGACCATCCGTCTGAACATTGCGAGCTTTGGCAACGAACTGTTTAACCAATGCTGCATCATCTTGACGCAATGCGGCTTCTTCACGAGTCGTTGACTGGGTAGCAAGCGTTAGCTCTTCTAGACGGTCGAGCGACTCGTTAATCATGCGTTTTTGTTGCTCAGCAACAGATTCACGATAGATGGTTAGATGCGTTAATTTTGCCAGCGGACTTGGCTGTAATTGTGGCACGATATCTTTTAGACGCGCACCATATGGCACAACCATTGCGCCATTACCAGTATGTGCACCTTTTACCTGCACAGCGATGGTACCTGCGTAACGATCTGATGTTACTACCATTTGGTCGCCGTTATAGACAGGAACGTTTTGGGCTTCACTTAATGAGTAGTACTCTGCCGTTTGTGCACGTCCTGCACTGCGAGTGATACTGACATTAGTAGCATTGGCTGCTGGATTAGACACTTGCAACACATCACCAATAGTCAGATCATTCACATCAAACTCAAAGGTATATTCGTTTTGAACTTGACCGCTTACCACAAACGTCTTTTTCTGCGGTGCCACGGTGATGACATCACCATCACGGAATGAAAATGCCTGTAATTTACCTGCTAGCAAAAAGTCATATAAATTGACTTGCTGTAGCATTTGACCGTTACGTTTGATTTGGATATCGATATAACTACCGCGTGTTGGGTCAACGCCGCCTGCTCTATCTAAATAAGACAATACCGAGTCTGCTGCTAGACCACCGTAATAGCCCGGCTGTTTAACAAAACCTGTGACGAACACCTTAACTGGCTGCGCCTGCTCTAATGAAGCATAAACCCCTACATTCGAGCGGTAAATACGACTGACAGCATTCTTGACCACGTTTTGTAAGCTGCCATTTTGTACACCAGAGACACGTACTGGCCCAACGTTCGGCAAGAAAATATTACCTTGTGGATCGACGGTCATGGTAGCAGCATACTGGTAAGCGCCCCACATTCTTACTTGGACGTTATCGCCAGGGTTAATCACATAACTGTCATTAAAGGTCGAACCTGAAGTTGTCGAAAATGCTCCACGGAATAATTGCTCACCGAACATCATATCTTGAGTTTTAATATCTTGATAAGGACGTGTGGTATTGATAACTGATTGACTTGGTAAGCTTGCTGCATTGACCGCTTCTTGAGTCGTTGCTTGCCCTGGCACTGCCCCAGAAAATGCTTGGGTAGACACGTTAATATTGCTCTGGTTCTGAGATTGGCTCATGTTATTGTTGCTTGTGCCAAAGCCTGAACCCGATATTTGATCTGCATAACTGCTTGCAGCTGTTGCAGACATACTAGTCGCCGCCATTGCCAAGCTTGTCGCTATCACGATAGAACGTGGTTTCATATTCATGAGTTATATTCCTTTCCTGATCTATCGATCATTACTGATATCTGGTTTTTCAAGATTAGCTACGGTGATCACGGACCACGGCCATTACCAAACGTACAAATCCGTATAGCATTAAGAGCAATGCAAGCGATGTCCAAATAAGATACGCTTGGCGCGGATAAGTTGCATCTTCAGCTTCATAGGGCGTCGAGATCACAATCAAGTTTTTCATTTTCTTGAATGCTTCTAGTCTTGATTTTTCAAGCGATGACAACGACAATTTATACAACTCGGTAGCAAAATCCACATCTGCCTTGATGGTCTCAAACTGTACCGCTTGACGGTTTAATTTGGTTGTATTTGGTGATGTCAATTTGGTTTGTTCTTGAGTGATTTGCTCTTCAACAGCCTTTATCTGGCTTCTTAGTGAAACCACTTGCGGCGCATCTGGATTTAGATAACTGAGTAGCTGACGCTCTTCTGTACGCAATGAGCTTAATTGCGCTTGCAAGCTGCCAATTAACTGATTGACGATTTGCGCATTGGCTTGTGGGTCATAGATTTCGTTTTCATTCTGATAGTTTAATAGCTGCTCTTTGGCATCGTTTAAACGCTCTTCTGATTCGTCTAACTGAGTCTCTGCAAACGCCAATTGATCACGAGCCACTTCTTGTGAAATGCGGTTCACAAAACGCTCAGATTCTCCTAAGATAGCTTTGTTCAGCTCGAAAGCATATTTTGAGTCAAAGCCTTCTGTTGATACCGAAAGCACATAGCTCTGTTCGTCAAGATCAATGTGAACCCGTTTTTTGAAGTATTCGAGCAAATCTTCTTGGGTCGCATCAGGGTCGATTTCATAAATAGGGTCTGAACCATCAACATAGTAAGCTTCACGGAACTTAAACTTATTATCGAGTCGCTTCACCATATCATTTGACAAAATATACTCTGTCAAATAGGTCGCGTCTTCTTTACTGGTACTATTTACGCCCAATAGAGCTGATAGTCCACCACCAGATGGTACGCTCGAATCACTGACTTGCTTCACTACCACGTCAGCAGTCGAAACGAAACGCGGATGCGCCAGTGTCATTACATAGTATATAACGAGTAACCAAGGAAGAATGACCAAGCCGATAAACAGCGAGAAGTTAATTATCTTACTTTTTTGCTTTGTGGATATGCTTTTCATAAACCTCAATCGCTTCTGTTGTATCGTCAAACACGTGTGCTGTTTGATCCATTAGTACAATACCAATATCGCAGTTTCGTTTGATATCGCCAATATTGTGCGACACTATTAAAAATCCTGCTTGTGCGCGGCGGGCCGCTAAAATCTCTTCACTACGCTTACGGAATGCTGCATCACCAACAGCACCCGCTTCATCGAGCATATAGTAATCAAAATCAAAGGCCAAGCTTAAACCGAACGTTAAGCGGGCTCTCATTCCTGATGAATAGCTTTTTACTGGCATATCAAAGTAATTACCAATGTCAGCAAACTCTTCGACAAAACGAATTTTTTCATCAATATAAGGGCCGCTCGAATATAAGCGGCAAACAAATCGGACATTTTGACGACCTGTTAGGCTACCTTGAAAGCCACCTGCGACCCCGACAGGCCAAGAAATAGTCGAGTTGGTAATAATCTCTCCATGATCTGGCTTATCTAGTCCACATATAATGCGTAACAGTGTTGATTTCCCAGCACCATTACGACCAAGCAAGCCCACACTTTTTTTATCACCAATAGTCAGATTCAAATCTTTGAATAGATAATGCCGACCTTTTTTGGTCATAAATGATTTAGAGACGTTCCTAATTTCAATCATTCATTTACCTGCTATTACTTCGAACGAATAAGGTCTTTTTCGACTGCTTTATACATCAATAAACCTAGAAAATTAACACCTACCATCCACTTTAAAAAATATCCTATATCAATATGATATGCAGGATAAGTAGGAGATAGTGCATTTCTCATTAGCTCAATATTATGGACAAATGGAATATATAACAAATAAGTTAGATATGGCTCAGGAATAATATGAATGGAATACATAATTCCAGATACAAAGTATAAAATAGTAAAAATTAAGCCAATAACTTTGCTAATTTCACCACCATAATAACCAACCACCATCATTATCATTGCTAGCCCAAAACCAAATATAAACAGGGTTAGCCAGCAAAATAACACCACGTGAAGATTAGCAAAACTAATAGGAATACCGATAAAAGCCAGTATGGTTAGTAATAGTACAAATGTAAAAAAGTAAATCACTAACTCTAGAAATGAACGTGCAATAATGACATCAATATGACGTACCGAACGGTACATTAGAAGTCCTTGATTGGCTTCTACTGCCCCTAGTGATCGTGTTGCTATTGTACTCATCATACGAAATGGTACTAAACCTGCAACCAAAAATAGCATGTAATCCATTCCAGGCAACACACGAGTCATGATAGCGCCAAATATTATTAGGTAAATGGCAACTTGAAACATGATTTCTAAAGGCGCCCAAAGGTAGCCTAAACGATATCCACCAAAGCGAGTCTGTAGCTCGCGCATGATCAGTGCATGAAATGCTGCACCCATGACTTTAAGGCCACTGCGATGCTTGATAGGACGATAAGGAGGTAGTTGTACAGACATGGCGTTACAGGACTTTACCGAAAACAGCCCCTATGATAAGTAAGCGCGACATAAGTTACAAGAATTAATCTGTACATATCCTGATAAACCTATGATTTAGTAAGAAATCTGTAAGTAAATCACACTTAAAAATCTATGTATCAATTGCTTCTAGTTTATAAAACCATTTATTTTGGGCAAAAAAAAACCAATCTCAATAGATTGGTTTCTTTAGTACTGCTATATATGGTGGCGATGAAGAGACTTGAACTCTTGACCTCACGATTATGAGTCATGCGCTCTAACCAGCTGAGCTACATCGCCGTTTTAGGCTGCACATTATGCCCAAGCTATTGACTGTCGTCAACCCCTAATAAGCATTTTTTGCAAAAAAACGAATTTAATTCAGATTAATTGCAACTATTACTACAACAAACAATAAAAAAGGTTTGGTAAACCGATAAGCCGGGTTCTGTCGTGGACGATCATTCCTCTAGGCGTATCATCGCTAATACGCTCAAGCAACCTACCCGCATCGAACGCGGGCCGCGCCATGCCGATGCCTATTTGGTCTTGCTACGCGTGGAGTTTACCATGCCGTGAACTGTTGCCAGCCACGCGGTGCGCTCTTACCGCACCCTTTCACCCTTACCGATAATATCCTAAGATACTAAAGGCGGTCTACTCTCTGCTGCACTGGTCGTCAAGTTACCCTGCCCAGCCGTTAGCTGGCACGCTGCCCTATGTAGCCCGGACTTTCCTCCCCTGCTCATCTGTTGCCAGTGTGCAGCGGCGATCGCCTAGTCTACCAAGCGCGCTAGTATAGCAAACTTATGACTGCCTGCGCATGTCTTTTGGATTTATTTTTAAGGAAAACACAAATAAGCTAAACAAAATTTTCTGGCAGTGTTTCAATATTACCGACCACATTACCTTTTAGATATGGAATCTGTAACCAATGCGCTTTGGGATAATGATTGTCCAAATATTTTCGTAGAAACTCAATAGTGCTATTTGCGATCTCAGTATCCGTTTGCTCAGCATCATCATGAATATGATTATAAATTACGCTATGTACCATCAATCCGCGCGATTTTATAGCTTCTAAACTCAGCAACGTATGATTGATGCTGCCCAATCGACCAGAGGTGACCAAAATAACTGGATTGCCTTGCTCGGCAATATAATCTAATATCAGTAGATTCTCTGTGATCGGTACAAGTAAGCCACCTGCACCTTCTAGTAGTACCAGCTCATACTCAGATTGCAGTCGCTTAGTAGCATTGGTAATCATATCAGGATCAAGTGTTTCCCCTGATAATTTAGTAGCCAAATGAGGAGACGCAGGCTTTTTATAACGATGAGCACAAGTCGTAAAATCGAGGTCACATTGCTGCAGAGGTATGTCCATTAATTGACGATGAATGATGATATCATCAGCGATATTCATCTCACCATTACTTGGATTAATCGATACACCCGTTTGTACCAGCTTTTGAGTGATGACACTCACACCTTGTTGCATAAGTGCTTTGGCAAGTAGTCCAGTGGCATAGGTTTTACCAATATCGGTATCGATACCAGAAACAAATAGAACACTCATGGTTGACCTCGGTTTTCTAAATACGTATGCACTACTTTTAACAGTGATTGGCATAAGGTAGTCAGCTCATCATCAGTAATCACGTAGGGTGGCATAATATACACCAGCTTACCAAATGGTCTGACCCAGATACCGTTATCAATCAGTAAAGACTGAAATACAGGCATATCAACCGCTTCATGCAGCTCAATTACAGCGACCGCACCCAAGCAGCGCACTTCAGCAACGCCTTCTAATAACGCGGCTGGTGCTAGCTGCTGCTCCATAATGCGTTGCATATTTGCGGTACGCGCTTCAATATCATAAGACATAATCAAATCAATCGATGCACACGCAACTGCACAAGCCAGTGGATTGCCCATAAAAGTTGGGCCATGCATCAGCGCTGGATAGTCACTATTATGGATGGTATCGGCAATTTTGCGGGTACATAGCGTTGCAGCAAAAGTCATATAGCCACCTGTCAGCGCCTTGCCAATGGTCATGATATTAGGGCTGATAGCTGCATGCTCACACGCAAATAATTTACCACTACGCCCAAACCCAGTAGCGATTTCATCCGCAATCAATAGTACATCATGCTCATCACACAGTTGACGCAGCAATTGCAGATATTCAGGACTATAAAAACGCATCCCGCCTGCGCCCTGAATAATCGGCTCAATGATAAAACCCGCCAGCTGCTCACCATACTCAACAAAAAACTGAGCTAATGATTCACGCTCATCTACTGTCAATGCGCGATCAAAGCCAAGTGGCGGCGCAGGGACGAAATGCTGCATCGGTAACTGTTTGCCATATAAGCTGTGCATACCATTGACCGGATCGCAGACACTCATGGCGTGCCACGTGTCTCCATAATACCCTGAATGGGTTGATGCAAACTGCTGCTTGTTTGGACGCTTGGCAGCCACTTGATATTGCAGCGCCATTTTCAGTGCCACTTCTACCGCGATACTGCCACTGTCCGCATAAAAAATCGCATCGAGACTAGCAGGTACAATGTCGAGCAGTTTTTTGCCCAAATCTATCGCTGGCTGATGAGTCAATCCACCAAACATGACATGCGCCATTTTACCCAATTGCTGGGTCAGTGCGTCATTCAATTTTGGATGGTTATAACCATGAACGCTCGCCCACCATGACGACATACCATCGATCAGGCGCGTGCCATCTTCGGTGATGATATAAATACCTTCAGCGCGATCGATTACGATATTAGAATAAGTGGGTGGCAGGCTAGCATAAGGATGCCAAAGGTGTTGCTGATCGAAGTCATTTACGACTTGGATGGATTGCGTGGTTGTTGTTTGCGTGGTTACTTTTTCCATGGTCATTGTGTTGTCCCTAAAACGTTGTAAATCCAAACGTCATCAATCGCTTATAAGTACTCTATTGACCCGTAATACGTTTGTATTTAGACAGCAGGTCGCTTTCAGTCTCGACATGATTGGGATCGTGAGGAATACAGTCAACTGGACAAATCACAACGCATTGTGGCTCGTCAAAATGTCCAACACATTCTGTACATAGATCAGGGTCGATGACATAGATATCATCCCCTTCTGAGATGGCTTCATTGGGGCAAGCAGGCTCGCACACATCACAGTTGATGCACTCATCAGTGATTAATAGTGCCATGAACTGTTCCTTATATTTTTGCTTATATCAGTCCTATATGGCTGCTCCTTACTGTTTTAGCAAGTGCTAGCAGCATATCTTTGATACAGCATCTTTTATTTGATATTTAACTTTTTGTCGAATGCTTGCAAAACACAGGGTGGAACGAATTTATTGACGTCACCGCCAAGCTTAGCAATTTCGCGAATCATGGTAGATGAAATAAATGAGTAGTTTTGAGAGGGGGTCAAAAATACCGCCTCAAAGTTTTCATCAAGCTCACGATTCATATTGGCTAGCTGAAACTCATACTCAAAATCTGACATCGCTCGCAAGCCACGTAAAACTGCCGTGGCGTTTTTTTCACGCATAAAGTCAACAAGCAGCCCTTCAAAACCAATTACAGATACTTGCGGTAAATCTGCAAATACGGTTTCGACCAAAGCAACGCGCTCTTCAAAATTGAACAAGGGTTTTTTATGATGGCCTGAGGCAACCGCGATAACGACCTCATCAAATAGCTTGACGGCGCGTGTGACCAAATCTACATGACCATTGGTAATAGGATCAAAGGTACCAGGGTATAGAATTTTGGTATGTAGCTTTGAGGAATTGGGAGAAATAGAGTGGCTCATAGCATGACTGATATAATCGGTGATATTAGGCCATATGCTAGCAAATTTTGCTCAAACTTAATACTTATCTGCTACATTTGTCCTAACAGCTGATTTACCTTTTCATCAGAGGCTTTGATACAATAGGCAGTTCGACTCATCCATCTCATAATCGAAATAAAAAACAAGACCAGTTATTGGATTAGGATGAGGAATTAGTGGGACTGATTAAATAAGGAGCCTGTGTTTTAGGTCATCCTTATGGAGAAATTATGTCAAAAAAATCAAAAAAGCCAGATAATCAGATTTGCGCCAATAAAAAGGCGCGTCATGAGTATTTTATCGAAGAAACCTTTGAGGCAGGGCTGGCATTACAAGGTTGGGAAGTCAAAGCCATTCGCGCAGGAAAAATGACGATTACTGAAGCGTACGTCATATTCCGCAATAACGAAGCCTTTCTGTTTGGGGCACACATTCAGCCATTGTTATCGAGCTCAACGCACGTTAGCCCAGACAGTATTCGTACCCGTAAACTGCTGCTGAACCGTCGTGAAATCGAGAAACTATCTGGGGCAATCAACCAGAAAGGTTACGCTTGCGTACCGCTGTCTTGCTACTGGAAAAACTCACTGGTGAAATGCCAAATTGGCCTAGCATTGGGTAAAAAGCAGCATGATAAACGTAAAACGCTAAAAGATCGTGACTGGGAACGTGATAAGCAGCGCGGTTTCAAACAGCATTTAGATTAAGCGTTATTTAATCTATGTCAAAAAGGACGGCTCAATATTTACTGAGCCGTCCTTTTTGTTGTCTATCACATTTTATAAAAATCATTTTAAACGTTAGTTGGCAAAAATAGGCTTTGTAAAGTAGTAGTTTTATAAAATAGAAACCTTTATAACATCTAGCCAGTGGCCTTCTATGCCACTTACTCTTCTAAAGACGATGCTGTCTTTCTACTAGCCTGACGCAATTGCCTAACACCATGAGCAATCAAACACGCAATACCTAACCAAATCAGACCGTAGCTATAAATCATCGCTGACTCAAATGGGTTACCTAGTACGGTCACTGCCAAAATAAATAGCAACGCAGGTTCCAAATAGCTCATCATGCCATAGACGTTGACTGGTAGCATTTGACTGGCGTCAATATTGGTCTTCATCGCCAAGACACTGAGCACACCCAAACCTACTAGCATCATGATAAAGAAACCAGAGCCGCTAACTAGCGCCAAACTACTTGGGGCAAAGAAGAACAAGTAAGCCAGCGCAAAAGGCGCAAATATCGTTAAATCAACCAATAACCCAGTTACTGCGCCAATTCCCTGCAGTCGGCGTAAAATGTAGTAAACGGGATACGTACCGCATACCCATAGCGTCGCCCAAGAGACACTTTGCGTACGGATAACTTCACTACCCACGCCCAATGCAGCAAAGGCCACTGCCAACCATTGCAAACGGCTTAGTTTTTCTCCAAAGAGGACACAACCAAACACTACCATCATTAACGGGAATAAGAAGTATCCCATTGCGGTTTGCACACCTTGTCCATTAACTGGCGCCCACATAAATAACCAAAACTGGCTGAGAAATATCGGTGTAGGTAATAGCAGCCACGCCCACTGTTTAGCGCCTTTTAACACTTTTAATTTATCAATGTGCAGTCCCAGACGTCCACTGACCATTAAGTATCCGACCAACGCTGCCCACATCGCGAGCATGCGCCATATAAAAACCTGCGTCCCTGATAATGGCGACAAAAAACTGCTATAGGCATAGAGTACGCCAAATAGCACATTGGACAATATGGCAAAAGACACCCCTAATATCAGAGTGCGTTGTTGTGCGCTACCTGTCGTCCAAATCGCAGGTAGTGGCAAACGTGCAGCAGTCGTTGCTAGCGTATTAGCGAATACATTGGAGAGCATTGAGATAGACATGATAAGCACCGTAGATATTAATAGATGGTAGAAAACCAATAGGTAGCTCTTTTTTTGAAGTAGCTCTGATTGGTACGGTCTATTTTACTAGGGTGCTTTGATATATTATCTCTATATAGACGTATTTATGAATAATATTATCAAAGTAATATCATATAAATAGCTATTTTCTTATATTAAAATTTTTAGTGATAATATTTATAAAAAGCGATAGAAAACTCTGCTATTAAGGATGTCCTGATATGAGCCATACTTTAGATAATATTGATAAAGCTATTTTAAATTTGCTGCAAGATGATGCGACATTACCGCTTAAAACTGTCGCAGAGCGAGTGCATGTATCCATTGCGACGGCGCAGCGGCGTATACAAGCGCTCATAGATAGTGACGTGATTACCAAACAAGTAGCCATCGTCAATCCTGACAAAGTGGGCTATGGCCTGACAGCAGTGGTAATGATAGAAATGGAGCGCTCTAACACTTCAATGCAACATCGATTTGAGCGCCTGATGGACGCGCAATCGCGAATCATGAGCTGCTATGAAGTATCAGGTGATTTTGATTTTATGCTCATGGTCAATGCAAAGAATATGAGCGACTATCATCAGTTCACGCGCAGCTTACTGACTTACGAAAATAATGTGCGCAATTTCAAAAGCCAGTTTGTGATGAACTTTACCAAGAGTGGAACCAAAATCACGCTAGATTAATTATAATTAATCCGTCTAAGCTGAAGTTGCCTACCCTATGACAATGGGTGATGAGTGACTAAATTGCCTCTAACCCCTGTACGATATCACCAAATATCTGATGGAAATTAAACTCTAATCAACCATTTCGTAAGCCTATTTTTTGGACAAGGAAGCCTAATCATGACTGACCATACAAACGCTGCTAAGAAGAATATGAAAGCGTCACTAAAACCATTAAACCTAAAACCGTTAAATTCAAAAAAGATAATAGCAGGCGCTCTGTTTGCTACGGTACTCGTCAGCTCAGGCTGTGCGACTAGCTCATTGTTAGACAATAGCGGACATGTCACTACCAGCACGACGAAGCAAGTCCTGTCTGAAGATCAAATTGTTGCTTTTGGTCGTCCTGCTCAGGCGTTACCAAAAATGCCAAACGCGTCGATGGTTATCGTAGGAGAGAAGAACAGCTACGTCCTCACCCAAGGTGGGACAGAGATGGTGAACTTACTGAGTAACCTCACGCAAAAAAATATTCAAGTGGATAACGACATGAGCTTTCATGTACCCAATAATGATGGGTACTTCCAAGGTGAAATGAAACTGTCTTATGCCAAATTAAAAGATGAGTTTGGGCGCTCAGATTATCAGTTCTTTTTGCAAAATAACGGTAAAGAGTGCACCTCAGCGAGTGATCAACGTATCAATGCTCAGCGCTTTTGTTTTAACGTTCCTGTCAAAGGCGCTATCTATCCGCAAGTTAGTAATTTGGGTTTGATTCAGTCAAACTATCGCGCACTGACCAAGCCATATACGGTGAGCTTCTATACACAGACTCAGCAAGATGTCGTCACTCGTAGCGGTCCAAATGGCGCACAAAAACTGGTCTTGCTCCCCTTTGCCCTCGCCTTTGACGTGGTTACTTTCCCACTTCAGCTATTAGATTAGATCGTTAAACTACTAGACCGCTCATCGTCTAGTATTAAGGTACGTTATGAAAGCTACGTTATAAAAGCCCTTTTATATAAGGCACGTTATCGAAAGGTATTCCATTCTCAATCGTAACGTGCCCACTCAACATTTTAGAATAACTTTTCAACCAATGTTTTCGGGTAGTTTTGTTTTGCCTTCTCTGCCGCTCGAAACATCATCTCATCTGCTTCGACAGGGCCTGCAACATCGCATAAGCATACATAAGCCAGCTGCATCAAATTATTTAACAGGTGCTCATTATCAGGTACAGACGGGCGATTGCCTTCTAAAAACTGACTGATGTTAAGACTATGCCCTTTGAAGGTGCGCTCTTGCGAAACAGTTTGGTGCATGGTCAGAAATAGGTTGCGACTTTCTGTTTCTGATAGCTGACTGCGCAGCGCTTCCATGACAGTATAAAATGCCAAAACCAACTCAGAGACAGGGACTGACGCTTTGACTGTTTCATTATGGCTATTGTGACTGTCAGCCTTGACTGTCTGCTGACTCCCCGCTTGCAACGTAGCCCAAAAACCTTTCCTAATATCAGACTTATAAGCTTGCAGCTCAGGATAGCGCCGTGTCGCGTCCAAGACGCACTGCTGCATCATTTTTACAGAGACAGTCGAGTATCGCTGCCACTGTGATTTAAGCAGTCGCACCTCTTCAGGATGTAGATAATCGGCAAGCACTTCTGCCATCGCAGTCACAGCTTGGTCTACGGATTGAGTATCAATATTCATCAGCTCTCTCCTATAAATGCCGCTCAGTTAAACTCTTGGAATCAAACATTTGCTTCTGAAACTCAGGGTAACCAAGCTCTGCATGCTCAGTATAATCAAGGCCGCGCTGCTCATGTAAGCGGCTGGCTTTTAACCCGAAGCTTAGATCGATAAGCTTATACATCACTAACCCCAATCCCAGTCCCCAACCTAACGCCACGCCGACGCCCAGCGCTTGTACACCAAGACGCGATAAGTTAAACAAATCTCCTGTATAAAACAATCCTGCTGCGAGCGTACCCCATGCACCGCCAAAGCCATGTACTGCCACTGCCGAGACCACATCGTCTACTTTGAATTTTAATAACGCTTGCGATGATAAGATATAAACCACGGAAGCGACCGCACCAATAATAATGGCAAAGACAGGCGTCGTGGTCGCGCAACCTGCGGTAATCGATACGAGACCAATCAAGCTGGCATTGACACTATCGCTCAGTAAAATGGCTTTGTTGAGCGATCGGGAGATAAGCATATAACTCACCACCGCACTGACTGCAGCGACAAAAGTATTGACTGCGATTAGACCAATATTGCCAGTGATAGACAATGTCGATCCAGCATTGAAGCCGAACCAGCCGAACCATAAGATAAATCCGCCAAGCGCTAGCAACGTCATGTTATGCCCTGCGATGAGTCTTGGCGTGCCATCAGGTGCAAAGCGGCCTAGCCTTGGGCCAATGACCAAAATACCTGCCAATGCCAACCAGCCACCGATAGAATGCACGACGGTAGACCCAGCAAAATCAATAAAACCAAGCTCAGCTAGCCAACCTGTACCGCCGAAATATCCGCCCCACACCCAACTGGCGAATACAGGATAGATAAACAAACAAATCAAACAGGCGGCGACTGCATAGCCGATGAACGAGACGCGCTCTGCCATCGCACCACTCGCAATCGTCACCGCTGTCGCTGCAAACATCATCTGAAAGAACATGAGTGCCCAGTCCATATTAGAAAGCGCTGTTGGCATAAAATGGTCTGTACCGACAAAGCCTGAGTGATTGGTACCCATCATCAGCCCAAAGCCAACCAAGTAGAACGCTAGACCGCCGATACACATGTCAGTGTAATTTTTCATCATCACGTTTACCGCATTTTTCGCGCGTACTGATCCACTCTCCAGTAGCGCAAAACCTGCCTGCATAAAGAACACCAATACCCCGCCCCAGATAATCCAAGCGATATTTTGATATTCGAGCAGCTGTGCCACGGTCAATGTGTCGGCCTCAGCAGCTTGGGCGCTACCCATTGCTGCAAACAATACTGTACTTAGCACCAGCCTATTACTTAGCGATAGTTTTGATGATTGTAATAGTTTTAATAATGTCTTTATCGTGTCCAGTCCACCAGATGATGTTCTCATTTTATCTCCAAACACTTATCTATCCGTTCAAATTTTATCGGTGCACTATTTTTACTCATTAATGCACACAAATAAGCCCTAATAAGGGTGGAGCAAAACCTGTGCCAAAACCTATTATTAGAAATTAAAGAAACTTATCAATATGAGAAAACAAATGACCAGTATTAGCCAAGTCGGTATTTTGACTATTACGTTTGCGAGAATGTAGCTATAAATTGAACTAGGGTAGAGATTAATTATTAAAAGGAAGTTTTATAGAGCTAATAATGACCTATATAAAATTAGGGATGAAACTAATAGCGTGACAGTTATAGCTAAGCTATTTTTACTATTATCTTGTTGCGCTAGCAGCTTACTTTGCATGAGCAGTTTATCTCACGCTATCAATAACTTATCGGCAATCGCCCCTCATAGAATAGGTCGCATAGTGAAGGCGATTCATGTTAAAATGAGCGCTTTTAAATTCGCCTTTATTATCATTGGGTAATAAGGGCTGTATTTTTAGTGCCATTTTTCTAATTAACAGGTCCGCCCATGTCTGCCGATACCATCGCCCGCACTGCCTTTAAACAAGGCACCAAGCCACTTTATGATTATGACAAACACTGGGCGAGCTGCTACGAGCCGGCGCCTTATCTGCCGATGAGCCGCAAAGAGATGGACGATCTGGGCTGGGATGCTTGTGACGTCATCATCATCTCAGGTGATGCCTATGTCGATCATCCAAGCTTTGGTATGGCCATCATCGGTCGTCTATTAGAGTCGCAAGGCTTCCGTGTTGGTATCATCGCTCAGCCAGATTGGAAGAGCAAAGACGCTTTTATGGAATTGGGCAAACCTGTCTATGCTTACGGCGTGACCGCGGGCAACATGGACAGCATGATCAACCGCTATACTGCCGATCGCAAAATCCGTAGCGATGACGCTTATTCTCCGGGCAACGTGGCAAACAAACGCCCTGACCGCGCAGCTATCGTCTATAGCCAGCGTTGCCGTGAAGCCTATCCTGATGTGCCTATTATCTTGGGCGGTATCGAAGGTAGCTTACGTCGTATCGCTCATTATGATTATTGGTCAGACAAAGTACGCCGTAGTATCTTGCTGGATGCGCGTGCTGATGTCTTACTATATGGTAATGCTGAGCGTGCGATCGTCGATGTAGTACATGGTCTGTCTAAAGGCTATAGCTTTGAGCAAATGAGCAAACTGCGTGGTACGGCTTACTTATTGACCCCGACTCGTCGTCATTGGCAAGAAGATATGACTGAGGTCGCGAGTAATGATGTCGATACCGTTGGCCGTGTCGATCCAATCATCAACCCTTATGTGATGACTGAAGACGTTGATAGCTGTTCAATTGAGCAGAACAAACCATCGGACTCGCCTGTTGGCCAAGCTATGTCATCGATGTCATCGCAATATCAGGGTTTTGTCGCAGAACCAGTTGCCAATAAAGTTATCAACGCTGAACAAGTCGATGAAGAGACGCAAGTGGTACAAATGCGCGGCTTTGATAAGCCAATGACCGCACGTAAGCATAAGCTAAAAATGCCACCACGCGAAAAGACAGTGATTCGTCTGCCTGACTACGAGCACGTCAAATCTGACCCTGTGCTTTATGCTCATGCAAGTCGTATCCTGCATCTAGAAACCAATCCAGGTAACGCCCGTGCGCTTGTACAGCGTCATAGTAGCGGTGCTGGTAACTCGCATACCTCTATCGACGTTTGGCTCAATCCGCCACCAGTGCCACTCTCAACTGAAGAGATGGATTATGTGTTTGACTTGCCGTATGCACGCCTGCCGCATCCAAGCTATGGCGATGCGCGCATCCCTGCTTATGACATGATTAAGTTTTCGGTCAATATCATGCGTGGCTGTTTTGGTGGTTGTACTTTCTGCTCGATCACTGAGCATGAAGGCCGCATTATCCAAAGCCGTTCAGAAGACTCAATCTTGCGCGAAGTAGAAGCGATTCGTGATACTGCCCCGAACTTTACTGGTGTGATATCTGACCTTGGTGGCCCGACTGCCAATATGTATCGCCTCAGCTGTAAAGACGAGACCATTGAGAAGAACTGCCGTAAGCCGTCTTGTGTCTATCCTGACGTCTGCGAAAACCTGATTACCGATCATAGTAATTTGACCAAGCTATATCGCAAAGCCCGTGATATAAAAGGCGTGAAAAAGATCCTGATTGCTTCAGGCTTACGTTATGACTTGGCAGTAAAAGATCCTGAATATGTGAAAGAGTTGGTCAGTCATCACGTCGGTGGTTACCTCAAGATTGCGCCTGAGCACTCTGAAGAAGGCGTGCTATCGAAGATGATGAAGCCGGGCATGGGCAGCTATGATCAATTCAAAGCCATGTTTGAACAGTTCAGCCAAGAAGCGGGCAAAGAGCAATATCTGATTCCTTACTTCATCGCCGCCCATCCGGGTACCAAAGATGAAGATATGATGAACCTTGCGCTTTGGCTCAAAAGTAATGGCTACCGTGCTGACCAAGTACAGGCGTTTTATCCAAGCCCAATGGCGACCGCGACTACCATGTATCACACGCACAAAGACCCACTACATAAGGTCAGCCGTGATGAAGGTGACATGGATATCGTCAAGTCTGGTAAGCAGCGCAAACTGCATAAAGCGTTCTTGCGCTATCATGATCCAAAAAACTGGGTATTACTACGTAAAGCGCTACAAGACATGGGTCGTAGTGACTTGATTGGTAAAAATCGTGGTTGCTTGATTCCACCATTTAACGCCAGTTTAGAAGGGCGTGATGCCGCGCAAGATACTTATCAGTCAGCACGCAAAAAGAATAGCCGTGTTGGCAATGACTCAGTGAAGCGTAGTAATGGCTCGTCAAACAACAGTGCTTCAGCTAAAGGTGCAGCAGGTAAAAATACTGTCGGTAAAAACAGTAAGAAAAAAGTCAGCAAAGGCAATTTCCAGACTCAGCATACTGGTCTACCACCACGTAAAACCAAGTAGTATTCATAGCAAATAGTGTTCATAGTATAAAAATGCATGCTCAATATAGAGCGTGTTAAGTAAAACAAAAAATCGCCTATCAGCCACTCGTTGATAGGCGTTTTTTTATGCGCTAAGTTTATAGTCACAGATTTCATAATTAATCCGGCTTACTTTTCACCATGTCTCAGATTACAAGTTACATTAGACAGCGGTTGGGTAACGAAGCTAACAGGTAACGAACAATTTCTAACATTGAAATGGTTCGTTTTCGCTACTATAACCCTCATATGCTAAACGCATCATTAAGAACAAGTAAATGACATCAGCGAAAAGCTTTGGAGAGCACTATGAAAATGATAACTAAAATTGCGACTACCCTACCAGTCCTTGCCCTATTGAGCGCTTGTGCCACTACCGCACCAACTACCCCAGATGCAACTGATACGCCAGTTCCAGAGAAAGTAACCGCTGCCTATGATCGTATGGCACCAGCACCATACACCTGTACCGATGACAGCAAAATCATGGCAAAGCAATCTATCAACAAAGAACAAGTGATGCTCAACGCTACCCTACCAAAAGTAAAATGGGCCGAGCAGCCAATCATCCTAAACGGTAAAGTGAAAGGCGAAGTCGCAAGCTATGTGAATGACTCAAACCCAGAAGTCGTCTATGCATGGCACATGAAAGGTGACAAAGGTATCTTTGCGATGAAATGGGCTGACGGTAAAGAATACCAAGTAAACTGCCAAATCTAATCAATTAAAGATAAGCTCATATCGTAATAGACAAATAGTCGCAACAGAAAAAAAGCAGTCATTAAATAGTGGCTGCTTTTTTATGCGTGTTCGTTTGATACGTGCATAAAGACGGCTATAAAAACCAGTCTCAAATAGACGGTTTTATAGTCAGTTCAATATAATTTCGATACAAGGAAACCGAGTGCAAGTTATACATTAGTATGCTTAGCGAGGATGACGATGTAGCGGATTTATATAGACTTGACTATATAGTTGATTCAATTTAAGAGTAGTATAAGGCAGCCGAGCGCAGATATAACTGTGATACTGCAAGCGAGGTTAACTTTGTCATTCTTTTATAGAGGATTAGACTATATCAAAACTTACCATCTGATGTATTTCGCTAGAGAAGCACAAAGAAAGCTGTCAAAATAGCAGATAGAGCAAATCAATTATGACCAACAATCAAAAGGGTAACTCGATGGCAAAGCGTCTCATAAGTATGATGGTAATTGCAACGGCAAGCATGTGGGCGCTGACAGGCTGCGATAACGCTACCGATTCTGTCGATGCCACTGAGCAAACTGCGGAGACAGCAGCAGATCCATCTGCACCAGCAGCCGACACCATCGACTGGTCACTGGTAGATAGCGGTGAAAAGCCTGCTGACCCTACCAACTATAAGTATCCATTTGCCATCGATAGTCAAAACGTCCGAGACTATGCAGATTACTTCAAAGTGGACGCCGCGACCGCTCAGCACAATCTGACAGTGAGCATGGCAAGTAACGAAGCACTATCGAAAGCATTAGATCAACTCAGCGAAACCTATGTCTCACATGAGCTAACCGATGGCAATGAGATGACGCTTATCATCCATACCACGCCTGATGTCGCTGCCAGTCGCTATGACTATGTACTGTCTGATGACTTTGCTAAAGGGTTAGTATTACCTATCGTGATTCAGCCAGATGGTAAGAAAGGTGATGCAAAAGCACATAGTGAGATGGTGGAGTAATTTCATTTGTAGAGTGCGCTGGGCACACCCTACTCAAAAATGTGCAAAATGCTTACTCTGGCGCGAATGAATAAAGTAACCGTAACTCTCTACTAAAGCAAAAGACGAAAACTGTACGCGAGGGACGAGCGCCGAGTAAACCATTAAAGAAAGACGGCTCATGACCCGCATATTTGCCCACTATTAAAGTAAGCGATGCTGAAGCCATGCTTTTAAATCTTTATCTTTTGCTCTTACGCTAGGGACGAGCGAGTTATTAAAGTATGACCTAACCAGAAAATCCCCTTTAAGGGATTTTCACTTGCGAACCTGAGAAGGCATAAGCAAAACACTGTTTTGCCTGACGCAAGACAAGAGCTATTGCTCGCAGTTAGCAGTTAGCAGTTAGCAGTTAGCAGTTAGCAGGGCAATTTTTTAACGGCTCTCATCCCCAACCATCGCCAAAAACTCTTCCTCACCCACGATTTTAACGCCCAATTTTTCCGCTTTGGTCAGTTTAGAGCCAGCCTTATCACCTGCCAGTAGCGCAGTGGTTTTTGCCGAGATGCTGCCTGATACTTTTGCACCCAACGCTTGTAGTTTGGCTTTGGCTTCATCACGCGCCATACTATCGAGCGCACCTGTGATGACCCACGTTTGCCCATCGAGTGGTAGACCTTCTGAGGCGACCTGCTCGACCTTATCCCAATAAACGCCAGCTTCAAGCAATGAGTTAATCACTTCGATATTATGCGGCGCACGGAAGAACTTATAAGTCAGCTCGGCAGTGATTTCTCCAACATCTGGTGTTTTTATCAAAGTCTCAATACTGGCTGCCATCAGACTATCTAAATCACCAAAATGCTGAGCAAAATTTTGTGCTGTCCCTTCACCAACACCACGAATACCAAGCGCATAGATAAAGCGAGCCAATGTCGTATGCTTGCTAGCTTCGATAGCGTTGATGATATTCTGGACCGATTTTTCACCCAGTTTCTCAAAAGTAACCATCTCATCCGCATGATTGTGCAACTGATAGATATCAGCGACCGTCTTGACCAGACCATGCTCAAAGAAGCTAATCAGCCAACTTGAGCCAAGCCCATCGATATCCATCGCACGGCGCGAGACAAAATGAATAAGTGCTTCTTGCTGCTGCGCTGGGCAAAATAATCCACCCGTGCAGCGCGCCAATGCTTCATCTTCTGGCAGCACGACGGGAGAGTCGCAGACAGGGCAAGTCGAAGGTAGCGTGACTGGCTCGCTATCAGCTGGGCGCTGATCGTGCCAGACACGAGTGACTTTTGGGATGACATCGCCCGCCCGATGGACGCTGACCGTGTCGCCTGCGCGCACATCTAAACGCTGAATCTCGCCAAAGTTATGCAAGGTGACATTGCTGACAGTGACGCCGCCAACTTTGACAGGTTCAAGCTTACCGACTGGGGTGATTTGACCCGTACGGCCGACTTGCCATTCGATATCGTTGAGACGTGTCATTACCGTTTCGGCAGGGAATTTATAGGCAGTTGCCCAGCGTGGCTCGCGTGATAGGTAGCCAAGCTGCTGCTGTAACGCAAGGCTGTTTACCTTAATTACCATGCCATCGATTTCAAAAGGCAAACTGGCACGGCTCTCAATCACTGACTCATAATAGGTCTGCGCGGCGCGTGGATTTGCTACCACTTCTACGGCGCTGACCGTAAATCCAAGCTCAGTAAGCCATGCCAACGCTCCTGACTGCGTGTCGATAGTATCTGGCAATCCTTGATTGACCGAATAGCCATAGAATGCCAGTGGACGACTTGCTGCTATCGCTGGATCTAGCTGACGTAAGCTACCAGCAGCGGCATTGCGCGGATTGGCAAAGGTTTTGCCCTCATTCTCTTCTGCCAATCGATTAAGACGTTCAAACCCTGCCTTGGGCATCAATACTTCACCGCGCACTTCTAACAGCTCGATATCAGCAGCATCAGCTATCCATAGTGGCAGGTTACGAATGGTTTTAGCATTTTGGGTAATATCTTCACCTGTCTGCCCATCACCGCGCGTGACCGCTTGGACAAATTTGCCATGCTCATATTTCAGTGAGACGGCCAGTCCATCGAGCTTTAGCTCCATCTCATATTTAGGGTTTTGCTGTGAGTCGCTGAGGCGGTCATTGACACGGCGCATAAAATCGCGCAAATCATCATATTCAAAGACGTTGCCTAACGACAGCATCGGAATATCATGGGTGACTTGGGTAAAGGCCGATAGCGGCATATCGCCGACTTGATTGATTGGACTGTCTGGCTGCACTAAATCTGGATATTCTTCTTCAACCTCAAGCAACGAGCGACGCAATTGGTCGTACTCGCTGTCTTCTAATATCGGATTATCGAGCACATAATAGGCATAGTTATGCGTTTTGATCGCTTCAATAAGCGCACGCATTTTTGAGACAATCTCTGCACTATTATTGGTACTACTGTCGGTCGGACTGGATGTATTAGATGTGGCAGGCGCTTGGTTTTCTACTTGAGCAGATGGTTTTTTAGAATTATTTGATGAGGTAGAGTCAGTCATAGTCGGCGTCTTTTTTGCAATTCAAGATGTCGATATGATAACAAGTTTGTAGGAAGCTCGGTATAGTCAATCCTATATAAATCAAATACTATGTCAGGCTTGCTCAGTCTACTATGGTTAGCACTTTGCAGAAACTATAGCCCAATAAAAAGGGCAAATAACGTTAATCGCTATTTGCCCTTTTTATGATTTCTGCTATTAATCAGCTTTTAACTTTCGTAGCTTTTAAACCGTTAGCCCTCATAATCACGGACTTGGTTGCGTAGCTGCTGCTTGTATTCAGGCGTGATTGGTTCGTTCTCTTCATCAAGCATAATCGCGTCAAGGTCGCTTGCCATCATATAAGCAATGCTCATCATACTATCAAAGCTGCGTACGGCTTGTGGATGCGGAAGTGATAAGAATACGACGACACCGTTATAAGTGTTGGTCGCGACACTATGCGGATCAAACGGCGCGATACCGCTATCAGTGATGCCCATCATACTAAACCACAACATACCCGTACCGTCTTTTTGCTCGTAGCGATGGAACATATTCATCGCGCCATAACGTAGACCATATTTATCAATCAACGCTAATAGGTCACGACCACGGATAATCGCCGCTGGGCGGTCACGATATTGGTGCGGCAAGATGGTGATATTGATATTGTCTTTGGCATTAATCAACGGGCCGTTTTGCGCATCATCACCTGACTCTGATAGATGCTGATCCAGTATCGGGCTATTGTCATCGAAGCTTGGCTCTTCTGCCGTATCGATAGTTGGCATCAGGCTATCGGTCGCTGACATTAGGCTAGAGAACGCATCAGGCTCTTGCTCGATATGCATCTGATCGGCGACTTCTACAAACTCAGCACTATCGGCACGGCGTTGCTCTTCTTGCCAGCGAGCGTAGTCGGCTTCATCGATGACGTCATGATCGTCAGCTGCTACATGGTCACGCTCAGCCATTAGTTGAGCATCAACGTTGGTATGCGCTTGCGTCAATGGCTCTTCTTCAACCACAGCATCCAAGTAGCTACGATCTAGACCGATGCTCGTCTCGCCTGCGACTGTATCATCAAGGTCTGGCTGATCGACGATGTTGCGCTCGTGACGCGGTATGATGGGAATACCATTTTTATCATAATTGACCGCAGCAGCTTCGGTAGCACCGCGGCGCTTAAAGCTACGAATGACCATAAACAGCCCTGAGAGCACGATAAACGCGGCAATGGCAATCAATATAAACTGAATAACGGTCATGATAAATACATCCTAGTATATATAACAAAAGGGAATACACAAACGAGCATAAATGGCAATATTCTAGCATGGCTGACCTATATCGTCACCACATTGTGTACTTTATAACCAGTATGCTGGACTGAGGTCAAGCTTATTTGCATTTATGCCAATTGATTGATTATATTTGCATCGCGCTGATTCTCATAGCACTTTTAATGTCGGCTATTTCACACTTAGCTCTCTACGTAACGCGCAGCTTCATCGAGTGACACACTGACTAGTGTAGAAATGCCTGCACTTGGCATGGTAATACCTTTTAGCTCATCAGCAATTTGCATCGTCAATTTATTATGGCTGATAAAAATAAATTGCAAATCATCTGCTAACTCATGAATGAGACTGGTAAAGCGCGCGACGTTGGCATCATCAAGCGGTGCATCAACTTCATCAAGGACACAGAACGGTGCAGGATGCTGCTTAAATATCGCAAAAATCAAACTTAGCGCGGTAAGGGTTTTTTCACCGCCCGATAGTACCGCTAAGCGACTGTTACGTTTACCCTTCGGCTGCGCCATCAAGGTAAGCCCTGCCCGCCACTGCTCCGACTTTGGCGTATTGGCTGGCATCTCGTCAGTGTTCAACGTCAGGCTAGCTTGTCCACCGCCAAAGACTTTGGCAAATAAATTGGCCAGCTCATTATTGACCGCATCAAGTGTCTGCATAAACAGTGTCTTGGTCGTCTCATCAATAGAGGCAATCGCTTCGGTCAATGTCTGCATACTGGCCGCGATATCTGCCGTCTGCTGTGCGAGTGGTTCTAGGCGCTCGTTTACCTCGGCCAACTCTGCGACCGCTGCTAGATTCACTGGCCCAATCTTGCTCAACTGCTGGGTCAACTTAGCGCGCTCAGATTCAAGCTCAGCGATTTTGTCTGGACGGACGCGGCGATCATGAGCGATAAAATCTGCTAGCAAGTTTGAGACGCTCATGCTTTGTTGAGGTTGCTCAGCTTGGGCTTTATATTTATGACTTACACGATAGTAGGCATCTAAAGCGCTCTGCGTGTGCGCGCTAGCATCTTCCAAGCGCGCTGCACTTAGTGCCAATTCAGTAGCATGACGGGCAAGCTCGCTTTGCTGCGTTTGTAACGTATTTTGCAATGTATCAAATGCTGTCTGCTGCTCAGCGTACGTTTGTTTTAGTGCTGTTAGCGCAGTATCACGCTCGTTCAATAGCACTTGCTGCTCATCTCGCGTTACCTGTGCAGACTGCAAAGCTGCTTGTAGCTCTAGCAACTTGGCCTGCTGCTGATCGTGACACATCTGTAGACTTTGCTCATTCTCTAACGAGTTGTCGTGTTGCTCAGTTGCACGAGCCAGACGGCTAACACTATGTTCCAAGCGCATCTCATACTGCTGAATACGCAGCTGCAATGCTTGCCAAGCATCATCATCAGCTTGACGCGCACGGTTTAGCTCGCTGCGCTCAGCTTGCAGTTGCTGAGTTGTCGCTCGTGCTTCTACTATTTGCGGCGTTAGCGTAGCAATCTCGCTTTCAATGTGCTGTTGTTCTTGCTCAAGAGTTTGTTGCTCTTGTGCCAGTTCTTGCTTTTCCTGCTCAAGCGTTGCTTTATCAGCGTTCAGGCGTTGGCTATCCGCTTGCAAGCGCTCAGCGTTGGCGCGCTCGGTCGTCAGTTGCTGCTGGTATTTATGCTTATCACGGGTTAACTGCTCAGCTTGCGCGCGCGTTTCTTCCAAACTGACCATCAACGCATCATAATCGCGCTGATTTTTTGCAATAGATTTTTGCTGATGGTGTATTTTGGTTTCAAACTCATCAAGCAAGTCTTCTAACGCTTGCAAACGAGTGCGCTGCTGCAAACGCTGCGTGAGAAATTGACTGCTGCTATCACTTTGACTATCTTGCGCACCAGCGAATTTGATTAAATTAATCGTTCCATGACGACTGATCAGCCAACCATCTTCGGTAAGTAAAATAGCGGACGATGGTAATGACTTTAGTACATTAGCAAGAGTATCAATCTCATGCTGCTCACTGGTCTCAAACTGCGCTGTATATATATAACATTGCTGCCAAAGCGCTAATGTAGGCTGTTTAATCAACTGCGATAACGGCAATACTTTATCAATCAAACTGTCTGGCAATTCGCTGACAAAATTATGGTCACTGATGCTATTTTGCGCAGTAGGCAACCATAAGCTATGACCCGTCTCTACTAGAGTTTTATCTTTTGCACTGGCAGACGTATTTTGTGCTGTTTGATAAGTTAGTAAATCTGCAACGTCATGCTCAAGAGCTTGCCACAAGCTAACGGCTCTTTGAGAAACGCCAGTAGCATTATTAGCGTCTGATTGCTTGGTTTGATTAGCTTGTTGATTAGCAGCCAGCACATGGCTATCTAGCCACAATGCTAGGATACTATCGAGTAGCGGTGCATACTCCTGCCCCTTCGCACTTAGCTCAATCTGCTCACGTAGCGTTGCAATGGCTAACGGCTGATGATGTATACCATCGTTATCTACATTATCTGTCGCGGTAACTTTCGACTTTGCTGATTGCTGTTTTATAGGTTTCGGATGCAATATCTGATGCAGGGTATCGTATTCGCCTGCCAGTAGCGCATGACGCTTTTCATAATCGCTCAACTTACTCTGTTGTGTGTTTAGTCTCTGCTGCAAACTATGCGCTTGCGGTTGTATCTCGGACAAGCGTTCATCGACGGCTTCGTATTGACGCTCAACCTGCTGCAACTGCATGCTTAGCTCAGTGACTTGCTGTTCTAGCATCTGACTGAGATCTTGCACCTTATCCGTCTTACTCACATCAGTACTGTCAGATGCAGATGGCGCTATAGACTGCTGTAATTGCAGCCACAGGTTTTGCCAGTTTTGCTCGCGGCGTTGCCATTTATCATGGCTTTGCTGATGGCGTTTCTGTGCTTGAGCATTAATGGCTTGCTGCTGTTCAAGCGAACGGGCTTTATCTTGTAAGCGTGACAGATTGTTTTGCGCTTCATGCCACGCACGTTGTAGTGGCTGCTCATTACGCTTATAGTTATTGCGTTTATCTGTCAGCTCAGTCAGCTGCGGACGTAACGCTTCTAACGCTTGATTCTGCTCAGCTTGTTCAGCGTTGAGCCGCTCGATATCAGCGAGTGATTGCACACGCTGCTGAGCCAAGCCTGACAGTTGCTGCTCGATAGTAGTCAGCTGTGACTTAGCATCGCTCAATTGATGTTCCGCTTGTTGATAGCCGAGCTGCTGCTGATAGTGAGCGCTTTGAGCATCGTCTTTGAGCCATTGCTCTTGATTGATACGCGCAGTGAGCTTGTCCTGCTGAGCTTTTAGCGTGTCGTAGTCAGCCTGTAGTGACGACACCTCAGTAGCACTACGTTCATGCGCTATTTTTTGCTGTTGATGGGTTTGCTTGGCTTGATAGAGTTGCTGGATGGCGAGCTGCTGTTCGATATCAGCACGCGTTAAGGCCAATTCTTCGTAACGCTGCGCACTGGCCGCCTGCTTAGACAGTGTTTTCTGCTGGCGTAGTAATTCGCTTTGCATATCGTGTAGACGCGCTAGATTGTCTTTCGTCTTCTCTAACTTCTTTTGCGTTTCTTCACGGCGCGCCTGATAGCGTGAGACGCCTGCCGCCTCTTCGATAAACTCACGCAGCTGCACGGGGCTGGACTCAACAATCCGCCCAATCATGCCTTGCTCAATCACCGCATAACTGCGCGCGCCAAGCCCTGTACCTAAAAACACATCGACCACATCACGGCGACGACAACGCGTACCATTGATAAAATAATCTGAGCGGCCATCCTTATTTACCTGACGGCGAACCGATAGCTCTTGGTACAAGTTAAACTCGTGGCGAATACCAGTCTGCTCATCTTGGGTATGCTCAAAGGTCAGCTCGACACTGGCGACACTTTTGGCTGTTTTATCTTGCGTACCGGCAAAGATAACATCGCTCATGGCCCCGCCGCGCAACTGCTTGGCAGAGGTTTCGCCCAGTACCCAACGGATGGCATCAATCACATTGGATTTGCCACAGCCGTTCGGCCCGACGATGGCGGTGATACCATGACGAAAAGTAAAAGTGGTTGGATTGGCAAAGGATTTGAAGCCTGCCAGCTTTAGAGATTTTAAACGCATGAAGAGTCAATAAACTTAGCAAAAACAGGCGGCTATTCTACCTGAAATTGTAGTAGGTTTTTAGGGTTAAACGGCTAAGTGCATAAACGATTTTGATTCAAGGCTTTGATGGAACCCTCGCAGCAGTTTTTGCTCCACTTGGCAGACGTTATTTTCTGCTAAGTAGCGACTATTAAACTCGATAAAGGCTGCCCAAGAGATACTTGCCACTTCCAAATGATCGACTATTTCTAACAGCTCTGGCCTTAGCAAATGCTGATATTTCCTTGGCCGTTTATGACACAGAGCCAGCTCCCGATCTACGAGCGTTTGCTTGTTTTGCTTTAGCGCGTCACCACCGATAAACAACAGCAAAAATTTTGCCCCTTTCTCGATAAAGCCTTTTTCTAATAAGTGCTCATACATCAAGCAGTACTTTAGGATTGGGTCTGGGTTTTTCCGACCAGCGAGTTTTAACTCATTCGCTATCAATACATTGGCCTGATGGTTATAGGCTAGGTTGTCCATATACATTGCCTTTAGCTCTGTACTGTTTTCAAACATGCCGCTATTACCATGTGTCGACCATGATCCACTTGGCTCAAAGCTAATAAACTGCTGATAAAACAAGTTCAGATAAACATCACTGCACAAACTCAAAAAAATATCGAATTCTTTATTTAGATAGTCTTCAGAAAAGAACGTTACGCGGCGCACGGCTTCTCTCGCATTACAGATACCCATCGTTTGCGTTGAATACGTCTCTAGCTGCTCAGTTTCATTCATTTTTGTATTGAGCTTTTTGATGACTGATTGCTCAATCTCTTCTATATTTTTATCTTTCAAATCTGGGTGAGCGACCCACTCAATGATTTGGCGTACGTATTGCTTTTTAGTGATGCCTAAAATACGCTGGGGCTCCCATGCCAAAAACTCTACCATATTAGAGAGACCCGTCGTCCACGATAACTGGTCTTTTAGATGATTCATTGAGCCGAAAACACGGCGGTATTTTTCTGCAGCTTTCATACTAATAATGTCTCATGGTTTACACACTAGCTTTAATCAATCTAATGACTCTTCAGCTTTAATTAAAAATACGATTGTAGATGCGGTCATATGTAGGACATACTGAATAAGATGTTCAGGAACTTCTATTTCATCGTTACCTTTACCATGACCACTCAATTTATTTCGAGGTGTACCGATACTTGAAGTAAGTATATTGCTTAACGAGTTAAACTGGTCAGTCCAAAATTTGGGTATCAATTCATTAGCGAGACAACAATCAACAAGCCTTTTTGAAGTTGCATTTTTATCACATACCCAACTTCTCTTGTGGATTATGATTTTCATGGTACTTTCAAAAGATTTAAGGCAGTCTGTTAGAGCAGCATCGTAACGACTATGACGATAATGTTCGTGAGCTTTTAGAAACTCTTCTTGCGCACCTTTATACATTGGATTACTTAGTAGCTGTAAAGCAGGCTTAACTGCTTCAGCGTGGATAAATTCAGAGTCCACTCTAACGATTTGATCACTCTCATATTGGTAACCTACTCCATGTTCGCGAAAACGCTGATTAAGTTCAGATATTACATCTGTAATTTTTATTGTATTATTATGCCTTTTGATGAAAGAATGAATGATTTTTAACATTAATTCGATGACGCTCAGTATTTTTTCAATATCACTTTCTTTTAAAAAATATAGAGAAATACTTTTAAAATAGAGAATATGCATTTCATTATCTCTATCATCTCTATTAAGTTTAAAAACACCTAACTCTTTACATAAAATATTATGGCACTTTTGCAAATATTCACGATTCAAACTATTAGAACGCCGATTATTATATACAGAGTCTTCACCTATCGTTTCATTCCAAATATGTATTATCTGGATTTTCAGCGTTTCTGGTAACTCTTCGTATTGATAGATATCAGGATACTCACCCCGTAATTGCTTTTGCCGCTTAAAATATAAATCGTGCATTACCATTACTTACTCCTTAAAGTTAAACACTTTAAAATTCAAATCTAAATCACCCCAATCCCGCTCAACAACAACTGTCCTCCAGCAAATATCAACAACACGCCAAACGCACGCTTAAGCATTAGTGCAGGTAAGACATGGGCAAGCTTGGCACCGACTTTTGCCATCGCAAAGCTGGCGACTGAAATAAACAAAAATCCTGTGACATGGACAAACCCTATCGTACCTTCAGGCAGGTTGACCACGTCTTGACCGAACCAAGCAAAGCCCGCTGCTCCAGCCAAAGCAATTGGTAGACCGCATGCCGCTGATGTGCCGACTGATTGTTTCATCGGAAGCCCTGCCCAGTTCAAGAACGGCACGGTCAAGCTGCCGCCGCCAATGCCAAAAATAGATGACGCCATACCAATGCCAGTACCGGCACCAAACTGTACACCAGCCGATGGTAACGGTTTACCCACTTGTTCTTTATTCGAAAAGAACAGCATTTTTAAGGCGACCAATAGCGCACCGAAACCAATAATAGCCTGTAGAGCCTGCCCATCAATCATATCTGCGATACCAGCACCGACTAAACTACCAATGACCAATCCCAGCGCCATTTTGCGCCATACTTCCCAGCGGACACCGCCGCGCTTATTATGTGCAGTCAGTGAGCTGATTGAGGTCACTACAATGGTCGCCAGTGAAGTACCGATGGCCAAATGGGTGATCACTTCTGGCGAAAAGTCATAAGCGGTAAAAATCCAGACCAATGCGGGCACGATAATCATGCCACCGCCGACGCCAAACAAGCCCGCGCTAACACCGGCAAACGCGCCTGCAATCACAAACCACACATATAACATCATAGAACGAACCTTTTATAATACTGACTAGCGCTTAGGCGTGCTTAATTGTATTTGCCAAATCTCAGCGTGACCTTTATGCTGTTTACTCGGTACTGTCTGACCGCAACAATCGCTCAGTATATCAAAGTTTCCTTTAACCACATCGACTAAACTTATGCCGCCACTCACTAGTTTTTCTACCTATTTATCCGAGCTAAATCACCGTCATGTGGCTAGTAGCGCCTCGACCAATAGCGAGCTAATAGAAGCCTTGCAAAACGGGGCGTTAGATGTCGCCACCGTACACGTTTTGACCGCGGAAACCCAAAGCGCAGGTCGAGGTCAGCATGGGCGCTCGTGGCAATCACCGCGCGGCAATGTCTATCTGTCGCTATATCATCCCGTGCATATGCCAATCAGTGGCTTACTATCGCTCATCATTGGTCTTGAACTGGCAAAAATGCCCGTCATTCAAACGCTGAACGAGCAACTACAAGCACAAGGACTGACGCCAATTGGGGTGAAGTGGGCAAATGACTTGGGGTTTTATCCCACTCAAGAGGCTCATCTTGTACCATCGGATAACGCCGCCGCGAATCAGCGTACACTACCCTTTAATAAACTGGCTGGGATTTTGATAGAGCCAGTGACGAAAGCTGGCAGGCTGGTCGGTGTGGTGCTAGGCATTGGCTTAAACGTACAAGCAGCACCAAAGCTCACCACACAAACGTCTGAAGGTATGAGCTACCAAGCGATTAGCTTACAAGACATTAATGAGAGGCTGCCTTTAGAGTCACGGTCTGCGAGCCTACCAGATCTACCAATGCTCTATCAGCAGATGAGCAAAGCATTGATGGCGGCGATGACACGCTTTGAGCACTTGGGCATAGAACAGCCAACGGGTCATACTTATTATTTGGATAGTTTTTTGGAGCAGTTTGCGATGATGGATGCGCTATCAGGTCTTCGCTTACGCGTCACGCAAGACTATAATAACGAAGAAAAAGTCATAACGGGAATCGCTTGCGGTGTCGACACACATGGCTGTTTGCAATTGCGCCAAGATAGCGGTAAGATTTCTACGCTTTTTACTGGACGCATCGACGTTATTTATTAGGCTTAGACAACTATATTGATGAACACCATCATTAACGAGCACTATATAAAGGGACTTTTATGCTCTGGCTTGATCTTGGAAATACCCGCCTAAAATACTGGCTAACCGATGATATCGGACAAATAGTCGCGCATGATGCTAAGCAGCATTTGCAAGCGCCTGCCGAACTACTTATGGGTCTGACAGATCGTTTTGAGCGTTATGCGCCTGACTTTATTGGTATCTCATCAGTATTGGGTGACAATCTCAATGCCAAAGTATCAGAGACACTCAGTCGTTTGAATATTCCGTTTGAGTTTGTCCATGTCGATGCCGCACATACTCTGATGAAAAGTGCTTACAGTGATCAGCAGCTCGGCTGTGATCGCTGGCTACAGATGCTGGGCGCGGTCGATAAGAAAAAACGTCAATGTGTGATTGGTTGCGGTACAGCAGTGACCATTGATTTGATTGATCATGCTGAGCATTTGGGTGGTTATATCTTTCCCAGCATCTACCTGCAACGTGAATCACTGTTCTCTGGTACTAAGCAAATCACTATCTCGAACGGTACTTTTGATAGCGTCAACCAAGGCTTGACCACTCAAGACGCGGTACATCGCGGTATTTTGCTCTCTATCGTCGGCGCGATTAATGAGATTAGCCATCGTCACCCTAATTTTGAATTGATTATGACAGGTGGTGATGCATCCATTATCTCCCAGCACGTTAATCGCCCAGTGCGCTTACGTGATGATTTATTATTAAATGGTTTGGCAAGATACTTTGATTATCGCAATAAGTCTTAACCGCTTATAGATAATTCGGTTTGACGTTGACATGAAAAAAGCAGCACGTTTTGAACGTACTGCTTTTTTATTTTATATTAGAAAATAGCTAAGGCGTCATTAGCTGTCTCTTATTTGGTCTCGTTAAACAGCTCGCGACCGACTAGCATACGGCGGATTTCACTGGTACCTGCGCCAATCTCATACAGCTTGGCATCGCGCCAGTAGCGACCGAGTGGATACTCATTGGTATAGCCATTACCGCCAAATATTTGAATGCCCTCGCCTGCCATCCACGTCGCTTTTTCAGCACACCATAGAATCACACTGGCGCAATCTTTACGTACTTCTCGACTATGACCGGCACCGCGCGCGTCCAACATATCGAGGTTTTTACCCACGGTATATAAGAAGCTACGACCTGCTTGCAGTATCGTATACATGTCCGCAACTTTACCTTGGATAAGCTGGAACTCACCGATCGCTTGACCAAACTGTTTACGATCGTGGATATAAGGCACAACATTGTCCATCACTGCTTGCATGATGCCTATAGGACCTGCGGCCAATACAGCGCGCTCGTAATCTAGGCCGCTCATCAAGACCTTAACGCCTTCATTGAGACCGCCTAAAATATTTTCACTTGGTACTTTTACATTATTAAAAGTCATCTCGCCAGTATGGCTACCGCGCATGCCGAGCTTGTCTAGCTTTTGCGCGGTACCAAAACCTTCCATACCTTTTTCAACGATAAAGGCCGTCATGCCTTTTGCACCCATCTCAGGATTGGTCTTCGCATAGACCACCATTACGTCCGCATCAGGACCATTGGTAATCCACATCTTGCTACCATTTAAAATGTAGCTGCCGTCTTTTTCTTCGGCTTTTAGCTTCATACTAACCACATCTGAGCCAGCGCCTGTCTCGCTCATCGCCAATGCACCGATGAACTCACCGCTGATTAGTTTCGGCAGATATTTCTGCTTTTGTGCCTCAGAGCCGTTACGTTTGATTTGGTTAATACATAGATTAGAGTGTGCACCGTAGCTAAGCGCGACTGATGCCGAAGCTCGGCTAATCTCTTCCATCGCGACCATATGGGCAACATAGCCCATGTTAGAGCCGCCGTACTCTTCTGGAACGGTAATGCCATGTAGACCGAGGTCACCCATCTTCTGCCACAAATCCATTGGGAACTCATCACTGCTATCAATCTCGGCAGCACGTGGCGCGATTTCGTTTGCTGCAAACTGCTGTACGACATCACGTAGGGCGTCAATATCTTCGCCAAGTTGAAAATTTAATCCAGGTAAACTCATAACCATTCCTTGTATTTTAATATTTAATTTTCGAATTTTAATCTGTTTTTTAAAGCCAATGTAACTGTATTTTTGGTACTGTTTTTAATGTCATAGTCAACTTAATGTGAAACTGTGACAAGGCAACCGAGTGTAGATGTATATCAAATACTTCAAGCGAGGTTAACGCTGTTGTCATACCTTCACAGTGGATTGACTATACTATTTAAGACTGACGTTTATTTATTAGAGCACGTGCCACATTTGAACCATTCGGACGCTTTAAAAATTCACTGATACGTTCACCTGCCACGACCAATTTTTCCAAATCGATACCCGTGCTGATACCCATACCATGCAGCATATATACCACATCTTCAGTCGCGACATTGCCCGTTGCACCTTTGGCATAAGGACAACCACCTAGGCCAGCGACGGAGGTATCAAACTCACTAACACCCATTTGTAGTGCGACTAGCGTATTGCTCAATGCTTGACCATAAGTGTCATGAAAATGACCCGATAGCATAGAGATATCAGCATACTCAAGTGCAGCTTGTAACGCTCGTTGTACTTTGAGCGGTGTACCCACACCGATCGTATCGGCAATACCAATTTGCTCTGAGCCAATCTCTATTAGACGCTTGGTGACATAGGCTACTTGGCTTGGGTCAATCTCGCCTTCATAGGGACAACCAACCGTACAAGAGATCACGCCTCGTACCTTGATACCTTGTGCTTTTGCTGCCGCAGCCACTGGTGCAAAACGCTCAATACTCTCATCGATACTACAGTTGATGTTTTTTTGGCTAAAGGTTTCGCTGGCTGAGCCAAAGATGACGATTTCATCAGGACGATGCACGATAGCGTTTTCAAAGCCGCGCATATTGGGCACCAGTACTGAGTAGCAAACGTCCGTCTGCCGCGTCGGTGCTAGTGCGTCAAGCAACGCGCTGTTATCACCCATTTGTGGCACCCACTTTGGCGAGACAAAACTGGTCGCTTCCAGCTTTTTGACACCCGCCGCGATTAAATCATTAATGAGCGTTTGCTTAACCTCAGTCGGCACCGTCATGGATTCGTTTTGTAGTCCATCACGTGGACTGACATCAACGATGGTGACCTGTTCAGGGTACGAATGTTCTGGATACGAATGGCTCATACTTGTCATCCTTCTTATTACTCGGCGGCTAATTGTCAGCCTTTATTAGCCTTCAGCATCAATGCGCAGTAGCTCATCACCATCAGCGACCAAATCACCTGCTGCAAATAATAGCTCTGCTACCACACCATCTGTCGGTGCGGTAATGGTATGTTCGATTTTCATGGCTTCAATGACGGCTAATGGCTCGCCTTTTTTCACAGTATCACCAACAGCTACTTTGAATGCAACCACTTGTCCTGGCATTGGTGACTTCAAACTGCCAATCGCCGCTGTGTCTTCGCCTACATGTGCCATCACATCGACAAGCGTAATTTCATCACGTCCGCTATCTGTGAATACGTAGACTGTCTCGTTATTTACCCAGCTTTGGGCACTGATACGTGCACCATCTAACCATAAAGTATGATTGTGCGCGTCACTGCTATCATAGCTGATCTGACCTTCATAAACCGTTTCGGTCTGAGCAGCCACATTGATATTGCTATCATCCTGCGTATTCGCGATTTCTTGACCAATGACGAGCGTAAAGCTACTGAGATTATCGCCGCTCTTTTTGCTATCAGAGCAACTCGCATTATGCCAATTACTGATGCGAGCACTGTAGGCTTGCTCATCATAAACCAAGCTAAATGAACGAGTATAATCACTATAAGCACGGAAACCCGTTGGCTTGTTGAATGGATCTGAGCCCTGCGTGGTCGCTTCACTCGCAAGTTGCTGGGCAATAGCAGTTACCACAAGCGTCGATAACTCAAGAGGATGCTGATCAAAAAGCTTATCCTGCTCACGCTCTATCAATGCCGTATCGAGATTGGCTTTGCTAAATGAATCGGTATTTAAAATATAACGCAAAAATGCCACGTTGTTTGGCAGACCAACGATACGCGTCTGTGCCAATGCACGATCTAGTCTAGCCAACGCTTGCTCGCGCGTAGGAGCATGGACGATAAGCTTAGCAATCATAGAGTCGTAAAAAGGACTGATCACATCACCCTCACGTACGCCATCGTCAATACGTACATCAGTAATGTTAAAGGTACTATGCTCAGGCTTTTGATAAGTGAATAAAGTCCCAGTCGCTGGCAAGAAATTGTTGTCAGGGTTTTCAGCACAAATACGTGCCTCAATTGCATGACCGTTGATAGCCAGATCGTCTTGCGTTTTCGGTAATGGCTGACCTGCAGCAACCAACAGCTGCCACTCGACCAAATCGACGCCAGTAATCGCTTCACTAACGGGATGCTCAACTTGCAAGCGTGTATTCATTTCCATGAAATAAAAATTCATAGAGTCTTCGCGCTGCTCCACGATGAATTCAACAGTACCTGCACCAACGTAATCAACCGCACGTGCTGCTTCGATTGCCGCTGTACCCATCGCTTCACGCATGGCAGTATCGACACCGGGCGCTGGCGCTTCTTCTAATACTTTTTGATGGCGACGCTGTACTGAGCAATCACGCTCAAACAGATGCACATAATTGCCATGCGTATCACCAAATACTTGGATTTCGATATGACGTGGTTTTAGCGCATATTTTTCGACCAACACTTGATCATTACCAAAACTGGTAATCGCTTCGCGGCGACATGAGTCTAACAGGTCAATAAAATCGCTACTTTTTTCAACGATACGCATGCCTTTACCGCCGCCACCTGCACTTGCTTTAATCAAGACAGGATAGCCAATACTATCTGCCTGCTGCTGCAAAAACTGTGCATCTTGGTTATCACCATGATAGCCCGGTATCAGCGGCACGCCAGCCGATTCCATCAAGCGCTTAGACTCAGACTTGCCGCCCATAGCACGAATAGCATCCGCCGATGGGCCAATAAACACCAAGCCAGCATCTTGGCAAGCCTGCGCAAAGTCTGCATTTTCGCTTAAAAACCCATATCCTGGGTGAATCGCCTGAGCACCCGTTTGCTTAGCGATAGCAATAATAGCATCGCCTCTTAGATAACTGTCTTTCGGTGCCGAACCACCCAAATAGATAGCCTCATCACAGACAGCCACATGCTTGGCCTCACGATCCGCATCAGAATAAACAGCAACGGTACTGACGCCAAGACGCTTAGCAGTCGCGGCCACTCGGCAAGCAATTTCACCACGGTTGGCGATTAGAATTTTAGAAAACATAACTATCCCTGTGTCTTGTCGTTATTATTTGACGTCTTGTCTATTTACCCATTTGCCTATCATTGTTCTGCTACTAGTTAGTCTACTGTCAGCCAATCAGGTTTACGCTTTTGCAAAAACGCTTGTACACCCTCGCGACCTTGCTTTGATGAGCGGATATCAGCGATACCTTTGACCGTGTCAGCAATCAGCTCATCTGTAATAGGTGCACCAGCGACATCGTGTAATAGCTGCTTGCAGGTTTTGACTGCGTCAGGGCTGTTTTTGACGACCTTGTTACAGAACGCAGCCACTTCATCGGCCAGCCCTTCTTCGCTAACACGCTCATGTATAAAGCCAAGCTGACGCGCCTTTTTGGCATCAAATACTTCAGCACTTAAGAAATAACGCTGCGATGCTCTAGCACCTAGCGCTCGGATAACATAAGGACTGATAGTGGCAGGCGCCAAACCTAAACGCACTTCACTGAGGCAGAAATTAGCAATTTTGACCGCAATGGCTACGTCACAAGCAGCGACCAGACCCATGCCACCTGCGTACACATCGCCTTGAATAGCCGCAACTGTCGGCTTAGGACATTCATAAATAGTCTTAAGCATTTGCGCCAATTTATCAGCATCCGCTAGATTCTCTTCATAGCTATAATCTGCCATGGCACGCATCCAATTGAGGTCAGCACCTGCACAAAACGCTTTGCCAGCAGCGGCTAGCACAATGACACGTACCTCATCATCAGCACCAAGCGTACTGAATGCATCGGTTAGCTCAGCAATCATTTCATCGTTAAAGGCATTACGTATCTCAGGGCGGTTTAATGTCACTGTCGCCACGTGCTGCTCAACGTTAACCAATAGGCTTTTATAATTTTTATCACTGTCTTTTTGCATAACTTTCTCTATATTTTTTATATAAATATTTAAACAAACTCTTGGTCAATCCATAATAATATTAATACAAGGAAACCAAGTGCAAAGACTAAGCGTAGATGTACAAATCGTACTTCAAATGAGGTTAACGCAGTAGTCGCTTATTATGAGAACACCTTAGAATGCTTACATTCTAAAGACACCAAACTTTGTCTCTTCAATCGGCGCGTTATACGCAGCGCTTAATCCTAATGCTAATACATTACGCGTATCAGCAGGGTCAATTACGCCGTCATCCCACATACGTGCGGTAGCATAATACGGATGACCTTGCTCTTCATACATCTCGCGAATCGGCGCTTTAAATGCGGCTTCGTCTTCATCACTCCACGCTTCACCCTTACGATCGAAATTATCACGTTTGACCGTTGCCAGTACTGACGCTGCCTGCTCACCGCCCATGACAGAAATACGGGCATTTGGCCACATCCATAAGAAACGCGGGCTGTAAGCGCGACCACACATACCGTAGTTACCAGCGCCAAACGAACCACCGACGATGACCGTGAATTTTGGCACTTTTGCATTGGCCACTGCCATTACCATCTTGGCGCCATGACGAGCGATCCCTTCGTTTTCGTATTTGCGACCCACCATAAAGCCAGTAATGTTCTGGAGAAATACTAATGGGATTTTGCGCTTACAGCACAGCTCAATGAAGTGCGTACCTTTTTGTGCTGATTCACTGAACAAGATACCGTTATTTGCAATAATACCAACAGGCATCCCTTCGATATGAGCAAATCCACAAACCAATGTCGTACCAAAGCGTGATTTGAACTCATCAAAGGCACTATCATCAACGACACGCGCGATGATTTCTCTGATATCAAATGGCTTGCGCTTGTCTGTTGGAATCACACCATATAGTTCTTTTGCATCATAACGCGGCGGACGCGGTGTGATTTGATTGGGGATATTTTTCGCAGGGCGATTTAGATGACTGACGATATTACGCGCAATCGATAACGCGTGAGTATCATTCTGCGCTAGATGATCAACCACGCCCGAAAGTCGGGTATGTACATCGCCACCGCCCAAGTCTTCTGCGGTGACCTCTTCGCCCGTCGCTGCTTTAACCAGTGGCGGACCACCCAGAAAGATCGTACCTTGCTCTTTGACGATAATAGATTCATCGCTCATGGCAGGCACATAAGCACCCCCAGCCGTACAGCTGCCCATAACCACAGCAATCTGTGGAATGCCTGCCGCACTGAGGTTAGCTTGATTAAAAAATATACGGCCGAAATGTTCTTTATCAGGGAACACATCATCTTGGTTGGGTAAGTTGGCACCACCGGAATCGACTAGATAGACGCATGGCAAATGGTTTTCTTGCGCAATCTCTTGAGCTCGTAGGTGTTTTTTGACCGTCATTGGGTAGTACGTGCCGCCTTTTACCGTGGCATCATTACAGACAATCATACACTCAATGCCATTGATACGGCCGATACCCGCAATTACGCCAGCCGCTGGAATCTCTTCGCCATACATATCATGTGCGGCCATCGGCGCCACTTCTAGGAACGGCGTACCTACATCCAATAAACGCTCGACGCGCTCACGTGGTAACAACTTGCCACGCGCTAGATGCTTGGCTCGTGCGCACTCTGAGCCACCTTGGGCAACTTTACGCAAGTGTACATACAGGTCATCGACTATCTCTTGCATCGCGGCACTGTTTTGCTGAAAATCGCTTGAGTTTGGACTCAGTTTACTGGTTATGATAGCGCTCATGATATCCCTTTTTTCTTATACATAGATAGATACGTAGATGTGAGTAGCTTGTTATATAAATGATACTAACTACTATTTTTAAGCGTTGCTCACATATAGTCGATTCAATTTAAAAGTAGTACAAGGCAACCGAGTGCAGATGTATGTGTGATACTTCAAGCGAGGTTAACGCTGTAATACTTTCATAGTGAAATGAATATGGTTAGTCTTTTGTTTTTTAGAGCAGATAAGTAAGCTTACTACAAACCCAACTCTTCTTTCATTTGCTCAATGATTTTATATTTTTGAATTTTCCCAGTGATGGTCATTGGGTATTCAGTCACAAATCGATAGTAAGTTGGCACTTTATAATGAGCGATATGCTCGCTACAGAACTCGCGTACTTCCTGTTCAGTTAAGCAGCCAGGTTCTTTCGGAATAATCCACGCCGCGAGTACTTCACCATAACGCTCATCTGGTATACCCACGATTTGTACATCACGAATCTTCGGATGACGATAGAGATAATTTTCAATTTCTACTGGATAGATATTTTCGCCGCCGCGAATCACCATATCTTTACTACGACCGACGATTTTGACGTAGCCGTCTTCATCCATTGTGGCCAAGTCACCCGTATGCATCCAACCATCTTGGATAGCCTCACGCGTTTTAAAGCGGCTGCCCCAATAGCCTTTCATCACTGAATAGCCTCGTGTAAGCAACTCACCCGTCTCGCCTAGCGGTACAATTTCACCTGTTTCTGTATCGACGACTTTCACCTCAAGCGCAGGCTGTACCAGTCCTACCGTCGAGACCTGTTTATCAAGTGGCGTGTGCTCATTGGTCTGACAAGATACAGGACTGGTCTCTGTCATACCATAGGCAATAGTGACTTCGCTCATATGCATCTTATCGATGACACGGCGCATAACCTCAATCGGACAGCTAGATCCAGCCATGATGCCAGTACGCAGGGTAGACAAATCAAAGTTTTCAAACTTAGGATGGTCAAGCTCTGCGATAAACATCGTTGGCACGCCGTGCAGACCTGTACACTTTTCTTCTTCGACTGCTTGTAATACGGTCAATGGCTCAAAGCCATCGTTTGGATATACGATACAGCCGCCATGCGTGAGAATCGCTAGATTACCAAGCACCATACCAAAGCAATGATACAAGGGTACTGGAATACACAGCCTATCCTCTTCAGTAAGGTTCATGGCCTCACCGATGAAGTAGCCATTATTTAAGATATTGCGATGGCTTAAGGTTGCACCTTTTGGTGTACCTGTCGTACCACTGGTGAACTGTACATTGATGGCATCGGTGTTTTTAAGCTGGGCTTGGCGCTCGGCAACACGCGGATCGTTGGCATCGCCCTCGCTCATCCACGCAGAGAATTTTTGCATAAAACCAAAGGTCTCGTCCGACTCTGGCTCATCAATCCAGATGATACGTTCAATCGTCGGAATCTCAACCAAATCAAGCTGAGTGTAATCTTTGTGGTAAATCTCAGGACATAGCTCACGGATTAAACTGGCATAGTCACTGGTTTTGAAATGACGCATTAGTACCAGCGCTGAGCAGCCCAGTTTATTTAAGGCATATTGCAACTCAAAAGTACGGTAGGCAGGATTGATATTAACGAGGATAACGCCGACTTTTGCCGTGGCCAATTGCATGAGCAACCATTCAGCATTGTTGTGTGACCAGATACCGATACGATCGCCAATCTCTAGTCCCATCTCAATCATACTACTGGCTAGCTGATTCACTTGCTGCTGTAGCTCACGATATGTCCAGCGGATATTTTGATGGCGGACGACCAGTGCTTCGCGCTCAGGATATTTGGAAACAATAGCATCAAAAAAGTCACCGATTGTCGCTTCAATCAGCGGTACATCAGGACCTTTGTCATAGCTTTGAGTAAGTGGTGCATTGGCTGAGCGTGCGCCCATATTGATACTAGGAATGTTGTTTAAAATAGTGTCGAAGTCAACGCGAGTCGAATCGAAATCAGGAGTTTGAGTCATAACGAGTCCTTTCGTTTTACTTTTTATATTATTTATAAATAGCACTTATTGATAGCCTGCGTGTAAACCTTCTTCCTTGGGCAGGTCTTACATAGCATTCAGCTACTATAACGCCATCAATGAAAGCCTGTCAACAATATCAATACAGTATGTATCATTTAATTAGATAGTCTGCCTTTCTACTTAGTAAAAGGTAGCATAGAATCATGGCAAATATTTGACACAAAAAAGCCAGCCACATCATAAATAATGGGCTGGCTCAATCATCGATACTGTCTTTTCACAGAATTGTCTGGAAAGGAATCTAATAAAGGATATTACTTATAAATACTGTGCTTTTATTAGTTTTTCAAAAGACGGCATTGTAATTTTTATGCTTTAGGAACTGCAGGCGCTTTAATCGTTATTGTTGCGCTAACGGCTTCATTATCATCGATCAAATCCATGATTAGCTCATCATCACTTTCAGACTTTACTTGCCAATTGCCCGCTGCTTGCGGTACGCCTGTCACCATCACAGAGATAGCTTTGTTCTTAAGGCGAATCATTGGCGGCTTATGATCATAGCCACTATGCTCGTGACCTAAGATATCGTCAGCGATAGTCGCAGCCTGCGCGCGTAATGGCGCAACATAACGACATGCAACCCCGTTGATAGACATACAGTCGCCGATGGCATAGATATTCGCTGCATTGGTGCGCAACGTCGCTGCATCCACCACGATACCCGTACGGCGATCGAATTCCACACCAGCCGCAGCAGGTAATTGCTCATCGACTGTCAGACCTGTACTGGCAATCACATGATCTACAATCAGTGGTTCGAGCGGCTGAGTATCAGTATTATCTGCATCCGATGATAACGGTGCATAGTCCACTTGTAGCTTCTCAGCATCGTCGCTGTCGTCGTCGTTACTGCCAACACGAGTGACAGCTGATACTTGATAACCACCTAAGAATTGAATACCCTGCGACTCAATCGCTTTGGCGATACGTGCAGTCGCTTTTGCTGGTAGCATCTGTGAAAGCGGTGCATCGTTTAAGTCAATGAGCGTTACTTTATGACCAGCTTTAAGTAGGTCTTCTGCGATTTCTGTACCCACCATACCAGCACCAACGATCGCAACATGCTGGCTACCGGTTGTTAGCTTTTCTTGTAGCTGACTAAAGCGCTCGATATGATTGACATGCCAGACCAAATCTTGTGGCAGACTTTTAGGAAAGATAGGATGCGCGCCCATCGCTAGTACCATTTTCTCATAGCCGATAGTCGTCAGTGCGTCATCTGACTGTGCAGTAGATCGTACCTGTACAGTTTGGCTCACTGGATCAATATCTGTCACTTGCGTATTGGCTAACAAAGTCACTTCTGCTGTGTTCGCCGCCTCGCTACCAGATGCCCGTACCAAATCTGATGCTCGTTTGTTTTGGCTGATTGCCATTGTCAACATCGGCTTGTGATAACGGTCGCCACTATCAGCCGTGATTAGGGTAATTGGAATCTCTGTATCTTTGGCACGAATGGCATCAATGACATGCCAGCCTGCCAGTCCTGCACCAATAATAACCACACCTTTTTTTGCTGCTGTGCTCGATGCTACAGATGGATTTTCTACGCTCATACAAACTCCAATATGGTTTATGAATTATTTTAATTATCAAAAATATTGACCGCTATTGTATCAGTAAACAGCCATTCACTCACCTATCTAGCAATTCACTTAGTCAATATCGAACTCCATGCGATGCGCTGTTGCACGCATGGTTTCACTATCTATTAATTTTTCTATACAGTATAGACTTGCATGGATGCCTGCACTTATCCCCGCTGATGTGATGATATTACCAGTATCATCACTAGCATCTACAAAACGAGTATGCGAGATTACATCGATATCAGGATAGGATGCTAAATTATCCAAATCCATCCAGTGCGTGGTTGCTGGCTTACCAGTTAGCAAACCTGCCTTAGCCAACAGCAACGCTCCTGTACACACTGAAAGCGTCAGCTCTGCCAAACTTGCTTGAGTGATAATCCAATCAATTACCACCTTATTATATATTTCTGTTTTTTCGGCACCGTATCCACCGGGGACGATTAAGACATCAATATCTGGATGATTGGCAAAACTATAGTCAGGAATGACTTGTAGACCGTTTCTAGCGGATATTGGAGCTTGGTTCTCAGCTATAGTAATAACATCAAAGTACTTATCATCACTAGCACTGGCAGCATTTTCAGCCAACGAAAACACCTCAAAAGGTCCTGCAAAATCCAATACTTCTACTTCATTGAACAGTAGTATGCCGACGGTTCGTTTTAGCGTCATATTCAATCCTAATTCAGTTGATAGCGTTAAATTAAATTAAGTTTATCTATATTACGATTATTACCTTTTTAAATTTATTTGATTAATCAGATGTGCCATTTCATCTGCCTTTACCGTTTGCGATTTCTCTAACCCTGTGACTATTCCCGCTCTATTTTCAGCGGCTTTATAGTCTCACAGCTATCTTATTTAAATTCCTTATGTGTAAACATCATAGGCTCTAAATCGTTTTTCAAATAGCTATACAAAAAAGGCTAAATACAAAGCGCCCTATTAAAGATAGCGTTTAACTGTCTTTAATAGGGCGCTTTGTATAATTATTAGCAGTGGAAAGAAAAGTAAGCTTTAAAACACGTCTTCATATTCTAAAAACTGCTATAAACAATCGTAAATCAAAGTGTTTTTAATGATTCAAAATCTTCGATAAGAACATCTGCGCACGGTCACTTTTTGCCCCTTCAAAAAACTCATCCTTACTACAGTTTTCTACGATATGTCCTTCATCCATAAAGATAATACGATTGGCCACCTGACTGGCAAAGCCCATTTCATGCGTCACGCACATCATAGTCATACCATCGCGAGTCAGCTCGACCATCACATCTAGCACTTCTTGAATCATCTCAGGATCAAGCGCGGAGGTTGGCTCATCAAATAGCATTGCGACTGGATCCATGGCTAACGCTCGTGCAATCGCAACACGCTGCTGCTGACCACCAGAGAGTTCTGCTGGATATTTCGCCGCTTGTACTGTCAGACCAACACGGTCGAGATAGGCCATCGCTTTTTGTTTGGCCTCAGACTCTTTACGGCCCAACACTTTGATTTGTGCCACGGTCAAATTATCAATAATAGTCAAATGTGGAAACAACTCAAAATGCTGAAACACCATGCCGACACGGCTGCGTAACTTGGGCAAGTTGGTCTTTGGATCACCGACAGAGATACCATTGACCATGATGTCACCTTTCTGAAAAGGCTCAAGTCCGTTAACTGTCTTAATCAAAGTTGATTTACCACTACCTGATGGACCACAAACAACAACGACATCACCTTTATGTACATGCGCCGTACAGTCAGTCAGTACTTGAAAATCTCCATACCATTTACTGACATTAGATATCTCAATGACCATCTCATCACTAGCATGACCACTATTGGTAACCAGCCCGCCAAAGGCATTTAAGTACGTATCAGCATTGCTCATCACTGGCTCCTAACCACATTGTTTTCGATAATCATTATTTAAAAAAGGTAAATCAAATACTCAAGATCTCAACACTCAAAAGAGCAAGCGATAGATGTACTAAAATCGCAAACGCTTTTGTAATTGTTGCACACCAATAGAAGCACTTAAGCTAATCACAAAATAGACAGCACCAGCACCTAAGATATACGGCGTGAGTAATCCCATTAGCTCACCGCGAACGTAGGCTGCGCGGAAAAAGTCGGTCAAACCAATGGCAAATACCAGTGTCGTATCTTGGAATAAAATAATACATTGCTGCAAAATCAGTGGCAGCATCTTACGAAAGGCTTGTGGCAAGATGACCAGACGCATGGTCTGCCCATAAGTCATGCCGAGCGCTTTTGCCGCATTGACCTGCCCGCTACCAATCGATTGAATACCAGCACGCACTACTTCTGAGAAATAAGCCGCCTCAAACATCATAAATGCGACCACACAAGAGGCAAACGCAGCATCGAGTTGCAGGTACTTACCCGCTACCCAAAGATAAATCATCGGTACGGCAAAATAAAACCATAGCAGTACCAATAGCAGCGGCACGGAGCGAAAGTAATTGACGTATAGTTTAGCTGGAATCTCAAGTGCTTTAATACCTGACAAGCGCATCAATGCCAGTACAGTTCCTAAACTGATACCGCCCAAAATAGCCAAGAACAATACTTTTAAAGTGGTAAGCATGCCACCCATCAAACCAGGATAGGCTGTTGCCAATTCGGCCATATTCATTTCTGACCTCCCGCAATAAGCCCAGGCACACGCAATTTACGTTCAATCAACCCCATAATAGCGATCAAGGATAAATTGAAAACCAAATAAATAATCGTCGCGTAAGTATATATCTCGATACTATTTTGAGTATATTCGCTGATGGTTTTGGTTTGGCTAATCAGCTCCATTACCCCCACTAGCGAGGCCACAGAGGCGTTTTTGAAACAGTTGGTTAGCTCAGAGCTGAGCGGTGGTAAGATAATACGAAATGCCTGCGGTAGCAGTACTTCTTTATAGACTTGTGGAATGCTAAACCCTAACGCATAGGCCGCGTTAATCTGTCCATCTGGTAATGATTCAATACCTGTCCGTACCTGTTCAACAATACGAGCAGCAGTAAATAAGCCCAAACCGATACTGGCTGATAGCATGGCTGAAGTATTCGGAGACAAGTCCTTATACCACCATTCTTGTATCGTCGGCGTGAGCCAACCAGGGGCGATATAAAACCAAAAGAACAGTTGAACAAGCAGTGGAATATTACGAAAAAATGTCACATAAGCCGTACCGATTGCACGAGCGGTCTTGTTTGGCAAGGTACGCATGATACCGAAGATAGTACCGACGACCATCGCAATGGCCCATGCGATACTGCCAATCAATAGCAGCCAGCCAAGACCAGTGATCATCCAATGGATATAGAGCTCGTTGCCAATACCAGTCTGCTCAAAGAGCACACCCCAGTTCCAGCTATAATTCATGGTTGTCTCTCCGAGCAACGATTGATAAGCCTATACGTCAAATAAAATTACTGGCTATCTGAACGTATAGGCAAGCTATGTTGAGGGACAATGAGCGTTACTGCGCTGCTGCTTCTTTAGGCTGAGCGCTGTCATGCGGATTGGCAATCAAGGCCTTTAAGTTGTCTGACATCTCAAAGTTTAGATTGACGTTCTTTGGTGGGATTGGGTTCAAGAACCACTTGTCATAAATGCTATTGATTTCGCCTGAGCTAAAGACATTAGCAAGTGCTTCATCGACCACAGCTTTGAATTCAGGATCATCTTTACGCATCATACAACCATAGATTTCAAACGATTGCGGCGTACCGACGATGACCCACTCATCAGGATTTTTTGCTTTGGCTTTTTCGCCCGCGAGCAGTACATCATCCATCATAAAGGCATCAGCGCGACCATTTTCTAGCATTAGGAAGCCTTCGCCATGATCTTTTGCTGAGATGATATTGGTATCCATTTTATTATCATCGTTGTACTGACGGATATAACGCTCTGAAGTCGTGCCTGCTGTCGTTACCAGAGTTTTGCCTTTTAGGTCTTCAAAATCTTGAATACCAGAGTCTTTTTTGGTCAACAGACGCGTACCAATTTCAAAGAAACCGTTTGAGAAAGCAACTTGCTTTTGTCGTTCTTCGTTATTAGTAGTTGAGCCACACTCAAAATCTACCGTGCCGTTTTGTACCAATGGGATACGAGTTTGCGAAGTGATCAGGTTATAGCGAACGTTAAGGTCTGGCATGTTTAGCTTTTGCTTAACGGCTTCAACCACTTTCATTTCCAAATCGTGTGCATAGCCAATCGGCTGATTAGGATCATCAGCGATATAAGAAAAAGGAATAGAGGAATCACGGTGACCGACGACGATGGTGCCAGAATCTTTGATTTTCTGTAGCGTGCCGTTGGTGGTGGTTTCGGTCGTCGCTGCATCATCTGCTGGCGCATCAGTGCTGGTCTGGCTGCTGTTATTACATCCCGCTAAGCCTAATGCCATAACAGCAGCTAAAGTCAACGGTTTGGAAAATGAGTATGTCATGAAATACATCCTTTTATCGCAAGATTGAGTGAGTGCTTGGACGACATAGGTCTGATTGACCCGACTGCCCCGCATCCGTACGGTTGTTGCTGTTGTTTATCACAATGCAACTTAATGTTACTGTACAACAAATTTGCAGTAGAGGGTGAATTTTTTTTGAGAGAGTACATATTTATGAATATATTTATATTCTAACTATAAGATGATGGCTTATAGCGGCTATCTACTCAGAGTTTTGTACAGACAGCTGCTTGGTTTTTTAAGCCTATTATTAACTTTTGCTGCTTATAATCATCAAAACAGTCTACTAAGTGAGATTGATAAATCAGCAGTAATCCCCATAAAGCAAACAACTTCTCTATACTACAAATGACTTATGACTCAAGATATCCAAGTCCCAAATACGGACAGCCAAACTACTGGCAATCATGGCAGCAACGACATTCGCCAACGTTTCTTCGTTGAAGACTCGCCTGTGCGCGGTGATGTGGTACGCCTATCACGCAGCTACGCAAGCACGATTGCACAAAAGCCCTACCCTGAAGCCATCAAACGCTTATTGGGTGAAATGCTAACCGCAGCAAGTTTGCTAATCAGTACGGTCAAAATCAATGGTCGCCTGTCTATTCAGTTGCAGTCATCAGACAGTGACAGCTTACTAAACTGGGCGATGGCAGAATGCGATCAAGACGGTATCATTCGTGCACTTGCTAGTTGGAAAGGCGAAACGGATGAGCAAGTACAAGCGTGGGACAATATGATCCATGCCAAAGAAGCGTTTGCTGAGCTTGGTGCGATGGGACAAGGCGTATTGTTTATCAATATTCAGCCTGATGGCGGTGAGCCATACCAAGGTATCGTTGAGCGTAGCCATGACAATCTAGCGGACTGCTTAGCGCATTATCAAAAGCAATCAGCCCAGATTCCAACGTTGATTAACTTGGCATCTGACGGCTTGCAAGCCGGAGGTATCTTGGTACAAATGCTACCGCGTACTGCTGAAGAAACGTCTGAAGTTGAGCAAAACCAAGATGCGGGTATCGACGATGATTTATGGACACGCTTGTCTGTATTGACGCGCACGGTAAAAGCAGAAGAGCTAACAACACTGGATGCCAACGAAATACTCTATCGCTTGTATCACGAAGAAAACATCGTTGCCCCTGAGCCTGCGCCTCTATCATTTGGCTGTACTTGCTCACGCGAGAAGTGTGAAATAGCAATCGAGCAAATCGGCGAAGTAGAAGCGTTAGATATTGTCGAAGAGCAAGGCGGTACATTTGAGATGGATTGCGGATTCTGCGGTGAAGTCTATAAGTTCAATAAAGATGATGTAGCAGCGATATTTGCTGAGTAATTTTTTTTCTTACCTACTATAAGTCAGCCTTTATAAAAAAACCCTCAAACGTCATGCTTGAGGGTTTTTTATTTTTGGAATTTTAAAAATATATGACTGCTTTTACGTTGAATTGCCTTTAGTCTTGATGCCATTTTTTCATATAATCAATCGCCATAGTGTTGATTGCCTGCCAGTCAGCTAAATGATTTTTTGAAAACTGAACTCTTACATAATTATTGTATTCAGTATACATATACTCCATTTGGCACATTCTATCTTGGTCTTCATTAATTGTAGGCATACAGCGAATCGTAATCGGCGCGTCTGTATAAGTACTTCCTATATAGTATATGGCATAAAGATCACCTGACCCAACGTATGCCTCTAATTCATAGTCATCTCTATCAAAATCTCTATTCTCTTCCTGCTTGATACTATCTATTCTAGTCGGTATATCAGCACCTTCAATTTTCGAGTTTTTAGCTGCCCAGTAAAACTCTATAATATTATTGTCATAATCAAAGACATTTGGATTTTTATCACTATTATTAAGGCCACGACCGCTAGGCCAAAAGAAATAACCATGACCCATATCCGTCTCAAAACTGGCATAACTACCAGTATCTGGTCTGACAATATGGTTTAAGGGAATGAGATAATTGTCACCATCTACATTTACTTCAATTTGAGCGTTAGGGTCGTATATATTTGGCTTTGCACAACTAATGACTATGAGTGCGCCGCCTAATAGCAAAGACAAATTTCTCAGTAGCCCTTTCTTAAATGATAAGAACGTCATTGCGCAGTACACATAGCGTAGGTAACTCGAAATGATACCCACTGTTCTCTACACCGCCACATCTAAACTTCTAGGATAAGAATGTATGCGCGGACGTCCAGCATAGTCACTTCGACCATTATCAAGTAGCCATTCAACCACTTGTTCGCGTACTCGTCTACTATGAATCAAGTTCATATGATTGACGCCGTAGAATACCGCTTTATGACCATCTGGCACAAACAAAGCATGCTCAGCGTCATCTTCACCTAAGGCTGAAGCCACCGATACCAAACTGTCTCCTAGAAGATCCGTCACCTTAGAATCATAATGCGTCTCAAGCAACGCACTGGCGACAAAGTAAGTTTTAATACCACTTGGTAGCCGCGCAGGATGACGAAAATCTTGTGGTAGTACGCTACGCCCTTCTAATGCTTTCCAATCTGCATCCCGAATACTGCCATGACGTAGATCGATAATACCGGCACTGCGCATATCACCGAGCTTGGCCAGTGAGCCTGCAAACGGCAGCTTGGCAATGATGTCTTGCACATAATTACCGATACGCTCAAGCACTGCCCCATGATGCGGCGAACCTAGCGTGATGAGATTGCCCACGCGCTTGATCCAGTCTAGGCGGTCTTGCTCACCATAGAACAGTGCACTGCGAGAGACCAAGCCGCCCATACTATGTCCAACCAGATCTATCTGACTGATATTTGGGTTGTCATCGACTAGCGCTTGTAGCAATTGAGAGAACTTACGGCCGCTACGAGAGATACGGCGACCTGTGTTGTAATCCAAATACAGCACCGTGGTATCAGGCTGGCTGACATGAATGGCCTCGCCCAAATCATTATCCGCTTGGGCTTGCCAGCTCAAATGACTCATGCATAGACCATGGCACAAAATAGCGATGCGGCCTGATAGCACTTCATTCTGTGGCTTGCCGTCTTGAGTGTATAGCATCATCGGAATGGCAAGCGCATTTTGATTATTTACCAGATGATCACCCATGACACCATTGAGTACATTAACCAGTTTTTTTAGTGAATCTGGTAGTGGCTGCACTGACTTTTGGAGAATCAGGTTTTTGTATATGCGTAGTACAGACGCCAGATTATTACCGACCATTTGCATGACATGACGTATCGTGCCATAGATACGTCCAGTAAATCCGCGCGACCATTTATTTAAATGTTTGTCATTGAAGCGGCCTAGCGGACGCAAGATAACTTCACGGTGGATGGCTTCTACGATTTCTGTAACCTCAACCACACCCATGGTAGCAAGTTGCGCCAATCCTTCAAAAAAATCAGCCAAAGATACAGGTGTTTTGTTGATCTCATCGCTGTCATCCGAATCTGCCAGTAGCTTTACTAACTCATCCATATCGATGGCTTCGAGTTGATCGATTTGCTCATATAGATGACTATGTAGCGGTACACTAGCGTCTGGGACAAAATGCGCATCGAGCTCATGATGAGTACGAGTATAGCTGCTATCATTTTGAGCGTCGCTGTCACTAACACTGTCGTTATAAAACACCTTTGGACTGCTCATAATATTTGCACATTCAGCGAGAAAAGTAATGGTCTATATTATCCTGTAACTGCAGCAAAGAGAAGTGAATGGTTTGACTTTAGAGCGGGATGACGACTAGCAGAGCTAGATAGGTGATAGACGGTCTCTTTAACTATTAAATCAATATAATAATAAAAAATCCCAAGCCTTAACTTGGGATTCTTATGGTTATGAGTACTCTGGTTGTGTCTAATATACGCTTACAGCTTATCCATCTACGTCGTACTGTCAGCCGTATCAAATGATTCTGCCAGAATGACATCGCCATCCTCGCGAGTAATCATCACAGTCGCTGAGCGAGGAATACTACCGCCAGCGACAGCGCCCCATGTGTTGCCCGGATGCTGGATGTTGATAAACAGCGTTTTGAAATCTGGCGCCATGGTGATACCTGTTACTTCGCATCCTTCAGGACCGACAAAGAATCGTTTGATATTGTCATTGCTGGCAGATGTACCGACTCGGGTCGACTGCCCTGCCGATGTGGTCGTCATCGATCCATCACTGACCTTACCCGGTAGTGCCGCGAGCAACATACAGCTACTGGTATCAGTATAAGCGCCGTCATCTGTCTGAATCCATAAGACACCGCGCGGGTCAAAATATAGCCCATCAGGTGAAGAAAAGTCATTATTATCATTTAATTGAGAAAGGTTTTCTGCTGATAAGTCACTTGGCGCACCAAACAGATAAATATCCCATTCAAAGCTCGTTGCGGCATGGTCGCCGCCCGCTTCTGCCCAGCGAATGATATGGCCATTGTCATTACCAAGCGCTTTTCCGCTTGATTGATAGCTACGCGGATTGGAAGCTGAGACAGGCTGGTCGTCACGCACACCGCGATATTTGTTATTGGTCAATGTCACATAGACATCGCCCGTCATAGGACTGACCGATACCCATTCAGGTCGATCCATTTTGGTAGCACCAGCGGCATCGGCAGCTGCACGAGCAAAGACCAATACTTCATCTTGTCCATTGAATGGCAGTACACTATTAAAAGCATCCAGTCCGTTTTGACCATGGACGAGTGCCTTCCACTCACCGCTACCATCTTCGTTAAATACCGCCACGTATAGCGTACCGTCATTCAGATATTTGTCACCTGCTTTTAGTCCTCCACCGATGTCCAAGTTTGACCACATCGCTTTGGAGACAAACTTATAAATGTACTCACCTCGGGCGTCATCACCCATGTAGAACACCACTGGCTTACCTTGCTCAACCGGAGCATACGCGCAGTTTTCATGAGCGAATCGGCCCAGTGCGGTACGTTTCTGCGGTATAGAGTTTTGGTCAAATGGGTCAATTTCAGTAATATAACCAAAAGTGTTAAAGCCGTAGCGATAATCTTCAGCAGCACTGGCACCGACAGCTGTCATATCCCAACGTGAGAACTCGTCTGCTATCTTGGCATCCTTTGCCTCTGGGGTATGCCATAGATACTCCCAACCTGGGAAATTTTCGGTCGCACCGTAGCGCTCGCGTGCATAGTTATCACCAGCGCTCAATTGGCTGGCATCTTGTCCACGGGCAAACACACCTAAGAAGTTCTCTTCGGTCGTCAAATAAGTACCCCAAGGTGACAGACCTGCGCCGCAGTTGTTATTGATACCGCGAGTCTGATAGCCTGTCGGGTCAAACTTGGTCTTAACCAGAGCAGAGCCTGCCACAGGGCCAGCCAATTGTGCTGTTGTACTACTGGTGATACGGCGATTGTATTTAGAGTCAGGTACCATCTCATAACCCATACCATCTGCGCGGCGAGTTAACTCAACTACCGAGACGCCATGACAGTTGACTTCACGGCGGACGTCGCTCGCGAGACGACGGTTTTGAAAGATAGGCGCAGCATCGTTGTCTTGAGTAACGTAATAGCCAAATGGGCTAAGCTCACTGCTATTAACGTATTCATGGTTCATGACTAGCAAGCTATTTTCTGACGCTTTAGCATCGTAAGCGTTACCATTTTTGCCAAAGAACCACATCCCATCATGGTTGTCACCCATACGCCATTCAAATGACTCTGCTGATTGCTCACGATTGTCTTTCCAATCCTCGATACCAGAGTTCAGCGGTGTACCAAGTGGTAATATCATCTCTGCCTTGTAGCCTGCTGCTACGGTCATCGTATCAGCTGTTGAATGCGCGACTGCCTCAAACTTTAGGGTATCAGGACGCTTTAGATCACCTTGTGCAGGGATAGCGGCATTATCGTCATCACCAACAATACTGCTATCGTCGTCTTCACTACAACCGACCAAAGGTAATGCGCCAAAAAACGCAGCAGCCGTCAACCCTGTGCCACCTTTTAGGATACTACGGCGGTTCAATCGACGATTGATAATCGTCTGAAAGTCAGTATTGTTAGTAGGATTTGAGTCTTCAACCACTTCGTGGGCAAGCGTTCGCTCATTGTTCAATAATGTCATTATCAGTCACCTTGCTATTAGGCTAGATTGGCAGAGAGTTGATCGCGGCTTTATAATTACGACCACAAAAATACGAATTCCGCTTAAGTCTACTCAACCTTTATGACAGCACGCTGAACAATAGGTGACAAACTGATGACAATCGACCGTGCTAATAATCTAGAAATAGAATAATTTGAAGATAGAATTATTTTGCAGTTAGTGAACTTAAAAAATAAATATAAAAGCTTAAAAGTAAAAACCCCAAGCAATTGCTCAGGGTTTTTAATATGCATTTGTTATTGCAATCAAGCTTACTGTACTTGTGACACCCACTCATGAGCACCCAGTTTTAGCTTAAGCTGATCGCCTGCTTGCAATACACCAACGCCGCTTGGCGTGCCAGTCATAATCACATCACCTGCTTGCAAGCTAAAGGCGTGGCTAATATTGACCAGCAATTCATAGACAGGAAATAGCATTAAGGCACTATCGCCATCTTGCGTTAATTTATCATTGATAGATAGCTGATACTGTACATTCTGCAGATTGCCAAACGCTTGTGGGTCGACCCAATCAGCAAGGACGCAAGCTCCGTCAAAACACTTAGCACGCTCCCACGGATGACCTTTTTCTTTTAGCTTGCTTTGCAAATCACGCAAGGTCAAATCCAGTCCCAATGTCACGCCACCAATCGCTTGCTGAGCTTGCTCAATTGTCGCCATAGATAAGTCAGCTGATAGCTGAATACATAGCTCGGCCTCGTAGTGAGTCTCGCCAAATAGCTCTGGACTTGGGCGAACCACATCACCACGGATAGAGACCACTGAAGACGCAGGCTTCATAAATAGTATTGGCGTGGTTGGTACTTCATTGCCCAACTCTGCAGCATGTGCCGCATAGTTGCGACCAACACAGACGACTTTACCAATAGAAGCACGCAATCTTTCATTATGATTGATAGCGCCCTGCTCGGCATTGACACCAGCTGCAATGGCGTTCGCTAATGACTCGTGTGGCGATTGGCTCATACTAAACTCTCCCTGTAAATGATGGCTATTCTATCAGCAGTTCATACTCTATTGTCTACAGTGACTTTGACGATTTTTAGTTGCTAACTGCTAACTGCTAACTGCTAACTGCTAACTGCTAACTGCTAACTATGGAATCGTATTGGTCACCACATTTGGTGGTACATAACTGGCGTGGCGGTTCATACGTTTTTCAAACATTCTAAAGCTAAACAAGATAACCCATGACAGCAATAAATAGACGATACCAGCGGCAAAGAATAGCTCCATCAAGGTATAGGTACGCGCACTAATCGTACGAGCAACACCTGTGATATCCATCAATGCAATAGTCGAAGCGAGCGCACTACCTTTTAGCATAAAGATAACTTCGTTACTGTACGCTGGAATCACAATGCCAAATGCGCGCGGCAGCGTAACGCGTGTTAGCTTTTGCCATTTTGACATACCAAGCGCATCAGCCGCTTCAAGCTCTCCAATCGGAATCGTCTGAATCGCACCGCGTATAATCTCGGCTAGATAAGCACTGGTATTCAGGGTAAAGGCAATAATGGCACACCAATATGCTTGGCTAAGCACTGGCTCCCATAAGAACGACTCGCGTACGGCCTCAAATTGACCTAAACCATAATAAATCAGGAATATCTGTACCAGCAGCGGCGTACCACGGAAAAAGAAGATATACAGGAATGGTAGTATCTGTACCACCCAATTCTTAGACAGTCGTAATAACGCCAAAACCAAACCAAACAGCAATCCAATCACACCTGAAAACAAGACCAGCTGTACGGTCAATACCGCGCCGCCTAGTAAATCAGGGATATGGTCAAAAATGACCTGCCAATTCCAATCCATAGTATCTCTCCTCTACCCTATGGTCGATTGACTGTGAGTGGATTGACGGCTTATCTTTTTGGCATAGCGTGCCGCAGGATTGGCGCGCCACTCAAGCCACATCATAAAGCCAGTAATCAACATGGTCAGACCCAAATAAATAATCGCTGCTGCCATATAAAAGGTAAACGGCTGCTGTGTAGACTGTGCCGCACGCGATGACTGATACATGATGTCCTTGAGACCCACGACCGATACCAATGCGGTATCTTTGAGCAGTACCAGAAACAAGTTACCCAGACCTGGCAAAGCAATCTGCCACACTTGCGGCAAAGTGATGCGATAAAAAGTCTGAAAAGGACGCATACCAATTGCTTGCGCAGCCTCTCGCTGCCCTACTGGAATCTCTTGAATGGACATGCGAAAAATTTCAGTCGCATACGCACCAAAAGCAATAGACAGTGCCATGACACCACCCCAAAAAGCGCTAATCTCGACATAGTCGTTATAGCCGAACTTTTTGAGGATGCTCATCAATAAAATAGAGCCGCCATAATAAATAAAGAGCACCAATAGCAGCTCAGGAATACCGCGCATCGTCGCAGTATAGACAGTCGCAAGTTTACGCAGCAACCAGATATTGGACATCTTTGCGGTTGCGCCGAGCAAGCCTAAAGCCAGACCAATGATCAAGCTGGTCACAGCTAGCTGTATGGTGACGGTAGCGCCGCTCAATAAAAGCGCGCCAAATCCTTGTAAGTCAAACACGATTATCCACTCAGTCTCTTTATATTAGCAATTTGCAAAATATGAGTTAAAAGAATCAGCATCAATAGCTGAACGCGGCGAAACACCGTATTTTATACCAAATCAATAGGGATGGTCGGCGTCAAAAAATGACGTCAGAAGAATACGATTAACGCTGCGATAATTGACACAGTAGAAATGAGCGCTGATTTTATCATATTCACTCGCCGTGATGTTAATACTGACGCGTAAAAGCTGTGCCTAAACCGTACTTAAACAGACACTTGCCTCTAGAGACATACAATCAGCCGACTAAATTTGAGCAAAATTGATAGGCGGCTATTATGTATATTCTTTGATATAACGACAAATAAAAAAGGACATCACCATGAAGGCGATATCCTTTTATTGATCAAAACAATATTTTTTGACTGCTATCTTTGACTACTGTTAGCTATTAACTAGCGTTTGCTGTCGCTGGTTGCTCGCTAATATCTGTATCTGTTTCCGCACCTGTATTTGCGCCTTCATCAACTGTACTCGTTGCAGACGCTGGTATCGCAAAGTACTTTTGATTGATCTTATCGTAAGTACCATTAGCTTTTATATTGGCAAGAGACTGATTGATCTTTGCTTGTAGCGGATCACCTGGGCGTACTGCTATCGCAAAGTTATCATTGATATCAATTTCATCACCTTTTAGCGCATATTTGCTACCAGCATTTGAGCTCAGCCATTCTATGGCAGGCAGCTTATCAGAAATCATCGCATCGACACGGTTTGAACCGAGATCCAAAAACGCATTGCTCAACGTATCATAAAGCTTCATATCGGCTTTTGGATACGTATCTTCTAGCCACTGCGATGAGATAGTTGAACGCTGTGCAGCAATAGAATGCGAGTCGATATCGCTGTTGTTGCTAGGATCAAAGCTGCTGTCTTTTTTGGCCAAAAAAACCAAGGCATTGCTAAAGTACGGATCGGTAAAGCTCACCTGCTGCGAACGCTCTGGAGTAACAGACATCGCGGCTACGATTGCATCGTACTTACCCGCTTTTAGACCAGGGATAATACCGTCCCAGTCCTGCGCCACAATTTCACAAGTAACCTGCATATCCGCACAGAGTGCATTTGCTATCTCAACATCAAAACCACCCAGTGTCCCATCGGCATTGGTATAGTTAAAAGGCGCATAGGCCCCTTCTGTACCAATGCGTAATACATCACCTGTAGAGGCTGCCGTTGTTTCGGTAGCCTCTGGATTGGTATCAGCGGCACTCTCTTGGCTATTGCTACAGCCAGCAACGGTAAAAGCCGTCGCTAGTGCAAACAATGACATAGACAGACGACTGGCTACATTAATGTTAGATTTGCCAGTCGTGGTACAGATTGGGGCACAATGGTTGCTCATGATCATCCTTGGTTTTTTCTTGAGTAAACAACACGTCTTTAAACAACAGCAGTAAAACTGCTAAATATCGTATTAGTTAGCTGGTGCTTCTTCTTCAGCGACCACTACTTCTTCGACACTATCAGTTGTTGCCACAGCTTTTTGAGCAGCAGCAGTTGAGCTAGTACCAAAATAGCTACCCGTGATTTGATCATAGGTGCCGTTGTCTTTTAGCTCAGCCAATGCCGCATTGAACTTAGCAACTAACGGATCGCCTTTACGGAAGGCAATACCCATTGCGTCGTCATTGGTGCTGATTTCTTCACCTTTGACTTCGTAGCCTTTGCCTGCATCTGTTTTTAACCAGTCGATACCCGTTACTTTGTCAGACATCATACCGCGCACACGGCCTGAGGTTAGATCTAGATAAGCATTGTCTTGCGTATCGTATAGTTTGATATCAGCATCTGCATGCTCGTCTTGTAGGTATTGCGAGGCAACAGTTGAGCGCTGTGAGGCAATTGGTAGACCTGTTAGTGACTCAACGCTTAAGTCATCACCCTTTTTGCCGATCAAGATGATACCGCTATGGAAGTAAGGGTCACTGAAATCAACCACTTCTTTACGCTCAGGCGTGATAGACATACCTGCGATAGCTGCATCAAACTTCTGTGCGTTAAGCCCTGGAATCAAACCATCCCAATCTTGAGAGATAACTTCACACTCAGCTTTCATTTGTGCACATAATGCGTCAACTAGCTCAATCTCGTAACCAATCAGCTTGCCATCTGCATCGGTATAACTAAAAGGCTTATAGCTTGATTCTGTCGCAATTTTGATATTTAAAGGCGTTTCAGTAGCGGTATCAGCTTCAGCATTTTCTGCTGGTGCTGAGCTATTGTTACAACCTGCCAGCATTAGCATTGCTGCGCTAAGCGGTGCTAGCCACAATGCTTTTTTGCTCATTGATGATGTCATTGAAATTGTCATAAGTTTTATCCCTTAATATATTTACCAGCTGTATCGTCAATCACTGCTTGCTGATTTATGCTTATAAACACCGTTTATTTGAAACATACTTGGTTTTAAGCATTACTTGTATCAAACGTTATGTGTTTTAAGCATAAATCTTCAGTGAGTCATTATTGACCAAAGTTCATCTGCTCAAGACGTGCAAGCTCACCGTTACTACGGATTTCGCTCAATGCTTTGTCAAAGTCAGCTTTGAGTGAGTCACCTTTACGTACAGCAATGGCAATATTGTCATCGTTATCAATTTCATCACCAACGATACCGAAGCCCGCTGCATTTTCTGCTAACCATGATTTGGCAGAAACTTTTTCAGCCAATACCGCATCGCTACGACCAGATTTTAGATCTAGATAGGCATTGTCATAGTTGTCATACAACTGAACTGTGTTGCCTTCTTTGCCTTCGTAGTTATCCTGTAGATAAGCACCTGGCGTAGTAGAACGTTGACCACCAAGCGTTGCATCTTTGATCGCCATAGGATCAAAACCACCATCCGTATTGGTTAGCCATACCATCGTATTGGCAAAGTATGGCTCGCTGAAATCAACTTTTTCTTGACGCTCAGCAGTAATAGACATACCTGCAATCACCGCATCATATTTTTGTGCCAATAGACCAGGGATAATACCGTCCCAATCCTGTGCAACGATTTCACACTTAGCTTGCATTTGATCACACAAGGCATTGGCAACATCGATATCAAAACCTGCCAAGCTGCCGTCAGCGTTGGTATAGTTGAATGGAGGGTAAGCGCCTTCGGTGGCGATACGAATGGTTTTACCAGTGGTTTCTGCTGCAGGGGCGTCAGCGTTGGTATCGGTAGTTTCATCGGCAGGTTGGCTACAAGCGCTCAACATCAATGCAGCAGTAACGGTCATCGATGACCACAATAGGCGAGAATTCGACATCATACGTTCCTTAAATTCTGATGGGTTTTACATAAGTTTTTGACAGGATTTTCTGACTTAGGGTTCTGATATTTTGTTCTCTGACGTCCCTGCCAGACAAGCAATATAGATAGCAGAATAACAGACAGCCACGAGACGCGACGGCCTATAAACCTTTTGATAATACCTGAGTAAAATATCAAAAACAAACGTTTTGCATACTCATAGTTATCATTGGGCAATAAACAGTCAACAATGGTTACGTTACAGTGATTTTACGTTTGGCAGGGCAAATGGTGACAAGAGTGTTGCCACCATTAATATTAGACATGATATTAGGCATGGTATTAGGTAAAAAATTAGGTAGGACGGTGTGATGCCATAAAGTCTTTAACACGCTCAGAGGTAGGGTTATCAAAGACTTGCTCAGGTGTGCCAATTTCTTCAACCACACCTTGATGTAAAAAGACGACTTTGCTTGATACTTCACGGGCAAAGCGCATTTCGTGAGTAACGATAAGCATCGTACGCCCCTCTTCCGCTAGCTCGCGCATTACCGCAAGCACTTCGTTGACTAGTTCAGGATCTAGCGCAGAGGTCGGTTCGTCAAATAGTAGAACTTGTGGCTGCATAGCAAGCGCACGAGCAATAGCGACACGCTGACGCTGACCACCAGATAAGTTGGCAGGATAAGCGTCTTTTTTGTCGAGCAGGCCGACTTTATCGAGCAGTTTTTCCGCATCGCTAATCGCTTGGTCTTTTTTAATCTTTAAGACCTGCGTTGGCCCTTCGATGATGTTTTGTAGAATTGTCTTATGCGGCCATAGGTTGAAGTTCTGAAAGACAAACCCCACACGAGCGCGCAAGCTTTCTAGCTGCTTCACGTCTGCCGCTTGTAACTCACCTGATTTGGCAGGTTTTAGCATCAGCTCTTCATTACCGATCAAGATACGGCCATGATTTGGGTTTTCTAGAAGATTAATACAACGCAGCAACGTCGACTTACCTGAGCCAGATGAGCCCAAAATAGAGATAACATCGCCATCGTAGGCAGTCAGGGATACCCCTTTTAATACCTCTAATGAGCCGTAGCTTTTATGGATGTCTTGTAAGTCTAGGGCGATAGGCCGAGTCGGGTTTTTTGCAGTATCAAGCATGGTTCAGCAGACTTCCAATAAATATGAGTGAAAACACGAATAAAATAAGAGCTATATCTATATATAGTACAAGCATCTAGATGCATTATCGTAATATGCCTGATGAGGCAAAGAGAAAAATGCCATATTGTCTCTTATTACGCAGTAAAAAGGCAAATATTGTATTTAACCAACGGGTTAATCAGCTTCTAACAAACCGCGAATACAAAAAAGCCCAGACTGCATTTATCGCTCTGGGCTTTATTTTATCACTTTAGAATACGAGACGTTGTGTTATCTGATAACTGCCTATTTATAGTATCTAGTTAGTACACTTATGATGTAGCTAATATATTCTATAATATGCGATTAATACGTCGATACATGCTCTGAGTCTTCAGTACCATCCATCATATCCGCATCTTCTGCTGTCGCCACTGCCACATCATCGTTATTGGTAACGTCCATACCTTCATCATCGGCACTAGCCACGGCCACATCATCATTGTCGCTCGCTGTTGCACTTTCTTCTACAGAGGTTTGAGCGTCTACAGTAGTATCAGCTTCAGTCTCCATCGGTGTGTCGTCTTTTTTGCTACAAGCGCCTAATGCTAGAGCACCTGCTACCAAACCAACCGTTAACCAATTTTTATAAGTTGTATTTTTCGTAGCCATGTTCGTTCTCCATCACTCATCATAATAAGATTAAGTACTATCTACTGATAGCCTTGCTGTTTTAATGCTTACTATACTGAGGATATCTCGCAGCTACCTTAGTATTTACAGCGCAATTCTGTTAAAAACACGTAAAGATATAGTGTAGTACTGATAACGCGGTTATTTTAAATAAACACCGCTTAGCATGAACAATATTACTTTGAATAAGCCCTTACAAGAGCGTTGCAAAGCGGATTCTGTTCACAAAATCATCTTTACTATCGTCTCAATCTGCTCTATGTTAAATAGCATAATGACCTATCACTATTTGAGTAGGCATTCAAAACTTCTTTTTTTGCGACATTTTTCGCCTTTTTAGGTACTTTTACCTATATAAAATTGGGCGCTTTTAGTTATAAAAAACCTGTATTACATAAGGAAAATAATTTATGAGTCAATCAAATACTACGGATATTACGACCTATATGCAGTCTGTCGGCAAGCAAGCACGAGCTGCTTCTCGCGCACTCGCTGCTGCCAACACTGGCGATAAAAATTCAGCACTCTTGGCCATTCATGATGAGCTGGTCAATGCCAAACAAGACATATTGGCAGCTAATAAAATCGATATGGATAACGGTCAAAAAAACAATCTTGATAGCGCACTCCTCGATCGCTTGGAGCTAAACGAAGCACGTTTTAACGGTATGCTACAAGGTCTTAAAGACGTCGCTGGCCTTCCTGACCCAATCGGTGAAGTCACTGACATGACATATCAGCCATCGGGTATTCATTTGGGCAAAATGCGAGTACCACTTGGTGTGGTTGGTATGATTTATGAGTCGCGTCCTAACGTAACATTAGAGGCTGCCTCACTGGCACTCAAATCAGGCAATGCCATTATTTTGCGCGGTGGTTCTGAAGCATTTGAATCTAACCAAGCGATTGCTAAATGCATCATCAAAGGTCTTAGCCATACTGATCTATCAGAACATAGCGTGCAAGTGCTACAGACGACCGATCGTGCAGCCGTTGGTGAGCTGATTACCATGACTGAATACGTCGATGTCATCGTCCCACGTGGTGGTAAAGGTCTGATTGCGCGTATCAGTAACGATGCAAAAGTACCTGTAATTAAGCATTTAGACGGTAACTGCCATACCTTTATCGATAGTGATGCAGATCCTGAGATTGCGATTAAAGTCAGTGTCAATGCCAAAACACATCGCTACGGCACTTGTAATACAATGGAGACGCTACTGGTCGATGAAGCAGTCGCTAATGAGCTATTACCTAAAATAGCAGAAGCCATCGTCGCGGCTGATGACGCAATGCAACTACGCCTTGATGACAAATCACAAGCTATCCTAAATGAAAATGCTAAGCTTAAAGGTCATCTATCAGCGGCCACCTCTGAAGATTGGGATACCGAATATCTAGCTCCTATCCTAGCGGTAAAAGTGGTCGCAGGTATTGATGAAGCGATTGAACATATCAATACGCACGGCAGCCATCATACCGATGTTATCATCACTGATAACTATACCAAATCGCAACGCTTCATCCGTGAAGTTGACTCGGCCAGCGTGATGATTAACGCCTCTAGCCGTTTTGCTGATGGTTTCGAATACGGTCTCGGTGCTGAAATTGGTATTTCAACGGACAAAATCCATGCACGCGGCCCTGTCGGTCTCGAAGGTCTGACTTCGCAAAAATGGATCGTTTATGGGCATGGCGAAACCCGTGCTTAATCATACTAGCATCGACTATCGAAACGAGTAATCAGAAACGTCAGCAATTATGCTGGCGTTTCTTCGTTTAAATCACAAGTATTTTAGTTAAGGTATTTAAATTATAGGGAGCGGTACGACCATGCAAAGTGGCAAGATTAAGCACTGGAACGAAGATAAAGGCTATGGCTTTATCGATGTAGATAATCAAAGTGAAGATGTGTTCTTTCATATTAGCAAAGCAAGACTGGCGAAGCCTATAACGGTTGGTCAAAGTGTCTACTTTAACAGTGCCCGTAACGACAAAAATCAATTAAGAGCCACTGAAGTGACCTCGTCTTCGTTGAGCCTTGACCAAGATACTGCATCAGATGTTCCAAGCTATACACCTGCTAATACTAATAGCCATCACAGCATTCGTAACTCAAATCGTAGCAGTCACAATAGCAGACCCAATAAAAGAAGCTTAGGCTCTACGTTATTTAGCCTTATCGCTATCATCGCCGTCGCTTTCTATTTCTTTGGCGATTTAAATTCGACATTGCTTGCTGATAGCATCGAGTCGACAACGGTGTCGCAAGACGTCACTAATAATACGAACCAAGTCGCCACTGCTGGTATAACAGGTGACGCACAGGTCGATAATACGATTGCGCTTATTCAGCAAGGCGGCCCGTTTCCATATCCAAATAAAGATGGCACGACGTTTTATAACCGTGAAGGCAGACTACCCACCCAGTCACAAGGTTACTATCGCGAATATACCGTGCCCACCCCTGGTGTCTCTCATCGCGGCGCACGGCGTATCGTCACAGGTGGTAACCCGCCTACTGTCTATTATTTAACTGTCGATCACTATGATAGCTTCCAAAGACTACAGGTGCCTTAATATGAAACGAGCTGATATGAAACAAGCGAATACGGACAAAGCCGATATGAATCGAGAAAGTATAAACCAAGCCATTCATTACGTGAATCAAAGCCACGTGAATCAAGACCACATTAACCAAAACGGTACAGCACTGGGTACTAGCATTCCTGCGCAGGCTGTTACTATAGCCGTAGGTGACACGCTCGAAAAAACTGAGCTATTGACGAGTTTGGCCAAGGCCTGTGACTTTCCTAGTTATTTTTCACACAACTGGGACAGTGCATGGGATTGTCTAACAGACAGTGAAGCAATTCATTTAAGGCTTGATTTGACAGACGTCAGAAGGATAAACACTGAAGACTTCAATGTCTTTAAAAGCATCATTGAGGATGCCTTTAGAGAATTTGGCAAACCACAATTGTGGGTCATCGTGCCATCTGAGGATGAAGCTTATGCGTTAGAAAATTAGTCATTAAAAGCCTATATATTGCAAGCTTGACCGCCGATAGTCACCGATAATTATTCGTCATCATAGAAACCTGAATTCGAGATAAAGCCATATTTATCCCGAATTCAGGTTAATTTATTTTATAGAAAGGATTAACCTATGGAGATTACCTTAAACGGTTATTACACCCTGATATTGGCCACCTTAGTGCTGCTGCTTGGGCGGTTTTTGGTGCGGAGGGTCAAGTTTTTAGAGGACTTTAATATTCCAGAACCGGTTGCTGGTGGTTTGGTCGCGGCGATTGTTGTCTATGCTCTCAATATGGTTTGGGGATATAGTTTCAACTTTCATCAAGGACTACAGACCGCCACCATGTTGATGTTCTTTGCCTCCATCGGTCTGAGCGCTGATTTTAGTCGACTAAAAGCAGGCGGCACACCATTACTAATTTTTACTATCGTTGTTTCAGTGTTTATTGTATTGCAGGACGTCGTCGGTGTGGCCATGGCAAGTGCATTGGGACTTGATCCTTTGCTCGGTCTAGTGACAGGTTCTATCGCTCTAACTGGTGGTCATGGTACAGCAGGCGCTTGGGGCATTACGCTAGAACAAGACTACGGCGTGGTCGGTGCGACTACACTTGGTATCGCGGTTGCTACTTATGGTTTGGTCGCGGGTGGTATTGTTGGCGGTCCTGTTGCCCGCCGCTTGATTAATCGACTTGGCCTAAAACCAACGCCAGCTAACCCTGATCCTAGCGATATCGAAAAAGTTGCTGGTGCACAGTCGTTATATAGCACCAAACACGATGAGGAGTCTGCAGGTAGTAATAAAGATATCTTTGAAAGACCTGATAGCATGCGCTTTATCACCGCTTCTTCTACTATCGAAACCTTGGCACTATTCGCAGGCGCTTTGGCTTTTGCCGATGTGATGGCCATAGTCGCTGAAGGTACATGGTTTGAGCTGCCTACTTTCGTATGGGCACTGGCAGGCGGCGTCATCATTCGCAATGTGCTGACGATGGTCTTTAATTTTGATATGTTTGACCGCTCAATTGATGTACTTGGTAATGCGTCTTTAAGCCTATTTTTAGCGATGGCATTGTTGTCTTTAAAACTTTGGCAGCTGACCGATTTGGCAGGCCCTGTACTAATTATATTGGTTGTACAGACAATCATTATGATTATCTACGTTTACCTGATTACCTTTAAAATTATGGGTAAAGACTATGACGCAGCTGTATTATCAGCAGGTCATTGTGGTTTTGGTATGGGTGCGACACCGACAGCGATTGCCAATATGCAGGCAGTTACTGATCGCTATCTACCTTCACCTAAAGCATTCCTAATCGTGCCAATGGTAGGTGCGTTCTTTGTTGATATCGTCAATGCCACGATACTACAGATATTTACGAAGTTGCCGTTTATGTAGGCTACTTAGTAGAAAGTTAGACTGATTTAATGTGAATAAACCCCGATTATATTTTTATAATCGGGGCTTTTATTGTGTAAAATGATGATAATGCTAATTAGAATTTATTCTTATATTAATGCTCTATAAGAACTGGCATAAACATTAGATTAGTTACTTCATCTAGAGGTAGTTTCAATTCTTTAGCGAAGGATTTCACGCCTAAGCCCTCCTTAGCTAACACCGGCATTATCTTTTCAAAAATTAAAGATTTCTCTCTAGGAATAGGCTGAGGTTCTTGCTTTCTATACCCTCTTATTGAAGCTTCTTCCATAAGTTTTCTATACTGCCATTCTGTAATAAGATTAACTTTATGTAGTCTAAATATTAAGCTAACAGCGGAGACTGACCACCTACTTTTTATTTCAATGATGTCCTCTATAGTTATATAGTTAGGAATAGCATTTGCAACACTTGCCTTTGGCATCAAGAATGCAGAAGCAAAATTATCAGCTTCCTGTTCAGCAACTCGACTAGGAGATAATGAAACGTCAATAGAGTCATCGAAAGGTGAAGCATGCTTGTGCAGTAGTAAATGTCCTAATTCGTGGGCAGCGTCAAACCGACTACGTTCTGCTGACTTTCTATTATTAAGGAAAATAAATGGCAAGCCATCTTTCCAAAAAGAAAAAGCATCCACATCTAGAGTATTTTCTGACAATGAAAAAACACGAACACCTTTTGATTCTAATAGATGTATCAAATTACCTATCTTCTTACTTCCAAGCGCCCAATGCTCTCTAATTGTCTCTGCTGCTACCTCAGGATCACAACCTCTTAAATCTATAAAATCTTGTTTAGGAAGTTCAAAATTGTCTTGTATGTAATTATTGACGATGAGACTAAGTCGTCCAGCAGATATAGCAGCATCTCTTTGTGCAGCTGTCATTTTACTTAATGCACGAAATGAAACTGTCTCAGTAGATATTTCATCAATATCATCTTCAAAGAAGAACTGTGCAGGATAACTAAGAACTTGCGATATTTTCTTCAAAGACTCACTAGAAGGCGGGTTGTTGATACCATCTTTCTCGTATTTAGATATCGTTTTTGAAGACAACCCTGTTTGCTCAGCAAGTCTCCTATATGTCATCTTGCGTCTTAGTCTTGCAATTTTAAATCTATCAGGATTGAACTCTTTATCCACTCTTTCTAGGCACATCAAAATCAATCCCTACAGTTGAGTCTTCTTCACTCGTTACGGATGTAAATTTAGGCTTATTCGAAATGTCAATAGGTGACAAAATAATTCGCTTTTTATAGCCAGAAATAATTCTATTCTCTATCTTTGTAGGCAGTAATAGCTCAAATCTAATTTCTTCCTTCCTCTCGTCAATATGAAAAAGAAGTAACCACGTTTGATTTGGATCAGTAGATTCTTCAGTAATAGAGTTTGCGTCAAATAAGTCATCACAAGAAGTGAATAAATCTAAATTATCACTCATCAGAACGTTATAGCCCGAACCTTTTTGATTTTTAGGTTTTGGCTCTTTATCTTTAATACCAGTATTCTTATTGCCTGAATTAACAATAATTGTAATTTTTCTAAGTGGGCTTTTAATACCTTCAATACCATTACTCTCGAAAGGCACTCCCCAACTATGTTCTAACGCCTTTAGCCTTAATTCTTTCACAGCATAATTCCAAGCATTGTACCCTGCTGCTGATTTTGTGGAAAAACTATTGTCTTCACGTTGGTAAGCTCTAAATGCTGCATCTACTGCCTTCTCAAACACTTCATAAGGAAGACCAATTTTTTTGAAATCACTATCATCCTTAGGTTCATTTGACTGGGTGATATGTTCAACTTTATAAGCGTGCATTTTTCTTCCTTTATCAATACTAGTTCCACTATTTTAACCTCAAATGAGGGAGAAAAACAAGAACTAACTACTTTTTAAGTGTGTATGTATGCAACCACTAAATACAAAGTATATATTTGAAATTTTGTACGTAAGCACTAAAAAACCACCTAACAAAAGCTAAGCGGTTTTCTTGTATAAACAGGCAACTCTTTACAGATTGCTTCTATCTAAAACTTAATAGCTATTTAGTAAATAACAAATAACAGCCATCGAAAAGCCCGCCAAGACTCATCTTGGCGGGCTTTTTTAATTATCAAGTTATAATAGAGTGTTCAATCAAACCTATTATTTATACTTTTTAATTTCACCACTTTTCACACGAGCTATGAAAGAATTAACCTCTCTTTTCACAATTGGCATCAAGAAGTACAGACCGATGATGTTAAAGATTGCCATAGCGAACAGAGCTGCATCTGAGAAGTCGATAACAAAGCTAAACTGTACGATGGTACCGATAACAACGAAGATTAAGAAGATAAGTTTGTATATCATCTCGCCGCCTTTACCTTCACCAAAGAGGTAAGTCCAAGCTTTTAGACCATAGTATGACCATGAAATCATCGTTGAGAAAGCAAACAACAATACCGCGACAGCTAGGAAATACTGGAAGATAGGCGCCGTTTCCATAAAGGCCGCTCGGGTTAGATCCACACCAGTAAGCGCTTGGGTTTGTAAGTTTGCGGCAGTATTTACCCCAGAGATAGTAATAACAAGCGCCGTCATCGTACAGATAACAACCGTATCAATGAAAGGCTCTAATAGCGCTACTAGACCTTCAGTAGCAGGCTCTTTGGTTTTTACTGCTGAGTGAGCAATAGCAGCTGAACCAACACCTGCTTCGTTAGAGAAAGTTGCACGTTTTAAACCTTGAATCAACGCGCCAATAAAGCCACCAGCCACACCAGCACCAGTGAAGGCACCCGAGAAAATCTCGCCAAATGCAGCGCCGATATGATTAAAGTTAGCAATTAGTACGATTACCGCCATAGTAATGTATAACAAAGCCATAAAAGGTACGACTTTTTCGGTAACGGTTGCGATGCGCGGCATACCACCAATGATAACCATACCGACTAAAAATGCTAAGCCAATACCAAAGAATACACTGTAATCCGTTGGAATGCTAAAAGTAGAGCTCATGACTGCAAAGGCTTGGTTACCTTGGAACATGTTACCGGCACCAAAGGTCGCCAATATACACATGAGTGCAAAACCAACAGCCAAAAACTTACCTAATCCGCCCATACCACGTTCAGCCATACCGCGGCTTAGGTAGTACATAGGGCCACCTGATACAACGCCAGATGGTAGTACCGTACGATATTTGACACCTAACGTACATTCTACAAACTTGGTCGCCATACCGAATAGGCCGACCATAATCATCCAAAAGGTAGCGCCAGGTCCCCCAATAGCAAGTGCTGCACCAACACCTGCGATATTACCAAGACCAACGGTACCTGATAAGGCAGTAGCTAAGGCTTGAAAGTGGCTGACCTCGCCTTCTTCTTTGTTGGCCGGATTGGGATCGGTATATTTGCCTCTGACAATATCTAGAGACAAGCCTATTTGGCGAAATTGAATAAATCCAAAGTAAAAAGTGAATACGAGTGCGGCAACTAATAACCAACCCACAATGAGCGGGAAGCTGACGTCTCCAAGAGGTACTGAAAAGAAAATGAGGTCGACGAACCAGCCAAATATATTGGCCATAAAGCCATCGAGACCTGCTCCAAATGCTGCTAAACCTGATTGTTCTGCTGCTTGCGCAAGAGTCGTGCTGAGTAATAGCATCGTTGCGACTAAAGATTGTTTTTTCATGTAAATCCCTCTATTGAAAATAATATTTATATAATTATTCAATCAATTACAGCGATACTAATACAAAGTGTAACTATTTATTATAATTTGTATTAGTATTATTACTAAATGTCCAATACTGACTATATACTAATATTTTTGTATAAACAAAGAGATTTACACATTTTTCTTAATTAAACATCAACTTAGCTCCTCAAAACTAATACCAAAACTTAGTCAAGCTCACTACACTTATCGAAAAATGTCGGTAATAATCTTCAGTTTAAATAACAGACTTAAATATAATTAAAAGAGCTAAATAGCAATCCCAATATAGGTTTGCGTTAAATGCTCTAATATTTATAAAGAGCAATAACAAAAAAACCGCTAAGCAAAAGCTTAGCGGTTCTTTTTATTACCATTCTAAAGTTTACTGATTTTTAGCATAGACTGGTAATTCTGCACAAATCGCTTCTACTTTAGCGCGTACTTCAGTAGCAACCGCCTCATCACCGCGGCTGTCTAGTACGTCACAGATCCAACCTGCCAACTCGCCCGCTTGTGCTTCGTTGAAACCGCGAGTAGTAATCGCTGGCGTACCGATACGGATACCAGAAGTCACGAATGGTGATTTTGGATCGTTTGGTACAGCATTTTTGTTGACAGTGATGTGTGCTTCACCAAGCCATTTGTCCGCTTCTTTACCCGTCATTTCTTGCTTAACGAGGCTGATCAGCATTAGATGGTTTTCAGTACCGCCAGAGATGACTTCATAGCCGCGCTCTTGAACCACTTTTGCCATAGCTTGAGCGTTTTTCACTACTTGCTGCTGATAGGTTTTAAAGTTATCTTCTAACGCTTCTTTAAAGCAAACCGCTTTTGCTGCGATGACATGCATCAACGGGCCACCTTGGTTGCCTGGGAATACGGCTGAGTTTAGCTTTTTAGCCAGTACTTCATCACGTGCCAAAATCATACCTGAGCGTGGGCCACGTAGAGTTTTGTGCGTCGTCGTTGTAACTACATCAGCGAAAGGTACTGGGTTTGGATAAACACCGCCAGCAACTAGACCAGCAACGTGAGCCATATCGACCAATAGATACGCGCCTACTTCGTCCGCGATGTCACGGAAACGCTGCCAATCAACTACTTGTGAGTATGCTGAGAAACCCGCAATGATCATTTTTGGCTTATGCTCACGCGCCAAGCTCTCTACTTGGTCATAATCAATAAGGCCAGTGCCATCTACTAATCCGTACTGTACGGCATTGTAGTTCAAACCTGAGAAGTTGATATGTGCGCCATGCGTCAAGTGACCACCAGCGTCTAAGCTCATGCCTAGTACAGTGTCATTTGCCTCTAACAATGCTAAAAATACGGCTGAGTTTGCTTGGCTACCAGAATGTGGCTGAACGTTCACATACTCTGCACCGAACAACTCTTTAGCACGGTCAATAGCCAATTGCTCAACCACATCTACATGCTCACAACCACCATAGTAACGCTTGCCAGGATAGCCTTCTGCGTATTTATTGGTAAGGTCAGTACCTTGTGCTTCCATCACTGCTTGTGAGCAGTAGTTTTCAGAGGCGATAAGCTCGATGTGGTTTTCTTGACGAACGCTTTCTGCGGCCATCGCTTCAGCAAGTACTGGATCAAAATCTTTGATAGAAATATCTTTAAACATAGTGATGTCCTAAGTAGTGACTGTCATTAAAAAACGTCATTGAAAAGAAGCTTATAGCCTGCCCACAATAAAACAACTACTGCGTCAACGTCGCTGAAGTACGCTTGATACCTCTGCACGCTGTTTTTCTGCAGTCTGTTTTATGGTACGACCATTATTGTGAATGGAGTCTATTAGCAAAGATTGAAATAAGAATAAATACAGGCGACTGACCTGTTATTAACTTGACTGATTCGTCAATAAAATCGATGTACATTTGCATCGATATCATCACGAAAGATTAAGTGTAACATGAAAATTTGTGCTGTGAGCGCAAAAAAACCTCACCTTAGGATGAGCGAATTAAATGACTATATAACACAGATAAATAGCCAATAAAATAAAGGATTTACCCGCTGAACTTTTTCCCTTGCCCACCCTTTTATGCTGTTTTAGGCATAAAATATTTTTAAGCGTGGCTAGATATAGTCAATTTAATATAATTTTGATACAAGGAAACCGAGTGCAAGTTATACATTAGTATGCTTAGCGAGGATGACGATGTAGCGGATTTATATAGACTTGACTATATAGTCGATTCAATTTAAAAGTAGTACAAAGCAGCCGAATGTAGATGTATATCAAATACCTTAAGCGAGGTTAACCCAGTAATACTTTTATAGTGGAGTGACTATTATAGTGAAGTGATTATAAGAACGCCGGTAGGAACGTTTCACTGATCATTATCTTACGACCATGCCAGTCATAACACGTTTGTCGTTGCCAACCGTTACTCGTATGACTGATAAAACGCTCATTTGGCAAGGTACGGCGACGCTTAAATAAAACGTAACCGATAGGTGTGTTTTTCAGATGCTGAAGACGACGCGACTGACCTTTTAAACTGTTTAAAGGAAAGATGCTCTGTGCTTGCACCCATGGCATTTCATCATTGCCATATAGCTGCACTTCCCGTATCCATGCCAGCATTGGACGATTTAGCATCATGCCTCGTACACCCAGTTGCTTTTTTTGACCTAAAGTTAGCGAACGATAGCCCTCAAAGCTGCGTTTTACACGCAGCGGCTGCCCTGCCTTCTCTTCTAATATCGCAGTGAGAGAGCCTTCAGCATTGAGCCAAGGCAAGAGGTCAGTAGGAGGTAGGTCATTGGTAGAACTAAAAGAATTGCTGGTCATAGTTTATGGCTAGTATTTTTTATAGGATGTTTGATAGTTAAAAGGTGCTTGCAAATAAAAGCAGATTTATTCACAGCTGATTACCGTGATGAAGCACTGCCATCAAATTCAGGCATATTGTCAGCATTAAAAGGCAAAGCTTCAAAGGCCTGCTGACGATACTGCGCCATATGCAACCGATCTCTAGCACAAAAATCGCCAATCGCTGGTACAAAACGCGGATCATAGATACGATGGATGGAATGTGTCGTCGTTGGAATAAAGCCACGTACCAGCTTATGCTCGCCTTGCGTACCTGGATCAAAAGACATCAACCCTTGCTCGATAGCAAACTCGATACCTTGGTAATAGCATAGCTCAAAATGCAAGCTGTCATACTCACCTAGCGCACCCCAGTAACGACCATATAAGGTGGCATTATTATCAACACTACCATAAGCCTTGTCACTATCAGGTCTGTCATACAAGAACAAACTACTCGCGATAATCTCACCACTGGCGTCGAGTGCTTGCGCAAGCATTATATGCTCAGGCATGCTCGCTGCCAACGCCATAAAAAAATCTATCGTCAAATAAGGCTGCTGTCCGCGTACTGCATAGGTCATCACATAACAGTGATAAAAAGCCTTCCAGTCAGCATCGCTAATAGCATCTCCGCACTTGCGCTGGCAACTAATGCCTTGCTCGGCAACTTTACGGCGCTCAGCCCGAATGGTTTTACGCTTTTTGGCTTTTAAGGTCATCAAAAACGCATCAAAATCTGCAAATGGCTTACTGTCATTAAGTAAGTCTTTGTTTTGCCATAAGAACTGGCAACCTTGACGCTCAAATATCGGTAGCTCAATAACAGCTGACTCTACGCCGCTTTCTTGAGCCGCTATGGCAAGCTCTACATCAATTTCAGTTGGTATAGATGCGGTGGCGATAGAGGCAAGCTCTGGTGTCACAAATAGTCCATGCCAGCTGGAAGCACCCACTTGTTGAGCGATATCATCGATACCTGCGATGGCTATTTTGAGGATATCCTCATTCAAAGTTTCACCTTTTGCCAACCAAATCCTTTGGCCAGTAATCGGTGTATATGGTGCGCTAGTGACCAATCGCGGATAGTAATCAACACCATAGCGCGCATAAGCTTCAGCCCATGCATGATCAAATACAAACTCACCGCGATGATGACCTTTTATAAATACTGGCATGACAGCCACAGGCTGCAATGTGTTTTCTGCCGCGCTATCTACTAAGGTATCGGTGTTACCTTCACTATCGGCATAGTCTGTGACACGATGTACCAAAATAAATATTGGTAGCCAACCTGCCTGCTCACCTATCGCACCCGTGTCTGCCAGTGCTTGCCAAAAAGCAAAAGACATAAAGGGCGTATCTGGTATTTGCCAGTCTGCTTGGCTCTGCCAACTGGTATCATTAATCAGCGCATACTCTAAACTCATATTCACCGTCACTATTATAATCGCGATATATTTATCGATAACCAATCTATTGATGACCTAGACTAGCAAATTTTTACGTCATTGCTGTCACAATTTGCAAAAACTTATCTGCACCCAACAAAAAACCACCAACGATAACGCGGGTGGTTTGTAAGAATGCGCTTATGGGCAGTGAGATCAATATAAAACGTCATGAAAAAACAGTAGTTGTATGGAAAAGATGATATCGAAGCCGATGACTGGTAGAATAAGGTTGTTATTAGCTTAGTATAATTCGAAACCATAGGATACGAGCTAAAACAGTATACTTAGTTCATGGTATACGATTGACATCCTATCGGATTTATAGTGGATTGATTATAATGTAGCGTCAGTGATTCACTTTTAGGCAATTTTGCACCGACCGTTAACGTGTTGCCTTTAAATGCTTTTTTCGTGAATATTATTAAAAGAAAATGTCTGACCTGTCTTAAAAATTTCTAAGAAGCTACATATGAAGTACTTGTTCTAACCATATCATGGATTATTGCATAGTATCATTGACGCATATTCAACACTATATTTGAGCTTTATTATTAACTACAGCCTAAAGGAAGATCTAACTAAAATGTCAAAAATTATTTATACAAAAACTGACGAAGCCCCAGCGCTGGCGACTCTGTCGTTCTTACCTATTGTCGAAGCATTCACAAAAACAGCAGGCGTTGAAGTTGAAACCAGCGACATCTCTGTTGCAGCGCGTATATTGGCAGAATTCCCTGAATACTTGACCGAAGAGCAACGTGTTCCTGACAACTTAGCTGAGCTAGGTCGTTTGACTCAAGATCCAAATACCAACATCATTAAACTGCCAAACATCAGTGCTTCTGTACAGCAGTTAAAAGCCGCTATCAAAGAGTTGCAGAGCAAAGGCTATGCTATTCCTAACTTCCCAGAAGATCCACAAACTGACGAAGAAAAAGAGCTACGCAAGCGCTATGGCAAAAGCTTAGGCAGTTCAGTGAACCCAGTACTGCGTGAAGGTAACTCAGATCGCCGCGCTCCTAAAGCCGTTAAAAACTATGCACGTAAGCATCCGCACTCTATGGGTGAATGGAAGCAATGGTCAAGCACGCACGTATCACACATGCATGGCGGCGACTTCTACGATGGCGAGCAATCTATGACATTAGATAAAGCTCGTACGGTACGTATGGAGTTGTTACTTGATGACGGTACTCAAAAAGTATTAAAGCCTAAAATTGCTTTGCTTGATAAAGAAGTCATCGACCTGATGGTCATGAGCAAAAAAGCATTGTTAGAGTTTTATGAGCGTGAAATGGAAGATTGCCGCGAAGCTGGTATCTTGTTCTCATTGCACGTAAAAGCAACCATGATGAAAGTCTCGCATCCTATCGTCTTTGGTCATGCGGTTAGAATCTACTACAAAGAAGCCTTTGAGAAACATGGTGCTTTCTTTGATGAGCTAGGTATCAACGTCAACAACGGTATGGCAGATTTGTACGACAAGATCTCAACGCTACCAGCTTCAAAACGTGAAGAGATTGAGCGTGATTTACATGCGTGTCAAGAGCATCGCCCACGTCTGGCGATGGTTGACTCTTCAAAAGGTATCACTAACTTCCATTCTCCAAGTGATGTAATCGTTGATGCTTCTATGCCAGCGATGATTCGCTCAGGCGGTAAAATGTGGGGTGCTGATGGCAAAATGTATGACTGTAAAGCCGTCATGCCAGAGTCTACCTTTGCCCGTATTTACCAAGAAATGATCAACTTCTGCAAATGGCATGGTAACTTTGATCCAAAAACGATGGGCACCGTTCCTAACGTTGGCCTAATGGCTCAAAAAGCTGAAGAATACGGCTCGCATGACAAGACTTTTGAGTCTAGCGATGCTGGTATTGCACGTATTGTGGATATTGATACTGATGAAGTATTACTCGAAAAACGTGTTGAGAAAGGTGATATCTGGCGCATGTGTCAGGTTAAAGACGAGCCTATCCAAGACTGGGTAAAACTTGCCGTACGCCGTGCTCGTGAATCAGATACGCCTGTTATCTTCTGGTTAGACCCATACCGTCCACATGAAAACGAGCTAATCAAAAAAGTTAGAACGTATCTAAAAGATCATGATACTACTGGCTTACATATCGAGATTATGTCTCAGGTTCGTGCGATGCGTTACACCCTAGAGCGTGTTGCTCGTGGTCTAGATACTATCTCTGCGACCGGTAACATCTTACGCGATTACCTAACTGACTTGTTCCCTATCCTAGAGCTAGGTACCAGTGCCAAGATGCTATCAGTTGTACCATTAATGAAAGGCGGCGGTTTGTTTGAAACTGGTGCTGGTGGTTCTGCACCGAAGCACGTTGAGCAGCTAACAGAAGAGAACCATCTACGTTGGGATTCACTTGGTGAGTTCTTGGCCTTGACGGTATCTTTGGAGCATCTAGCAAACAACGACAACAATGCTAAAGCTCAAATCTTGGCAGACACGCTAGATACAGCAACAGAAAAACTGCTACTAAACGACAAGTCACCATCACGCAAAACGGGCGAGTTGGACAACCGTGGTAGCCACTTCTATCTAGCGATGTACTGGGCAGAAGAGCTTGCAGCTCAAGATAAAGATAGCGAGCTAAAGGCGCAATTTACACCATTCGCTCAAAAGCTAAAAGAGAACGAAGAAGCCATCGTTAAAGAACTTAACCAAGCCCAAGGCAAGCCAGTAGACATTAAAGGCTACTACTATGCTGATGAAGAATTGGCTAAGAAAGCAATGCGTCCAAGCGCTTTGTTTAACGAGACGTTGGCATCGCTATAATTTTAAGCGATTGCTCTTAAACCATTAAACCTAATCGCTTTTGGTTTTTATACCCAGAAGTGATTAAGCAGGTTTAAGTCTTAGTAAAAAAACACCTCAACCGTCTTCGAACGTTGAGGTGTTTTTTTGTGTTTTCTAAAAGTTTTATAAAAAGTGAAATAAAAAAAGCCACCTATATAATCAGGTGGCTTTTGATACATAGTAATAAAATAGAATGCTTAGAGTTTAAGTAGTCTTAGGCTTCCATATGCTTAATAATCGCCTTACCAAACTCAGAAGTACTCAGTAAGGTAGCATCTGGCATCAGACGCTCAAAATCATACGTGACTGTTTTATTGGCAATCGCACCTTGGATACCACTGATGACAAGATTAGCTGCTTCCGTCCAGCCCATATCACGAAGCATCATCTCAGCAGACAATATCAATGAGCCTGGATTTACTTTGTTCTGACCAGCGTACTTGGGCGCAGTACCGTGCGTTGCTTCATAAACAGCGATTGCACCGCCTTTGTTTGCACCAGGCGCGATACCAATACCGCCTACTTCAGCGGCCAATGCATCAGAGATATAGTCACCGTTTAGGTTAAGTGTTGCTACTACAGAATAATCTGCAGGACGCATCAAAATCTGCTGCAAAAACGCATCAGCGATGACGTCTTTAATAATAATATCGTTACCCGTTTTTGGATTTTTCATGGTCATCCATGGACCGCCATCTAATAACTCTGCACCAAAACGCTCTGCCGCTAGCTCATAGCCCCAATCCTTAAATGCGCCTTCAGTGAACTTCATGATATTGCCTTTGTGCACTAGGGTCACATTTGGCAAATCATTATCGATGGCATGCTGAATTGCTTTACGTACCAGACGTTGTGATCCTTCTTTTGAGACAGGTTTGATACCGATGCCGCAGTCTTCAGGGAATCGAATACTGGTTACCCCCATCTCATCTCTTAAGAAATTGATAACTTTTTTGGCATCGTCGCTGCCCGCTTTCCACTCGATACCCGTGTAGATGTCTTCTGTGTTTTCACGGAAGATAACCATATTGGTCAGTTCTGGATGCTGCACTGGACTTGGCACGCCTTCAAACCAGCGTACGGGGCGTTGACATACGTATAGGTCAAGGTTTTGGCGCACTGCGACGTTTAACGAACTAAAGCCACCACCCACTGGCGTGGTCAATGGACCCTTGATACTAATGACGTAGTCTTTTAGAATCTCTAGCGTCTCGCTTGGCAAATAATCGCCGTCATATACTTTCGCTGCTTTTTCCCCAAGATAAGTCTCCATCCAAATGATAGACTTCTTGCCGTGATACGCTTTATCAACCGCTGCATTGACTACTTTTATCATAACAGGCGTGATATCTACACCGATTCCATCACCTTCCACAAACGGAATGATCGGATGGTTGGGAACATTTAATGTGAGATCTGCGTTTACGGTTACTTTTTCGCCGTCTCTTGGCACGATAACCTTATCATATGACATCGATGATACTCCTTGGTTGTATGTTGGACGTCGCAAGCGAACTAGACACTTTGTTATGCTAACCGTTTTATTATAGTTGTAACGCTCTGGGCGCTTATCAGCTAAGCAAAGCTTTGATGAGTACGACACTTGTGACATTGATGTGAACAATGTTAAAAATAGCTCGAAGCTAAAAAAATTAAAATAGAGACCCAAACAATGATTGCCGTTAGTAGATAATTCTCTATTAAAAATATAAATACCACTATCAGAATGCGGATTTAGAATAACAGCAAATCTATACAAGCGCTGTCCTACTTTTGTAGCAGGTTATGTAGTCTTGCCGCTTAATACTAGCTCTGCATCACAAAACATACGCTACAATGATTCATTGTCCATCTAAAACTAGGAAACACCGTTTTATGTCTACTTCTAGTCTCATTCTATTCAACAAGCCTTATGGCGTGCAAAGTCAGTTTAGAGATGATAGTAACAACGATCACACCACCCTATCGCAATACTTTACTGACAAGGCTTTGCGAGTTGCTGGTAGGCTAGATGCCACTTCGGAGGGCTTGCTGATTTTGACCGATGATGGTCGCGTTAATAAAGCAATTACGCATCCGCCAAAAGCCAATGCAGGGCGCAAACAAGGTAAAACTTACTTAGTACAAGTAGAAGGAACGCCTACTGCTGAGCAACTCAATAAGCTCAAACGTGGCGTGGTTTTAAAAGACGGTAAAACGCTACCTGCTGAGGTCAGACACGTCAGTGAAGAAGAACTACCGATGGTGCTCTGGCAGCGCAATCCGCCAATACGTGAGCGTAAAAGCGTACCGGACTCATGGCTAATGTTGACAATATATGAAGGTAAAAATCGTCAAGTCAGACGTATGACAGCTCACGTCGGTCTGCCTTGTTTGCGTTTGATACGTTGGTCAGTGGCAGGATTTGAGCTAGGTGAGTTAGCTGTTGGGGAGTTTGTACGCGTTCATCTAACTAGCGAACACTGTCGTCAGCTAGGTATTAGCCGTTAATGTATTTACTGTGTTGATAATAGAAAAAAAAGCTCGTATTACTGGTCCCAAAAAATACTTGGAACCAAATGATGACAATTTATCAATGTATTTTGATTTTACGTTTATGGCAATCAATATAGCTTTGTTAACGACTTAGCCTAGCATTAAACCCACAGAATTGATTTAGTGAGTTCATTGTTCATCATCTAGAGATAGTTCAAGAGTATTACCATATTTTGGGGCCACACGATTTAGTAATTTATCAAACTCTTTTGCATTACTAGATGCATCCATAAGTAACATTACTTTGCTTATATGTTCCTTCAGCTCTGGTAAGCCATAGTCATCAGTTAATAGCTGATGATGTGTAGTTTTTCTATGGCCATTGTTAGTTCGTGGGTTTTTCTCCTGAAGTGTTTTTTTAATACCAGGAGCTAGCCGTGAATAAACAATATCATTAACCCAATGGCCAACAAAAGCTGGTCTCTTAAGAGCCATATAACTATCATACCCTTTTATCTTAACAAGCTTAAACCAAAATTCGTCAGGAAATGTTTTTGTCCACTTCCGGCGAGGTTCATCACGGATATACTTTTCTAGTATCGCACTAAGTGCTTTTTTCTCGCGAACCTCTTGATAGCCAGTAGCTTCATCGATTAGAGCAACAATACCAACTCGAGCAAATCCTCGAATTAATGTTTCAGCGTATTCTGCGTAGCGGATATCTTGTTTGGTTGTCAATACACCATCTTTACGGGCTTCAAGAATAGCATCACATAAATCAGCTAAAATCTCGCCTCTAAAGCCATGTACAGGCCTAGGCGTTTGACCAGTAAGGACGATTGGACTCTGTAACGCCATGCTAAGTGCATGATTCATGTAGGGGGCTAATTTTGTGTTCGATACTAGCCGTGTAACACCTTGACCTCGACCTTTCATTCCAATGGCACCCGTCATGCTTCTACCTGAAATAAATCGCTCTCCATCTTCCGTGACAAAGCATTTTAGCTTAATTGGACCAATATCAAGATCCCCTTGGTAGCTAGCTTTTTTCTCTATATGCTCCACAATCAACACCTTTATTAGAAAATTTTCCTTATCATAATACTATCCTTATCTTATGTCCATTAAATAAATTAAATTAGTTTTTTTACACCATTAATGGACATAAGATAATCCACATTAGCAAGTAGATGTGATTTTAGTTTTGGAAGTATGTTCATTCTAGATAGTGTTGTTTTTTTAGTCCCAAATTCAAGAAAATAACAATATGTTTGACACAAGAGCTATAGTAACCACTTTTGTATCATGTTTCTTAGTACCTAGCTAACAGCATGTGTTTCTCGTATAGCATATAATATATTACGACCTGTTAAACATAGTGTCTCGAATGGGTAAGGTTTATCTGCTAACATTCAGCACGTAATTGATTATGTATAATAAGTATTATCCATTTATCGTTTGGTTTTTTCATAATAGGGATATGTCATGATTGCTTCTCGTCGTTTTCTTTCGTTGGTCACCAGTATTTCTGCAGCGCTTGTATTGAGCGCCTGTCAGCCAACGACTGAGGACAACCAATCAAATCCTGCAGAAGAAACCTCACCGCCAGTGACTGATATGCCACATGCTGAGCATGACGGTATGGCAGACGACACTCTAACAAATGACAGCGATAACAGTGTCAATGATGAGTCTCAAATGAGCGATATGCTCAGAGACTATACGAGATCAATGACTAGAATGCATGACGAGATGATGATTGGTATGGGTTATAACGATCCTGATACCGCTTTTGCTAAAGGCATGTTGGGACATCATCGCGGCGCGGTAGAGATGGCAAAAATAGAGCTCAAGTATGGTACTGACGAAGCGATGCGCCAACTTGCTCAAGATGTCATTACGGCACAGCAAGCTGAAATCGATGTCTTAAACAAGTGGCTGGCTAGCCATCCTGATGCTGCCAAACCTAAGCCAAATACTGTGGCGATGCAGCAAGCATATGCTAAGAGCATGGAAAATATGCATGGCGAAATGACTTTGGGTGTGGCTGATCCTGTACCTGATATGGCATTTGCACGCGGCATGCTACCGCATCATATTGCCGCTGTTGATATGGCAAAAGTTCAGCTCGAATATGGGACAGATGAAGAGATGCGTCAGTTGGCGCAAGACATCATTGATAACCAGCAAACTGAAATTGATATGATGAAAAACTGGATTGCTGCGCTTGAGGCTGCAAGTAGCAACGAAGTCGATAGCTCTGTAGATGAAAACATAACGCCTGAAACTACCGATAATAAGAATCCAGATAACCCAGATAATCCAGACAACAGAGCTAAAGAGCAGTAAACGTATATCTTCTTGCCAACCTCTGACCTATCGAGCATTTAAGTTGCTTGGATATATCTACAATATTAAAAGTGATTTAAAAAAACCCTCTTCTAAGCAGTATTGCTCGGAAGAGGGTTTTTTATATGGAAGGGTTTTTCATATGGAAAGGTATTTGATATAGCATTGAGGCTACCGTTTCATAACATTAAGCCATGTCTCCCAACCTGCCTCACCTTTTAATTGCTCATTATCATTCTCTAAAGTCTTATCTCCTTTTGCTAAGCGTAGGCTTACTTTATGAGGAGGGACTGCTCCAGTCATGCCAGTTGTCTCATCTCGCGGCTTAACTTTAGTTGTCGTTTCAGGTTGAATCTGAACACACATCAGCTCATCACGACGGAATAAATAGCACTCAACAGGATGCGCTGCATTAACCAAGGCAGTAAGCTGTTTCGTATCCGCTTTGATGCCGTCAATCGCGATAATAACGTCATGTGCTGAAATACCAGCTTTAGCCGCAATACTATCTCGCATCACACGATTGACCTTTAGCCCAGCTGGCGTTTCGTTACATCGCATACCCCAAGGCACATGCTTGTCAGCGGTTTCTTTAGTATTCGCCTGTATTTTGACACCGTTTGCCACTAGCAACGCTTCAATGGGCAGCTCTTCTACCCCATTGACGTAACGGCGCTCAAAATCTTCCCATTCTGCTAGCGGCATAAACTGCTCAATGACGGAGCCCATATCAGCACTACTTATGCCAATTCGCTTACTGTCGTTCTGCTTGGCTTGAGTATAAAAAGCTTTGACCACATCAAACAAACGATAACGACCGTCGCTATTTTTGAGTAAGATTAGATCCAGACATAGAGCTACCAACGCGCCTTTATTATAGTAGCTGATACCCGCATTGCCTGTATTTTCATCGGTACGATACAGCTTAATCCAAGCATCAAAACTTGATTCTGCTACGCTTTGATTACCACGCCCTGGAGTCTGGTAGTAGCGATTGATTTGCTCTGCTAGCAGTCGCAGATAATTGGCTTTATCAATTGCACCTGACGCTTGCAACATGAAATCATCGATATAAGACGTAAACCCTTCGAACACCCAAAGTAATGGCGTAAATGCTTCACGACGCAAATCGACATCGATCATGACATCAGGACGTACCGTCTTCACCCACCATGAGTGAAAATACTCGTGACTACATAATCCTAAAAATCGCTGGTAATCTGTACTTGGTAACTTGGGCTCATTAGTGCTGGGTAAGTCATTGCGCGGGGTGATAAGGCTAGTAGAGTTGATATGCTCAAGCCCACCATAGTCTTGACCACTTGCAAAGGTCATAAACGTATAATCGTCAAATGGCGCATCGCCTAACCAATCTACGTAGGTCTGACAAATCTGAGTAATATCTTGCTGCAATCGACCCAGATTGGCATTCTGCTTGCCCGACAGGTAAAAACTATGATGTAGCGTCTGATGCTCATTATCATGAATAATAAAATCAAATTTTTCTTGTTCTGCGATTTCGAATGGATAATCAATCAGCTCGTGATAATTGGCTGCCTGTAACTTATAAATGTGCTGACTGTTCGCTTGCTGACGGCCTTTTTGCTGCTGACCAACTTGCAGGTGCGTAGCGTCCAAACCACAGGCCATCAGTACTTTGCTACTTTCTTTGTCTGTAAAAAATGTCTCAGGCACAATCAAGCTAACATGGACAGGTGCTTGCTCTTGCCCTTCGACGGCGAGCGCAAGTGAGGTGAAATTACCGTAAAGTCGTTGCTGATCGACGTAGGCCGTACGCACGGATAAATCATAGCAATAGACTTCGTACTCGACGATGACAGTCTGCCCAGCTTGCACCGCTGGCAGCTGCCATGTATTTTTGTCAATTTTTTGCGCGCGATAAGTCTCTGGTTGCTTGTCACTATCCGCTGTTGGAGCTTCTATTATTTGATAATGTACCGCAGTGATGTTTCGAGCAAACTCGCGCATCAGATAACTACCTGGTATCCACGCTGGTAACCAAAGCTGCGGCGCATCGGATACAGCTGTAAAGCTCAGTGACACATCGACCAAATGCTCGTAGAAACGGGCAAAATCAAAATGATAGCTTATATCAGCTATCATTTTAGCCTTAGTAGCATCGTGATTGGTTAAAACATTGCTCGCTGGTTGTTTAGTAGTGGTATTGGCAAATGCAGTCATCGTCTCTCTCTCATCCTTATTTTTATAATTATGCTAGAAGTCCTGCTCTAAAAAAGCAACTCCTAAACCATGAATAGCCACTAGCTATGCATTAACTATAGAAAATAGCAGTTATTATTGTAAATTGTGGCATTAATTGGCATTTTTTATGTTTTTTGCCTTGAAAGTTATGTGAGCCATCTCAATTAAAGATGCTAACTGCTAAAGTTACTTTAATAAACTGATGATAATTGACTAATGACGTGGCCTTTTGGCTTGCAGATTGGCTTTTTTAGGTTTATTGCAACCGTATTTAATTTTTTACATAGATATATTTAGGATATTTTATGACTACTATCGCAAAAGACACTGCCGTCAAATTCAATTACACACTAAAAGACGACGAAGGCAATATCCTTGACCAGTCACCAGAAGGTCAGCCACTTGCTTATCTACATGGTCACAGCAACATTATCCCAGGCCTAGAAGCACAATTAGAAGGTAAGTCTGCTGGCGAAAAAGTTAATGCAGTCGTTGAACCTGCTGATGGCTACGGCGAATACCAAGAGCAAGCAGTACAGCACGTACCACGTGACAACTTCCAAGGCGTTGATGACATTCAGCCTGGTATGCAGTTCCAGTCAGAAGCTGGTGGCCAAGTAATGTTGGTTACTGTGACTGCTGTAAACGATCAAGAAGTTACTGTTGATGCAAACCATCCATTGGCTGGCAAGCGTTTGACATTTGATGTTGAAATCCAAGAAGTACGTGCAGCAACTGAAGACGAACTAAACCATGGCCATGTACATGGTGCAGGTGGCGTTGAGCACTAATCTCTTCTAGAGTATATTGACAATAGTTAGATGATAAATTATTAAATTTATTACCTAATCTAAAAGGTCAGTAGCCGATCAGGTTACTGGCCTTTTTTATACTTATTTCATGGTAAATTTCAAATTAATATAAATATGATCAACTTAAATATTATCTACTTAGAAAGTCCGCCATAGAAATTATTAATATCCAGACGTAACAAAGCCGCATAACGACAAGCGTCATGCGGCTTTTATTACCAACCATCCATGTTAGCGTTACGTGATACCTAATCCCGGGGCATCTCATAACTGACAGGCATCCAGCCTTATCATCCTTAATCAGCAAACTACTTATCCCTAGTGCGACCTTTAAGATACCAATCCCTAGTATCAATGAACCGTTTCGTTCAATCGTGCCGTACAGTTATAGTCGCAGATTGACCCTTTATTGGTAAGAGGTCTAAACGTCAATCTATGTAAGCATATGCTTACATAGATTACGTAACGCTATAATAACTTCACATTATAGCTTCTCTTCAGGGCTAAGCATTGTCTTAGGTTCAGCGCTGAGCATCAGGTAAGCTGCCTCATCGATGAACGCCTCATCCTCTGGTAATTCTGGACGTTCAGCGGCTTTCATACGACTACGTTCTTCAAATTTTGCGTCCATCGCTGCCTGATAAGTGTTCCAGTTAGAGTATGGACGCTCGCCAGTTGCGATGAGGCGCTTGTTTTCTGCTTCTAATGAGCGTTTCTCAATTAGTTGCATTTTAGCTCGGCGACTATTGATATCTAATCGAACAGGTTTCTTTTCATCATCCATGTTACGAATATCATTTAGCGTCGACAGATAAGTAAACTGCGGGTCTTTTTGTTGGCGAATCTTAGACTGCTGATTGAGCGTCGCCAATGTATCACTGGTAAACTTCCCTTCAGGCTTATATGGTGCTGTTCTGATAGTGTCCCAAGGCAATGCTTTTTTCTGAGCACGCTCGCCAAAGGTCGCATCGTCATAGATATTGACTAGCTCAACGTCCGGTACGACACCTTTATTCTGTGTACTACCGCCAGTAACACGATAAAATTTACGCTGAGTTAAGGTGGCAGAGCCTAAAGCTAAGCTATCAAGCTGAATTTGCGCAGAGCCTTTACCAGTTGTCGTACTACCAACCACTAATCCGCGACCATAGTCTTGAATAGCAGCGGCAAAGATTTCACTGGCTGAGGCCGATGCTAAGTTGGTAATGACCGCCATCTTGCCATCATACAATTGCTCGCCACCATCATTGTCGCGATACACTTGAATATTGCCACGATTATCACGAATCTGTACTAGTGGTCCACTCTTTATAAAGAAACCTAACATCTTGGCAACTTCATCTAATGAGCCGCCAGGGTTGTTGCGCAAATCAACCACTAGGCCATCGATATTTTGTTTATTCAACTCTTTTAATGCTTTTTCAGTATCGATACTGACGCTACGGTAGTCTTCACCATTACGGCGCGCACGATAGTTTAAGTAAAAGCTTGGTATCTCAAGTACGCCAATACGTTTTGGTGTCTTATCAATATTAGGACGCTGCACTTCTACCACTCGCTGAGTGACGCCTGACTCTTCTTGCTGGATGATATCACGTACTACCGTGACCGTACGGGCGCTAGCATCTGGGGTGTTAGGTTGACGTAGTTTCAGTGTGACCGATGTACCGCGTTTACCACGAATCAAGCTGACAATTTCACGCGTTGACCAGCCAACCACGTCCGTCATGGTTTCGCCATCTTTTGCGATACCAACGATCAAATCATTGGGCTTAATCTGACCCGACTTAGCGGCTGGACCACCATCGACTAAGGTCACGATACGAGTATAATCTGGATTTTTGCGATCTGGACGAATAGAGACACCTATGCCCTCCAACTGAAGACTAGACTGGATTTGCAGTTCGGTCGCTTGAATCGGTGCATAGTAATTACTATGCGGATCATAAGTGAGCATCGCCGTATTTAAGATGGTCTCCATGATTTCATCATCTTTGAGACGCTTAAACTGCTCTTGTTGACGCGACAAACGATTTTGCAAAATCTCATTTGGCGTACGCTCATCGTTACGTACCAAGTCTTGTCCACGAGTGATATCTGGATTGCTTAAAAATACTTTCTCTTTGGCTTTTTCGTCTTCTTGACCGAGGGTAATGCTCATCAACTGAAACTTTAGCTGACGTTCCCAGTAATCACGCTGCTCTTTTTTGGTTTTAAAATGGCCGAGTTTTTCGCGATCAAGAATGATTGTGTCATTACCTGTCAAATCAATGTCTGTTTTGAGCATCTTGGTGGCCATTGCAAAGTACTCGTTTGAGCGTTTGCGGTAACGATTAAACACCTCTACCCCTGCAGATAGATCACCTTGCTTTAAACGAGCACCAAAGTCTTCAGCATGTTTTTTCTTCAGCTCATCGACATCAGATTGCAAAAACAACGTATGATTTGGGTCAAGGCTATCGATATACATTGATAGGATTTCGCTACCGGTCTTGCTATCTAAAGGCTGATTAAGATAATGACTCCGATCCAGCAAGGCGGCTACTTGACGGGTGGTGACTTTTTGCTCAGGGGTCTGAACGAAACTTCCCGTGTTGGTCTCGGCGACTGCAGTACCGTAGCTTTGGGTCAAGATAATACCGGCGATGCCCACTGACGCTGCACTGAGTAACCACTGTGCTGGTTGTTTTTTCATCATATGTACCTAGTTATTTGAAGTTAATAGTATTGGGTGATTCATCAGAATTAGATTAGAAATGCTCGAATCTGTTATAACCTATAAATGCTGCGCTTTTTATTCTTATACTTTATGCATCATTAAATACTGATATATACTCAAAAATCAATCAATATTATCACGCGCATAAATACCGAACTGTCTCAAACTGTATAAGCAATCTTACACGCTACACCTGTACATACCAAACTTTCTATCACTTTTATCATACATAGTAATTGAGGGCTATAAACATCGATTTGATGACTGAATCTAATGGCTATTAGCAAATTGATTTGACCCTAATAATCTGCCACATTATGCTCAATTAATAATAACTGTCATAATAAGATATTTGAACAATGACTGATAAGTGATAAGACAGGCATAGTCAGTCACATTCATAATATAACCATATATAAAATAATAAGGAACACACGATGTACGGCGTTTTAATGATAGATATCGATAGTACCGCTCTGACCGCTGAAGATGTCAGTTTGATTAAACAAGCACAGGTCGGCGGAGTAATATTGTTTGGTCGTAACGTCACAGATGCGGCCCAAGTTAGAGCACTGTGCGACGATATACGTTATCACAACCAAGACATACTTATTGGTGTGGACCAAGAAGGTGGACGAGTCGCGAGGCTACGTGAAGGTTTCACGCCCCTACCTGCTATGGGTCGATTGGGTGAGCTATTCAATCAAGACCCGAGCCAAGCACTCAGCTGCGCCTACGATTGCGGTTATCTAATGGCGGCTGAAGTGCTAGCCGTAGGAATCGATTTGAGCTTTGCACCCGTACTGGATAGAGATGGTATTAGCCAAGTTATCGGTGATCGCAGCTTTCATCATGAGACGCAAGCCATCACTGCGCTTGCAACACAATTCATGCGCGGAATGAAAGCGGCTGGTATGGCAACCACTGGTAAACACTTCCCCGGTCATGGTGCCATCGCTCCTGACTCGCACGTATCAGAAGCCATCGATACGCGTAGCTTAGATGAAATCATCAATAGCGATATGCAACCTTTTGCTCAAACACTACATAGTCTGGACGCTCTTATGCCAGCACATGTGATATTTTCGCAAGTAGACGACAAGCCAGCAGGATTCTCCAAAGTTTGGCTACAAGATATCATTCGAGATGAACTTAAATTTGATGGCGTACTATTCTCTGATGATTTATCGATGGCAGGTGCAAAGGCGGCTGGTGATGTCAGTGCTCGCGTAAAAGCGGCCATTAATGCTGGTTGTGATGTTGCTCTCGTGTGCAACGACCGTGTGGCTGCTCATGAGGCGGCTAAAGCTGCGCAAGATCTGCCTTACCCTAACCAGCAACGTATCAAAACCATGCGCGGCAACATCCCAACATGGCAAGGCGATCTTGAATCTACCTGCCAGCAGTTTGAATACTGGCAGCAAGCCAAGCAAAATGTTACTCAGACTTTTTTTAATGCCCAAGCTGATGCTCAGACTGCTAAAGAATCGACAGATCCTACTCTGTATAAATAATAGCTTACTTAACTATCATCGAACAGCATGCAAAAAACCGCACCTTTATAAGATGCGGTTTTTGTCATTTAGCTACTATAGTCTAACTATAATCAAAATAAGAATCTGTAGATTAATTGCTTGGGTCTATCGCAGTACCTTGGGTAGCGTCATCGCCATCTGGTAACAAATCATCATTATTACTATCTAATGGGTTCATATCTGGATCTAGCGAATCACTGTTTATCATCATGCCATCATTTGCACTAACAACCTCGTCATTGACCATAAATTCAATACGGCGATTGCGGAAGCGACCTTGTTCAGTTGAATTGTCTGCGACTGGTTCTGATTCGCCCATGCCTTTGGTCGTTAGTTTACTGGCATCAACCCCTTTAGACACTAGATACGCTTTCACTGACTCAGCACGCTCCTGAGACAGCTCCATATTATAGGTATCAGAGGCTTGACTGTCCGTATGACCGACAATCATTAGCTTCATGTCAGGTACGTTATTGATGATTTCTGCAGCACGGTCTAGCAGCGCCTTATTGACTTCAGGTATAACCGCTTCATCTACTTGGAAGTTAATCACCTGAATACTTAAAGCACGGGCAACATCACGTGGATCTGGGTTTTCACCCAGATTGGTCATCGCCACATCTGCAGCAGCTAGACTATCATCAATCTCGCCTTGCAAATCTAATGGACCTTCAGCTTGAACCGTCATAGCAGGAGCAGCTGCTTGTAGGTCAGCAACCAACTTGTCCAACGCGGCTTTATCAGGAGCATTAACAGTGATGTTATCGCCTTTGATAATCATGCTCGCGTTCGGTACATTTTTGATAATTGGTAATATCGTTGCCAACTGAGCAGATGCTGGCATATCTACTGCAAAATTATCATCAACGTCAGCACGGCATTTATTAGCTTCGTCACCAAATGCACCAGTCAAAGCATTCATAACATTGGTTTGTAATGTCTCATCACCTACACTCATACGACAAGCATACAGCTCGCTATTTTCACCAGTTGCGATACTCAGTGATGCAAGCTCAATTGCGCCTGCAACCGCTAATGCCTCATTACCTTGTGCCCCTTGCTGCACTGTAGCCGCTGGTGTTGCTACAGGTTCAGGGTTTTCTTGACAGCCTCTGAGTAGTGCCCAAGCCAATGCACCTAAGATAATCAAACCAATAATAGGTAGCAGCGCTTTCATAAAGCTCTCTTTTGGCTCTTCTTCTTTTTGTAGTGGCGCTGTACTGGTGGTATCAGAAATCGGTGTGCCAGCCGCAGTAGAAGTAGCAGCAACTGTACTAGCAGGCAAAACAGTACCTGCCCATGCAGGGATATGATGCTGGTAACTGTTCAGATTGTCATTCAAAAATTGCGGAACGGGCGTGGTACCTGCTAAGCTTTTTATCTCATGAAAAGCTAGGGGCGCTGCCATCGCAATCAGACCACGTGAAGTGGTTGCATCGACATTATGCTTGCCTGCCAATTCGCGAGAGATTTGGTCGCGGTGTGCTCCTTCTGTCCATACACGGTCATAAAAAGCATTGTCGTCACGGGCAATGTTCTCATTAGCAAAGCGGCTAAAAGTATCGTTGTCTGCAAGACGAGCAGCAAAAATGGCATAAAACTGTTCTAGTAGATTTTTCTTAGCTGGGCTACGGTCATCTTCCAATACGGCTGGGCTGACGGTGCGTGTCAAGTGGCTAATAATATCCATAATATGGCTCTCCCCTTAATTTTTATTTATATCATTCGTTTGCTCAAAAAGCAGCTATTTCATTCTTTTGTATTCAATCGTCATAGTAGTCATGGTGGCGATAAATCCATCAAACTACTTTATTTGGTTTTGATTATTATAAAATTCTTAAGCTGCTATTCACAGTCTGTACGTTGTTGTGCAAATGATACAGTAAGTAATGTTTCGGTTGGCACACGTAACTACAGCCAGGCTACATGAAAAGATAGGCCATATAAAAAGACACACCCTATGAAATAGCGTGCCTTATAAAAACTATCTAACTTGAGCTGGTTCAGCAACGATAACCGTGTTTGCCATCTCATCCACTTCTGAAGGTGAAAAAGGGCCTGGCGGTCTGGTCGTTTGATTATTCGAAGGAAAATTGTTGGGAATATTACTCGCGCCATTGGTAGGCAGATTGTTGGGCGCATTATTAAAGCTATTATTGTTAGGCAAAGGAGTTGGTATCACACGATCTCCAGTATCATCATCTGATGCTTGGTATTCGCCAGAGTTACTATTTACCCCATTATTGTTGTATTGATTATTAATCCCCGCCCCGTCATCTACAAACTGATTATTTGCGTTTGCCATGTTGTTCGTATCATCACCAATGTTGCTATTATCAGGCAACGGCAGTGGCGCTGTACTCTCGACTACCATCGCTGGTACTAAGTTGCGTACTTCTGTGACCAGTTTTTGTAGCAGTATATTGTCTGGCGCCTCCAGAGTGAGACGGTCGTTTTGCACATGTAAACGTGCAAACGGTGTTGATCGTAGCATCGTCAAGACATTAGGCAGTGTCTCCGCAGGCATATTAGCGATTGTGGTTGCTACTCCATCCTGTATGTTTAATTCACAAATACTTGCCTGCTCGCCAAAACTTGTATTAAGTGCCTGTTGCAACGTGCTTTGTAGCGCAGCATCGCCAACGGTCGCACTACAAGTGTACAAATTACCGCCGTTGTCTACACCGACAATAAGCTCAACAGGAGTCGTTGTTGGTACAGGAGGCACGGGTGCTGGCGGTGGTTCAACAGGTGCTGCGGCCACAGGTTCTACTGGTATTTCATTATTGGGTTTCACTAACAATGCCCATGCTGCTAGTGCAAGCGCGGCTAGGGCTACTATTAATAAAAACACACGTATTAGTAGATCATTTCGTTGATTGCGAGTACGCACCTGTGCACGCTTCAAATTACTGTTTTCTGCCAAATGGTAGGCTGCTGGATTAGCATGAATAGCATCACTACTGGCAATCGTATTGTCATCTAATGCTTCAGTGTTTGCACGCTCAGCAGTTGATATTTGCTCTATACTTTCTGCATCAGTGTTCGTTATTGGTGTGACTATGCTAGCTATGCCAGTATCTAAAGTAGAATCGTCAATTCTATTCGATATGTCGTCACTTACTGGCATATGGTCATTATCTGAATTGAAGCTTGTTTGTACTTGCTGATCCACACTTTGAGTAGCCGTAATCAAAGTGGCTGCCCAGATAGGTAAATATGGACGTAAAGCAGCCTGCTTTTCTTGTAAAAATGCTGGCAAGAACTGCCCTTTGGCCAATACTTTTAGCTCACGATATGCCAATGGGGTAGCACTAATTAGTAATTGCTCAGTTGTCTGTTCATCAATGTGATGGGTGGCTGACAACTCTTGGACGATAGTCTCTTGCAGGCTTTTATCTTGCCATATTTGTTCAAATAAAGGGCTTTCATTGTTGCTGCTAGTGATTACTTGATCAGTGCGCAGCAGCTGTGAGTAAACCTGTGGCACAGCTAGGCGCGCGGCCAAAACAGCATAAAACTGCTCAAGTAAACTGACATAGGCGACATTATTGCTGTCATCATTACCCATTACAGCTGGGGTTACCGTTTGTTCTAGCTGGTCAATAATGTTCATATTCCACTGCCTCTATCAGCCTTATTTGAATGTGCAAGATTAAGCACTTATTTTATTTTTATCCATGTCGCTTGGGTATATTACTTCTTTATCAGTGGTAGCACTTGTAACTAGTCTGAACATTACATTAGTTACTGGTGTCTTCATTAGCTACGTTCTAAAAGTTTCACTTATGTTGCATGGTACACTGCTACATTATTCACTATAACCGCATAAAAAAGCATCGTTTTGTCACACAATAGGTATTCGCGTTATCGCAACTGCTGTTAGTATTAGTCTATTGCTAATGGTTAGTACTTAATACGGATCAGACGTCAAACTTATTTTTTAATCAGCCGTAACGCTTAGGCTTTGAATATTGTCATTTGTAGCTTGTCATTTGTAGCTTGTCATTTGTAACATTGTCACATATCAGGCACGGCCTAAGGATTTTCCTTTGTTAAACCATACGACGCTTATTATCATTATTACCGTTATTGTCAGCTTATTGGCTTGGCAAAACAAGGTGCTATTTAATCGATTGATTTTTTACCCACCAGCAGTTAACAATGGGCAATGGGATCGCTTTGTGACCCATGGCTTTATCCATGCTGATAGTATGCATTTGCTCTTCAACATGTTTACTTTGTATTTCTTTGGGCGTGCTATTGAAGGACTATATCAGCCGTTTTTATTCGGCTACGGTTTTGTGGTTTTTTATGTATTGGCAATTATCGTTGCCATGATTCCAAGTTACGTGAAAAATAAGAACAACGCCAGTTATTTGAGTCTAGGCGCATCAGGTGGCGTATCGGCTGTGCTGTTTGCTTTTATTCTGTTAGCACCATGGGAGAGGATTTATCTCTTTGCCGTGATTCCTATTCCTGCGATACTATTTGCCGTCGCTTATATATTTTATAGTATCTATGCTGATCGACGCGGTGGCTCAAACATCAATCACATGGCTCATATGTGGGGCGGCGCATTTGGTGTTATCGCTACGATTGTTTTGGAACCAAAAGTACTACCGCATTTTATCAATGCGTTACTATCACCGGGATTTTAGACATTTTTACGTACCATGAAGCTATCATTTTAAACACAGTTATATTTTATAAACTCTATTTTGTACACGGTACACTTCTACATTTGAGATTTAGTAATACATTATGATTATAGATATTATCGGTGATATACATGGTTATGCAGACAAACTGGTTGGTCTGCTGCATCAGTTGGGCTATGAGCATAACGGTCAGCATTTCGTGCCACCGACAGGTCATAGGGCTTTGTTCATCGGTGATTTGATCGATCGTGGTTCGCAGCAACTAGCCACGCTAGAGATTGTCTTTGCGATGCTAGATGCCGATGTGGCCGATGCAGTGATGGGCAACCATGAATATAACGCGTTGGCATATGCTACGCTTGATCCTGATAATACTAGCCAGTATTTACGCTCGCACAATGATATCCACAGACGCCAACACGAGGCGTTTTTAGCAGAGATACCATTTGGCTCAGAGCAACATGAGTACTGGTTGCAGCGTCTATACGAAATTCCATTATGGATTGAGACCGACTACGCCTGTTTTGTACATGCTTGCTGGGATACAGATAGCATGGCAATACTAAAGCCTCTTCTGACTGACGATAACTGTCTGACTCCAGCAGGTTTAATCGCGACGGCTAAAGAAGATACCATCGCCTTTGACGCTTTAGAGCGAGTGTTAAAAGGGGTTGAAACAGGCTTACCTGATGGTATTGTGATGGTAGATAAAGAAGGTACTGAGCGTACGCGAGTGCGAGTACGCTGGTGGTTAGATGAGCTAAATACACGTACCTTGCGTGAAGTGTCTCGTGCTCCATCGTCCGCATTGGCACAAATACCGCCTGACGCACTGGCTGAAAATATTGACTTTGCGCTAAAAACTCATAAACCTGTGTTTGTCGGGCATTATTGGCTCACTGGCACCCCTGAGCCACTCAGCCCGCAAGTTGCCTGTACCGACTACTCTGCAGCAGTGGATAGCGGTTATTTGACCTGCTACCAGTTAGATACCGAACAACCATTACCATTGACAGCCAATCACTTTGTTCAGCATTATCACGATGAAAAACATATATAAAATCGTGATATCAATACAATTAGAGCCATACAAGTATTAAAAGTCAAACTTGGCTTTACGAGTGTAGCAAAATTTTTGTATGATGGTCTTTTTGAGGATATCCAATCATGAGCACCACGAATACTGCTGCTAACCAGAACGGTCCAATCACCTCCCCTGCTGGTCAGCCAAAAGTCGGCATTATCATGGGTTCGCAGTCTGACTGGGCAACTATGAGTGCTGCTGCGCAATTGCTTGCAAACTTTAACATTGCTTTTGATTGTGAAGTTGTCTCTGCACACCGTACGCCTGATAGATTATTTGATTATGCTAAAAGCGCAAAAGATAATGGTCTACAAGTGATCATTGCTGGTGCAGGCGGTGCCGCTCATCTGCCAGGCATGTGTGCCAGTCAAACGCCGCTACCTGTCTTTGGTGTCCCTGTAAAGTCATCTATGCTGAGTGGTTGGGATAGTCTACTGTCTATCGTACAAATGCCAAAAGGCGTCGCTGTTGGCACTTTGGCGATTGGTGCTGCTGGTGCTTATAACGCTGCCCTACTTGCAATTCAAGTACTGGCATTGCATGATGATACGATTGCTACTAAGCTCGATCAGATGCGCCAGTCTCAGACTGAGACTATTCTTGCTAGCCCAACACCAGGTATTATCAATCCTTAGGTAGATGTAAGTCGATCGGCTTTTATAGCAGCGTCTTTTATATTTATAGCTTAACGATTGAAGCTATCACTGTATATTTTTAAGCAATTCCGAGTAGAGATAAGGTGCATACAGTGCACCTTTTCCTATTTTCACCCATTGAGTTTTAGATTTTAATAGCCCAAACACCTTATTCACTTTTATTCAAAGAGCCTGCCATGACTACAGCAAACGCTTATCCTGTTACCCAAACCATTCGTACCATCGGTATTTTAGGCGGTGGTCAGCTTGGTATGATGCTTGCCGAAGCCGCTATGCCATTGGGTTACCAATGCGTATTCTTAGAAGACAATCCAGAATGCCCTGCTAGCTTATATGGCCGTGTCTTTCATAGCGACCAATTAGAAGACTTTATCGCAGCAGCGGACGTATTTACCTTAGAGTTTGAAAACACACCAACGTCTACGGTCGAGCAACTGGTTAGCTTGTCAAAATCTGGCAGCAAGCAAGGCATGTTCCCACCGCTGATTGCGCTTGATATCGCTCAAGATCGTCTAAAAGAAAAGCAGATGTTCAACACACTTGATATCGCAACCGTGCCATTTATGGAAGTAAATTCTGAAGCTGCTCTCAAGCACGCTTGTAAAGAGTTAGGACTGCCTATCGTTCTAAAAACCAGCCGAGGTGGTTACGATGGCAAAGGACAGTTCGTTATCAAGCAAGACAGTGATATTAAAGCTGCTTGGCTAGATTTAAAGGACGCTGTCAGTGGTAAAGGCTCACTTACGCCAACACCTGCGCCGTTAATTGCTGAAGGTTTTATTAACTTTAGCCGTGAAGTCTCTATCATTGCAGCAAGAGCGCAAAACGGTCAGGTACGCTGTTACGACTTGGTCGAAAACCATCATCACCATGGTATTTTGGCCAAAACTCAAGCACCTGCTGTTGGCACGAGTCACCTGTTTCAGCAAGCAACAGATGCTATCACCAAAGTCATGAATCACTTGGATTATGTCGGGGTTATGGCGCTTGAATTATTCGTCACCAAAGATGCTCGCGGTCATAACGCGATATTGGCGAATGAGATCGCACCACGGGTTCACAACTCTGGACACTGGAGTATCGAAGGCGCTATTACCAGTCAGTTTGAGAATCATATCCGTGCCGTGGTTAACTTGCCATTAGGCGATACAGACAACGTGCATCCTGCGATTATGGTGAATGTACTGGGTCAATATCCTGATATCAGTGCAGTATTAAATATTGATGGCGCTCATTATCATAGCTATCATAAGGCTGAGCGTGACGATCGCAAGATTGCTCATATCACTTTGATGCCTAATGACGTGACTGATTTAGAGCCTGCTATGGCAAAACTGGTTGCTATATTGCCAAACAAGGTTGGTCTGGATAAAGAGTATGCAAGTGTAGATACTCAGCCTAGTAAAGCAGACGTCGATGCTAAGAGTAATGCTAAAAACAGTGCTCAGAACAGTGTTCAAAGCGATGCCACAGCTGGTGAACTAGACACTAAAGATAGCCAAACAGACAGCCTGACTGCTACTCCATTAAAATCTGAGAAGGCCAAAAAATAATGCAGATTTGGGTGGACGCAGACTCGGTACCATTGATTGCCAAAGACTTGATTATTAAAACGGCTGAACGTACCAAGACCATGGCTATATTTGTGGCCAATCAGCCGATTAAGCTACGCAAGTCGCCCTTACTTGTCATGACAGTCGTGCCATCAGGGTTCGACAAAGCTGATGATTATATCGTCGAGCAGATACAGGCTGGTGACTTAGCTATCACTAGCGACATTCCTTTGGCCAATGACATTTTGGACAAAGGTGGTATGGTATTGACGACGCGCGGCGTGGTCTACGATAAGAACAACATCAAGCAAAAGCTCAATATGCGCGACTTTATGGACACCATGCGTGGTACTGGCGTCCTAGAGTTACAGGAAATGAGCGGTCAGAAACCCTACGGCGATCGAGATAAAAAAGCCTTTGCCGATGGGCTTAATCGCTTGGTCCGTTAGTATTTTTTATCGTTCTATCTGACGCCTACCCATCCTGTCTTCTATTAAGTAACATTATCTAGCCAACGTTTGCTTCCTTGCAAACGGTATACACTCTATAACCAAACACTATTCAATCAGCACGCTTTATAACGAAGCGTGCTACCTATCTTTGTTACTCTATATTCGGTTTTTAAGATAAATAAACTTACTGAATAATTCAAACAATAGCATTTAAATAAGAATAGGAATGATTATGAAAATTTTAGTCGTTGGTGCAAGTGGTCGAGTGGGCGGTGATTTGGTTAAGCAGTTATTGGCTGATGACCATCAAGTTATTGGCACGACTCGTCAGAAAGAAAAACTATTTGATAATGACAATTACACCCAGCTAGATCTAGACATTACAGCCAGTAAAGACTCTATTGAAAAACAACTAGATCAGGATATCGAGGCTGTTTACTTTGTAGCAGGATCTGGTGGCAAAAATGTCTTAGAAGTTGATTTGCACGGTGCCGTGAAAACGATGCAGGCTGCACAAGATAAAGGCATTAAACGTTATATTATGCTGAGCTCAGTCTTTTCATTAGAAACTGACAAATGGGACGAAAACCCTGGTATTGCAGATCTAAAAGAATACTACATCTCTAAACACTACGCAGATCACTGGTTAGTGAATAACAGCTCGCTGGATTACACTATCGTACAGCCAGGCGCACTAAAAGAGCGCGCAGGCACTGGTAAAATTACTATTAATGATACCAGTTCTGGTGAGAATGCCATCGAAGATGTAGCGACAACGCTAGCCGCGGTGCTAACCACAGATAACACCATAGGCAAAGTCTTCAATCTACATAATGGTGATATCGATATCAATGAAGCAGTTGCTACGGTATAAATAAATTTAGTATTAGCAAAATTGGTTGTAGACGCTAGATTTTAAAAGCAGCCAATACAAAAGGTCGTTATCGATTCGCCAATATCTAATTGGTAAATCGGCAACGACCTTTTTATTATGTATTTAGATTACAGCTAATCTAAAAGAAGCTCATTCAATTATGCTTGCCCACTGGGAAAAGGAATGACTTCTTCCAAGCTGCTTGCACCTGTCAACACCATTAGCAATCTATCCATACCGACTGCGATACCGCTACATGGCATCAAATCATTGGATGCATCTAATAGATATTCATCGATTGGCATTTGAGGTAGGTTATGACGCGCACGTAATTGATTGTCTTGTTCAAAACGGTCATGCAATGCTTGACCATCTGCTAGTTCATCATAAGCATTGGCAATCTCAACGCCATTGATATACAACTCAAAACGTTTTGCTATTTTATTACCGTCTTTGTCCATAGCTGTCTTCGCTAGTGCAGCGGTCGCAGGTGGATACTCTATGATTAATGTCGGCAAATCATGACCTAGGTTTGGCTCTACGGCATGACTGAATAACAAATCTAACCAGCTCTGACGACGGTTTTCTTCGCTATCATCAGCATTATTAAAATCAAATCCTGTCAAACCCATATCTTCTGCCACGGCTTGCAATGCAGTTAAACTCGCTGTCAACGGATGTATGCCAACATAATCCATAAAAGCATCGACATAGCGATAATGGCTCATCACAATTGAATGACCATAGAGCGTCTCTAACAACTCATTAAGTTCAGTTGCCATCTCGTCCAGACTATAATTAGGTCGATACCATTCGAGCATCGTAAATTCAATATTATGACGAGTACCTATTTCATTATCACGAAAGACAGGACAAATCTGATAAATAGGTACTTGCCAGCTGGCTAATAAACGTTTCATCGCAAACTCAGGCGAGGTATGCAAATAATAAGTGCGTGGACGGTCTTGATAGGTCACATGAGCTGCTACAGACTGTAAAAAAGTGTCTGTATTGCCTGCTTGGGATAATAACGGTGTCTGCACCTCTAGCACTTGTCGACTGGTAAAAAACTGCCGAATATTGCTAATGAATTGCGCGCGTTGTTGTGCCATCGCAAGTGTCATGGTTGGGGCGTAGCTAGGCTTAGGAGTAATAAGCTGCGAAGAAATGTTATTTGCTTGAGTCATTGGGCTCTACTGCGACTGATGAATAATTGGTTGCTCAGTATCTTGTTTAATTAAAACTGCCACTCACGGCGCAAGTGGTAATCACGTCTCAGACCATCAAAGTCAGCACCATTTACTTGTCCATCAACTGCTTTATTTCGCAACGAGGCATCATCTTGCATGATGTCATAAAACTTTGGCAGTCTGTCTGGATATGATTTTAGTTCAGACCATAAGAACATATTTAGCGGTAGCAGATTAGACATAGATTGAGCTGGAGGTATCGCTAATTTTTCACACAAGGCGTCATAAATGATTTGTGTGCCACGTAGCTTACCTTCTAGTGTATAGCCAGCGATGTGTGGTGTGGCAATAGCAAGTTTGGATAGTAAGCTTACTGCTATCTCTGGCTCATGCTCAAACACATCTAGCACCACTTGACGTCCAGTACGCTCAATGTCTGTTTCAAGCGCACTTTCCTCAATTACAGGTCCTCGCGCACTATTAATCAGCATTGTATCAGCAGGCATTATTGCTAATGCAGCTACGTTGATAAGATGACGTGTTGGGTAATCACTACCTTTAGGATTCGTCGCATTCTTTTCATTGGTTAAAGGCACATGCAGACTAACCACGTCACTTTGGCTAAGTACCTGCTCCAAGCTAGCATTATTAGTTTTAGAGGCTGGCAACAAGGGATCATAACCTAGCACCTGCCAACCCAAATCATAGGCATATTGAGCAAGCGTACTACCGATATTACCAAGACCAATGATACCTAATGTTAACGACGCCGATTGCTGCCAATACTGCGGACGCAAAGTGAAAACAGCCGTCAATACATATTGAGCCACAGAATGCTTGCTACAACCAGCCGCATTGGCGAAAGTGATATTGCGAGACGCTAGATAATCTTGATCTACATGGTCGGTCCCAATAGTCGCAGACCCAACAAACTGCACACTGTTATTATCAACCAGTAAAGTATTACCTACTTTTGTCACCGAGCGTATCAGCAGCACATCTGGCTGCACTTCGGCAAGTAGCGCTGCATCGATATCTCGACCAGCGACAGTAATAATCTCAACCTTATGCTCAGTCAGCTGACCTAGCATAGAATCATTAAAAAAATCATTCAGACTGGCGATGTTGCTGTCCGCTAAAATAGTGATATTTTTAATTGTACTTAATTTATCAGTCTTATTATTCGTCGATTCTGCCATATTCTCATTTGTCATTATTCATCGTCTCTATCGATAATTTTTTAAATCGTATTTGCTAGCGACTCGTTATTCTGGTTCGTGCACAGGATCTATCGCACGAGAGTCAGAAAGCATAACCTCTTGCTGAGCAAATATCTCATTCTTATGCTGCGATATCCACTCGCGCCATACCGCAAGCCCGATAGCCAATACGACAGGTCCAATAAACAAACCAACAAAGCCAAACGCTGTTAGACCACCCAGTACACCAATAAAAATAATGATGAAAGGAATTTTGGTCGCGCCGCTAATGACGATAGGACGAATCAAGTTATCCACCCAGCTAATCACCAGTACACCCCACAGTGCCAAACCAATACCTTCTGCAGTATGCCCTTGACTCAATAGCCAAATCGATACACCGCCCCAAACGAATGGCGTGCCAAACGGAATCAAGGCAATAATAAACGTGACAATGGTCAATAAGATAGGACTTGGCGCACCAGCGAAGTAATAGCCGATACCAGCCAATAAAGCCTGAGCCAATGCCGTCAGCCCGATGCCGTATACCACCGCACGCGTAGTTGTACCTACAGAGTCAATATAGCCGTCGATGCGATTGCCGATGATATTACGCAGCGCTTGGCGAATCTGCCGAACCAGACTGGTGCCATCTCGGTAAAAGAAGAAAAGCGTCATTAACGCCATACCGAGTTTGGCCAAACTACTGAACACCACATCGAATGCTATTTTGCCATAATATAAATGCGACTGAACCCAAATTCGAAAAGCTTCTAGCGTCCCTTCTGGGTTTTTATTAATACGCCATAGTACGTCTTTGACTTGCTGACCGATGATAGGCAAATCTTTAAGAGAATCAGGCACATCTAAGTAACCTACCTTGATACGATAAATCAAGTTGCTGATCAAGCTCAAAGCTTCTTGCTGTAAGATAAACACACCGATGACCAGTGGCACGCCTATTATCAGTGAGATGCTCACCGTCATAATAGCGGCGCTAAAGTCTGGGCTTAGCTTCACTTTTTCATGGAAGAAATTATAAATAGGAAAAGTTACATAGGCCAAAATCGCTGCCCACAGCGCTGGTACAATAAAAAACTGTACCACTTGAAAACACAATACGAATAGCACCACTAGCAACGTAATTGCTAATAAGCGTTGAATAATAAATTCTTTTGTCCAGTTTTCAATCATAGCGTATAAACCAAAAGCGGACAGCAAACGATAGTTTTGCTGGCGAGTTTATAAATGTGTGATGAATATCAGCTCTTAGACACTGTCTATAAGCCATATCCATTAGCGAGAGTTGTGAATCATACAAAAAAGCATTGCGTCGGACTTATATTGCTATGGACTTATAAATTCGCATTACGATTAAGTAACATGACAATTAAATAGTGTGACTGTGTTCAGCTCCATACTACAAATTCATAGCCATTTATTATCATAGATAACACAATAAAAATGCAGTTAGCACGCTTTATTATGCAATAAAGCGTGTGAATTATATAACGCGTTGTTGTAATCTTTACTTACAACTTTGTCTATGCAAGCTTACTAGATGACGACGATAATGACTAGCGCATAATGCATGAATTTAGTGTGTAAAAATGATGTATTGAAAACTGCTTTTATGTTCAGCTTTTAAACTGTTATCTTATAAGGGAATCCACTGGTGCGTTCTATTTGTCGCGACAATTGATGTTATACTAAAGCAATTATTTTAAGCTTTTCAGTGTAGTTAAGTTTATTTGCACATGTTTATTTACATCGTCGTACAGACATCGAATCCTCTGATCCAGATTTCAACACCTGCTTATACCGTCTTCTTTTAGACTATCATAAGTTCTAATTTTAGGGTGTCGCTATCACTTAGAGTGAGTTACTTGAGCAAAATAATAAGTCTTTTATAAAGGCTTATACGGGATTTAGACTCAGCATATCAGCTCAATATTTGAGCTTTGTATGCAAGATCGCAGTTTTGAGTTAATTTCGGATTTACTTTGATTTTATTTAAAATCAATACAGACACACCAAATTTTAATAATATATCGATAGGAACAATAACAATGTCAAAAGACACTGATAACCCCAACTCTAACACCTCAAACGAAGCCAGTAAGACCAATAAACCACAAGATACTGTCACTTTTGCCCTAGCTCAATCGCATTTTTTGGTCGGTGATATCGCAACCAATGTCGAAAAAATGCGTACCCTAGCATTACAAGCACGCGAACAAGGTGCTGACGTTATCGTATTCCCAGAGCTAGCTCTGTTAGGCTACCCTCCACAAGATTTATTGCTACGTCCAAGCTTGTCAGGTCGCGTTAAAAGCGCTTTGTCTACTTTGAGTGATATCGATGATATCGTCATGATCGTTGGCTATCCGCATGTCGATCATCACGGTACTTTTAACTCTGCTGCCATCCTACATAATGGTCATCAAAAAGGCTTTTACCATAAGCAAATTTTGCCAAATTATGGCGTGTTTGATGAGCGTCGCTACTTCGATAAAGGTCGCAATCAAGTTTTATTTGACTATAAAGGTATTACTATTGGTCTGCTTATCTGTGAAGATTTGTGGGAAAAAGGGCCTATCTCTGAGCTTAAAAAGCAAGGTGCTGATTTAATCGTAAGCTTAAATGCCTCACCTTTTGAGATTGAAAAACAAGACAATCGCAAAACCATGCTAGCCAAGCGTAGCCGTGAAAACAAGCTACCTATCGTCTATGTCAACGCAGTGGGCGGGCAAGACGATCTAGTGTTTGATGGTGGCTCTATGGCTGTACAAGCTGACGGTAGCATTGCTCATGAAGCGCCGCGCTTTATGAACCAGTTGCTACTGGCCACGTTAGATGTAAAAACTGCGAAGTTTAACGAGCAGACCAAAGCACCTCTAACCTTGAGCCGCGAGTCTGAAATGTATCAAGCGTTAGTCGTCGGTCTACGCGACTATGTCAACCACTCAGGATTCTCTGGCATTATTGTCGGGTTGTCAGGTGGTATTGACTCAGCATTGACACTCTGTATCGCTGTTGATGCCTTAGGCGCTGACAAAGTATATGCAGTTATGATGCCATACGAGTACACCTCTCAAATCAGTCTAGAAGATGCTCAAGCACAGGCGCGCCGCTTAAATGTTTCTTACACCGTCTGCCCTATTTTTGACGCTGTCGAAGGCATCCGTCATACGCTAGCGCCGTTGTTCAATAAGTCGCCAGCAGATACGACTGAAGAAAACATCCAAGCGCGCGCTCGCGGTGTTATTTTGATGGCCTTATCTAATAAATTCGGTCATTTAGTTATCACGACTGGCAACAAGTCTGAGTTGGCGGTTGGTTACTCAACACTATACGGCGACATGGCTGGCGGCTTCGATGTCCTAAAAGACGTCTACAAGTCTCAAGTTTATAAATTGGCAAGCTATCGTAACCGCTTAGAAGACACCCCTGTCATCCCTGAGCGTGTCATTACTCGTCCGCCATCCGCTGAGCTACGTCCAGATCAAAAGGATCAGGACAGCCTACCTGACTACGATGTATTAGATGGTATCTTGATGTCATATATCGATGAAGACATGGGTTATCAAGAAATTATCGATAAAGGTTTTGATGCTGAGATGGTCGCAAAAGTCATCAAAATGGTAGACAACAGCGAATACAAACGCTTGCAATCTCCTATCGGTACTAAGATTAGCCACAAAGCTTTCGGACGTGAACGCCGTTATCCGTTAGTCAATAAGTGGTCAATCAAAGGTTAATTACTACACACCTCTCAACTTCTCCATTTACAAGTTGAGAGGTACTAGTTAGCCAGTTTTACAAGATATCGAATTTTTACTATTAGCTGGGTGCTTGCCCAGCTTTTTTGGTTTTTATCTACCAAAAATTTTTATACCTAGCCGTATTCTTTTCCACACAGTTTCACCAACGATTTTGCCTTAATTATCTTTATTTCTTTTTCGAGTACGTCATGAGTTTGCTAACCGCTAGTGTTTTTCTTCTTTTACTGCTTGCCTTAAGTACCTTTGTCTCTGCTGCTGAGATTGCCATCGCTGCAGGCCGCAAAATCAAGCTCCAAATTATGGCAAAAGAAGGCGATGTTCGCGCACTTGACGTCCTTAATATGCAGGAGCATCCTGGAAGTTTTATTACCGTCGTACAAATAGTGCTAAATGCGGTCGCTATTTCAGCTGGTGCCGTCGGTGAATCAGCCATCAGTCCTTATCTCAAGCAGTTATTAAATAGTGAAACGATAGCATCGGTTATATCATTTGTACTTATCACGAGTTTGTTTTCACTACTTGCCGACCTAATGCCCAGACGTTTGGCCATGTCAAATGCAGAGACGATAGCGGTACGGCTTGTACGCCCGATGATGTTGTTAATATTTATACTAAAGCCCATTATATGGGTGTTCGATGGGGCTGCGAATATTCTGTTTAAACTCTTTGGCATCTCAACCATACGTCAAGATGATATGACACCAGAAGATATTTATGCAGTGATGGATGCAGGTGCTGAAGCAGGTGTATTAAAGAAGCAAGAGCATCACTTAATCGAAAACATCTTTGATATGCAAGAGCGTACCGTCACCTCAGTGATGAATCCTCGAGAAAATATCGTTTACTTCGATACTAAGACAAGTACCGAAGAAGTCGTGAATATAATGATTGAGCAGCCACACAATAAGTTCTTAGTCTGCCATGATGACGATTTAGAGCATATCGTTGGTTATGTGGAATCTCGCAGCTTTTTAGCTTTGGTTTTGAACCAACAAGAAGTTAGCCTGACAAACAAAACTCTATTAAAACCAGCACTTTTCGTGCCTGATACTTTATCTCTATTTGAAGTATTAGAAATGTTTAAATCTACTGGCGCTGATTTTGCGGTCATCGTGAATGAATATGCACTAGTCGTTGGTGTTATCACCTTAAAAGACGTGATGAGCATTGTGATGGGTGAGTTGGTAACGCTAGAGGAACAGCCTATCGTCCAACGCACTGACAACTCCTGGTTAATCGATGGCATGACCCCTATCGAAGATGTGATTCGTGCATTAGATATTGTCGACTTACCACGCAGTCAAAATTACGAGACTATCAGTGGATTTATGATGTATATGCTCCGAAAAATTCCTAAAAAGACCGACACGATTGAATATGCCAATTATCGATTTGAGATTATTGCGACTGACAATCTTAAAATCACGCAGATGCTAGTCACTAAATTAGAAGATGTCATTTAATTTACTGGCTAGTTAAAGGATGCCTAACTAGCCTATTTATATCGTTTTAAGCACGTTGACCAAAGATAGCTGTACCGACACGTACCATCGTTGTGCCGTTTGTTATCGCTTCTGCCATATCACCACTCATACCCATGCTAAGCGTATCCCAGCTACTTAACTCTGGATAGTCGGCTTTGACCTTTTCAAACAACTGCTTAGTTCGAGCAAAGGCATCCGTATTTGCTTTAGCAGGAATAATCATCAAACCTCGCAGTTGTAAGCGCTCGTACCCTTTTATCGCTGTTATCAGCTTTGGCAATTGGGCTGGCAGGCATCCTGACTTGCTATCTTCGTTATCGATATTTAACTGAATCAAAACATTCAATGGTGGCAGGTCAACTGGTCGTTGGTCATTCAATCGTTTGGCGATGATATCGCGCTCAACCGTTTGCACCCAATCAAAGTGCTCTGCAATGTCACGTGTCTTATTACGTTGAATACTACCGATATAATGCCAAACGATACTCTTGCCTACAGGTTGAGCTTTAAGTTCAGTAATTTTCTCGATGGCTTCTTGTAGATAGTTTTCACCAAAATCACGCTGTCCTTGTTCTGCTAAAGTTGCAATCATATCGGTAGGTTTCGTTTTCGAAACAGCCAACAACATAACATTATTAGCCTTTCTGTCAGCATGATCACACGCTTGCTTCATCTGCTTATGAACTTGCTGCCAGTTATCGATAAGTGTCACTTCATCAATATTTTGATCTTTTTCTTTCATATTCGGCCTTTAATACTTATTAGGTTTCCAAAACTTCTTCAAAAAATAATTACTCGATATTTATGACTATTTTATGCAGAATCGTTTAATAAAGATTGATAAAAGATTATTCATATAAAAATATCTTTATTAAAACTAATTTTGAGTTTTATTAACTTAGTAGATGGTTAAATACTCACAGTCTTGTTATGATATTGTTACATGCTTTAACATATGCTACTGAATGTGCTAGCGATAGTAAAAAAATTGGTTATCTCTTCAACGTTTCTTGTTCAGTTGAAATTGCTGATAGATAGTTTACCACGTGTTTTTGTAGTGTTCTGTTTTACCCGAACTAAGTGATAGGAATATCAAATTATGGCTGAAAAAAATAATCTAAGTATCGAAGATTTGCTGCGTTTTACTGTTAAACATAAGGCATCAGATTTACATATTTCAGCAGGCATGCCGGCAATGATTCGTGTTGACGGTGAAATGACACGTATCAATATGCCAGAGATGACCCATCAGGTTGTGCATCAGCTTATTTATGACATCATGAATGATAAACAACGTGCTGACTTTGAAGAATTTTTTGAGACGGATTTTTCTTTTGAGATCCCTAATCTAGCACGTTTTCGTGTCAATGCTTTTAATCAAAACCGCGGTGCAGGCGCTGTATTTCGTACCATTCCTTCCAAAGTATTAACGATGGAAGACTTAGGTATGGGCGATGTCTTTAGACGCGTTTCTGACTTTAAGCGTGGTGTGGTACTGGTAACGGGCCCAACAGGTTCAGGTAAATCGACAACGCTTGCGGCGATGATTGATTATATTAACGAAAGCCGTAAGGAGCATATTCTAACTATCGAAGATCCGATTGAATTTGTTCATGAATCAAAGAAAAGCTTGATTAACCAACGTGAAGTTCATCGTGATACTTTGGGTTTTGAACCAGCATTACGCTCTGCTCTACGTGAGGATCCTGATGTTATCTTGGTCGGTGAGCTACGTGACCTTGAGACCATTCGTTTAGCATTGACCGCAGCAGAAACTGGTCACTTAGTATTCGGTACCTTGCATACTAGCTCAGCCGCTAAGACAATTGACCGTGTCATCGACGTGTTCCCTGCTGCTGAAAAAGACATGATTCGCGCGATGCTGTCAGAATCATTGCAAGCCGTTATTTCACAGACCCTGTTACGTCGTCAAGCAGGTGGACGTGTGGCAGCCCATGAAATCATGTTAGGTACCCCCGCTATCCGTAACTTGATACGTGAGAATAAAATTGCTCAGATGTATTCTGCTATTCAAACTGGTGCAGGCGAAGGCATGATTACGCTCGATCAAACATTAAAGAACTTGGTAGGCAAAGGTACTATTAGCAAAGATGTGGCGCGTCCTTATGCAAAACAGCCTGAAGCGTTTCTATAGTATATATAGAGAGACCATTAGAAGTGAATAATTGGTGATATCCACTATTATTTAATAGCCTTCTACTTACGAACTTTACAGCATGATTTTAAATATTTTCTTAATCGATTTACATCTAGTGCAGGTACGATATGGACATTGATAAACTATTGCAGTTAATGATTAATAAAAATGGCTCTGACCTTTTTATTACTGCTGATGTAGCGCCTTCCATGAAAGTAAATGGAAAGATATTGCCTGTTGGTAAAACGCCCTTGAGTGCTGAGCAAACCATGAGGTTGGTCAAGGGTGTGATGACGCCAAGCCAACGAAAAGAGTTTGAAGATACCAATGAGTGTCAGTTTGCTATTGCTGATGAGGCGCAGCAAGCACGTTTTCGAGTCAGTGCATTTATACAGCGTGATATGGCAGGAATGATTTTACGGAAAATCGAAAACAACATTCCAACGGTCGAAGAGTTACGTTTACCGCCAGCACTAAAAGAGCTGTCCATGAAAAAACGCGGTATTATTCTATTAGTTGGCGCAACGGGTACAGGTAAATCTACTACCCTTGCTGCAATGATAGGACATCGCAATCAAAACTCTCATGGTCATATCATTACGATAGAAGACCCTATTGAATTTGTCCATAAGCATCGCGGCTGTATTATTACCCAACGTGAAGTTGGTATCGATACCCATTCATTTGAAGCAGGCCTAAAAAATACGCTACGCCAAGCACCCGATGTCATCTTAATCGGTGAGATTCGTAACCGTGAAGTCATGAGCTATGCTATTCAGTACGCAGAAACTGGCCATCTAGTGTTTGCAACGTTGCACGCAAACAACGCTAACCAAGCAATCGATCGTATCATTCACTTCTTTGAAACCAGTCGCCATAACCAGTTGTTTATGGATTTGTCGTTGAACCTCCAAGCTATTATCGCGCAGCAACTTATCCCCACACCTGATGGTAAAGGGCGACGCGCTGCTATTGAAATCTTGCTAAATTCGCAGCTGATTAGTGACTATATTCGTAAAGGGGAAGTCCATGAAATCAAAGATGTGATGACACGCTCACGAGACAGTGGCATGCAAACCTTTGATCAGGCACTTTTTGATTTGTACGAACAAGGAGAGATAACGTATAAAGAAGCGATTCTACATGCCGACTCCCCTAATGATCTACGCCTCAAAATTAAGCTCAGTAGCAAAAACGGCAAGGCTAATTTAGATGAAGGTGCTGATAGTTTATCGTTAGATGTGAGCTAAGTCATTGAGTTTCCCATACAGAATAGACATATATAAAAACCCTCGTTATAAATAACGAGGGTTTCTTTTATTGTTCGATATCGTAGTACTGATAGAAATAAGCGTTTCTACTTATACGCTAGACAATTACTTCGCGCTGTCTCTACACGCTTGATCTGCGCAAATGCCATATAGCACGAGAGAATGCCCAGACAGTTTAAAGCCATGTTTTTCTGCTACTTTTAGTTGTTCTTCTTCAATGACTTCATTATGAAACTCTATAATCTTGCCACACACATCACAAACTAGATGATCGTGATGCTCTTCTTGGGTAATCTCAAATACAGATAGATTGTTTTCGAAGTTATGACGCTCAACAATACCTGCTTGCTCAAACTGTGTTAAGACACGATAGACAGTGGCAAGACCTACGTCTTCACCTTGCTCGATAAGCGCCTTGTATACTTCTTCTGCACTCATATGATGCAGCTCTGCGCTTTCTAATAGCTCTAAAATTTTGATACGAGGTAACGTGACCTTGAGTCCTGCTCTACGTAAATCTTGATTGGTAAAAGAAGCCATAATATCCCTTTTGACTGTGACAGCCTTAACAAATAGAAAATATGAGATAAATAATCAACAAAGATTATTTTTATTTAATATAAAGTAAATGATTAATAATAAACTGATGAAACTTACGCAGACATCTCTCTTATTATTTTCTAAATATCGAGATGCAAGCCTATGAATTTAAAATATAATTAATCTAACTATTCAGATTGTGTTTGGTAAATAATGTCGTAAGTGGTAGGCAATTGCAAGTAAATGACGTATCATTTGTCCAAGATTGTCGGTCAGACTGGTACGACCTAACGCTGGCCACACCTAATTCATTTCTTATGAGTCATCTTACCATGATAAAGACATTAAATTTCCGTCCGTTAAGCCACACAAGCGCATTACGTAAGATCGTTATCACCAGTATGCTTAGCGCTACTATTGCTATGTCTGGCTGCTCATTATTGAGTGTTTATAAGATTGATTTGCCGCAAGGCACAGCGATTACTCAAACCCAAGCCCAGAAGCTAAAAGTGGGTATGAATCAAAACCAAGTTCTTTATACTCTTGGCAGCCCTGCGATTCGAGATACTCTTGAGCCTAAACGCTGGGATTATATCTATGACTACAAAGCAGGCACTGAAGGTAGCCGTAAAGGCATCGCAGATGTCAAAAACGCTAGCCAGCATTTAGTTGTTTACTTTGATGATAATGGTTTGGTCACGCGCATCGAAGGTATTGAGAGTCTGCCAGCATCATAGTTAGCGAAACCTATTGGCTTAGATAGTTAACGGTTAGCTACGAGATTTATTTTTGCGCTGAGACATAGGATCAGCGCTTAAACTGCGATATACCTCGATACGGTCAAAAGGCTGTAGCAAATAGCTTAATGGCTGTTTCTGTGCATAAATCCCTACGTGCCAACGTTTCGCAGTTGGCGTGGTGATACCTATTACTTGCTCACACCACTCTGCCAGTTCTGCAAATTTCTCAAGCCACCCTGCTTGCGCCAATGCTTCATATAAACTAGTACCTTGTTTGACCTGCAAAGCTAGGTAATGCTGGCGCTGCTCATCTTCAGCATACGCCAGATATACTGTTATTAGATTGGCTTGCGTAGACTGTGGCACACTGCTGTCACGACCTTCGACTGTTAGCTCAACCACTGCATCACCCAACCTATCAATGCTAGCAGCAATGCTAATGGTACGACTAAACGTATCGCTACTCGCCACAAGTTATAAACTGCTTCATTGCTAAAATTTAACGACTTGCGTAGATGGCTAATCTTCATCTGCCAACCCGCAAATACTGATAATAACAGTACAGCAATGCTACTAATAATGACCAAGATGCCAACTAACCATGCTGTTGGAATCGCAACCACTAGTAATAACGCTACAGCAAAAGTGATTATCAAACTAACCACTAATCCAAATTTGTGCGTTAACTGTTGCGTGCTGTAATGAAGCAAGTAACTAGCCACAAATAACACCCCGCCCCAATATAACAGCTGTCCAATTGGTGGTAGCGACATACCACTGGTAAATAAAGCCACTACTCCTATCAGCAGTTGCAATACCCAAATCGGTAACACTAACTTGGTTGCACGGTACTCACGAGTAGCCGCTCTGTTTTTTGCTTGCTGATTGTTTGCTTCTACTGCTGTGACTGTTTGCTTACTCACCAAGTTCTGACCGAACCAGTATAATCCTGTACCTGCACCAACACTGACTAATGCTAACGCGACTGCGCGAGCCCATTCGGTCAAACTGACATCAGTCATAGCAAAACCAGCATTGGGTACACCGTTTGCGAACCCTAGCAGCAACCCTATTACCATCAACCCCAAACCAATAGGTAAAGGCGCAACACCCAGCAAGCTTAAAAGTAACGCAATGACCATTAGTCCTGCAGCAATTGCAAAGCTCGGTACATCGGGTACGCTATTTAGCTCAGTTAATGCAGACAATATACCTGTACTTGCACCAGATATAACCAACGCTGCAATCACTATAGAAACCAGTGCCGCTAACCAACCAAAGCTACGCCAGATCGGACTGACATCTGCTTCACGAGTGAGCTTTTGCATACCCGCTAGAGGTCCTTCGACACTGCGATAGGCCAACGCTATCTCAGCGTAAACAACTGGCAGCGCAACCAATACCATGGCTAATAGCCATAGTAACCAAAAGTCAATCTCACCAATTGACGCAGGTGCAAACCAACGAAATAGCAATAACGGTAGTAGCGCCGCGATAAAATAAGAAGCATAACGGATCATCATAATTTCAATCCAAACGATCTAATACCATTCACAAAAACTGGATTAGCAAACAAAACAAGTGCAAATACCACGCACGGCAGACTGAAAATGTTTGACACGGCTAATCGTATTTTGAAAATTGGTATAAAGTGAATAACGATAACTTATAATTATACAGAGCAACGACTGGCCTCTGTAAGTGAATTCATCTAAATACTGTCTTAATATAAGGGACAAACAGTTATAAAAAAACCCCGAAATCGGGGTTTAGTCATTCAGATATAATCAATATACGATTCAGTACTCAGTGGCTTTACTTAATGGCCTTCTATGCAAAGCAAAGCATGTATCAGATATTGAATCAGTGCGACTCAATTAGTGAATAGCACTTACATAGTCTGACAAGATACGAATATCACGATCTGATAGTTTCGATGCAACTGTTTGCATCATACCCATCTCGCCTTCTTTGGCTGCATCATTGACTCGTTTTTGATCATCGCTATCGATATCATCAACACGTCCAGCAGCACGGAATAGTTTTAGCTGAGTAGCAATATACTGAGCATGCTGTCCGCCTAGCTTTGGAAATGCAGCCCAAGTATTACCTGCAGCATCTGGACCATGACAGCCGGCACAGCCAATAACACCGCGCGACTTGTCGCCGCCCAAGAATAGTTTAGTCGCTTCTTGGTTAGTTGCAGGATTACCGTAACCGACGCCCCAAGGCGCTTGACTGGCGTAATAACCTGCTACGTTGGCTAGGTCTTGTTGAGACAGATTAGCAACTTGTGACTGCATGATACCGTTTTTGCGATAGCCTGCTTTAAAGTTGACTAGCTGTTTATATAGGTACTTTACGTTTTGGCCGCCAAGGTTTGGCTGTGCAGGAACAATGCTGACGCCATTAAGACCATGACAAGCGGCACAAACGGTTTCTGCAACTTTTTGACCTGCATTGACGTCATATTCAGGAACAATAATAGCAGCTTGTACGCTGAAACTTGCAACGCATAAGCTGGCAGCAGCGATTAACTTTTTCATTGATACAAATCCTACTAGCTCGGCGTAAGCATTATTTAGAGTGATTGCACTGGTAAGATACCTAACATAGCCGTCTCATTACTTAAGAGAATGACGTATATTTTGAGGTCTTGGACACAAGCAGTCTGAAAGTACTTACTAACATCAGGGTTTATTTTCGATTATTATAGCAAGACTTTGTATCATTTGCCTACTTAATCATAGTATCCATCAGTTTTCTGGCAACACAATATGCAATATGACGCAAAAACAAAAAGCGCAGATAGGTTGTTAACCCAGCGCTTTATTTTATATGTTTAAATTATATTTATAAGTCGATTATTTGCTCATATATTCGATAAGTTTACGATAGTCGTCATCACTACATTTGTCGCAAAGCCCACCTGCTGGCATTTGCGGCATCCCACCTTTGACAGACTTGATAAGCGTCGGCATACTTTTTTGTTTAATCAGCTGTTGCCATTTGGCACTATCACCTTTTTTAATGGCATTTAACGCCCCACTATCGTGACAGGCTGCACATGAGTTATTATAGGTAGTGGCGATATCCGCCGCACCTGCGCTGCTAATCATAATGCCACTTAATAATAGTGCAGCACTACTAGCCGTTATAGCGCGATAACTCGTGCTAAGAAGTTTACTGATTGAAAACATAGAGCACCTCCTCGTGATATTTCACGTGTCTCATCAATCGTTCTATTAAACATCCTTCGTTAAACATTGTAACAATATATGTCATATAAACATAGTGAATTTGGATATGGCTTTGTTAAAGCTGAGAACTTGTCTTAATGACTGGCCAACTTTAATGTTATCCTACTATTTATATGATGCTAATCGCAGTTATTTCAATAAGTAAGACACGGAATAGTATAGAATAGCCAGTAATATTAAATAGCTACTTTTATGATTTGCACATAACTGTATTGATAAAGAACAGCCTTTTAACTTGATTTACCTATCGCTTGACCAATTACTTGACCGCACCGATGACTTGAATCATCAGCTGACTAAAATTTTATAATCGCATCCAATTTTTTGAGATTAATGAGCCATTTATGAGTACCCCGTTTAACGATGTCGCCGCTGAACATGCCTTGTTCAATACCAAATCTCGTCAGAAAATTCAGCAAACTGAGTTTATGATGTCAGCACCTACTTTTCGTCTCTGTCCACCTGACATGGGATTGGAAGTCGCTTTTGCAGGTCGCTCAAACGCTGGCAAATCATCAGCCATCAACGCCTTAACCAATCAACGTCAATTAGCTCGCTCGTCTAAGACACCTGGACGCACGCAGATGATTAACTTTTTTAGTATCGGTGATACTGACAGACGTTTGGTCGATTTGCCTGGTTACGGCTATGCAGCTGTTCCGCTAGAGATGAAAAAAGAATGGCAGGTTGAGCTAGAAGAATACTTGGTATCACGCTCAAGCCTTGCAGGTCTGGTATTGATGACAGATATTCGTCATCCGCTTAAGTTTTTTGATGAGCAAATGCTGCACTGGGCAAACGATGGTGAACTACCAGTACACATTCTGCTAACTAAAGCAGATAAACTGAAGTACGGTGCTTCTAAAAACGCTCTCCTTGAGACTCGTAAAAGACTGAAAAAACTGGGCTTAAACTGTACCATTCAGTTGTTTTCGGCTCTCAGAAAAGAAGGTCTTGACGAGTTGGCTGGGATAATGGGCAACTGGTATGAGTATCAGCTTGATGCAGACAAAATCATTGAGTCATCTTTTGCGTTACTAGAAGGCGATGAGTTAGAAGATGCTATTGAAAAAGAAAGCGGTGAAAAAGAGAGCATTGAAAAAGAAAACAAATAGATATCGTTGTCTTTAGCAAAAAAGGGTTTATCGCTATTACGATAAACCCTTTTTTATTGCCTGTTTATTCACTCATTATTATTATCGTTATGTTATAAAAACAATAAGAATTATAAAAGTAGCTCTACCCGCATAGCAAAGCCGCTAGCGCTTGTGGAGTATCAACCTGATAGGTTGGATTTTGCGCAGCAAGCTCTGCACTCGTTGCCGTACCATAGTTCACCGCTATACTGGTCATGCCCAATGCTGTTGCCATTTGAATGTCATAGATACTGTCACCGATAAACACAGCATCAGAAACCTGCTGCTGCGTATAATCCAAGATATCGGTCAACATCTGCGGATCAGGTTTTGAGCCTGACTCATCAGCACAACGCGTAATCGCAAAGTAATCATGGCTATCGGAGGCATCTAATACACGATCTAGCCCTTTTCTTTTTTTGCCAGTTGCTACGGCGAGCGTTTTGCTTTGCTGTTGCAAAGTTTGCAACATACGCTCTATCGGTTCAAAGAGCGGTGTACTGTGACTATTTGCAATATAGTACTCTGCATAGGTTTGCTGAATGGCAAGCAACTGCGCATCGTTTGCCTGCGGATATAAAATCTTAATGCCATTCATTAAACTCAGACCAATAATGTCTTTTACAGCTTTATCAGTCGTCTTAAACCCGTGTGTTTCCCCAGCCACATGCATAGAATCAACAATCAGGCCGATTGAATCCATTAACGTGCCGTCCCAATCAAAAATAATCAACGTCTTATCAGACAGATTGTGTTCTGCTGATGGTTGAGCATTTATGATGTTTTCTGAAATTGTAGCTGGTTTGGTCATGGGTTTACCTTAATGAATAAAAGTAATAAATAGCAGATACTAAAACGTCACGGTGGCTTATTCGTAAAAATAAGATATCGTGACGTTTAGGAAAATACAAAAATAGTTTGGCTTAAGAGTTTATTTTAAAAAACTATTCAGGCAATTTCGTTGTTTCTGGTAACCAATCTGCCATATCGTCTGGCAATGGCGCAGTAATGGTCTTGTAGCCTGGAATGTCTAAGCGCCATGCATGTAAACATAGACGATGGACGCCTGATTTGTCATGAACGTTATATTTGTCATCACCCAAGATAGCATGACCGATATGTGCCAAATGCACACGGATTTGATGAGTGCGACCCGTCAATGGCTTAGCTTCAATTAAGCTGACTGGTTGACTATTAATCGTAAAGCGATCATGAATAATAATATCAGTCTGGCTTTCTTTCGCTTGTGGGTCTTGGCTATCTACTTTCACTCGGCGCTCACCACTGGCAAGCGTATAACGTAGCAATGGCGCATTAATACGTTGCTCATTAAGTGCAGGTTGACCTTTGGCAAGACACAGATAGTGCTTTTGAATGGTCTTATCTACCAAGTGCTGCTGCAATACTTTGAGCGTTGAGCGTTTTTTGGAAATCATCAGTAGCCCTGATGTGTCTTTATCAATGCGATGGATTAGCTCTAGGTATTTTTTACCCGTCACTTCACGCATCGCTTCGATAACCCCAAAGTCCAAGCCGCTACCGCCATGCACAGCTATACCAGAGGGCTTATTTAGCACTAACAAACCGTCATCTTCATAGACCACACGAGCCAGCAAGCTCTTGGCAAACTCGGTACTAATAATTGGTTTCTCGCGCGTTGCTAGCTCTACAGGGGCGATACGTACCACATCTTCACGCTGCACTCTATCGTGTGCTTTGCAGCGCTTATTATTGACACGTATCTCATCTGAGCGAATCATTTTATAGATATGTGATTTTGGCAAACCTTTTAGACGGTTTAACAAAAAGTTATCCAAACGCTGGTCGTGTTGATGGCGTGTTACTTCAAGGTAGTTCACCTTACCGAAGTTGCTAATCTCATCGTCAGCGCTTTGTGGACGTGTTTTGCTATTAAAAATAGCAGGGGCTTCATGGGTAGTAGCGTCGTCAGTCATTTTTGAGTTTGTCATTTTTAGTTAGGTATTTACACAAAGATTTGCTATAGTTTAGCATGTTGAGCGACAATTAAGCAGAGGCGACAGCAATAATCATTGTTGTTACAAATAGTTGACCACCATTTTATTGCTTGTCAGTTTTCTACTACTTGCCAGTAAAGAGGTTGACACTATTTATCCTGCTGACATGACACGTTTCATCTGATTTTAGGGCGCGTTATTTATTTAGAGGTATTACTTACCAAATATATCCCTACAAATTAAAAATACTGTACTGAATGTTATTCGGTACCATAAAATAAATAGTGACACTAAATACCTTCGCGTTAATAACGCTGATAATAAATCAGCTTATTAACCGATTACAACACAACACTGACTCACTAATTGCATGACAACGACCGTACTCGATAACCAATCATTATCTAATGACTATTTATCTGATGGTTCTTTATGCCAGCATAGTTGAGCAAGTATGGGTAGTTTAGCGTTAGGATCGAAAAGTATATCGATAGCTGCCTAAGTATTGGTGGTCAAACAGATGACGATAACAATGTAAATACGATACCACGCTGACAAGCTGGTCCATTACTCTGTTTGCCAAGTACGCCCCGCTGATAACAAAAGCTGCGACACCTAACCTTGAGACACCCAAGATATTATTGACGTTATACAAAGAACGATAAACAAAGAGTAACCAATTGCTTCCCCTGAACAAACAACCGCTGAATGACGCCACTATATAGTAGCAATCATGACCGCGATATTATTGTTAGACTTTGATGGATGAATGGCAACAGCACCATGCCTTTTTAATATCAGTATTTTTTAGAACTGTAACTGACCCTCGCCCACGCTTACAACGTGCGCTGAAATCACTACCAATAGAACGTACTGAGAACAAAAGCGCTTTGACTCGCTGACCCAATCATATATGTACCAAGTTTACTGATGATAAAATATAAGTACCGTAGCCTTACACCCTATATTACTGATATTAACGTGAGCGCCGCTCATTACTTCAGGTAAAAAAAGAAGCCATTGAAAAAGCCCATGTGCTTTATGAAACCCACGATTTACGTTCTACCGTTAATGAACATCTACACACGCTAATCACAATATTAGCCACACTTGCTACTATGTCCTAAAGACTGTCTTATCGTTGTCATGCGTACTCATAGGATACAAATATGAAACGCATTTTGATCAACGCCACTCAAAACGAAGAAATTCGTGTCGCCTTATGCAAAGGCAATCATCTGTACGATTTCGACCTAGAAAACCGTACTCGCGAGCAAAAAAAGTCTAATATCTATAAAGGCCATGTGACCCGTGTCGAGCCATCGCTTGAAGCAGTATTTGTCGAATACGGTTCTCAGCGTCAAGGCTTTTTGCCGATTCGCGAAATCTCTGCTGAATACCTAAGCGGCAACCCACGCGACGAAAATATCAAAAAGCTGATCAAAGAAGGTGACGAGCTAATCGTCCAAGTCGAAAAAGAAGAGCGTGGTAATAAAGGCGCTGCCCTATCGACGTATGTCTCATTAGCCGGTCGTTATCTGGTATTGATGCCAAACAACCCTCGCGGCGGTGGTATCTCACGTCAAATCTCGGGCAAACTACGCGAAGATATGAAGCGTATGCTGAGCAATCTTGATTTACCAAAAGGCATGAGTGTCATCATTCGTACTGCGGGTATTGGTAAAACTCAAGAAGACTTGCAGCACGATTTAAATCACTTGCTCAACATTTGGCAAGCCATTCAAGAACAGAACCAAAAATACCCATCACCGCGCTTAGTTCACCAAGAAGCGGGCGTTGTCACACGTGCTGTTCGTGATTATCTGCGTGATGATATCGCTGAGATTTGGATTGATAACGAAAACGCTTACATTGAAGCGGCTGGGTTTATCGATGCGGTAATGCCAAAACAAGCCGAAAAGCTACGCAAATATACCGATTATGAACCGATGTTTTCGCGCTTCAATATCGAAAAACAAATCGAAACCGCTTATCAGCGTGAAGTTCGTCTGCCCTCAGGTGGTTCAATCGTTATTGACCAAACAGAAGCACTGGTCTCTATCGACATTAACTCAGCTAAGTCAACCAAAGGTTCAGATGTTGCTGAGACCGCTTACCATACCAACTTAGAAGCAGCCGATGAGATTGCTCGTCAGCTTCGTTTGCGTGATATGGGTGGTTTGATCGTTATTGATTTCATCGACATGAATGACAATAAGCACCAAAAAGAAGTAGAAAAACGTCTCATCGACGCGACCAAATACGATCGTGCACGCGTTCAATTTGGTGATATTTCTAAGTTCGGTCTAATGGAAATGAGCCGTCAGCGTCTACGTCCTTCGTTAGAAGAATCAACTGGCTATATCTGCCCACGTTGTCATGGCAACGGTATGATTCGTGACTTGCGTTCATTGTCGCTATCTATCATGCGTCAAATTGAGCAAATCGCCCTTAAAGAACGTCAAGGTGAAGTACAGGCAGAAGTCCCGACTGACATCGCAGCATTCTTATTAAATGAGAAGCGCGATAGCTTGGTTTATCTTGAGCAAGACAGTGGCACGCGTATCACTATTTTGCCACACGCGCATTTAGAATCACCAAACTTCAAGCTCCATTTCAACCGTGATGGCTTTGCACCATCGAGCTATGAGCGTATCACTGATACTCAGCAACAAGAGCACAGTGACCTTGGCTACAACGTTGACTGGCAGACTGCTGAAAAAGAGCGTCCTGAACAGCAACCTACTCGCCAACCTCGTAAAACTGCAGAGGATAAGCAGAGCCGCTCAAACACGCAGTCGAATGCAACTACGCAAGCACAGAACGATACGGTAAATCATAGCAATGATCGTCGTAATCATAAAAACACCAACGACGTGTCGCCTGCACCTGCACCGCAAGCCAATAAAAACGTTAGTGTTGCCGCCCCAGTAGCACCGCAAACACAGAGTGTTGAAACTACTGCTCAACCAAAAGCCGTTGCGTGGTTATCAAACCTATTTGCTCAAGCACCGCAAGCTACTACAACACCTAGTGTCAGTAGCCGAGATGCCGCTGAAGCAATCGAAGCGCTAGTAAACACGGGCGCGCAAAGCTTAGGCTCGTTTGGTCAAGTTGATAGCAATGCATTGAATAGTGCCGCTTCAACTGGTGAGCAGCCAACTCAACAAAATAACAGTCAGAAAAACGACAGCCAACAGTCAGATAACAACGCTAATCGCCAACAGGCGCGTCGTAATGATAGCGATACTGACGACAGCAGCAATGAAGACAGAAGAAGACGTAAGCCGCGTAAGTCTAGATCTTCTAAGCCGCGTCAAAGAAAAGAGGCAACTGACGAGACTACTGGCAACGTAAACAGTAGCTCAGAAAATACTGGCTCAAACAGTGCTGATGACAAATCGTCTGATACTCAAGACCAAAGACAGCAAGACAAGCGTCAGAACGATAACAGACGTACGAACGATCGCAATCGTAATAACCGCCAAGATAGCAATCAACAGAACAGCAATCGTAACGCAAGTGAGCGCAATGATGCTGATAACGAAAACAGCTCTAAAGCAGATGAGCAAACCCGTACTAAGCGTAAATCGCATAGCCAACGCGGCTCACGCGGTAAGCTAGAGCGCGGTGAGACACTAACGGCTGACAGCGTTAAGCATAGCAAACAGCAGAACGCTAGAAACAACGATGCTGCCAATAGCAAAAATCAATCTAACACGCGCCGCAATCAGGACCCTAACGAGGTCGTGCTACAGGTTAATGAAGCGCCAACTGAGCTAAAGGCGCCTGAAGTGGTTCATCTATCTTTGGATGATAGCAAATCTACACAGGCCAAAACTCAGCCTAGTGAGCAGCGAAGCACGACGAATAACGTAGCAAAAGATGAGCGCTCAAACGAAACAGCCGCTCAAAAACCTACTGATAAGCATAGTAGCAGTGAGCAGAACACTGGCAAGCAAAACACCAGTGCTCCGAATGCTGACAAGAAAAATGATAACGAAAAAAGTACGGTGGAAGGGAATGCTAATCAGGTAAATGATGATAAGCGTGCATCTACCGTACAAGCTAAGGTACAAAACGATGTACCTAAGCATGAGCAGGCTGCTGAAGAGAAAAAAGCACCTGTAGTTGTAGAAGCTCAATCGACCTCTACGAGTAACACCGAAAGTAAAGCGGAAGCTCCAACGTCGGTAACTACTGACGTAGAAGAAACTAAAGAAACTCAGACTCCAAAACAGCAGGAAACCAAGACTGCCGAAAATGTGAGTAAGAGTGATGAAGCTCAAAATACTCAGGCTGATAGTAATAGTGCAAGCACAAGTAATGTAAGTAACTCAGCACTTGAGCTAACCCATGAAGCACTATTTGGCACACGTTACGTAACTGCTGAGAAATTCGGTCAAGCGAGTAACGATCCACGTGTAGTACTCGCTCAGCAAGCCGCTCAAGCGGACAAGCCAGCTGCTACTAAGGTGCCAGCAATACGCGGCACGGTTGGTGAGTTTATTCGTGCCACGCTACCAGAGGCGCAAACGCGCTTAGCAGAAGAAGGCATTATCAACTGCTTTATCGCGACTATTGCGTTGCATAATGAGCAATCTCAGGGTGCTAATAATAGCTCTAATGCTGCTAGCCAGAGCTTTGACTTTAGCAATTATGGCTATCAACCATTGGCTGCCGACTACCTTGCACGCTTTGAAGTGATGACTCAAGCAGTCAGTCAATTCGCAGCAGCACAAGGTAAGACAGACGTTGAACCACGTGCTATCACTAAGCGTGCTAGCAACGATCCGCGCGGACAGCATCCTGATTATCAGGAACCCGCTGTATTGAGCGTGCCTGCTGAACAAGCTATCGTCGAGCAAACTAATAGTGAAGTCGATGCGCATCACGTTGAAGCAACTGCCCTAGCCAATCAGACACAGACAGAAAACGTCAGTTTTGATAGTGAGCACTTGCTAGAAGTCGAGCGTGCTCAGTCAGAGGCTAAGGATGTAGAAGTCGAAACCTCTACAGAGCAAACTGTCAATGAGGTAGAAGATGCTGCAGAGACTGAGCAGACGATTGAATCGGTAGTAGTAGAAGATACTAAAGAGGCTAGCAAAGATGATAGTCAAGCAGCTAAGTCTAAGACGACCATAGCCAGCTATAAAAACATGATCGAAAATGTGGCTGAGCAATTGCTACCACAGACCGGTATGTTTAATCTGACTACGCCAAAAGTACCAAAGGCGCGCAGTCGTAAGCCTAAGACGGAGCATAAGAAGCCGACGCAGGCTGAAAAGCTCGCATCTGATGATACAGATAGCGATAGCTAGTTACATAAGCTCAAACGTAAAAGCCCCAAAGCTATTCGTAGCTTTGGGGCTTTTTATTTTAATACAGTTAAACTTACTTGCTAATTCAAACGAGAGACAATAAAAAGCAGATAAGCTTAGTGTGCAGAAGACGCTGTGTCATCTTTACCACGGATTTTACCAATAGTAGTAACAATAGCTACTACAATAGCGCCAACAATCAGTCCGACCAATCCATTTAACAATGACACGGTTAACCCTTCAAATACCCCAGTAAGATGAGCAATATCTTCTACACTGTGATGCAAAAAGCCGATACCGTGAACGATAATACCGCCGCCCACCAAGAACATCGCAATCGTGCCCGCTATGGATAAAAACTTCATAAGCTTTGGCGCAGCTGCAAGCATAAACTCGCCAAACTTGCGCTTACTATCACCTGCTTGTGAGTTTTCAATCAAGTGCAGACCTGCATCATCAATCTTTACGATGCCTGCAACTAAGCCGTAAATACCGACGGTCACGACAGCAGCCACTATCGAAAGTACGATGCCTTTTTGGACAATATCGCCACCAGCTGCTGTAATTGCGCCTAAAGAGATAACAATAATCTCAGCTGATAAGATAAAGTCTGTACGTATGGCACCTTTGATTTTGTCCTTTTCAAACGCGACCAAATCTACCGACTCATCTGCATTGGCTTTTAAACGGGCATTTTGCTCTTCATCATGAGGCAACAACTTCGGCCAAAACTTGTGAATGACCTTCTCAGCCCCTTCATAACTCAGGTATAACCCTCCGATCATCAATAGCGGAGTAATCAACCACGGTATAAAATAACTGATCAATAGCGCCGCTGGTACTAAAATCACTTTGTTTACGGCAGAGCCTTTGGCAACTGCCCAAATGACGGGGAGCTCACGATTTGGCTTAACCCCTGTGACCTGCTCGGCATTGAGTGCTAAATCATCACCAACTAAGCCCGCGGTTTTTTTGGCGGCAACTTTGGTCATGACGCTCACATCATCCATTAAGACGCTGATGTCATCGAGTAAGGTTAATAAACTGGCACCTGCCATGTGTGCTCCTTAAAGCAAATTTGTTAAAGTAAGTCGTTCTCAAATAGTTTATACAACGCATTTTATATAGATTTTTATAAAAACAATGCGATTAGCCTTAGACTACAAGTTCAAGCAACTATGTTAAATAGCACAAATGTATCTTGTTTTTTGAATTTATGTTGATAGCTATTCTTTAAAGTTGGCTTTATTGATACTTCTTGGCTGCCTTCCCTTTGCTATTATTTAGCGTAAATATGGTAATATGAAGGCTGTTATTACCTATCTTTTATTATCAATAAGTTATAAAAACTTCTTCAATGTTAGACCTTTAAAACACTGCCAAGACACATTACTATATAGAAAAGTTTATAGCGCTTTTTATAACGAACTCATGATTAGGCGCGACGCCTATAGGAAACCCGTATGCCGTTCCCCACTATCAAAAATACTACCTTGCGTAATCCTCTTTCTCGTACCGTTCTATCTCGTTTTATGATGAGTGCGCTGTTAGTTGGTATCGCTGCTGGCTGCTCAAACAATGCCGCTGATGCAACCAGCAATACCAGTGTTGTAAACGCTGCACAGACCAAAGCTACTACTAAGCCTTCAGCTGGTAATGATACAACCGTGGTGAAGGCGTTACAGGCGAATCTAAAAAGCTCTGGTATCGAGGAAACTATTGTCTCAGCTGTACCGACAGATATGGATGGTATTTATTGGGTGACCGCTGAAGGTCTACCTTCTTTCTTTACTGATAAAGCTGGCAAGCATATTATTCAAGGTCAGATCATCGCTGTGGGTGATGCCGCTCCGGTTGATATCAGTGCCGCCCTAGTTGCTACGACAGCACAAGAAGCGCTAAAAGCCGTAGATAAAAAAGACATGGTGATTTATCCAGCAAAAGGCGAAACCAAAGCTGTCATCTATGCCTTTACCGATGCAGACTGTGGCTACTGTCGCAAATTACATTCAGAAATGGATGATATCAATGCGCGCGGTATCGAGGTTCGTTATCTGGCATGGCCACGCAGTCAAGAGTCTGTACCAAAAATGGAAGCTATCTGGTGTAGTCAGGATCGTAAAGCTGCGATGGATCAAGCAAAAATCGGTGCCAATGTACAAGGCCCTAGCTGTGCCAACCCTGTGCAAGAACATATGGCTCTAGGCTCAAGACTTGGTGTGCGCGGTACGCCTGCGGTGTTTACCGAAACAGGACAACAAGTAGGCGGCTACTTACCTGCAGCAGAATTGGCACAAGCAGTAGGCGCTAACTAATCATATGAATTACCAGTATTAATCACTCATATTAGAGTGACTAATACTGGTAACCAAGCATAAATGACATATACATATGCCAAACAAGATTGAAGCTACTGCTTTTTTATAATCGTAAGCTGATATAACCTTGATGACGTTGTCTTTATAACATTGGCTTTTATGACATTAACCTTCAGAACATTGGATTTTATGAGGTTGTATAGACGTCACAATGCCTTGTCGGTATGATACGATAAAGCGCGATGCAAAATGAGTAACACCCTTTTTATTTGAGCTTTTTTATTCAACTATGATGAAGTAGATAGGCAGGTAGCACTAGACAATGCGCACAGACGTTATGTTTGATGTCGCAGACTCATTTGACACTGTCACCGCTTATACTTACTTCATTATATTTAACCTCTTGAGGATACTGTGAGTAATTCCATCAAACTAGCGATACTTGGTCTAGGCACCGTCGGAACGGGCGTGATCAATCTGATCAATGACAATTTAAATGAGCTAAAACGCCGTAGCGGACGCGACATTATTATTACCGAAGTCGGTACGCGTCGTCAGCGTGATGATATTGATACCAATATCATGCAAAACAGCGACTTGATGGCAATTGCCGCAAGCGATAATGTCGATATTGTTATCGAAGTGATTGGTGGTACTACCTTAGCCAAAGACGTCATTATGCAGGCTATTAAAAACGGCAAGCATGTGGTCACGGCAAACAAGGCTCTACTCGCTGAACACGGTAATGAGATTTTTGCCTTCGCTGAAGAAAACAATGTGCATGTTGCTTATGAAGCAGCGGTAGCAGGCGGTATTCCAATTATCAAGGTAATGCGTGAAGCACTTGCTGCCAACAAAATCGACTGGCTCGCGGGTATCATCAACGGCACTGGTAACTTTATCATGACCGAAATGCGTGATAAGGGTCGTCCGTTTGCTGACGTATTGAGCGAAGCACAAGAGTTAGGTTATGCAGAAGCAGATCCTACTTTTGATGTTGAAGGTATTGATGCTGCTCATAAATTGGCGCTACTCGCCTCTATCGCTTTTGGTATTCCGCTACAGTTTGATAAAGTCTACTGTGAAGGTATTACTGGTATTACCCTGCAAGACGTAAACTATGCCGAAGAACTTGGCTACCGTATCAAGCATTTAGGGTTTGCAGTACGCCGCGATAGCGAAAACGATGATGACGCAGGGGTTGAATTACGTGTACATCCGACACTTATTCCACAAGATGCGCTATTGGCTAACGTCAATGGTGTGAAAAACGCAGTACTGGTCAACTCACATCCACTTGGGCAGACGCTCTATTGTGGCGATGGCGCTGGTGCTGGTGCAACTGCTTCTGCAGTGATGGCCGATGTCATGGATTTGGTTCGTGTACTGGGTAGCAAAGACCGCGACGATCAGAGCAACACTGGACACCATGTCCCGCATTTAGCGTTTATCCCTGAGCAGCTATCAGACACGCCTATATTGCGTGCTGATCAGATGGTAACTGGATATTATTTGCGTGTGCATGCTTATGATAGCCCAGGCGTATTGGCAGATATCACGCGCATCCTAAGTGATGCTGGTATCAATATCGATGCAATCTTGCAAAAGCCTGCGCATAAAGTAGGCCAAGTGCCGGTGATTATTCTGACGCTACCTGTGGTCGAAAGTCAGATGAATCTTGCTATCGAAAAAATTGAAAAATTAGAGACCATTACTGATAAAGTGGTACGCATACGATTAGATGAGCTAGCATAAACCACATACTGAAGAAGACAGATGCTTATAATATAAGCAAAAGCTAGCCAATCGGCATCTGATTTCTTGGTAGATACTTAATCAAAACGCACAACAAGGAATAATAACGATGTCAAATGATGCAATTGTAATCCTAAACGGCGCACGTACACCAATGGGCGGCTTTCAAGGCGCACTAAAAGACATGAGTGCTACCGAGCTGGGTGCCGCCGCTATCAAAGCTGCTGTCGAACGCTCAGGTGTTAGCGCTGACAGTGTTGATGAAGTCATTATGGGTTGTATCTTGACGGCAGGTTTGGGTCAAGGCCCTGCTCGTCAAGCCATGCGTAAAGCAGGTCTGCCGGATGCGACTGGTGCTGTCACAATCAATAAACTTTGTGGTTCAGGCCTAAAAGCAGTCATGCAAGCGCATGATGGTATTAAAGCAGGCAGCTTCAACGTCGCTGTTGCAGGTGGCATGGAATCAATGACCAATGCACCGTATATCATGCCAGGTTCACGTGGCGGCTATCGTATGGGTCACAAAGAAGTCAAAGACCATATGTTCTTAGATGGCCTAGAAGATGCTGATACTGGTAAGCTAATGGGTATGTTTGCTCAAGAAATGGCTGATGAAAAAGGCTATACACGTGAGCAAATGGATGAGTTTGCTATTGAATCATTGAACCGTGCGCTGACTGCTATCAAAGACAACCATTTTAAAGATGAGATCGAGCCTGTCACGTTTGCCACTCGCAAAGGCGAGCAAACTGTTGATACCGATGAGCAACCTGCCCTTGCTAATGCTGATCGCATTCCTACTTTACGTCCAGCATTTGCTAAAGACGGTACGATTACTGCTGCAAACGCTAGCTCAATCTCAGACGGTGCTGCAGCCGTCGTAGTAATGAAAGAGTCACAAGCGAAAGCTGAAGGCCTAGACTATCAAGCTCGCATTGTTGCTACTGCCTCAAACTCACGTCACCCAAGCGAGTTCACCATTGCGCCAATCGGTGCCATCGAAAAAGTATTAGCAGGCGCTGGCTGGTCAGTAGATGATGTAGATCTGTGGGAAATTAACGAAGCCTTTGCGATGGTTACTATGGCTGCGATGGACGAGCTGAAACTTGATCATGCCAAAGTAAATATCGAAGGCGGTGCATGTGCCCTTGGCCATCCAGTAGGCTGTTCAGGTGCTCGTATTCTGATTACGCTTATCAACTCTCTAAAACGTACTGGTGGCAAAAAAGGCATCGCAACGCTATGTATCGGTGGTGGTGAAGCGGTAGCTGTTGCTATTGAACTTGCTTAAATAAAGTAGGTTTAGCTGACTTAAAGTAAGTTAGCTAAATAATACTTAGATAATTATTGTTTATTGAGAAACCGCATTGCTAATGGTAATGCGGTTTTTTTGTGTCTGCTTTCTTTCGATGAATGTTGAATATTACTCTATGTAAAGACTCGTTAACTTCTACCCCCTCCTATGTTATGCCACTTACAGCCTATTACACGCAATTACTGCAAGCGCACACTTTGCTACCTTGCTCATATATCTCATCAAAAATCACGGTGTTAGGATAGCTACAAGTTGATAGGGAAGCTATTCATTTGGCTTACCGTTAACTGCAATAAATATGGTTTTACTAAAAATTAATAACAACATCAACCATTACATTATAAAAAATAAACTCGCAAAAAAGGAATATAACAATGAGTCAACTAATCCGTTTAAAAGATATCCAAGCTACTCATCAAGATTTGATTGGTGATGACTATTATGATCCAACACACAAAACTGCTTACGGTATTAACGAAGAAAAAATTGGTAAGATTGAAGGTGCCTTAGTAGAAGACACCACTGGTCGTATTCGTTACTTAATCGTAGACGCAGGCGGCTGGTTTAGTTCAAAAGAAGTACTAGTACCAGCAGGTCTAGCACGTATCGTTGGTGATGATGTCTTCTTTGATAGCTTGACCAAAACACAAGTAGAGGCCATGGAAGTATACGATCACGATTATCAGTACAGCTACAAAGAGCAGTACGAAAGAGATCGTCAAGCGTTTACTGCTGATACACTCCCTGTAGAAGATCGCGTTGATATTGCCGACCACTCTTATGACGCGCCAAATACACTAGAGCTATTAGAAGAGCGTCTGACAGTAAACAAAGACCGTATCGTTGCTGGTCTAGTAAAAGTGGGTAAGCATGTCGTCACTGAAGAGCGTAATGTCGATGTAGATCTAGAAGAAGAACATGCCAATATTCAACGTACCAGCGTAGATCGTCCAACAGACCGTCGAATCGGCGATCTCGATGCTACTGAAACAGTTGAAGTCGAACTACAAGCTGAACGTGCTCGTGTCAGCAAAGAAACCTATGTTTCTGAAGAAGTAAACGTGGGCAAGACGACCGATCACCATACTGAGACGTTAATTGAGACCATTCAACGCGAAGAGCTAGATGTTGATGGCGACGGCAACGTAGTAGACCGTGAAGGTAACTTGGTAGACCGCGATGGTATTACAGCAGAAGATGTACGCCGTGCTCGTGGCATGTAACATGCTAATACGTCATAGTTTAACGACGTAAGTTTCCTGTATCGTTAGTTAAATATGATAGTAATAAGTAGCTAAGCTTATATGTTTAGCCATTAAGATCAGAGCATGTCTCTGGTCTTTTTTGTATTCATAACATGAGCGAATGGTTTATAGTATTCAATGTAGCTAGTTAATATATGTGGTTGGTTAACATATAGCGTTTTAAATTATTAGAAATTCATCATTTTATAATTATAAAGGAATAACAATGACTACTGAAAATGGAAACAGCCTTTACCAAGATAACTTGGATAAAGAACAGAATATCTCAACGAAGCAGACGAACAATACTGTCAATGTTGGCCACTTAGAACTATTAGAAGAACGTCCTGTGATTAACAAAGAACGCTTGGACGTGGGTAAAGTGACCGTCACCAAGCATTCACGTACTAAAACTGTCGAAGTGCCAATTGAGTTGGTAGAAGAATATATCACCATTCGTACTGAGTACCATGACGTGGAGAGCCAAGACTTACTCTCTGGCAATTACGATGAAAAAGACATATTGCGCCACGTCGAGCCTTCTTTGGATAGCAAAGCTGTAGTGACCATTAATGGTAAACAAATAGAGATTGGCGATGAACCGATTGATATTGTGCTATCTCGCCAAGTGGCTACTATTACCAAAGACACCTACGCTATTCAAGACATTGAAATTAACAAAAGCACCCATGTGCATACTGATAGCATTCAAGTAGAGCTCAAGCATGAAGAGTTAGATGTGACTGAAGAAGGTCTGTTGGCTCATGGTTCTGATACAACTCCGTTAAAATAAGCGCTGATAGTTTAGTTACTATAAAATAGTATGATTGATAAAGATTATTTCACAACATGAAAAAGCAACGCTATCTTAGCGTTGCTTTTTCTAATGCCTATCACTCACTAAGTATTGCAGACCAACTATGAGGCTTCATTACACTCGAATGTATTAACATTCGACTCATCGGTACCAGCAGTACGCATAACGCCAGTTTTACGAGCTTCGTGCCCTACGCGCCATTGTGTGAACCCTTGACCACCATCAATTGCGGTCGCCACTTCAAACACTTCAGGATTACTACCTTCATTTGTCTGGTTCAACGTTACTGTACCCATGTCGGTTGCGACAACAACTTGATTGGCATCTTCTTTATAAGTCGCCTCAACTTTTAGTTCAGGGGTACATAGATATGACATCTGCATCACGCCGCTGTTTACTGAAGCGGTGGTATCACCTTCTACTTCGTTAAGTGAAGCGTCTTCGGTATCGACGACGACATCACTAGGTTCAGCAGGCTCCGCTGACATTGGAACAGACTCTTCTATATTAGCACCGTCTTCCATGCCCGACTCTGGCTCTGCCTGTTGCTGACAAGCACTGACCGTCAAGGCGCCAGCCAACAAACTTGATAAAACTACTGAGCTGCGTACTTTTTTTAAGAATTCTACACTCATGACACTCTCCCAAATAAATATGTTAAACACTATAGCGTGTCCATAAATTCACGCCTATGCTGAATTTGTAAGTAATCAATACAAAGTGTTTATTGGTCTTAGTCTAGCAAGTTTTAAGTTTGCATAAGTTATTTAACAGATATAAAAAAGCCCCTATCTACTTAAGATAAGGGCTTTTTCAGGTAAGAGCTTGCTTTAATAGCATTTCAGTATATAGCTAATAATTTGCCATAACTAACGATTAGATTTTACCATGACACTGCTTGTATTTAAGACCTGATCCACAAGGACACGCTGCATTACGACTGATATTCATACCTGCATATGGGTTTGGTTCATTAGCATTACTACCATTACCTGCTATAGCAGCACCAACGCCAGCTGCCGCAGCACCGCTGTTTAGAGTGCGGCTTTGTGGTTGCGGCTGAGCAGCTGAACCACTCGCATTGCTATCCAAGTTATCTACATCGTCATGCTCAAACTGCATTTGCATATGGGCAGCGTTCTCACGTTGCTGAATTTCTAATGCTTCCAGCTCTTCCTTGGTTGGGATATGAACACGTGATAAGTCTTGTACAGTCTCAGACTTAATTGCACCAAGCATCATTTGGAACAATTCAAACGACTCACGCTTGTATTCCTGCTCAGGGTTTTTCTGTGCATAACCCCGCAGATGAATACCTTTGCGTAGCTGATCCATTTGCGTTAAATGCTCTTTCCAATGCTTATCTAGACTCTGTAGCATGAAATGACGCTCAAGCTGAGCGGCGTCTTTTTCACCCATCTGCTCACGGCGACTGTGATAACGATCTATCGCCGTTTGAACGATTTTCTCACGCAGCCCTTCTTCATCCAGACGACGATCCTCATCTAACCAATCATTAATCGGCATTGAGATTTTGAATTCGTCTTCTAACTCGTCTTCTAAGCCGTCAATATTCCACTGATCATCAATAGAGCCAGGCGGAATAAACTGATTTATCATCGCGTTATACACTTCATGATGCATCACTTCGATGGCTTCTAATAAGTCCATCTCTGCTAATAAATCATCACGCTGACCATAGATAACTTTACGCTGCTCATTGGCAACATCATCGTATTTCAATAGGTTTTTACGGGCATCAAAATCGCGACTCTCAACTTTGCCTTGCGCATTTTCGATCGATTTAGAGACCATTTTATGTTCGATGGCTTCGTCTTCTTTGAGACCCATCGCACGCATCATGTTGACCACACGATCGCCTGCGAAGATACGCATCAGATCATCTTCGAGCGATAAGAAAAAGCGTGACATGCCAGGGTCACCCTGACGACCAGCACGACCACGTAGCTGGTTATCGATACGACGTGACTCATGGCGCTCAGAGCCGATGATATGTAAACCACCAGCTGCTACAACTTGGTCATGTTTGACTTGCCACTGAGACTTTAGACGCTGCATCTCCTCTGGACTAACCGCATCGATATCTTCGATAAACGACTGCCAGTTACCACCAAGGATAATATCCGTACCACGGCCCGCCATGTTGGTGGCGATTGTGACTGATTTTGGGCTACCTGCCTGTGCAATAATTTCTGCTTCACGCTCATGCTGCTTGGCGTTTAAGACGTTATGCTTAACGCCTTCTTGGTCAAGCAAGTAAGACAACTCTTCACTAGCCTCGATCGTCGCTGTACCAACCAGTACTGGCGCGCCTTTGGCTTGAATTTCTTTAATTTCGCGAATGATGCCTTTGTATTTGCCTAACTTAGTTAAGAAAATCTGGTCATCCATATCGATACGAGCAATCGGCTCATGCGTTGGAATCACGATGACATCTAGATCATAAGTAGATTTGAACTCGGCAGCTTCAGTATCAGCGGTACCCGTCATACCAGATAACTTGTCGTATAAACGGAAGTAGTTCTGGAATGTCGTGGTGGCAAGCGTTTGGTTCTCTGCTTGGATCTCAACGTTCTCTTTCGCCTCGACTGCTTGATGCAAGCCTTCTGACCAGCGACGACCAGGCATGGTACGGCCTGTATTTTCATCAACGATGACCACTTCGCCTTCATCCACGATATAGTGAACGTTTTTGACAAATACGTGATGCGCACGGATGGCAGCTTGAACGTGAGCCAAAAGTGGCAAACGACTTGGGCTATATAAGCTTTCGTTTTCACCCAGCTCGCCCACTTCGATTAAGAAGCGCTCGATTTTTTCATAGCCTTTTTCACTGATCTCAATCTGGCGATTCTTTTCATCAATCCAGAAGTCTTCTTCTTCATTGTTCTTGTTTGCTTCTTCATCTTTTGAACGAATCAGCACAGGAATAATCGTATTAATCAGCGCGTACATGCGTGAAGAATCTTCAGCTTGACCCGAAATGATAAGCGGCGTACGAGCTTCATCAATCAAGATTGAGTCAATTTCATCGATAATACAAAAGTTCAACGGGCGCTGTTTTTTCTCAGCAAGACTAAACACCATGTTATCGCGCAGATAATCAAAACCGTATTCGTTATTGGTACCATAGGTAATGTCGGCTTGATAAGCTTCGATTTTTTCTTGTGGCGGCTGCTGTGAGTAAATCACACCAACAGTCATACCCAAAAACCCAAACAACGGACGGTTTAGCTCAGCATCACGTGCAGCCAAATAATCGTTGACCGTGACCAGATGAACCCCTTTACCGCTGATCGCATTTAAGTACATAGCCAAGGTTCCCATTAGGGTTTTACCTTCACCAGTTTTCATCTCAGCGATTTTGCCTTCGTGCAAGGTGATACCACCGATCAGCTGCACGTCATAGTGACGCATGCCATTGACACGCAATGATGCTTCGCGGCAGACAGCAAATGCTTCTGGCAGTAATGCATCTAAGCTTTCACCTTTTTGATGTCTGGCTTTAAATTCTTCAGTTTTTTGTTGTAGTTGCTCATCAGACAGGGCTTGTATTTCAGCCTCTCGTGCGTTGATCTTGCTGACCACTTTACGCATGCGTTTTAATTCGCGGTCATTTTTGGTGCCAACCACACTGCCTATAATCTTTGATAACATAATTTTTTGACCTATGGAATATTCGATAATTAGTGCGCATTAGCCAAAGCTTAGCTCTCTGCCTTGTCATCACCCGACTAAGTACTACCTAATTTAGTATCGCCCAATTAAGTGTGCCGTCATTATATATGGTTATGACGCTGATGGATACAAGGGCAGCGAGTAGATATTTGCCACAGTAAAAACCTAGTAGGACGTGTTAAAATAGCGAATACCTTCTTAAATTTCTTAGCTTTTTCAGCGACTTTATTTGTTTGTCGCGGTTTGATTTTTATACGTTTGCTACCACTGCATCTTGGCTCAAAACTTGTCGTGGAGCCATTTATCTACAAGTGACTAGCTTCTTAATAAAGCTAAAGCTATCTATCAAATTCGTACATAAGACAAATAACCCTTTAGTATCTCTATCACAAAATACTTATTAACACTCATTAAAGCACTATAAGAGACTCTGCATGACCGTAAAACCATCTGTACAAAATCAGTCGTCAACGCCTAATTCATCAGAAAAACCCTTATCAAAACAAGAGACCTCTGACTGCTTAAATATAGGCGATACCGTCTATAACCTAGCAGACCATACACCGATGATGGTGCAATATCTAACCATGAAAGCCAACTATCCACAAGCATTGCTCTTGTACCGGATGGGTGACTTCTATGAGCTGTTCTTTGACGATGCCAAGCGTGCAGCGCAAATACTAGATATCACATTGACGCGCCGTGGTACGGATAAAGCAGGCAATACGATAGCTATGGCGGGTGTGCCATTCCATGCAGCCGATAGCTATATGGCACGCTTGATCGCGGCTGGTCAGACAGTAGTCGTATGTGAGCAAATTGACGAATCGACAACTGGCAACGCTGATAATAAGTCTAATGTCCCTGCGATGGGCGATAAACAGAAAAAAGATAAAAGCAAATCTGCTGCTGGTAGCATCATGCGCCGTGAAGTAGTTAAAACACTTACAGCAGGTACCATTACTGATGACGCGTTGATTGCACCTAATCATACGCCGACTGTGGTTGCCATCGATATTGCGACTGTGAAAACGCAAGACAATAGCCAGACGTTACAAGCAGCCGTTAGCCAGATGGATTTGGCTGCGGGTACACTGACTACCCAGACATTGATAGCAGATAAAAACGATATAGATGGTCTGCAAACCCAAATGCTTACTGTGTTGGCACGTTTTGCGCCCAGTGAATGCATCATTAGTGAAGCGCTTATTGATGGCGTTGGCGGCAGCATTGGAAGCAATGATTCAGCGTGGCTACTGTGGTTACGACAAAATCTGGACTGCCCTATTATAGAAGTCGCTGCCAATGACTTTCATCGTGAGCATGCTAGTGACACACTTTGTCAGCAGTTCGAAGTCCAGCGTCTCGATGGGTTAGGCATTCATGAGGCTCCACTTGCACAAACCAGCTGCGCTGCGCTTATTCACTATGCACGTCAAACTCAGCAACGCCACGTGCCTCAAGTGAACCAACTCATTGTCGAGTACAGCGATGACTACCTAATTATCGATGCCAATAGCCAACAAAATCTCGAGCTATTTACCCCTGTTAGTAGCAACGGCACTTCTTTGATATCTGTGCTGAATCAATGTCAGACTCCGATGGGCAAGCGTTTACTCGTGCAGCAAATGAAGCGTCCACTGCGTCAGCATTCCCGTATCAATATGCGTCTAGATGCGATAACTTGTTTGCTAAATCCAAAGAGTGACTCTATTGAGTCAAACCAAGACTCGAAAGATAGTTTACTGGTTACACGTTTACGAGAAACGCTGAATACTATTGGCGATATTGAACGAATCAGCAGTCGAATCGGGCTAATGAGTGCCAAGCCTCGTGACTTGCGCAAGCTTTCCGATGGTATCGCTAGTAGTGCTCAGCTTACTACTCTATTGACAGAATCCGGTATCAGCCATGAAGACGCGGGTCTATTACCAATGCTGATGCAGCAATTGCCAGCTGAGTTACCTGCTGTTCAATCCGTCGCCGAATTAATCGAGCGCGCTATTATCATTGAACCGCCTGCTCATATCCGTGATGGCGGAATGCTAGCGGCGGGCTACGATGAAGAATTTGATCGCCTTACCCATTTGCATGACAATATCCAATCGACGCTAGACGAAATGGTAGAGCATGCCCGTCAAGACAACCAACTACCGAGTCTAAAAGTCGGCTTTAATAAAGTTAGTGGCTTCTATTTTGAATTGCCCAAAATGCAGGCGAAGAATGCCCCTGCCCACTTTATCCGTCGGCAAACGCTCAAAAGTAGTGAACGCTTTATCACTGATGAGCTAAAGGAAGTCGAGACAGAATATCTAAGCGCCCAGTCCTTGGCATTAGCGCGTGAAAAACAGCTATATCAAGAGCTGCTCACTCAATTAAACCAACATTTGGCTGATCTACAACAGCTTAGCGCGGCTATTGCCCAATTAGATGTACTAAGCAATTGGGCCCAACTTGCCATGACGTATAACTGGCAGCGTCCAATCATGGGTCTACATACAAAAGACCAAAGCGAATCAGTGACCAAAAATCAAACCAGCATTGATATTCGTCAAGGTCGTCATGTTGTGGTTGAAGCAGCATTAAATCAAACCTACTCAAACAGCAGGAACGGTAATTCGTTAAATACAAACCACTTTGTCGCCAATGACTGCGCACTAGGTAGCAATGAACACCCTGAAAGATTACTTCTGATTACCGGTCCTAATATGGGTGGTAAATCTACCTATATGCGCCAGACCGCGCTGATTGTACTGCTCGCGCATTGCGGCAGCTTTGTGCCAGCAGCTAGTGCTCATATTAGTGATATCGACCGCATCTTTACGCGTATTGGTTCAGCTGATGACTTGGCAGGTGGCAAATCGACCTTTATGGTAGAGATGATTGAGACGGCCAATATCTTAAATCAAGCTACCAATAAATCACTGGTATTAATGGACGAAGTCGGCCGCGGTACTGCCACTACTGATGGTCTTGCCATTGCTCATGCCTGTGTCAATCGCCTAGTCGAGATTGGCTGCCTGACATTATTTGCCACTCACTATTTTGAGCTGACACAATTGACAAAGGGTACTGGTAACCACCATGCTAATATCCGTAATGTCCATGTAGCAGCCAGTGAAGTTGATGGTCAGTTATTGCTATTGCACCAAATTAAAGATGGTGCAGCGAGTTCTAGCTTTGGGTTACATGTCGCAAAGATGGCTGGTATTCCCACCCAAGTGCTAGAGGATGCTAAGCGCTATTTAGCAGACAACTTACAGTTAGACCATTTAACCGTAGATAAAGCAAAAACTATTGATGATAAAAATGAATTAGCTAAGTCAGTAAAGGATAAACGAGAAGAGAGTTATAATGATGCTACTCTAGATCAAGAAATAAATCATACTGCTCAAGCGACAGACATAACGGATAATCCAAAACAAAATCAGCTATTTAGCCTACAAGATGAGCTGAGCATGATTGATCCTGATAGTCTAACGCCCAAGCAAGCGCATGATTTACTTTATCATCTGAAGAAAATCATTAGTCATTAAAGGGAATTGTCAAAGTGTAGTAAAGGCGCTAAAATACGCTTTATTTTCCAACTATTCTATGTAGCCCTTATAGTTGATTCAATCCAAAAGAATTACACTGCAGCTGAGCGCAGAGGTATAAATCATACTTCAGGCAAGGCTGACACGATAATTCTCTTGAAAGAGATTGACTATATCAGCCAATCCAATAACAGGTAGACCTCACTATGACCTTTGTCGTTACAGATAACTGCATTCTTTGCAAATACACCGACTGTGTAGAAGTCTGTCCTGTGGACTGCTTTTATGAAGGACCAAACTTCCTAGTCATCGATCCTGATGAGTGCATCGACTGCGCGCTATGCGAGCCTGAATGTCCCGCCAATGCTATCTTCTCAGAAGATGAAGTACCCAAAGACCAAGAAATGTTCACTCAGCTAAATGAAGAGCTGGCACAAAAATGGCCAAACATCACTGAGATGAAAGGGCAAATGCCAGAAGCTGAAAAGTGGGACGGCGTAGAAGGTAAGATTCAGTATTTAGAGAGATAATCATTTTCTTAAAGTATCTATATATTAAACCAATAAAAAACCACCTAATGGCGATATGCGGTTAGGTGGTTTTTTATTGGTTCATTTTCGTTTTCTACTAAGGACGCAAATCAACTACTTCTACAATACGCTTTTCATTTTTATTAAGCAGTACTACCGCATCTAAATCATAACCTTTTAGCGGCAACCAACTATCTGCTTCTGCATAGTTAGCGACTATATCTTCAACTTCGCTCGCTTTATTATTCTGCTTGAGTTGAGCCAGCGGTTTTGCTTGCTCGCTTAAAATTGACCACTGCTTATCTATCGGCTCATATAGATTTGGCTGCATACTTGGAGCGACACCTGTCTCGAGCTCTACGAATAACCTATCATTCTTTTGTTCAATACTTTCTATAGGTTTAACTGCTACAAATTTTGGCTGTCCCCACCCTAATGTATTGTAAGGTGCAGATGCTTGCTCTAGGCTTTCTACAGGAATATTATTGGCTTGTACTACTTCAAAACGAATGGTGTCAAAAGCGATATATACGGGCCTACTAATAGCGATATTATATATCCCATATATAAATGCCATAAGCTGTAAGACAACAATAATAACCAAATCAAACTTTAACGATTTTTTGTCTTTTTTGGCAGTAATGAAAGTTAATAGAGGTCCCAAAACAACATCAATACCTAACATCATGATGAAGATATGAGTAACGCCCACTACCTTAGCTAATGGTGCAGGATTCCATACCATAAATACAACATATAAGCTTATAAGGGCAATTAAGACAGAGGCACCCAAGTGATAAGCAAATGCTTTAAGCCGAAATCTAAGTGAGGAATTTAACATATTTATACTGATTTATAAGCGTTTATAAGGGGTGCTTTCATTTACTGATGTAAAATTAAAAGCTTACATTATAGGTAACGATTAACGGCTAATCTTGACAGCCTAATGGTAATTTATTTGCATCTACTGTACCACTACAAACCCATTTCATAGCTTGTTGATTGTTAGCAGTATTTATTTCAGGCGTCATTACTAATGTTTTACCTGCTATGTTTCCCGCATCAAAATTGACAGTAACAACACCAGTATCTGCCGTAACACTTACCCCGTTTGTCGCGACATACTTTCCATCAAGTGTATCAGCCTGTTGACCAATATCACCTGTGACAGCAACATCAGCTGTATTAGGAAAACGTTTATGTTCCCACAAATATAGACCAACCTTACTACGCAGACTATCTGACACCATAAACCCTTCGACTACCTGTGCACGCCCCACTTGAGTCAAATAATTAGGTATCGCAATAGCAGCTAAGATCCCAACGATAGCAATGACAATCATTAGCTCAACTAGAGTAAAACCTGTTACGAGTTTCATAGTAGCCCCTTTATTGAAAAAAGTACTTGAAAAAAAGCCCTAGCAATTGCTAGGGCTTTTTTTACGTTCAGAGTACTAGCAAATTATACTAATTACTGACATGCTGTAGGAAGGTACTTAGCGTCTAAGCCACCACACGTCCAACCAGAAACTTGTGTTGCCGCAGCATTAACGTCAGGTGTTAAAGTCATAGTATCGCCACTATGTACACCATTTTGAAAGGCAATATCTATAACACCAGTACCATCAGCTAAACTTACATTCCCTGCACCAAAGTACTTACCTTCCAATTCCTGAGCTGATGTTTGAGCTCTTGAACCTGCAGCAGGAAAAGCACCATCTTCAGAATATACTACGCCAATTTCTGAACGAAGACCAGCTGTCGCTGATAAACCTTCAGATGCCTGCGCACGTCCTGTATAATCTTGATATGCAGGGATAGCGATCGCCGCTAGAATACCGATAATAGCGATAACGATCATTAATTCGATTAAGGTAAAACCTTTTTGGGTAGTAGCGTTCATAGTACGTCCTTTAAAGTAAGGTGATAACAAGTCGGTTGATATACTGTTCAATATCACTAACTGCTATCCATTATAGATATGGGGTTGTTATTATGAGTAGTTACTTAATCTACTCATCTAACCTTCGTACTATTATTGTTGCAGGTAGCGTGCCAACTTTTTGGTTGATGCTTAGGTTTCTTTATATAAACTTCAATACTTGTATCAGTAATACATATATTACTGAAGCTTATTAGCCTAAATCTATCTTTTAAAAGCATAATTAATAAGTACACAAACTACTGTTAGTAGAGAAACTAGGTAAAGTACACTTACTTTGCAAAGATAGAAGATACCATCCATACCTTAATTCTGCATAGCTAACCTTTTAACAATCATTGTCAATTTTTTATTGTTGCTATTTACTTGCTGAAATTTGTCAGTTTAAGAATATTTAGACAAATTAAGTAAATAGACGTGACATTTTTTGTCATATAATAGAGCGATACTTCGTTGGATTTAGTAAAAAGAGCCATTCTAGAAAAATCTGATTTAGAAGATCCCTTCAAAGTATTTCAAACATATTTTGTTTATATAAGACGAATGCCCTAATCATTCCAGTCATCGCCAGTACTACAAGTAGTCGAACGACATTTAGTACCTTGATAGTCTAGGCTTAATGTGTCATCGCTAGCCATTTGTCCTCCTGCTACTGGAGTAGCAACGATAGTCCAATTAGAGGTAAGCGGATCAGGGGCAAACGTCACTTGATACAAAGCTGTACCTTGAGCCGGGTAGCTACCGCCCAAACCTGTGATTAAGTCATTGCTATAGCTACCTTGTGCCAGTTTATTACTTTGGATTTGAGTAGCGATATTTTGCATTTCACTCATCATATCAGTACGTTTGGTCTTGATCACATACTGTTGATAGCTTGGATAAGCAATAGTAGCCAATAAACCGATGATAGCAACAACGATCATCAGCTCGATCAAAGTAAATCCTCGCTGCCGGATTGATAAGTTTTCAGATATTTTATTGACGACAGACATTACCAGCTCTCCTCTCCTGTCCCACAATCAGTATCAGCGATGCTAATGTTATTGTTTATGCTTTGACAGCGTAGACCAGCACTGGTTAACAAGATCTCATTAGCATTGGCCGTAATGCCTGTAGGATTGGGTATTGCTAGCATCTTCCACGTACGTCCCGTACGGCTATCAACATTAGCACTAGCAGCAGGGACTAGAGAGCTAGCTGTATTATTACCATCTACAAGGGTTATCAAATATCGATAGTTAGCTGCATCACTATCATTTGGCACATAGATAGTGGTGTTGTCCGTTTCATCATAGCTGTAGCTAACCGTATTCGTCGAGCTATCGATGACTTGTGGCTGAAAACCTTGATAACTCAATGCTTTAGAACGCCAACGCTCAAGCTCTACTTGTAGCTGTAGCATTTTTGCTTGTGCCTCACGCTCCGCATTCATCACCGCATATTGTCGATAGCTAGGTATTGCAATGGCTGCTAGAATACTAATAATCATTACAACAATCATTAGCTCTATGAGCGTAAAACCACGTGCGCTGTTATGCATTGTCATACTTACTATCTTATCTTGATACGATTTGGTCATATACCGCGCCCTATTAACAGTACCATGAGAGTCATCATTCATTACTACCTTTTATCATTAATAATGAATGGTGTTAGTAGTGAATAGCATCTTGAGATGGTTATCTCTACCTATACTTTCATTCAGTTTTTCTGTGCTGCTTACTGCGTTCGCCTATACCATGCTCGTGGCTGTAACGTGTAACGCTCGTTGAATAAGAATTCGGCAGCGCTACCATCACCACCTGTAACCGTAGGACGGACAGTCTCGCCTGGATATAAATCTTTGATATTGCTAGTGTCCTTATTCCCATCGTTACCATAGCTCTCACGATTGGCTGCTTGTATACGTTCAGTTAGTGTTGTCGTACCGATGAGCACCTTAACATTTGTGTTGTCTTCATTGTAAGCACCAAGGGTCAATTCTTGAATACCTTGGCCAGCAGGAATGTAGCCACCTGTACCAGATATCGAGGTGTCATCCATACAGATACCATAAGGTAAGCAATAGAGCTGACGCTCTGAACCGCCTGTTATCTGTGCGGCACAACTAGCAACTGAGTCATCGTATTGCTTATCAGGATTATATATTGTGGTATATAGCAAATTATTAATAACCGCACTATCTCCTACCGCTTTATTATATCTAACATTATTGTAGCCATCGAATCGAGTCAATGGATAATACCAGCCTTGGCTAGCACCTCTAATCATACCTTGTTTAGCAGTCATTTTTATCGCTGCTGTGGGCTCAGAACCAAGAGTAGTAGCCAATGCAGTCAAGTTACCTTCTGTTAGACCTTGAATTGTAGGCGTAAATGTATTGTTTAATATGTCTGTACTTGTAACGTCCGTATCAATAATACCATAGACACGGTTAGCGAAATTATTATCATTACGCAAGGTAGATAAAGGAGCACTCCGGTTACCTGAAATAACATTTACCAATGCAAAGAGCTGACCGTTATTAGCAATACTCTCCCCAATGATGCCTTCATTACGATAGAAACTTACAACTGGACGTTCATAGAAACGGTAGGCATATTTTTTGTTTGTAGCACTAGTAGGTGCAGTATTAAGTACTTGTGTCACACGTTTATTAGAGAAGTTATTTACTACAGCGAAACCATTAGCAGCAGGACGAGCATTTTCAAAGTCGGCGCGAAATACTTGACCACCTAAGTCTGCAGCGTATAGGTGATCCATCAACCCGTCGTTATCTCTATCCAATATCGTAATACCGCCAACAATACTATTAATCATACTATTAGTTTTACGGTTTTTTGTACTGCCAGCTTCACCACTGGTTGACCATATCAACTCACCTGTCGCGGCATTGATAATATAGATAGCATTGCCTTGTGCTGGTGCACTTGTTGTCGGCACATAACCATCTTCTTCATAACTCATATCATAGCCGCCACCGAATACCAGTACATCAATAGGATCAGCATCTCTAGTGAGACGAATTTTCGCAGATGTAGGCTTGCTCCAGATTTGGCCTAAACGACTGAATCCTACTGTAGTAGATTTGCTAGGTGTGCTAGAACGTAAACCTTGTTTAGTGACTGTAAATAGTATTTCAGGCGCAGATAGTTCGGTAATATCCATGCCATAGAAAGCTTCTCCACCCATACGTAATCCACCATAAGCAAACATACCTTTACCTGCAGAGGTGTCTACCGTTACTCTTGGATTGTTGGAGTCTAAATCATAACTATAGTCTGTCGTTACCAACCATGGTGCATCAACACCAAAATAAGGTTGACCTATTTTGTCTATAACTGAACCATCCACTAGCGCTTCTGGCTGTACTTCCAACATATACTTGGGGATGATAGCGACAGATTCTTCGCCATTATCTGCATCGACGACATGCAGAGCACCATCCATAGAGCCAAATAACACATAGTCATCTCGGGGGTCAGTAATACGCCCGTTGGCATCTAAAGCTGAGCTATATGAGATTGCCACAGGCTTAGAGTGAACAACCCCACCTAGGACTTTCGTCTCTGTGGTTGGTATAGACAGCGTTAAGTTTTCGACATTCGTTGTACTTGTTGGCTGACCATCATTGGTTAATACATTGTTAAAGCCTAAAAAGCTTAGTAACCGGCGCTTATTCAGTTGAGTATAAGTGGTCGTGTCTTTTAGTTGATCAAACCCTTGTGGTTTACCACTTCCATTGACACTCAGCCTACGCAATACTGGAGTCGTGTCACTAGCAGAAGTATAATCTTCGACATACAATGTACGTAAGCTGCCTAATCCTGCATTTGGCGCTTCTAATTGCGCATAGACACCACCAGCTGTAATATTATTATTAGCATTACTACCATCTACTGCGAAATTAGATGTTTGCCATACATCTTGAGTGTCTTCATCAAGATTACCTGCGACATCTTTATACAGCAATCTATCACTGTTACCAAACAGTGTACCTTGATCTAAATTATATTTTTTAAGGTTGCCACGCCAGGTACTCGCTCCTGATGCGATATCAGGGTCGAGCATTGGAAGATAAGCAAATGGTAGTTGATTTGCAGCGCGATAAGGATCTTCAGGAATTGTAATTGTACCAGATGGGGCAGTATTTATTGTATTAACAAGACCAGTCGCGAAATCAACAATACTCGCTGCAATATCTGCAGACTCTTCTGTATAATAAAAACCACCATCACCAAAAGTCTTAGTCTCATTATCACCTTTGCGTTCACCTAATTTACACAAATTACGAGTGTTTTGGTCTACTTTATTACTACCACTCGTAGGACCGCTATCACAGTCAGTCACCTCCTTTGATTCATCATTAACTGTGATGGTGCGTGTGCCAGTGAGTCCGGCAAAAGCACTACCAAAACCGACAGTCGCTGTCTTAATAGGTAAGTTAAGCGGATTATTAGCGGTGTTCCGCAATAAAGCCGCATACTCTGCCATACAGCCCCAAGCACCATTGCTACTACCACCAGTCAAACCATTACAGCTGTTTACAGATAGTGATGATGAACCTAATAATGAGGTATTCATGATTGTTTTGGCTCTAGTATCACTACTCGCATTAGGTTCACCATCCGTCAATAGATAAATACCATTACCACTACACTCTTTAGAGTTGAGTGGGGAAAGGTATTTATTATCATATTCACTTTTAGAAGATGCTACTGAGTTAATGAAGCCACTATCTAAGTTATCACGTAAATAATAAACATCGTTAAGGAACAGATCATAGCTTTGACTGAATGAAGTTGAATAGTACCAACCACCCCAACTTGTACAAGCATAGACATTGCTTCTTAAACTGCTATCAAAAAATACAGAGGTACTATTTGAATTACATTGGCGATGTATAGTATATCCATTGTAAGTACCTTTTTGACCAGTGACTTTAACACCCTTTTGAGTACTAGTTCCCATCATGTATGCACCCGACTCTGCTAGTGCATGAGCAGTCGGGGTGTTACCTGTTGCGGTTAAACCTGTTGTCGCTTCGATTAATGTTTCGCGTTGAAGGGCCGTCAACGCTTTAGTAGGCGCCAAAACTACAGCTGACCTGCCATCTCCACTATAACTATAGTTGCCTAAACCGACTTCATAGTCATCTGATAATGATCCTGTATCTTTCAAGCTACCATTTATCGTGTAAACTTCATCAGCTAATAATTCAATAAGTGCTATCTGTAAACGCGTTAATCTAGAGTAACGTATTGTATTTCCAGTACCGACTTTACAACCAACAGGGGTGAAGCTTACTTCCTTTTGAATGCTCGTAAGATCTTTAACTGTATTTCCATTTTCATCTCTAAGCAACCCGTCAGTAGCCGATCCATCGGCCTGACGCTTATAAATAACTGCTCGGATTCGTTCTGAGTTTTGAGAGGTATAACTAGATCTACATGAACCATAGTCGTTACTGATACTACCACTACCCATACTACCCGAGGTATCTAGCATCATAAAGATAGTTGCAGTACCTGGTGTAGCTGCCTTATAGATCTCCAAATCTCCGACTGGCTTTCTACTAATGGTATCTGCCTGTGCTACAGTACCACTAAATCCTAGCAGTACAGCTATCGCTAACGCCTTGACACGCCATGGCTTTCGGTTAGATATCTTATTACTCAGGTGTGTCATGATTTATTCCTTATGATAATTGGGGCGATGCGCTAACCATATTTTTAAGCAATGAAACTCTATACTGTCACAAGCTTAGAAAAAATATCTAAATTTTTAGCTTGATGGTAACGTACAAAGTAAACCACCACCTGTTCCAAATTCGACACACTTGGTACGCTGTGATTGGTTTTCTACATTGGCTTGTTCATAGATAACAGCATTGGGAACACCAGCAGCTGCCATACAGCCGCCAATGGTATCCTCACTGTCTGTAACCGTGTCTAACTGACTAGTTTGTTCAAAACAGTTTTTGCTACCTATCCCTGTTTCTGCATAAGCTGGCAATACAGCCGTATTATTAATATCAAACATATACGCTTGACTGGAAATTGAGCCGCTGTCTTGCCCGATAGTATAGCTACTGAACGCTTCAGTATCAGCACTCGGCGGTGTCAATGATATATTAACTTGAGTCATGCTAGCGTTACGACTACTCACATAATCTTCTGGCTCAGCCGGATCGCAATAACCATTGTTATTACCAAAGATGGTTCCACCCGAAGCCAAAATTGAGGTTCTGTTGATGTCAAAAAATCGATCTCTTGGTCGAAAACAGAATACATACTCATGCTCAGAGCTATTGGTATCCAAGATAAAGTATCCAAAAGGTCCAGTCCTTGATAACATATCATCATAGATATCTTCATCACTACTACCATTGACACTCTGCTCAATATTTTGATGCGCATCATCAGCTGACTGTAACAGTAAAGTATTAATCTGATCACTGGTTGCAAGTCGCAAATCAGTCGTACTTTGCTTAACAGCAATGACACCTACCAATATAATCAGAATCAAAAATAACAATACCACAATGAGCACAGCACCTTGTTGTGATGATGGAGATACTTCAGGATATTGATACTGCTGAAAGTTTGACATATTGCCTCTTCTAATGGTGACACACTATTATATTAAAGACCGGTCACTGACATAACTCGCGCGTTACGTAACAAGATGGTTGATTCATAGCTACGGCGATAGAATTTTTCACGCGTCGCATCAGCTGTTAAGCTTTGCTCTTTACCTAGTACAGTAAAATTGATTTTATCTTCTGTACTTATTAGTGGCGTACTACTGCGAATTACAAACCCAAGTTTCACGGTTGTAATTGAGGGTTTTTCGGTTAACTGGACATATATACTTGCTGGTAAATAAGTTAAGTTATCTATATCCGTCTGCACGCCTAGTAGCGCTTGAAACTGATCAACACCTGGTGTAATGATAGTACCATTGCCACCAAAATTTTCTGTAACTACACCAGCATCTGTCACCCGTCCAGCATCACAAGCTAATACTAAATCATCCGCTGCTGAATCTGCACGGATAAAATATCGTTCAACGATCCAATCATCCGTACCCGAAGCTACTTCTGTCCCTTCACAATCGAATAAAGAGCTCTCAGTAATATTTTTATATTGAATAGTCAATTGATCACTGTCAACATTCTCCATATTTGACAAACCAACCCAACCTACTGATCCAGCGCTATTCGTAAAATTTGCACTATCCGTAGCGTTATTCGCACCTAAATTTGTCGTCGAGAGCACAATACCGCCATGACTGGTTTCATCGGTAATATTAGTAATGGGATTACCTAGGTTAGCGATACGAATGTGATCTTCCACACCTTGTAAAGCAAAAATAGCACTGTCTTGTACTTCTGAAGCACTTTGCTGTACTGTCAGAGTGCGTGTATTAATCAAATATACTTGCATCACTGCAGCCGATATAAGTAAACCTAAGACCAAAGATATCATTAGCTCAATAAGCGTAAAACCCTGAGATTTACTAAACATACTTATCTTCAGTCCGTTCTTATTACGAATATCATTATAGTTACAGCTCATTAGTAAGCCTCCGATATCAAACATTGGCTACCAGTTTTATAGACCCCACTACTATTTGCACATGCTTTAGCATCACTATCATCTAATAACGCTTTAGTGTCATTCCACGCAGTAATCACACACATTTGTTGCTGAATTGCCTGCGCTGAAGTTCCAGGACACATAGTGACAGCAATATCTATATCCTCATCTGCTGCCATTTTTTTAATCATCAACGCATCCCTTGCAGCAAGCTGATTAATACTACAAGGCTGTTTTGGTACGTTGTCTCCACCTGCTGTAGTTACCATTTCTGTCGATAGGCAGTTATTACCACTGGCTAAAATACTAATCACCTCACCATCAACAGTGACCGTTCCAGTTGCTGAACTACCAACAATAGCCTGAACTGTTGGCTCTGCATTAGAGTCTGTAGGGGAAGCATCGCTAAAAGTAGTCCCGCTTACTGTAACGTACGCCTCAGGATAGGCACGCATAACTTCGGCCAAGTTACGAATGACTGTTAAAGACTTAGTCCTAACTAGACTCTCATCTGTGGCTGTGATTGCCCGCATTTGTAGTGCACTGAAACCTAGTACGGCAATAGATAATAATAAAACGGCAACTAAGACCTCTACTAGACCCACACCACGCTGATAACTTAAGAAATTCATGGACAAGATCCTCCTAGTTGACTGCTAATATTGGCAACCGCAGTAATGATGACCTGTCTGGGTAATGCAGAATCATTGCTATCACAAATAGTATAGACCATCGCATCCGCCGTTTTACTTGGCTTAAACTCAATCTGACTCGCAGTGGATGTGATGGTACTATTAGCATCATATTGATAAGTAGCAATCGTATCACTGTCATTTTCTATTTCAATTGTGCCAGCATCATCTCCATCGTTATCATAAGAAAATATTATATCTTGACGACGAATTATACTCTCAACCTTAGCCTCTTTCAGCGCGTTAGCAACCGTTGCAGCTGTCGACTTAACCCGCTGGTCTGCAAGCTGAGTACTAATATTAGGCGCCGCAATACCTGCAATAATGGCGAGTACAGCAATGGTTACCATTAGTTCAATCAAGGTAAAACCTGAACTAGTATTTTTTAGCTTAGGTGATAATTCGTTCAAAGATGCGTTCACATCATATTCCTATTTAAAACTACAATTAACTATCTTTCGTCTATATCTCACTAAAACTTATTGTAAGTATCTTATATTTTTAGCTTACTACTATTTTTATACTTATTACCCTAATAACATGCAATTTTCGTTCCACGACATATAACTAATAATGTTTAGAAAAGTCGACATTTATTAATTTATATATGTAACTTATCCATAAATATGTAAAATCATTATCGTCGTATATAGCTATAGAAAACAAATTAATATACATAGTTATAATAATATAGCGTTAAGGAAATATATTAGCAATAATTAGATATTACTGGCAAAGATATCTTGGGTTTAGGATTTGCTGCCATGTGCTAATACGTAAGCAGAAACTTGATAACTACTGTTGCTGCTATCCGTTGCTGATTTTACTGCTGCAGGTGGAATGAACGCTCGCGCTAATGCTTGTAAGCTTGCACCTGTAGTAGATACGTCATCAAATAATAGTAAGCGTTTTGTAGGGGGCTTTTCGATTAGAGCAAAGGCGTTATCTAAGTTGCTAAGACGTTCGGCACGAGACAGTCCCTGCTGACTAACTGTATCATCAATACGCTTAACGCCCTGCCATACAGGAATTTGCCAGTGTTTAGACAATTGCGCAGATAGAATACTGACAGGATCGAACCCACGTTTGACCAATCGTTGACTTGTCGTTGGTATAGCAACAATCACGCTGTTATTACGATGACAACCGTGTGGACGCGGTAATTGACGTATGGCATGTAATAATAACGGTAATTTCGTCATATCCTCTTGATGCTTAAATGCTCGGATAGATTGACGTATTGGATACTCGTAGTAAGTAGAGGCTTGGATAGATAGAGATATACTAGGAGCGATATCCACTTCAAAAGGTCTTGGTAACCAAGTGATATCGTTGTGACAGTGAGCACAAAGTAAACCACTGCTCAAATAGCTGTTTGCTAGATGAATGATATCAGTAAGAAAAGAGTGTTTCTTTAAGGCTGTCCGTGTAGGCGGCATATCCGTTATATTATGTAGGCTAGATTGCGCTTGATAATGCAGTAGTTGAGATTGTGGCGTACTACGACAAATACGGCATAGTTGGCAGCGCATATCCATATACTCTGCCAACCACAGTCCAGTTTGATAAGGCGCTAAGCGGCGCATAAACTATAATTTGTCATAATTTATAATAAATTTCACCTATATTAGAGCCTTTCTCAAATTGATGCCCTTTTCGAATTAAAGCCCTTTCCAATCGTTCAGTACGATACCAAAGCCGATAGAGGTATTTTCATGATTATAATCAATGATCGACTCACCATAGCCTTGGAATAGCTGAACCATACCATTAACGTTCTCTGATATAGGATAGATATAGTCGATTTGCGCAGCACCTTTATTGGTACCTGGATTGTAGCGCAAAGTACCGCTAATGCTTTGATCAGCAGGCAAGTCATATAAGAATTTGATATCACCATAGCCCATGTAGTCTTCGATATCTGGATTATCGTCATCGCTACTACTTTCGTTATTTACTCGAGCCCATAAACGCGGTATGACTGATAGCTTGCCCCACTCTGCGCCTGCCATGAGGTAAGCACGATTCCATGAACGTGATAATGGATCATCTTGTCCATTCGAGTGATGCACAGCACCTGCGCCCAACATACGCAGACGTCCACCAAAAGGCAGATCTGCTGTCACAGGTTGGGTTAAGAATATTTCAGGTTGATAATCGGTAGCACGGAATGGACGCGAGTTGTCTTCGTTATAAACTTGCCAATGTGACTCTTGGGTATAGCCAAACCATAGATCAGCACTGGTATCAAACAAATCTTCTGCGACTTTTGTTTTTAAAGATAATTGGAATTTTAGCTCAGTTTCGCGTATATCATTAGAATCAAAAGGATCTGTTTCTTGTGATGGTGTGCTTGGATTTAAATTGGGATCGAAAGTATAAAATAATGGCAACAGATACGTTGGTCGATATGGTCTGACCGTCCAAGTACCACGCTCACTGTTTTTATCTAGGTCATAAGATAGACTGAGTGGCGAGAATTTTTCGATGTCTGCTTGAGTGACACCGACATTTTCTAAAATCTGTGCCTCACTATTCGTTTCAGCATCTACTTCTACGTTGCCATTTGCCTTCAATTTGCTAGCTGCTGTTTGCTGACTGGTCATTAAGATGGTATCTGCATCTTCAACTGTCGTCCCGCTCATCGCCGTTTGAGACTCAGCCAATATCACTTTTGGATTACCTGAGACCGTACTTTGAAAGGTTTTTGCCAAATCAATTGGTTGTTTGGTTGAGGTGTAGCTTGGTGTCTTACCTTGTTCAGCCACCTTATCAAAACAAGCGAGGCGAGCAGCACTAGACTGGACTTGAGTACATTCAGAAAATAGCTTGGCTTGCTGGGCAATAAATTCTTTGCTAATTATTTTGCCATTTTGTGTACTCATATCAGAAGATATCGCACTTTTATCAAGACTCTGTGATAGGTCAAGATCCTCATATTCAAACGCAGCTTCGGGTGCTGGCAGTTCGTTATAAGTCTGAGAATCATCAGCAGCTTGTACTTGTATCGCGGTACAACTCAACGCAAGAGCAACTGCAATACGAAGAGGCATATGCGCATTCTGGTAAGACGGCTGTTGGTGACGCTGAGTAATGGTATGGGCAAACATAAGTGTCCTTTATCTAACTAGCATTAGCGCTAGCAGAGTATATGAGGTAATTAATATAGCCATTAGCGTTATCGCTAAAATAGAATTGACTGAGACTATCAGCTAATCGCAGATATTAGGAGCGAAAAAAATGACAATTAGTGCCCCTGCTGCATTGTTTCTTTATTGTAATGAAAATATAAGCACGATACTAGCTTTATCGATAGTTAAAATAAGCATCTATCAATATAATTACTTATATAACAAATACTTAATAAACATTCTATAGTATGAATTTAAAGGCATCAAAAAAGCCAGCATACTTTCTTAGTATACTGGCCTTCTTAATATTCTTAAGAATTTTCGAAATATTACACTGGTTTCTTAAGTGTTCATTGTTAAATGTTAGTTGTTCAACGCCGATAATGTTTGCTCAAATTCTGAGCGACCAATCTCACCCACTTGCTGATTTACTAGCTGGCCATCAATATAATACAGTAGCGCTGGTGGACCGAAGAGTTGGTAACGAGACAACACGGCTTTTGAGTCTGCCGTCGTTTCAGTAATATCGAGCTTTACTAATTGCCAATCTTGCATTTGTGCTGGGCGATTATGAAACAGGTTCTTGTCCATAATACGGCACTCAATACACCACTCTGCTGTCAGATCGACAATGATATTCGGATTGGCTGCGACAATGGCATCTAGCTCTGCAAGCGTCGTGATCGTCTTATCAGTGGTGCTATCACTATTCACTGGTTGACCAGATGTTGACTGTACCATCATCGGTGCTGCACCCAACGACGCTAATGGATGTAGGCTATCATCATTACCCAATGCAGCGCCGACTATTAGGCAAGCAGCCCAAATACCAGCGATAAGGCTCAATGCTTGGGTCAGTATACGACCTTTACCTAGCCAACTCCATGCCCATGTTGCCACGACCATAAACCATAACGCCCACACCATCAGCATGACTGGCGATATAAACACGCGCTCAATCAATAGCAGTGCTACGGCAAATAGCAGTAAAGCAAAGCCTTGCTTAACCCAATTCATCCACTCGCCTGCCTTTGGCATAATCTTGCCTTGGGTAGCACCGATTAGGATAAGCGGCGCTGATAAACCAAAACCCAGCATGAATAAAGCAGCAAAGCCGAGCAACGGACTACCAATGGTAGAGACCGCTAATAATGCCCCAAATAATGGCGCAGAAACACAAGGTGACACGACTAGCGCTGATAAAAACCCAGCGATCAAACTGCCGCCTGTACTACCAAGCTTACTGTCACCTGCTTGGCTTAAGCCTTGCATCTTTCGACTGATCGCTTGTGGTAATCGCACACTGAAAAGACCTAACATGTATAGTGCGAGAAGTATAAAAACGATAGCAAAGCTGATGAGAATGATCGGGTTCTGCAGCCAACCGATAATACCTAAAGACTCACCGAATACTGCGATAACAGCGCCCAAAATACCATAAGCAGTCGCTACCCCAATCGCATAACTGGTGGTCAAGATGACACCGCGTTTGACCGTTGGGTTTTGTTCGCGGGCTACAATGTTGGCCACGATAGGTAACATCGGTAATACACATGGCGTCAAGGCCAAGCCTAAGCCTGCTAAAAATAATAGTACTAATGCCAGCCAAGGGTGAGAAGCCAAACCAAAAGGATCGCTATCAACAAAACTATTGTTTGATGCGTTTTCGCTATTGGCCGTCTCGCCTGTTACGCTGCTATTTGCTGCAGAAATCGTATTCGTCGCTGCATTACTATCTAAAGAATCATACTCTACAGCGCTGTCATCAATGAGATCATAATCAATAGCGCCATCGTCTGTCAGTGCTTGCACCTCATCAGGCAAAGTATTATCAAGAGCTGTTGAGCTTACTTCCTCTGGTGACGCCGTAGCACTATTCTCTGAGTCGGTCGAGCTCGCAGTACTCTCACTATCTGCTGATACCTGCGTCGATGCAGCTGCAATATCGACAGTCGTATTAATCTTTTCAGGTGGATAGCACAGTCCTGCTTTTGCACAACCCTGCCAGCCGACGACGATAGCTCCGTCTTCTATATTCTTGCCACTATTGTTGGTCAGTGTGGTGGTAGCGACCATATTTGCTTGGTCAAATACCAGTACTTTGCCAAATGTCGGATCATCTATCGAATATGGTGTCTGGCTAAAGGTAAAAGGTGCAGCCGTCACGCCAGCGGGTAGCGTAAGCTTAATTTGCTTTTTATAGACGTAATGTTCAGGAGTAATATCAAAATTGACAGATAACCGCGTACCTGCTTTGACGGGCGTACTATCTGTACTTACCTGAAACGCTTGATCTACTGGCAAAAACTTTGACTTCGATGAGCTTTCACTACTACCGAAAAGGTCGCCTAACCCTGCCGCTTGTACCGTCGATGTCGCTGATAAACCTGTCAACAATGAGCCACTAGCGATGGCAAGCGCTAAGATATGGGATTTTTTCGAATGGGTAGATACGCTAAATGATGAAGACTTTGGTGATGTCTTGATGGACATGAATGGCTACCTATTATTACCGATATTTTAATCAATCTGCTCGCTATTTATCTGCGGGTCGCAGCAATGTCTATCTTGGTTTTAACTTTTTCTGGTGGATAGCATAGCCCAGCCGTTGCACACCCTTGCCAACCAATAATAATAGGCGCGTTTTTGGCGCCCTTACCATTACTCGTCGTCAGTGTCGTGGTTGCAATGACACTTCTTTGCGTAAACACAGGAACCTGACCAAAGGTCGGATCATTGATTGATACTGGTGCTTGATTAAAAGTGAACGGCGTGGCGCTTATTCCTTTAGGGAAGCTCAACGTAAGCTTATCCTTATAAACATAATGCCCTGGCGTAATTTCAAAACTGATCGACAGCCGCGTGCCTTTGGAAGTCGCTTTGGTATTACTGACCACCTGAAAGGCTTCATCCACTGGTAAGAACTTTGATTTTGCCGAGGAGCTATTTTTAAATAAATCATTTAGCCCTGCTGCTTGTGCACTGACCGATGTCATTGACAGAACCGTTACTAATGAAGTGCTTGCAACAGTTAGAACCAATTTATAAAGGTTTTTAGAAAAATATTTATTAGACTGTTGGATCGACATAAATGAGTACCTTTAATTGCAGTTTGCGATGACTATTTTGGTGAGCGCCCAGATATATTTATAGCACTGACTATCAAACTTGTACTGAACAGTAGGAAATTTATCTACTGATAAAAAATATCAACCAATAAGGGAATATTGGTTGATATTTATAAATTGTTGAAAGTGCATCGACGAACGAATGTTTCATTCTACAAAGCTATATCAGTAACAGAACTTAGTCACTATACGTCTGTTATTAAGCTTTATAGCTGAGCATAAAGATCCGCATCTTGACCTTCACCACCTTGTTGACCATCAGCGCCTAACGAAAACAAATCATAAGGGCGCCCTTCACTACCTGGTGCAACATACTGCATCTCGTTTTCCCAGCCATCGGTTGGATAGCCACCTTTAATATACCCACCTTCAGGATAGTTTTTTGCATCAGCAGGCGGTGTCGTAAGCGCCTCTAGCCCTTGAGCAGTCGTCGGATAGCGCGAATTATCAACCTTATACATATCTAGCGCATTTGAGACAGTGGCAAGCGCCGTTTCAGTTGTTTTAACACGGGCCTTATCACTTTGACCAACTACTTTTGGTACCACTAATCCAGCAAGAATGGCTAGGATCACAATGACGACCATAATTTCGATAAGAGTGAATCCTGCTTGACCAGACTTTCTCGCCACACTGCGCTGCATGGCTAAAGAAGCGATCTTATGGTCAGTTACAATATTTGAATGGGATTGCGTATTCTGAATAGCACTTTTTGGCGTCATATTTACTTGGAATTTGTCAGTCATAGTCATCGCTTTGGTCATCACAGTTATGTAAATAGTAAAAGTGGCGTTCTATTGTGGCTCTCATCAATGATACATCAATGAGCTCTGAAACTATTGTCACTATAAACCATGGTTTTATTTTTATCCAGCGCTGTACCTAGTTTGAGTTTGCTATTTCAGCCGAAGCTAAATGTTAGCAGACTCTAAATGTATGACTATTAAACCGTGCTTACTATAGCGCGGCGCTGGTGTTTGCCATAGCAAAAATAGCGTTCGTTCAACAATATACAACAGTAAGCAAACCTTAAGAAAGCTAGTCCAAGGTTTAGCAAGTAAGTTAGGTGATATGAATAGAGTAAAAGAGAACTAAATAGAGGTTTTGGAGATTGGCAGCTAGCTATACATAAAGAATGATAAATCATCGGCTAGCGAATTAACTTAGCCTGCTAAATCGTTCATATTGACGATAGGTAGCATAACCGCCATTACAATAATCATAACTACTACGCCCATCAACACCAGCATTAAAGGCTCAAGTAATGATAATAAGGTGCTGATAAAATTGGTTGCTTCTGCCTCCTGCATATTGGCGGCACGGCTGAGCATATTTTCAAGCTCGCCTGAGTTCTCTCCACTTTTGATCATCTGCACCATCATCGGTGGGAAGTAAGTGGATTTCTCTAGCTGGCTAGACAAACTAGAGCCTTCTGTCACCCTATCAGCCGCAGTGATAATGGTTTTTTGAATATGCAAGTTGGTCGTGACCGCAGCCCCAATATGCAATGCCTCAATTAAAGGCACTCCTGAGCGTACTAGTATCGCAAGGGTACTGGCAAATCGCGCGGCATTCAGACCTTTGGACAATCTAGCTAATATCGGTAATCTCAGCACCACACTATCAATCGTTAATTTACCTGCTTGCGTTTGGGCAAAACGGTAGAATAAAAATGCGGTACTTGCCAATACCAGCAGTATTAACCACCACCATTGAGTAATGATATTCGATAGCGTGAGAACGATTTGAGTAATTAGAGGCAGCGCTTGCTCAGACTGCTCAAAGACTTTAACAATTTTGGGCACAACGAAACTCATTAGCCCCATAATTACCGCAATTGCCATTACCATTAGGACAATCGGATAGACCATGGCCCCTTGGATTTTCTTTTGGAGGGCAAAGCGGTTTTCGGTGTAGTCTGCTAGCTGATTGAGGATAAGGTCGAGGTGACCAGATTTTTCGCCTGCAGCAATCGTAGCGATATATAACGGTGGAAAGCTAGCGGCTTGTTGCAGAGCACGTGCTAAGCTGAGTCCTTCCAAGACATGTGAGCGCACTGCAAGCATCAGAGATTTGATATGAGTCTTTGGAGATTGCTTAGCAACCGCTGCCAAGGTTTCCTCAAGTGGGATACCTGCTGCCAATAATACAGATAACTGACGTGTCAGCAATGCCAGCTCGTATGCAGACGGTTTTTTGTAGCGATTTTTGCTCTGACTCTGTCTGTCATTGACCGGATTGACTTCAACGGGTGTCCATTGCTTATCGCGCAGTTGCTGGCGAATTTGCCGCGCAGAATCCCCCTCTAGCAAGCCTTTTTGGACAACGCCATGGTCGTCAAGCGCTTTGAAATGATAGGCAGGCATGGCAACAGATATCCTAAGAAGCTTACAAGTAGACAGTTATAATTAATGACTTAATAGAACTCTATTAATTTGACACTCGACGCTTAAAAAAGTGGCGTTGAGTCATTACTATCAGGCATCAAACCTTGTAATAATAAGACATCCAGATGCTGCTGCTGTAGCTTTTTATCAAAATCATTGACCTCAGCGATTAGCATTCTTTCAATGCGTTTATCACTCGCAAAAACGCTCAAGCGCGCACAGATGACAGCCAACTGATAAATACGTTTTTTGCAATAACCGTCAAGACCTTGTAATAGCCTAACCATATGTGGTGTCTCAAGACTGGCGTAATCATAGTCAGCCACGACTTGCTGGCCAAGAGCTGTGACGCCATAAGTAATCGACAGATGGGCACAATAATAACAGCTGAATAAATAACCAACCACATGACCGATATAATAGCCTCGATCGTAAGTGAAGCTACTCACGCCAAAATGCCCAAGTACATAACTGTTGAGGCTACCTTGGTCGCGAATTGGCTTGCCGTGCTTTAACTTACCGACCGTAGCAAAGCACAATGGATTGCGACCATCTTGAGTCGTCAGCTGCCAACCAGCAGGCTGCTGCGCAGGCATATGACGTACGATATCTGCAATAATGTCATCGACCACATGCAGCTGCTGCCAGAGTCTTTCGAGCGTATCCGTATCCATCAACCCACGTTTATCAAGCTGCTGCGCAAGTAAATATTGCTGATATTCTGCGAATTGCGGCTTCAGGGTTTGTACTAAGTAAGTAGGACGCGTATTGGCAGATGCCATATATAACAGTCGAGTACGCTCATGCTGAGCACGATAAAGCGCCACACGCTGCGTAGCGATATTGGTTTCTTGAGCCGCAGGTTTTGCAGCTACTGTAAGACTATCGGATGATTCAGATATTACTGCTTCAGTTGCTACCGCCTCGATATCTGACAAGGTAAACATCGTCAATAACGTCGCCTTATCAGGTGTCTCTACCGACTCATTTTTCGGCGCATCTTTGCTGACATGCGGGTTCTCTATAGCAGTGTTTTTATCAACATTACTTTCTATTTTAGCAGTTGCAGCAACCTCTTGTTGGCCATTGCTTCCTGCATTTAGCTTTGCGGTCGGTTCAGTCATAACATACCATCAGCAGCGAAAATAAACATCGTCTCGATTCTTTTATATGCCTATCGTACAAGGACATATAACGCGCTACAAAATCAACGCTTTTGTCTCGACGACTCATCAACCCATAGTACCTGAACACAGACTCATTGTCAGCTGCCCTTAACTAAAATAGCCATAGCCAGTTAACGAAGGTTTTATAGATATGAGTGACTCAACGTTTATAAACAATATGTATTCACAAATTGAAAAAAGCGCCAAGGACATATAAATGACCTTAGCGCTTCTAATCGAGATTCTACTTAAATAACTTAAATAAACATCAACTAGAGCTATGCAAGATTGTTTTGTCGATACTGCTGACGGTATACTTTTGGCGAGACACCATACACACGTTTAAATGCCTGACTAAAAGTCGAATCTGAGGCATAACCCACCATCTCGCTGATACGGCTAATACTGTTTTGCTGTAAGCGTAAATAGCGAGCCGCCAATCGTAAGCGATAATCGATCAGATACGTCAGTGGCGGCATGCCAACGGTGTCTTTGAAACGCTGTGCAAAGCTGGAACGCGACATCCCTGCTACTTCTGCAAGCTGATGAATGGTCCAGCTTTCACTCGGTGCTCCATGCATCGCGGCTAGTGCCTTGGTCAAAAACGGATCTTTCATGGCTTTGAGCCAGTTTTCTGTGGCTTCAGGCAAGCTTTCAATATACACGCGCAAACATTCAATCATCATGATACTTGCCCAATGATTGATTACGGCCGTTTTGCCCATACGCTCACGCTCAGCTTCTAGTGTCAGCAGCTTTATCTCTACATCAATCACTTCAAACCGACCGTCAGCGGCATCATTGAGTTCAGGTAATATCGGTGGCAGTACTGACAACAGAGGATTAATCATCTCTTTGTCGTATTTGCATTCGATCAGTATCAAAGATGAATTGGGGTCTCCATCACCATCGATATCAAGTGTACGCTCAGTGCAATTGCTCAATAGTTCATCAAGCGACTCAGCAACATCGCCATGGTGATTAAGTGCATAACTCACGTGCTTGTGCGCATTCGGAATCATAATCATGTCACCAGCGCGAGCTTCTCGTAGACCATTACCAACATCGATGCAAAAACCGCCAGACATTACCAAGTAAAATAAAATGGTGTCTTTTCTAGTAATAGAATAAGACCAATTGCCAGTGCCATTTAGACGATAATACTTAGTCTCAAATAAATGCACGTTTTGCAGCAATACACTCAGTGCGTCCATCAATCAATTCCTCAATAATGCAGATTAATAACGATTCATCTTAAAAAAATAATAGTATTCTTAATAACGATTTCTGTCAGTTTCCTCTATGCCAATACTTGCTCCAATAAATAATTTTTATTAAATACAATGGGTGTGATAACACTTAAGCATAATGCATCATTTAAAACGTCATGTCTATTTACTTATTAGAATTACTAAACAATAATAGAGGAGACACAGTCACGCTAGGCCTCAAGGAAAACCTACAGGAAATGTTGATAAGAATTTGGAGGATTATCTAGTATTGAAGGTGCTATCAAACTCAATCTGTTTAATATTATAAAGATAATATAGAGATAAAATCGAATAGGCATAAAAAAATCGCCATCAAGGGCGAGTGCTATTACTGATATATTTTTAGATTAAGATATGATTTGTATGTAGATACATACAGAATAAAATATGGGGCGACTGATGGGACTCGAACCCACGACAACCGAGATCACAACCCGGGGCTCTACCAACTGAGCTACAACCGCCATAACTATTGCCAAAGAATAGGCAAGATTTGCAGGCTAAATGGTGCGCCTGGCAGGATTCGAACCTGCGGCCACCTCCTTAGAAGGGAGATGCTCTATCCAGCTGAGCTACAGGCGCTCTTAGAGGACTTTTATATACTAAGCTTACTTTACGATATATTTTACTATATCAGAAACTAAACCATTATACATAAAAAAAAGCCTGTAAGGCTCTTAAAATAGATGGTCGGAGTGATAGGATTCGAACCTACGACCCTCTGGTCCCAAACCAGATGCGCTACCAAACTGCGCCACACTCCGAAATTCTATATTATCACGATAGTTTGTTAATCAACTCGTTGTTGGCAATGCCGCTAACTTGTTAATGTTCCTCGCTATCGAGGTGCACATATTAAGGGGTAAAGGCGATTGTGTCAACACCTATTTTCGATTAATTTCAAATAATCGCTAATTTTTTTAAAATTATGTCAATTTTGCCAAAATAGTGACAATAAGGCCCTTTATCCATCAGTCATTCGCGCTGTCATTGATAAAGATATTAAGCTTTGTCCAAATGTGGCAGTACTTCACCGTTGAGTGTGCCTGTCAAAACATCAAACGGCATTAACCATAAATGGGCATCAATTGATTCATTTTTTTTAATATCATCGCTACTGTCGCTACCATTACTACCATAACGAGTTTGCTGCTTGAGCACCATTGGCTGTCTATCACTACCTATTACCGGATAAACCAACCAGACCTGCCTCGCCAAGTAAGCTTGTGCATAGCTGGTCAATTGATAAGCGTCGCTCGCACTAATTGCAGCAGCATGCGGCAAATACTTCCACTTAATATCGATGACATGACTGTAGTGACCTTTGGTCCTGTCTTTGGCTTTAGTTTGATGAGATGCTATATCGTTCTGATTTTGGCAATCATCAGAGACGGTTTCAAATATCAGCAAATCAGGCCGTATAGACAAGCACGCTAATCCTTCAGCATCGTTTAGCCAGACACTTTGGGTTTGATAGAAGGGACGATAATTGCTACTAAGCTGTTGAAACATCGATGCGATACGCTGACTTGCCCATTGCTCAAAAGCTTGATTCATATCAATCAATAGACACAATCTTAGCTGAGAGCTATTTTGTTTATTTGGATCAATACCGTTACCTGTCGCAGCTGTCGTCTGTTTCAACAACCAATATGCTAGGTCTACTAATTGCTGCGCGGCGTGCAGTTTTTGTCTTTGGAGTGGCTGAACGTCTAGCTGACGCTTCGCTTGAGGATATATTAACGCTATCTGCTGCATTTCGCGGTTGTTGAGCACAGAGATCTGCTGCCATGGCTGCAACAGCTTTGAAGAAATAAACTGGGGCAATAAAGGCATCAAGTAAACCAATGCACTCTTAATCAACCGATTGGCCAACATGTCGTGACTTAATACGCTACTTTCACAGATGAACTTATGCGGTTGCATACTATTATGACGCAATTGTTCTTTGATGAGTAGTCGACCTTGCAGGGATGCCTGATTTTCAATCTGAACCTGATAATGCTTGGTTGGTTGATAATCCATTAAACGCTGCAAAAACTGCTCAATCAGCCAATCTGATATAGGCAATACTTTTAACGGTAAAGGAGTGGACTGGGAACTAAACTGACCGAAGTTTTTCGTATTGGGTAGCTTACGATTGTTATGCGCATCAAGATGTATCAAATCCGAAAGCATACTCTGTACCCAATGACGAGTCTGGACGATATCGCTAGACTGAGTAGACTGATTTAGCTTTGGCAGTATCTCAAGCGTTATGCCACTAGGTAGGAGAATAATACCAATATAGTGCCCAACCTTAAGCTGCCATTGCCCTTGCTTACGCTTGATAGTGAATACTGCAAACTCTTGTGCCATTAGCCAATCGAAATCAGACGCGTGCAAAAAATCATGCACGGTCAGACGTTGATGCTCAAACACGGTGATAACATTCATGGTAGCGACACTACTGTTAGGGATACTAGTCTGGCGACTGCTTACCCTAATAGCATGTTGCTTGGTGTAATCTGGATTATTCGTTATCACTGAACAGTCACCCTGCTAGTACAAACGCTGATAGATAGCAGCATGATTAAACTCACCATCCCTAGCAATCAAATCGGCATTAATAGTATAACTATTCATACTCATAGACTGACCAAGAAAAGAACCCTGCCCTGCAAACACTTGGTGTTCAGCAGAAGCATTGTTTTGGTTGCCCATCGGATTATACAAGTCGTCATTCATCAACGCTTGACTGTCCTGTACAAACTGCTTACTTGTCGGTTGCTGCTCATCTCTAAAGATATACTGCAGCACCGTAATTTGGCCACCAGCTGCTTGAGCCAATTGAGGAATAATTTGTTCAACGAGAGCCGTTTGTAATTGATCTAACTGAGTGACTGCGAATAAAAAAGCATGCCCCAACTGTGCTTCTATTCCCAGTGTCTGCACGATACGTCTATTTAAACCTATTAATAATTTACTCAAATCTATCGTACCTGCTTCTGAACCGTCAGACAGTCCAGTATCGATGTCATTGCTGTCATAAATTGTCGATAGCAAATTAGACTGTGGCGGACAACCAATAAAGCGAAAACGTCGGCGTAATGCCATATCAAGTGGTGCTAAAGAATGGTCTTGGGTATTCATAGTGGCATAAATATCGACATTAGCAGGAACACTAAAAGCACGCCCAGAATACGCCAAACTCACTGTCATCGCATTCGGCTTGCCCGCTCGTTTATCAGGCTCTATCAAACTAAGAAGCTCACCAAACACTCGTGACACATTAGCACGGTTAATCTCATCAATAAGTATTGCATAACGCTGCTGAGGGTTACGGGCGGCGCGTTGGCATAGCTTCAGGAATGCTCCATCTTGCACCGCGTAACTCATTTGATTTTGATTAGAGTGGCTGTTATTTGCTTGAGCGGTGCCACTCATGACAGGCCGTATACCTTCTACAAACTCTTCATAACCGTAGGCTTGATGGAAGCTCACCATACTAAAACGTTGCTGAGCAATGTTTTGATTTTGATGGGGTTGGTTGTCGCGCTGTGCCTGCTGAAACTCTGCTAATTGCTGCGATAAATCTTCTAGTAGCACCATACTCTCTGGCAATAAATACCATGCCCCACTATTGTCTTTATCAAAATAAGCTTGGCTAGCACGGTTATCAAAACTGACTGTTTGAGAGTTCGTAGGGCTATGTCTGCGTAACTCTAACCAAGCTGTACTATCTAGATTTTTATCACGTGAGTTCTGAGCAGCTTTGGTCATGAAAAAAGGATGATCAATAATTTCTCGTACCTTTAACAAATCCTGTTGTTCAGCACGTAAATCTAAAAATACCAAACATAATACTTCGCGCCAGCTTAGACCTTGCAGCAGCTGTTCTAATAAATCTTCATTTTCAGTCTTGGGTAGATAGTCGGTGTATTGCTTCGCGATTTGCAGCAATCTATAGGTTTTACCTGTACCAGCAACGCCCGTATAAATAATATTGGTCGGTTCATGAGCAGACATATCAGGCATAACGTTATCCAGCGGCATTGAAAACAGGTTTGAAATAGACATGCTAACATTTTGTCATTATAACGTGGCTGTCTATTGGCATGGTAACTATAGTCAACCCTCTATAAATTAGATACGGTGTCAGTCTCGCTTAGTCTACTATTTATAGTACTTCCACTCAGCTTCCTTTGTCCAAATGATAGTGATATATAAGATAGTTAGGCTACTTTAATTGGCGATCTAAATTGATGACATAACCTAGCAACATAGCCACGCTACTATTGTTTTGTAAGCGCAGCAGTTCATGCTAATAATAGTAGGAAGGCAATGGTTGATGTACCATAGTATTTATAGCGATTTTTATAACCTATATTTGTGTCGCTATCATAAAAAGCCATGCTAAGAATGTCATTCAACTCATTTACGTTAAGGAATTTTGTATGTCAGGATTATTAAAAAAACTACCCGCCAAGTTGACCAATAAACTGCCAGCCAAAGTATCTGACAGCACAAAATCTTCAGTTGAGAAACCCAGTAGCACGCTAAAACCAATTAGTAATCAATTTACCAAACTGTTATCCGTCACCAAATATCTGCCTGCTGGAGCACGCTCAAGTATTTTATCTAAAGCCTTTGGCAAGGTCGTCCCCTATGTCGGCACAACTGGCATTTATTATGAGACGGTAGAACCAAACCAAGTCGTCGTTAGTTTAAATAACAATAAGGCCGTCCAAAACCATATCGGCTCTATTCATGCAGTCGCCATCACATTACTAGCTGAGACGGCAACGGGGTTTATTCTAGGTTTAAACTTGCCCTCTGATCGCATTCTGCTGATTAAGTCTTACTCGGTAAATTTCCATCGTCCGATCAAAAAAGGTCAAATTGCTGCTATTGCAAGCTTGTCTGATGAACAGCGTTTGGATATCCTAAACACGCCAAAAGGTGAGATGATTATCCCTTGTGTCATCAAAGATCGTGAGTCTGATAGTGACCGCGATCCAATTGTGGTTGAAATGACGTGGGCATGGATACCAAAAGCGGAACTAGAGGCACGCCGCCAAGGTAAAGCGTCTGAAAAAGTTGCAGAAGATGACACTGAAACCGAGGCACCAATCGAAGAAAATGATGCCTCATCTACTCAAAATAATAGTACTGATAAATAGTTAATAAAAAATTGATAACAAACCCAATGAGGAAACAGTATGTTCAAACCTAGTACTTGCCTATCTACGCTAGCGCTAGCCACTATGTGCTCATTGGGTTTTGTTCATAGCGCTAATGCCAACACAACGACGGCTGTCAGCATTGCTAAATCTAGCCCTACTTTCTTGGGCGATGGCGGTACTTATCCTTTTTCAGAGGCTGTACGCGTGGGCAATACATTGTATATGTCGGGACAAATTGGCTTTAAAGAGGGCAAACTGGTCAAAGGCGGTATCAAAGCTGAAACCAAGCAAGTGCTCGATAACATCCATAGCACGCTATTAAAATATGGCTACCGTAAGTCTGATATCGTTAAATGTATGGTCATGCTGACTGATATGGATGACTTTGATGACTTTAACAAAGTCTATAAAGCTGAGATGATAAAGCCTTATCCTGTACGCTCAGCTTTTGGCGTATCAGAACTGGCTGCTGGATCAAGCGTTGAGATTGAATGTATGGCTGCAAAATAATAGCGGCTAAAAACTCTAAAGCTCCACAATTAGAAAAATACCAAAATAACTGGCTATTCACGCCAGTTATTTTTTGTCTGTTATACCGATATCTAGTCTGCAAATTTATACCAGTATCGTCTCTTCCGTTAAGGCGCTTTCTTTCGTCACTCGCAGCACTTCCTCCAATGTCGTCCGCCCTTCTATGACTTTACGCAAACCATCTGCACGAATCGATGGAGTCTGCTGGCGCGCATACTCTTCTAGCTCATACTCAGCCGTATTGCTATGAATCATACGGCGCAATGTATCGTCGATTGGCACGACTTCATATATAGCAGTACGTCCTTTAAACCCTGACTGATTACATTTATCGCAGCCAACTGGCTTGGGCAAACGAATCGACTCACTTGCTATATCTTCGGCATCACTTTTCAACCCTGACTCAATACCAATTTCGGTAAATAGTTTGGCTTGCTCAGTATCAGCAGCCTGCCAGCTTTGACAATGTGAACATAAGGTACGCACCAAACGCTGCGCTACTACGCCAATAAGCGACGACGACAACAGAAACGGCTCAACACCCATGTCCTGTAAGCGAGTAACCGCGCCAATAGCAGTGTTGGTATGCAGCGTTGATAGTACCAAATGCCCTGTCAAAGAGGCCTGTACGGCAATCTCAGCTGTCTCTAAATCACGTATTTCACCAACCATCACCACATCGGGATCTTGACGAAGCATTGCACGCAAACTTTTAGCAAATGTCATGTCTACTTTATTGTTGACCTGCGTCTGCCCGATACCATCAAGCTGAAACTCAATCGGATCTTCGGCGGTCAAAATGTTGCGGGTTTGATCATTTAAATCGGTCAATGCAGAATATAGAGTGGTAGTTTTACCCGAGCCAGTCGGCCCTGTCACTAAAATAATGCCATGCGGACGATGGATTAAGCGTTTTAGCTCAGTATAGTCATTATCAGACAACCCCAAATACGTCATATTCAAACGACCAGCTTGCTTGTCTAATAAACGCATCACCACTCGCTCACCAAAGCTTGATGGCAAAGTCGATACACGCACATCGACCTCTCGCCCTGCCAGTCTTAAACTGATACGACCATCTTGCGGCACTCGTTTTTCGGCGATGTCTAATTTAGCCATTACCTTAATACGCGAGACCAACAATGGAGCTAGCTGGCGTTTTGGTGTAATAATTTCTTTTAGCTCACCATCGACTCGGAAACGGACAACCAAACGCTTTTCAAAGGTCTCAATATGAATATCTGAGGCGCTTAAACGGATGGCTTCGGACAACAAGGCGTTGATCAGACGAATGATAGGCGCATCGTCTTGTTGATCCATCAAGTCTTCAGTTTCAGGGACGCTATCTGCCAAGCTATCGAGATCAGGATGGTCTTCAAGTCCAGCAGCAATGTGCTGCGACTCTCCTGTATTGCCAGCATAAGCTGCGTTCATACGTTTTTCAAAATCATCCGTGCTGACGCTTTCGTAAGTGGGTACACCGCGAATGCCTTGTTGCTGTAAAAACCGTACCGCTTCGTTGATTGCTGACAACGGAGTAGCTTTGGTGAGTACTAATGTTGGCGGTAATTCCGGATCTATCGCAAGTATGGCCAAAATCTGATGGCGTTTCGCAAAGCTGTATGGCAACTGCATCATAAATACGGCCCAATAAGTGAGGAGAAGATAAGAAGTACGCACGTCAAGACAGGGTTGATGCCTTGTCCTTAACAGTTCGAATCAAAAAAGACTGCCAGTAAGGTTGCATGAGTTTGTTATAATAGCATTTTGTTTTAGACGGGTATTATTTTATGTGACTGGCGCTTTATACCTATCGCCTAGCACATATTATTGCTATCAGAGTTAGCATATCATGCGATTTTTTGCTGACAGCTTGCCATTGTCTATTACACCTTTTAGATTGCTTAGATTACCCATCATATTTTGTCTGTCCCCTTCTCCCGCTCGATATTAGGATTTTCCGTTATGTCAGAGAACGTTAGCACTACTCATCCAACACCACTTTTACAAGATACCTTTACTGTCGGTAGCCGTACCTTTTCTTCGCGTCTGTTAGTCGGTACTGGCAAGTATAAAGACATGACAGAGACTGGAGAAGCCATTGCCGCTTCAGCAGCCGAAATCGTGACCGTCGCCATTCGCCGTGTCAATATTGGACAAAATAGTGATGAGCCTAACTTATTAGATGTGATTTCACCTGATAAATATACGATACTGCCGAATACTGCTGGCTGCTTTGACGCCGAAACAGCCATTCGCACTTGTAAGCTTGCTCGCGAGTTATTGGGTGGGCATAATTTGGTTAAGCTTGAGGTATTGGGGGATGAAAAAACCCTATACCCAAACGTTATGGAAACCTTAAAAGCCGCCAAAGTACTGATCGATGATGGTTTTGAAGTGATGGTTTATACGTCAGATGACCCTATCGTCGCACAAGAATTAGAAAGCATGGGCTGTGTCGCTATTATGCCGCTTGGCAGCTTGATTGGGTCTGGGCTTGGTCTACTCAATCGTCATACGCTTAGCTTGATAATCGAAAACGCCAAAGTACCCGTCTTGGTTGACGCTGGTGTCGGCACTGCGTCTGATGCTGCACTTGCAATGGAGCTTGGCTGTGATGGCGTACTGATGAACTCAGCCATTGCCAATGCACAAAACCCGGTAATGATGGCACACGCAATGAAACATGCTATGTGGGCAGGTCGCGCTGCGTTTTTGGCAGGTCGTATGCCAATGCGTAAGATGGCTACTGCCAGCTCACCACAAACTGGGTATTTCTTTCAATAAATTGAAGCATAAATGACATATCATAATAGAGCGTGTTGAGTATTTACGTATAGTGCTGTCAGTGCTATGGTTGACGGCTTAACACGCTCTATAAAATAATAAAAAATGTTATTTGATTGAATATCTACTTATTATAATTTTCACATAACACTTATCGTCATAAAAGGATTTATTATGCGACTTCTCACAGCAGTCGACCAGTTGTTTCTACTTCTTGAGTCGCGTAAACAGCCCATGCACGTTGGTGGACTGTTTGTATTTGAATTACCAGATAATGCAGATAGCGATTTTGTCTATCAATTGGTAAAACAAATGCAAGAGTCTGATGTGCCGCCCAGCTTTCCTTTTAATCAGGTACTTGAGCATTTAGCCTTTTGGAAAAAAGACAAAGACTTTGATGTTGAGCATCATTTGCATCATGTCGCGCTACCAAGTCCTGGACGCGTACGTGAACTATTGATGTACGTCTCAAGAGAACATGGACGTTTATTAGATCGCGCCATGCCGCTATGGGAATGTCACGTCATCGAAGGTATCCAGCCAGAAGTCGAGGGTGGACCTGAACGTTTTGCGTGGTATTTTAAGATTCATCACTCTTTGGTTGATGGCATTGCGGCGATGCGTTTGGTTCAAAAATCCTTATCTCAATCGCCAACCGAGCCAGTGACCCTTCCTGTCTGGTCGTTGATGGCGCGCCATCGCAACCAAGTAAACGCTATATTACCTGCCGAACGATCTATCAGGGGCATCATAAAAGAGCAGATATCTACTATCAAACCTGTATTTACAGAACTGCTAGACAATGTGAAAAACTATGGTGATGAAGGGTACGTTGGTACTTTTGACGCCCCGATGAGTATCTTGAATAAACGTATATCAGCTTCACGACGTATAGCCGCACAGTCTTATGATATAAAACGTTTTAACGTTATCGCCGAAAGGCTCAAAATTAGCAGAAACGATGTGGTACTGGCGGTCTGTGCAGGTGCTATTCGCCGTTATCTAATCTCAATGGATGCGCTACCGAGCAAACCGTTGATTGCGTTTGTACCGATGTCACTACGTACAGATAACAGTATCTCGGGCAACCAGCTGTCATTTGTATTGGCAAACTTGGGTACGCATTTGGACAATCCACTACGCAGGATAGAGCTTATTCATCGTAGTATGAATCATGGCAAACGTCGCTTTCGCCGCATGAACCAAGCACAGGTCATTAACTACAGTATCGTCTCATACGCGTGGCAAGGCATTAATTTGGCGACAGGATTATTTCCTAGAAAGCAGGCATTTAACCTAATTATTTCCAACGTACCTGGTTCTGACAAACCGCTGTACTGGAATGGCGCACGTCTGCAATCGTTGTACCCCGCTTCTATTGTCTTTAATGGTCAAGCGATGAATATCACCTTAGCCAGTTATTTAGATAAGATTGAATTTGGTATCACCGCTTGTAGCAAGGCGCTGCCTCGCGTACAAGATATGCTGATGCTGATAGAAGAAGAGTTGCAGCTGCTAGAAACTACCAGTAAAGAGTTAGCATTCAAAGGTATTACCGTCGAAGATAAAGCAGGCAATCAGGGTAATGATAAAACAAAAAAGCTGGCTCCATAATGGAACCAGCTTTTTTTCATTCATACTCAATCTAGATATTAACTATATCTAGGCGCTAAACGTTAATACCAACGAGGTTAACGTTTAGATTGCGTCACCCCAGATTGGTACAACTGTTTGCATCAATGGCTTAAGCAATTTCACATTACAAGCGAAGATAGAGCCTGATGTCATAGAGTTGTGCGCGCCAGTATGATCAACCACCACACCGCGTGCTTCAGTTACGATAAGCTCGCCTGCAGCGATGTCCCAAGGCTTGATAGACATCTCAAAATAACCGTCAAAACGACCAGCTGCAACATAGCACAAATCAAGCGCAGCTGAACCCATACGACGTACCTGACCACCTGCCTCGGATATCTTCTGTAAGCTCTCAAAGTGCTGTTTGGCATAAGAGATAACTTCGCCATTGCGCTTACGCTCAAGCGGATGACCGGTCGTAAAGAAACCGCCATCAATGGTTTTACGCTCGCTCACTTGCATGCGGCGATTGTTCAAGCGCGCGCCTTTACCGCGGCTCGCTGAGAACATCTCATCACGAACAGGATCATAGACCACACCGTGTTGGGTAACACCTTTATGCTGTACAGCGATAGATACGCAGAACTGCGGTACACCGTGGACAAAGTTCTTAGTGCCATCTAGTGGATCGATAATCCAGCACCAGTCAGCATCTTCGCCGCGGCCTTCTTGCATACCAAACTCTTCACCCAAAAATGAATGATTAGGATAGCTGGCTTTTAGCGTCTCAATAGTGAGCTCTTCGCTAAAGCGATCAATGCGGGTAACCAAACCATCAAGTCCTTTAGACTCGATATCTAACTCGATTTTGTGGCGGTTTTGATGCGCATATAAAATCTCTTTACCAACTTTTTCAGCAGTACGCGCTGCGATGACGACCATGGGTTCCATAAATAACCTATTTGCTTGATGAATGAATATAAAAAAATAAGACTAACTTTGTGCCCACAACATGCCAAACAGCCGCCGCATCACACCACATCTATGCGATTAAAAACGTGTCTCTTATAAACGAAAACTTATAAAAGACACCCGCATTATACTAAAATTGTTCGATAAAAACGAAAAAACCGTTACGCTGACCAAGCCAGTACTTTGGCGATCATCTAAACTGCGCAAGTTGTAAAAAAGTTAGCACCTGCGGCTAACAGGCGTTTGCTCTGTTTAAGGAGCTTATATCGGTTTTAATTAACACATTTTTAGCGCATTAACTTTATAAATAATATTGTAACGCTAGAAACATTGCTTACGATAAGAGCGTTTTAAGCTGTTTAGTCACGCCCTCGACATCTAAACCACAGTCGGCCAATTGCTCTGCTTGAGAGCCATGTGCAATAAAGCGATCAGGAATACCGATATTAGCAATAGCTGGACGACTTTGTTTAAAGGCAGCCGATTCATTAAGCAAATACTCATTCACTGCACTACCCGCGCCGCCCATAATCATGTGCTCTTCTAGGGTTGCTATATGAGTGACCCCTTGTGCTAATAACGTCTCAAGCATTGCTGTGTCTAGCGGTTTTACCCAGCGCATATTGACCACCTGTATCTGGCAATCTAACGCTACATCGCTATTTATTAAGCTTTCTGCTGCTTGCTGAGCAGTTGCAACCATCGTACCAAAGGCCAGTAGTGCCAATTTATAAGGTGCATCAGCTTTACCTAATACTGACTCGACAACTGCTTCGCCAACTTTATAGTTTTGGGCTGGCTGCTTAATATCAGCACCTGTGCCTGTACCACGCGGATAACGTACAGCCGTGCACCCTAAATATTCATAGCAAGTATTGAGCAAATGGTAGCATTCGTTCTCATCTTTTGGCGCTGCAATCACCATATTAGGCACACAACGCAAGAATCCAAAATCAAACACGCCAGCATGCGTGGCACCGTCTTCACCGACTAGGCCCGCTCGATCGATGGCAAACATAACATCGAGATTCTGTAAAGCCACGTCATGAATCAGCTGATCGTACCCACGCTGCAGGAACGTTGAATAAATTGCGACAATAGGTTTAACGCCTTGAGTTGCCATCCCAGCTGCTAGCGTGACAGCATGTTGCTCAGCAATGGCCACATCAAAGAAACGCTCTGGAAAATGACGAGCAAAGTCCGTCATCCCTGAACCTTCTTCCATGGCAGGGGTGACAGCTAGTAGCTTATCGTCTTCGGCTGCTTTATCACATAAGAACTGGCCAAACACTTGCGAATATTTTAACGCTGGCTTTGTACTTGGTTGTTTTTTTAGCTGCTCTATAGAGTCAGCTTTAGACGCTTCATGGTCATCATGATTTTCGACTGGCAATTTACTGATTGCATGATAGCCCACTGGGTCTAACTCTGCTGGTGCAAAGCCTTTACCCTTAGTAGTATAGATATGCACCAATACTGGACCTGATACTTGCTTTGCCAATGACAATACGCGCAGTAGCTCAGGAATATTATGCCCATCAAATGGACCAAAATAAGTAAAACCAATCGCTTTGAATAAGTTATCTTCTAGCTGCGGAACATCACGCATCTCTTTATGACGTTTGCGGCGATCGAACGCTTGCATATCAGGACGGTGGCAGAGTACTGGATCACCTGACTCAGAGATATCAACTTGATAACCTGATTCCCAAAGCATCGCTAAATGTCGTGAAAATCCGCCAATAGAGCAAGATATCGACATATCATTATCGTTTAGGATGACCAGTAAATCAGCATCTTGCTGTACTGCGTCATTCATGGCCTCAAATGCCATACCGCCTGTCATTGCACCATCGCCGATGATGCAAGCAACCGTTTGCTCGCGGCCTTGATAACGCAGTGCGAGGCTCATGCCCAGACCAGCTGAAATAGAAGTCGATGAATGCCCAACGCCAAATGTATCGTAGGCAGACTCTGCGCGCTCAGGAAACGCCGTCAGACCGTCTTTAGATCTGATAGTACCTAGCTGCTCACGGCGACCTGTCAGTACTTTATGAGCATAGGCTTGATGACCTACGTCCCAGACGATTTGGTCTTGCGGCGTATCTAATAAATAATGCAATACTATAGTCAGCTCAACCACGCCCAAATTAGCACCAAAATGCCCACCGCTCTGACCAGCTGAATACAATAGAAAAAGGCGCAACTCATCAGCCAACGTAATAAGCTTGGCAGCCGAAAGCGTGCTGAGGTCAGTGGGTGTATCAATTGCATCAAGCAATGGCGTATGAGGACGCACACGTGGAATCACAGTATAGGTCTGCTGTAAGCTCGATAGCTGAGCAGCAGAATCCAGCACTGATGTAGATAGGGACTGAGACTTTGGAGAATGAGGTGACTGCTGCATAAACCGTACGATACCTACCAATCTGCTGACAAGACGTGTCTTTAAAATATAGCGGTGACTATAATCAAAAGACGTCAATAATACCTACATCATTATTGATGTAATCGACCATATAATTATTCATGCAACTTTCGTATTTGTATAGCTGCGCTACTTACGACAGTAGACACGCTAGCACAATAGACTGCGCGTCAATACCAACGTTTTGATATCAAAATATTGATGCTTTCATACTATTGACGACTGAGGGGTGACATTATGCCCTATTATTTTGCATCAATAGCGGATGTTAGTGACGACATAGTAATGTAAGGGTAAAGACTTGTCACTGTATCCGTCAAAATAGTATGGCATAATAGCATTTTTTTTTAATTGTCGCTTTAATCATCGTGCGTCGTCTGTGAACTTTGTGTGTTTTTATAAAAAATACAATGAGCACGCTGTCTCTATGAACAGGTTATACTGGTATCATCTTAATTTTAACAGTAAAGTTTAGGTGACAGGCTCATCTCAACTAATAGTTATTTCGAAAACAGTAGTTATCTCGAACAGTAACCGGCTCTAACAGCGCTCGTTTCAAACAGCAATAACACACTTTTCACCGCCACGACTTTAGGCTTATGTAGGACAGCAATGTCATATCAATTTATCACTAGTGCCAAATTACCCACTCGTCACGGCGAGTTTGATATTCATATCTTTGAAAATAGCGAAGGTCAAGAGCATGTCATGCTGACCGTTGGTCTAACTGTGGTCAATCAACAGACAGACGATATCGCTAACCAACCTTTAGACGACATGATATTGAACCAAAAGGATGAATCGATAGCGAAGCAAATACCGCTCATTCGCATTCATTCTGAATGTCTGACAGGCGACGCGTTTAGCTCATTGAAATGTGACTGCGGTCCGCAGCTCAACACTGCCATGCAAGCCATCCAAGAGTCAGGTTGCGGTGCGATTTTGTATTTGCGTCAAGAAGGCCGCGGTATTGGTTTGACCAATAAGATTCGTGCGTATGCCCTCCAAGATCAAGGGCATGATACGTTGGATGCCAATCTCATGTTAGGCTTGCCTGCTGATGCGCGTATCTATGATATGTGTGGTCCGATGCTTGCCCATGTCGGTGTTGACGCTGTCAGGCTCATCACCAATAATCCAAACAAAGTCGCTTATCTGACTGAGCATGGTATTGATGTTATCGAACGAGTGCCATTGTTGGTCGGTGTCAATGATATGAATGCGGAATATCTAGCAACCAAACGTGATCGCATGGGCCACTTGTTTGATAAAAATATCAATCTTGATATAGATGCTTCTCTCGATACAGACCTTAATACCGCCATACACCTGAATAAATAGATATTTTATGAGTATTACAAATACAAATAACGAAACAGACTTATCAACGGTGGCGTCCGTGACGACGCCAACCAATAACGACATCATGCGAGTGCGTGAATTTTTGGTTGATTTACAAACACGTATCTGTGAATCGCTAGAAGCACAAGAGCGTGACGGCAGCACTAACGACAACGAGTATGCGACCTTTGTACCTGATGACTGGGAACGTCCTGAAGGTGGCGGTGGTCGGTCGTGCGTATTGGCAGATGGCGAGGTCATCGAAAAAGCGGGCGTCATGTTTAGCCATATTCATGTACATAACCTACCCGCCTCGGCGACCGCGCGTCACCCTAATATCGCTGGGCGTAAAGCTCAAGCAATGGGCGTGTCTCTGGTTGTCCATCCCAGAAATCCAAACGTGCCTACGAGCCATGCCAATGTGCGCTTATTCGTAGCAGAAGCGGAAGGTGAAGCACCTATTTGGTGGTTTGGCGGTGGTTTTGACTTAACGCCATTCTACCCAGTACTCGCTGATTGTGTACACTGGCATCAAGTCTGTCATGATCTATGTGCGCCTTTTGGAGACAATATCTACGCTGATTTTAAACAGTGGTGTGATGAGTATTTCCATCTACGCCATCGTGATGAGCAGCGCGGTATTGGTGGTCTGTTTTATGATGATGTCAGTACCGAGAGTCGCGGCTGGGACTTTGAGACTTGCTTTAATTTTATGAAAGCCGTGGGCAACGGTTATCTTGACGGTATCATGCCGATTTTTGAACAGCGTAAAAATACGCCTTATACTGAAGCGCAGCGCGAGTTTCAGCTCTATCGCCGTGGCCGCTACGTCGAATACAATCTGGTCTACGATCGTGGAACGCTATTTGGGCTACAGAGTAATGGACGTATCGAATCCATCCTAGTCAGTATGCCACCGCTTGCCAGCTGGCATTATCGCTTTGAGCCTGCTGAAGGAACACCTGAATTTGAGTTGACCGATTATTATCTAAAACCGCGTGATTGGTTAGCACTGTAGTTTTCGTAAATATTGCAATACTCATATTTTTGGAAAACCTTAAAAAGGTCAGCTACTATTCGCTGGCCTTTTTTATTGTCAGTACTATCCAAACGAGCTACTCTCACGTCGTTATCGTACAGAAATATGTTGTTTAACTACCATGTAATCACCGCAACCAACTATAAGTAGCCATAACCAAGTTAAGGTATGCTTATTTAAAATATTACGAGGATATAACAACTATATAATTCCCAACGCGCAGATAACCGTTACAATAGAAGGCGTTCTTTATTAGCAACTGTGCTCAAAAGAATTTTAGGCAGTATTTTGTATAACTATATTTTACGACAAAGCGAGCGTTTGTAATCGCGCTTACTATTAGCCAAGTTTAAAGGAGTAAGTCATATGGCACAGGTTCATACCAACAAATCTTTCAAATCTCTGTTTAGCGTTACTTTGATGGCGGCTGCACTGGGTCTAACGGCCTGTAGCACCTCAACAGGATCTAACCCTGACGTGCAAGCGCGTCAAGACACCATGAAAAACTGGGGCGATGCAATGGGCGTCATGGGTGATATGGCAAAAGCACCTGACACATTTGATGCCGATGTATTTAAAGAGCAAGCAGCGTTCTTGGCAGAAGATGCCGCCAAGCCTTGGAGTCATTTTGAAGACCCAGAAGCAGTAGGCAATGCTACTGAAGCAGTTTGGTCTAATGCTGATGGCTTCAGTGCTGAAGCTGAAAACTTTCAAAAGGTTACTGCTGAGCTAAACGCCGCCGCTCAAAACGCCACTAGCATGGACGATGTTAAACCTGCCTTTGGACAAGTTGGTGCAAGCTGTAAATCATGCCATACCGACTTTAGAGCAAAAGACGAATAAGTCTCTATATTGATAGCAAGTAGACACGTATAAAAAAACCGCCATATCAATTAATGTGGCGGTTTTTTAGTTTACTAAACATTGTAGAAATCAAAGTTTTAACACTAAATGAATATTTCACCGAGCGTACTACTCTGCCACTGTTTTATTCACGTCCATAACGTCTTGCTGCTCGTTCATTTTATTAACGATTGCACTTACTGAAGGGTCACTCAAATCGATCGTACGTATTGGGAATGGAATGTTTACGCCCGCTGCATCCAACGAGTTTTTGATACCTACAATTACTTGATGAATCGAGGCAACCTTATTGGCTTGCGTACCATCTTCGATAAACCAGCGTACCATTAGATCAATGGACGAACCACCAAAACCAGTAGCAATCACGCTTGGCGTTGCTTTCTTTGAGACGCTCTCTATCTTATCTAATGCTTTTATAATCTCAGCTTTGGCAGCTTCGATATCATCTTCATAACCGATACCAACTGCGACTTGCAGACGGCGCTGCTTATAAGCGGTATTAACGGTCAATGCTGAAGTATAAAGATCTGAATTTGGAATCACCACTTGCCTGCCATCATAAGTTCTGATGGTGGTTGCACGGATTTTGATATCTTCGACTGTTCCTTCATAGTCGCCTGAAACAATCTGATCACCGATACGAAACGGCTCTGAAATCAGGAGCAAAATACCAGAAAGCAAGTTTTGAAAGATATCTTTAAAAGCAAAACCGATAGCAACGGAACCAATACCGAGCGCGCCAATCAACTTAGCAGGAGTGAACCCCGGCACCGCAATAACCATCGCTATCATAAAACCAATAAAGAAAATAAGCGCCCCGCCTACCCGCTGAAACACTTTGACTAAGTTCTGATGCCGACTACGACTGCCTAATAATTTGTGAACGATTTTTTTGAAGACAATCGATAAGAACCAAAAAATTAGGATAACGATAATTGATGCGACAAAGTATGGGATGCGTTCAACAAAGCCAACCCATATCTCATTTGCCGAACCAAGGATGCTTTGATACGTTAATCCATCCGTTGTCGTAGACTGCGCAGCTGTCTCAGCACTCAGTGTCGTTTCTGCCTCAGAGGTAGGCATCTGGGTGATACTCCTTTATTCTATTTATTTCTATTAGCGCACTTATCTTAATAGGTGCTGTCGTTCTTACACTTAGCCCATCAAATCGGCCTGAACGATTTCGATCCAGTAGCCGTCTACATCTTTGATAAAAGCAATGTTTTTCATGCTGCCATCTTCTGGACGCTTTTTGAATTCGACGTTGTTTTTATCGAACCAAGCAACCGCTTCATCCAAACTTGGAACGCTAAAACAAATATGACCAAAACCTTGTGGATCTTGATTGCCATCATGATAGCTAAAATCAGCTTTTGCCTCGGTACCATAGTTATGTGTCAACTCTAAAATACCACGCTGGCGGAAAGCAAAAATTTCTAGATCATCGCCAGTTGGCAAGTTTTCGCGCTCGCTTTCGGTCAACTTAGCCAAGAAATATAAATCGAATCCCATGTCAGGAAACTTCTTAACGGCAAGCAAGGTCATGCCCAAGACACCAGTGTAAAACGCTAGCGATTTAACAGGATCTTTGACACGTAGCATAGTGTGGTTAAAAGTAAAACCGGTCGTCTGTGATGAGATTGGCTGAACGCCATTCGTGCTAACACTGCTAGCAGGCTGATCTATTGCGTCGTTATTGTTGTTAGATGAAGTAGACATAGTTATCCTAATATAATTCAAAAAATAAAGGCAAAAACACGCAAATTACGATTGTCATAATTTGCGTCGTTCTCTTATCATAATAAAAAATGGCAAAATAACTGATAGGGTTTTGTAAGAATATGAACAAGGTATGTTCGTCTTTACGCCCTAACTAGCTAGTTGTCTGAAGCTACCTAAGACTGTCTAGCTATCTAAAAAACGCACTTTTCCTGTCTCAAGATCATACTCAGCACCGACTACCAATAGCTGACCACTATTGGTTAAATCTTCTAATGCACGTGAGCCATGCTTTAGCTGACTGACTGACATACGTACGTTAGCGCGGATAGAGCGATCGACCAGCTCGTCTGCATCGACGTCTTGACCATTGGCGGTTGCCAATTCGTGCAAGTTATAAACGCTTGGGCGAATACGATCAACGATAGATTGCAAGTTAGGTGAATAGTTCTGTTCTGGATTAATCAATGTCTCAACGCAAGCCGTGACAGCGCCGCATTTTGAATGTCCAAGTACCACTACCAATTGCGTACCAAAGGCTTCGGCTGCAAACTCGATTGAACCAATCTGTGATGGTGCAACCACGTTACCCGCGACTCGTATAACAAACAAATCTCCCAACCCTTGATCAAAAACAATCTCAACTGGTACTCGTGCATCTGAACAACCCAAAATAATAGCCAATGGATTTTGATCCTTGACCAACTCTGGACGGCGCTGCATGTACTCATCAGTACTGGTGAGGCTATCAACGTAGCGTGCATTACCTGCTTTTAAAAGCTCAAGTGCTTCTTGACCTGTGGTTGGACGTATAACGGTAGGCATGAGAGATCCTTTATCATCAATAATATTAGAGTTATAAGCTGTTTTGCATATATGTATTCAAGCACAGATTGGCTAATTATCGCCAAACTATCAGGCTAATCATGTTTGTCAGCCATAACGTGATTGTATAGGAATAAAAACCAAAAAACGGTAAAAAAATTTGTCTAAATGTCTTTAGATGAATGTAGTCATATCTAAAAATACAGCTGTATATATCGCTGCTACGACAGTATGACTCGCGTAACTTATAACGAACTTGCACTGAATTATATCAAGGGTTTGTTATAATACGCAGCACTCAGGCAGCAATCCGAACATGCTTACGCTCATGCCAATCCCTATAATGACAGCCAGTTACCTTGGCAGCTATATACCGATATTGGACGCTCAGGAACAGATATTATGACCGATTTATCTCAAAATACGCATAACACCTCTGCGTTACCTCATGATGATCAGGTGCTGCTGCAACTGACTGGTCTAAAAAAAACCTATGATCAAACCGAAGTCCTAAAAGACATCAACCTTGATATCAAACATGGTGAGTTTTTGACGCTGCTTGGCCCATCAGGCTGTGGTAAGACAACATTACTACGCTTGATTGCAGGCTTTGAGCAGCCAAACGCTGGGGCGATATATTTGGATGGCGTACAGATGGCAGGCTTGTCCGCTGATAAACGTCCGGTCAATACCGTATTTCAGCAGTATGCTTTGTTTCCTCATATGAGCGTCGCCCAAAACGTGGCTTATGGCCTAAAGCTAAAAAAAGTACCAAAAGATGAAATCCAAAGACGTGTTAGCGAGATGCTAGCGATGGTACAGCTAGAGCATTTGGCCAACCGCAAGCCGCAAGATCTATCTGGTGGTCAGCAGCAGCGAGTTGCGATTGCACGTGCGGTGATTAACCGTCCTAAACTACTATTGCTTGATGAACCGTTATCCGCGCTCGATCATAAACTGCGCCTGCAAATGCAGTCTGAGTTAAAGCGTCTACAACGTGAGCTGGGCATTACCTTCGTTTTCGTGACTCATGACCAAGAAGAAGCGCTCTCGATGTCAGACCGTATTGCCGTGATGAAAGACGGCACGTTCCAGCAAATCGGTACTCCTATCGAGATCTATGAAACCCCTGCCAACTTATTTACTGCAAAATTTATCGGCGAGACCAATTTATTTAGAGCTGAGGTTAAAGGTGTCCATCCAGACCAGCCAGATCGCGATGGTAAAGTGACCAATGGACGTATCGAGGTCGAAGTCTGTGAAGCACAGGCGCAAAAAGGGCCAACCACCTTACGCAACTTACGTCGTCCCAATTTTGCCAATGACGTGCAAGTGGGGGATATCGTCAATTTACTACTTCGTCCCGAAGACTTACGAATATATGATCCAAAAGACAACGAACATAGCGGACTGTTAGGCCGTGTTATCGAGAGTAACTATAAAGGCAGTACCTTAGACTCAATTATCGAATTGGCAAATGGTCATATCATTAAGGCGTCTGAATTTTTTGATGAAGATGATCCAAGCTTTGATTACAAACTAAACGAGGGCGTTAAAGTCTCATGGGTAGATGGCTGGGAATGGGTATTGCCAGAAGATCCTGACACTGTGCCAGACACGACTGCACAAAAGGATGGTAGCTGATGGCTCGCAACCACTTAGGCAGTAAAAGTCCATTTCGTACTGCCACGCTTTGGCTAATCTGGGGTTGGCTACTGATATTTGCGCTATTACCAAATATCCTAGTCATCGCTGTCAGTTTTTTAACCCGTGATAGCAGTGCCTTTATCAACTTACCTGTCAGTATCGACAGCTATGTGCGGATGATTGACCCATTGTATTTTGAAGTATTTGTCCATTCATTATGGATGGCAGGTATTACAACGGTTATTTGCTTGCTGCTTGGCTACCCTTTTGCATGGTTAGTTTCTAAGGCGAAAGTGCGTTGGCAACCGCTGCTTATGCTGCTACTGATACTGCCATTTTGGACCAATTCCTTAGTACGGACGTATGCGCTCAAGTTACTATTTGCCAATAATGGTTTGATTAATAAATCATTGCTTGCCATCGGCGTGATTGATACGCCAATCGATATTTTATACACGCAAGGTGCGGTGATTGCAGGACTAACTTACTTGTTATTTCCGTTTATGGTACTGCCGCTATATGCCGTATTTACTGACTTACGCAATGACATGCTACTGGCTTCTCAGGATTTGGGTGCAACTAAAACACAGACCTTTTGGCATGTGGTATTGCCATTAACGACACCTGGTATTATTTCCGGTGTTCTGCTCGTGCTATTGCCTGCGATGGGCATGTTTTATGTGGCAGATATCTTGGGTGGTTCTCGTAACCTGTTGGTCGGTAATATCATCAAAAACCAATTTTTGGATGCGCGTGATTGGCCCTTTGGCGCAGCAGCCAGCGTATTATTGACACTAGCGATGGCAGTATTATTACTGGCCTACCGTGCCAGTAGCCGCCGCATTGGCAAGACCGACTTTAACGAGGTGGCCTAATGTCTTATAGCTCACCGAACAAAAAAACTCGTCCGCTCAAGATTGGTAGTATCGCTGCTAAAGGCTATCTCGGACTGATTTATGTCTTGTTGTACCTGCCCATCATTGTCTTAGTGGTAATGTCCTTTAATAAGTCAAAAATCGGTTATAACTGGGGCGGCTTTAGCTTAAAGTGGTACGAGTCACTATTCAATAACCAAGCGATGCTCGATGCATTTTGGCACTCGATTGTCTTAGGGTTGGTGGCAGCCACCGTCTCAACTTTGATAGGCACGCTTACAGCGCTGGCGTTACACCGTTATAATTTTCGTGGTAAAGGCTTACTAAATGGGCTGCTGTTTGTCCTGATGATGTCGCCTGAGATTGTATTGGCTATTTCATTGCTAGCACTGTTTTTATTGATTGGTTTGCAATTGGGCTTTATCTCACTGCTATTGGCCCACATTACTTTTTGCCTACCTTTTGTTGTGATTACCGTCTTTGCACGATTGAGTAGCTTGGATGAGCGTTTAATGGAAGCGGCACGCGACTTGGGTGCTAACGAATCAACCATGGTGCGCACAGTATTGATCCCAGTTATCTTGCCAGCAGTCATGGCAGGTTGGTTACTGGCCTTTACCTTGTCGCTAGATGATGTGGTGGTGTCGACCTTTGTCACGGGGCCTAGCTATGAGATTTTACCGCTGCGCATTTACTCTATGGTGCGTGTAGGACTCAAGCCAGAAGTTAACGCCATTGGTACGCTATTGCTGGTTGCCTCGCTAGTATTGGTCGTTATCTCACAGTTACTGTTACGCAAGCGCTAAATGTTGATTGCTGACTAGTTGCTTATTAACTGCTTATTAATAATGGACTATGAGTGAAAGTCAGCGCTATATTGACTATAATGAATTTTTCTCACCTTAGCGGTTAGGTCATATTATGCTTGAGCTACGTCATCTTAATACATTAACCGCGCTACGAGCGCATGGTTCACTTGCAGCAGCGGCGGATGAGCTACACGTTACTGCCTCCGCTGTTTCGCATCAATTAAAAGAGCTTGAGAACTACTACGACATCAGCTTGGTCAACCGTCGGACGCGCCCGCTTAGTTTTACGCCAGCAGGTAAAGTAGTATTGGCATTGGCAGACAATATCCTACCGCAAGTTACCCGCACTAAATCCAATCTTAAACGCTTAGCGCATGGTCAAGCAGGTAGATTACGCTTAGCATCAGAGTGCCATAGTTGCTTTGATTGGCTGATGCCGATACTTAACCACTATCGCCGTGAATGGTCAGATGTCGAGCTGGATTTTGCCACAGGGTTTGAGCCTGAGCCGCATCATTTATTGATGGAAGGTGATATTGATCTGCTTATTACTACCAGTGATTTACCGCTCGACGGTATCAGCTATCAGCCATTGTTTGAGTACGAGAGTCGTTTGGTGCTTTCACCAACACATGATTTAGCTGCTCAAAAATTTATTGAACCTGATGATTTGATTAATGAGACATTAATTGCTTATCCAGTAGAGGCCAAACGTCTCGATATCATTGCTAATTTTATGACGCCAGCACAAGTAAGCTTTGAAAGTGTTCGTACAACAGAGCTGACCGCGATGCTGATTCAGTTGGTCGCCAGTGAACGCGGCGTAGCAGCATTGCCAGACTGGGTAGTTGCTGAATACGAGAAAAAAGGCTGGGTCGTCTCGCGGCCACTAGGAGAAGGTGTGCATTGTCAGCTGTACGCAGCGACGCGTACCTCAAGTCAAGAGACGGCGTATATGCAGGGATTTGCGAGCTTATTGGAAGGGATAATGAAGCCGTTGTAGTTTCATTACTAATCACTTTTTTATAGTGATGAAATATTATTCACCTTTTCATATCGTAATGAATGTTATGGTAAATAATGGTTCCCTAGTGAGGACTTGAATGTTTGGCTGTGGGCTAATGGTATCAAGGTTTTAACTTTTTGATATAGCCACAGTGTACTTCATGGTGTACCTATCATACATGTTCTGTCTATGGTCAGTGCGCTACATAGTAGCCATACTCAATATTTACTTTAAGTCCAACATATTGCGGTTACTTTAAATTCTTCACTGTAGTTTTTACTTTCTTGGTCATGATAAACTCCGATTAATACGCTTAGTTTACCAAGTTTACTTGCACGGTTTCTTCAGCATAGCTCATAAGGATGTAAATGATGAGGAAAATATTTAGGAATAAGCTCGTCGTTTATTGTTTGATTGCACCAAGTATAGGAGGCTTTATTTTTATATTGTATATGTTGCTCACAACACAAATGAATAAAAATTTTTATACTCATAATGATTTATGGAGTGGTCTTTTATTTCCTTTACTTGGGTCACCTGTTTTAGGTTTAGTGTATTGTGTTCCAGCTTTTATAACTTATATTTTTTCAGAATTATTATTCTTTTTAAAATTTAATAATAAAGCAACAGAAGTAGGACTGATCTTAATTTTTGGAGGAATAGCATCTATGTTATTCACTTTGATAGTACTTCCTTACTCTAGTTCGAGCTTTAGGTTAATGACTTTTTTCATTGGTATTATTTGTTCCGGAGTTGCTGAATATATTTCATATTATAATAGATCTCTTGCATAAGTTGGCTCTATCCACTTGAAGTCAATAAAATGGCACCTTTACAAAGAGTCTTGTAAATCATCTAGAAATTATCAGTAAATATTTTTGTACTTATCGATTCAAAGTAAAGATTGTAAATTAGGGTATACCCCAGTGGAACCAGCTAATTCACCCCTCAATCCCATTAACAGACCACTTAAAACAGACTGATATAATGGAACCACTTATAACAAACTCTTAAACGATTAATATCTATCAACGCTTACAAAACTAGCTTAAAGAAATAAAAGCCAAGCGCGGTTGCTAATAATGTCAGTCCAACGTGCAGGCCGATGAGCGCTAAACCTGCTAGCAACCGCCCGTCATGAATAAAGCCAAATACCTCTGCACTAAACGTACTAAAAGTCGTCAATCCGCCCAAAAAACCAGTTATCACAAACACGCGTACATGATCAGATAAGTTGCTACCCATGCGCTCAAACCATACTAGCGCGAGCCCTATCAGCAGCCCACCTAAGATATTGGCGCTCAGCGTACCGAGTGGCACCCAGCCGTGCAAGGCATTAAAACGCGATAACCAAGCTCGCAGACAAGCACCAAATGCTGCGCCCAAACCGATAGCAAGCCACTGCATAGACTGTCCTTAATTCATATAAACGTGTTGGACCAAATACTCATTTATACGGCTGGTAATTCTGTCATCGGCCAACGCGGAATACAGCTAACAGCCAAATCATCAGACTGTCCTGCTTGTAAGCGCTCAAAACCTGCATAAGCAATCATCGCGCCATTGTCCGTACATAGCGCAGGCGGTGCATAATGAACCGTCGCATTGATCTTAGCCAGTTCCGCTTCTAACGTCTCGCGCAGATGAGTATTAGCACTGACGCCACCCGCAATTACCAAGCGGCTCATATCTGCTTGCTTAAGTGCTTTGACACATTTTTTCACTAGCGTGTCGACCACTGCATGCTGAAAACTCGCGGCAATATCAGCGCGAACTTGTGGATCGCTGTCAGCGCCATTACCCGACCCTCCCGAATGTGGCGTATCTTTAATCAGATTATGTACGGCTGTTTTCATACCACTAAACGAAAAGTCTAGGCCCCGATGGAGCATTGGTCTTGGTAGTGCGTAAGCGTCAGGATTACCAGTTTCTGCCAGTTTGGCAATATTAGGGCCACCAGGATAAGGCAAACCTAGCATTTTAGCGGCTTTATCAAAGCACTCACCCGCCGCATCGTCTATCGACTCACCCAATATCTCATATTGTCCAACACCGTGAGCAGCAATGAGTAACGTATGCCCACCAGATACCAGTAGCGAGACAAAAGGAAATGCCGGAGGGTTCGCGCCCATAAGCGGCGCCAAAAGATGCCCCTCCATATGATGAATACCAATCGCTGGAATATCCAAACCATATGCTAAGCTACGACCAAACAGTGCGCCTGTCATCAATGCACCAATAAGACCAGGTCCTTTAGTATAGGCAATCGCATCGATGTCGCTTTTTTTCATATCGCATTGCTCTAGCAGCTCATTCAATAACGGCACGAGCTTACGAATATGATCGCGGCTAGCAAGCTCAGGCACCACGCCGCCATAAAGTGCGTGCAGCTCAATCTGAGAGTACAGTACTTGCCCGACCAAACCTTGGTTGTCGCTATTTATTTGCTCACTATCAAAAATCGCTAGCCCCGTCTCATCACAAGAGGTCTCTAAGCCCAATACTTTCATACTTTTGCCTTTATACTTTCGTTTTCGTGCTATTTTTGTCGCACTTTTATCTTACATCATTTTGAGAGATTGGATAACGAATACAGCCAGTCACACACTATCTCAAATTCGCTTGATACAGCTATATATTATGAGACTGGCGTGACAAAAAACGTGCATAAAAAAACCGTCATTGTCAGTCACAATGACGGCCAGTTTAGCAAATTTCAATAGCTGACATACTCTAATATAGCGTATCAGCTTACCGACGCTAGCATATAATCAACAGCCGCTTTAACTTGTGCTTCGGTCACACCATTTACCGCTTGCGCTGGCATTTTATTAAAGCCTTTAGCCGAGTGCATATACAGCGTTTCTTTGTCTTTAGTTAGACGAGCTGTCCAAGCCGCTGTATCACCATACTTTGGCGCATCGAGTAAACCTGCAGCATGACAAACCTGACAGTTTGATTCATACAGTTTAGCACCTGCATCTGCTGCCAACACTTCAAGCTCAGAATCAGTTTCAGGTGTTGCCACTGCCTCATCTACTGTGTCGGCAGACTCTGTTGCTGCTTTTGATTCTGTATCTGGCTCAATCACAGACTCAGGCGTCGTACCCTCGGCTACAGCTGTTTCTTCTATAGCGGTAGCAGGCTCATTGGCTACTGCAGACTCTTCAGTAGCTGTATTATCACCGCTACAAGCACTCACTGCAAATACCACGCTCATGCTGATTACAGACAATTTCAGTTTGTTCATATACGGTTGTATATCAATCATGGTTTTACCCTTACTTAGTCAGTCTGCAATCAATTAGTGATGCGTTATATCAGCTTAAATTACTTACATATACGACCAACGACTGTTTAATAGTCCATTGAGCTAATGGTCAATTCAGCACGAAGTTACTCGGCAGTGGCTGCAGCTGTGTCGTCAGTAGCCGCCATATCAGCACTGTCAGTAGGAGCAGCGGCTGTATCCGCACTATCGGTAGCTGCTGCTTCTGCAGTATCAGCGTCAGCCATTCCTGCTTCAGCAGTAGCTGTACCGTCAGCTTCTGTACCCGCTGCATCAGCCGCTGGCATTGGTGCGGTTTCTGGGAATTCCATTTCTTCAGCTGGTGGCGCATTTTTGATGGCAAGTTCAGCAGCTTCGTCAACGCGATCGATTGCCATTACTTCTTCATGCTCTTCGCCGCCACTACAAGCGCTCACGCTCACACCTAAAGCTATGATAAGTGCGGTGCTTAATGCCGTGTTAAATACTGTTTTTTTCATTCCAACATCCTCAATAAAATACACACAAAACGGTTCATAGGCTTACTAGGGTCTATTGAACTTTCAAATGTGGTGCTGGCAGTCACTATTTTTTAGACAATATGCAGTGAAATTGCTGAAGCCTAGTCATTCTAGGTTAAACTATTTCGCCATATATTGACAAAAAAGAGTACTGCCCTGAAAGGCTGATGCTAAAATTACCCCAACCGTTGTTGAAAACCTAGCTAAGGTCTCGACATTATCGTCGGTTTTCGCCTAGTTTGGGGTGATTTTAGCCATCAGCAGCCCTAATATTTGAAAGTTCAATAGACCCTATAATATGGGAATTATCATAGCATAAACTCCAATCAAACCGTTATAGACGGTAGGGATTTTTTATTGATCAAGCGTTGTATATATGTCGAATTCATAGCTTGAGAGCCAAATTCAAATAGCTATCTAATTGAATAACCTATCGGCAATAAATGCTTAAAATCATTGACTTTGTTGGTATTTTTTATTAAAATACCTGCCCTTACGCTAATGCGTGAGAATTGTCCTAGTTTGAGCTGATGCCTGTAATCTTGAGATATTACGGCTAAATACTAATACACAGCCAAACTAATGCCCTTATATCTCATCCTAATCGAGGAGTCTTCATGCCTGCAGTTAAGGTTAAAGAAAACGAACCAGTTGATATCGCTATCCGTCGTTTCAAACGTGCTTGTGAAAAAGCTGGTGTATTATCAGACGTACGTAAGCGTGAGTTTTATGAAAAACCAACGCAAGTACGTAAGCGTAAAAAAGCTGCTGCCGTAAAGCGTTATAAGAAAAAGTTACAACGCGAAACTATTCGTACCACTCGTATGTACTAATCAGTAATCTGATTAGCTAAGTACAAGCGCTACACTAACGCCACTGTTATCAATCGATATCAGTGGCGTTTTTTATGCTACAATTTTTGTTATTACTGCTGACATAATTTTTTATTAAAACCACTATCAGCAGGTTTTGTTCTAAAATTTAACAAACGACCTCTAACGAATAGCATTTAACAGATCGATAAGGATAATAGCAGTGAGCCAACTTAAACAGACGTTATCAGACAATATCAAAGTTTCAATGAAAGCTCGTGAGCTTGAGCGCGTCAAAGTACTGCGCAACGTACAGTCAGTAGTGAAACAAATCGAGATTGACCGTCAGACAGAACTTGATGATGCGCAAGTATTAGAAGTTTTGCAAAAACAGCTAAAGCAGCGTCAAGAGTCACTAACTATCTTTACAGAAAATGGCCGTGATGACTTGGCCACCAAAGAGCAGTTTGAGATTGATATCATCAACGAGTTTATGCCGCAACAAATGAATCAAGACGAGATTATGGCATTGGTAAATGCTGAAATCGCTGAGCAAGGTGCTACGTCTATGCGCGATATGGGCAGCGTCATGGGTGTCTTAAAGAATAAAACAGCTGGCCGTGCTGATCCTGCTTTGATTTCTAAAATGGTTAAAGACGCGTTACAAGGCTAGCACTTGCTATTGATTGGCAGGCTAATCTGTACAAATAACCGTCTAAGGCTTAAAGTCTTGGGCGGTTTTTATTGCTTTGAGTTCTGCATTAATATTGGCCAATAACGGACGCGCACTATTGGCCTGATCTGTAGTTTGCAGATTTTCCGTCAACTGTTTGGCCTGTGTCAAAGAGGTCAGCGCACTCTCATAGCGTCCATTCCATAGCTGATCATAACTGCGATAGCGCAATGCATTAATCGTCGCGATATTGGCTAACTGTGGTGAGGTGGTGGTCTTAGCAAGTTTTTCATTGGCAAGTTGCAAGCTTTGCCATGCATAACGATCGCTTGGCTGCTGTTCTGTTAGTGGCTTCAACAGCGCCTGAGCTTTTATCGGCTGATTGCTATTAGTCAGTGCTTTGGCCAGATAAAGACGTAAATCACGGCGCTCAGGATATAGGCGCTGTTGACTCTCCAATACATCTACGGTTTGTTGCCACTTACCTTGTTCACTCAATAACTGACTGTGGGTAATCGACAATAGAGGCTCTAAATTTTGACGCTGCGTATTTGATAACGTATTTATCTCAGCCAATACCTTATTAGCATCTGTAAAACGCTGCTGCTCTCCATACCAATGCATTAGCGCAAGTTTGGCCCCGAGACTGTTTTTGGCGGCCGTTGTCAGCGTCACTTCAGACGCATGTTTACCAGTCACTTGCACACGCCAATACAGTAAATCAAATAATGCTTGATGGCGCTGCTGCTGGCTCAATGAGAGCGCTGGATACTGCTGAGCGCGACTTTGTGACTCGCTCAACCGCTCATTACTCAGAGGATGTGAGCGTACAAAGCTCGGTAAAAATTGATTCTCAACTTGATTTAACTGACTCTGTTGATTCATCGTGGCAAAAAACCGTGGCATCGCCCGAGGATCATAACCCGCTTGGGTCATAATCTGCATCCCTACTCGGTCAGCCTCACGCTCGTTACTACGGCTAAAGGCCATACTGCTATTCATAGAGGCTGTCTGACTGCCCATCATCACAGCCGCAGCGGCATCACCATCGACAGCTGAGGCAGCAATCGCAGCTAGCATACCACCTAGCTGCATCAGCAAGGCTTTTTTACGTTCGTCAGCGCCGCTTTCGTAGTGCCGTTGACTGATATGCGCAACTTCATGCGCGACGACGCTTGCCAGCTCATCCATGCTACTAGCTGACAGTATCGTCCCAGTATTGATGCCGATTACACCACCAGGCGCTGCAAAGGCATTGATACTGGGGTTATCAATGATGACGACGCCAAGTGGTGCTTGCTGACGAGCTTGGGCATTGAGACGCCATGTCATGTCTTTTATCGTTTCTTGTACCCAAGGATCATGTTCCATTCTGACACGGCCATTGATATTCTGTAATGACCATTCGCCAAGCATTTTATTCTGATATTGCTCAGCAAAGCTTAAGCCTTGCCCGCGCAGATTTGGTAGATCTAGCGCTTGCGGATCTGTGACTTGCCACGAGCTATCAGCAAATGGCATTGTTTGACTCTCACGACTATGCGCACCGCTGGCTATGGCTAGTAGCATTATTGACAACCCTACCTTGACGCTATTTAGCAAAGCTACACTCATAAAATGACGTTTACCTTTTTGCTTAGACAACATAATTGGTAAGCCTACAGATTTTTTGGCTATTAAAGGTTTGTGGTTACTATTAGGTCGCTTTGTTCTATTAGCGTGGTACAAGTGCATATCCTATAAGATAATTGACGACGTCTTTTCGACTATACGAGCTTGTTTATACAAGGTCAATTCTACAATGAACTTAACTACCAATAACTTAGCCACCCGTCACGATTGCGCAACATAGCTGTGTAATTATTCATTGGGTCATTATTTATGCAGTAAGTCTCAATCGTATGACTCTTAATCGGGCAATTGCTAATCGTGCAACTCTTGGTTATATGGTTCTAGTGAACCGAACACAGCGTTGATTATATTCAACTGCAACTATACATTGTCTATTTGGTATAATAAGCAGCAATGATAGTAGTTTTAGATGACTGTGATGGCTGTTATAAAGACCTCATAATTTATGATTGATGGATTATGTTCGTACCCGATATCAAAGCCTATTGCTAATAGAACAAATTAAAATATAGATATCTACAAGGTTTAAGTTATGCCCGCTGCTAGTGAATTAGTCATCGAACGTGTATCGCACTCTATACAGTTATCAGCGAATTTGACTGATGCACAGCAGAACGACATTGCGAGTTTACTAGAGCTGCTACCGACTGAAAGTCATAATTCAGATGATTTAGCTACAGCACAATCTGGACTAAATATAAAAGGTTTTGTTGATGGACGCGGTCTTGCATGCCCGATGCCATTGTTAAAAACTAAGGTCGCATTACGTGACGTAACAGTTGGTGAGTCGCTGTACGTGGTTGCAACTGACCCTAACTCGCAAGCTGATATCACAGCGTTTTGTAGACAAAGTCAGCAATCACAGGCGGCAGATTGTTTAGAGCTAGTGGTCAATGAAGTTACTGACCGCTCGTCAGTTGATGGCACATCATTACAGCGTTTCGCTACAATATATCACTTCATCATTACCAAAACTGATAGCAACTAAGCGCTGCTATCCTTTACAATTAAATCATAAAGATTTTTATCTGACTATTTGCTTAACTATTTAACCAAGGTCAAGAATATGGCTAATACTTCTACTGATGCTGTAAATACAAATAAAAAAGATGGCTCAGCTCCTATAAAAAATGATGCACGCGATGCTGCATTAAAGGCCGCTGCTCAGCGACCACCTTATGACGCGAGTACATTGGGCAATACCAGTACGCGCGATTTAGTACCAGCTATGCCAACTCACTTGTCAGCGCCAGGGGTCAATTTGGGTGCGTATATCAATACTGTCCATCAGATCCCTATTTTGACGCCGGTACAAGAGCAAGAGTTGGCGCATCGCTATTATGATGAAGGTGATGTCGAAGCCGCTCGTCTACTGGTAATGTCGCATTTACGTTTTGTAATTCATATCGCGCGTAGCTACTCGGGCTATGGATTGCCGCAAGCAGATTTAATCCAAGAAGGTAACTTAGGATTGATGAAAGCAGTCAAACGTTTTGATCCAAATAAAGGCGTACGTTTGGTATCCTTTGCTGTGCATTGGATAAAAGCTGAAATTCATGAGTTCGTGATTCGCAACTGGCGTATTGTGAAAGTTGCGACTACCAAGGCTCATCGTAAACTGTTCTTTAACTTGCGTAGCCTTAAGAAGACCAATAATCAGCTAACACTAGAAGAAGCGGACGCTATCGCTAATGACTTGAATGTCACACGCAAGCAAGTGTTAGAGATGGAGTCACGTTTAACTTCTTATGATGCTTCGTTTGAGGCGCAGTCAAGCGACGATGATGATGGTCGTTACGCCCCTCAGCTATTTTTGGAAGACGGTATCGATCCAGCTGAGCAGTTAGAAGAAGCGGATTGGGAAGAGAACAACTCATCAGCACTCATCGCTGCTATGGGCACTTTAGATGATCGTTCGCGTGATATCGTCGAACAGCGTTGGTTATCTGAGCAGAAATCCACCTTGCATGAGTTAGCAGCAGTTTACTCTATCTCAGCTGAACGCGTCCGTCAGATTGAAAAGAATGCCATGGACAAGATTCGTGATGCGATGACCATTGATAGTGTGATTCTGCCAAATGATATCCAGTAGCCTTAAGATGATACGAGTTGTTCAATGTTAAATTGGATCGGTATTGCCGCAATTAATATGGCTATTGCTGTTGCTCTGGGCGCGTTTGGTGCTCATGGTTTAGAAGGCCGCGTCAGCATCCAACAGCTTGAATGGTGGCATACGGCAACGCTGTATTTGTTCGTACATGCGCTAGGACTACTACTTGTGGGTTTACTGATTCGTTTAAAATATATTACTCAGACGACCGCTTGGTTACTACAAATTGGTATTATCATTTTTGCTGGTAGTTTGTATGCCATGACGCTTGGTGCACCGCGCTGGTTCGGTGCGATTACGCCTATTGGCGGCGTTCTTATGATTGCAGGTTGGCTATGGTTGGCCGTTTCCGCCTTTCGATTGAAGGACTCAGTTAGCTGAGCTATTTAATAGTTATTGTGATTCTTAGCTCTTTTCATTAGCTGCAATGAATTATCAGTAATAAAATGAAAGGTACGTAGTGAATAGCGGATACACAGGAATTTTAATTTAGTAGGGAGTATTTATTATGAGCACCATTAGTGTCAATGGTAAAAGCTTGCAAACCACTCATCAGACTGTGCAATTGGTCATCAATGAGCTTGGCCTTAGTCAGGGTCGTTACGCTGTAGAAGTCGATGGCGAGCTAATGCCAAAAAGCGAGCTTGCTCAACTACATATCGTAGAAGGAATGAATATAGAAGTAGTACAAGCTGTCGGCGGTGGTTAATAATGTTTAGATAGATAAGCTTGAGCTGACAGCTAGTTCATTTTTGTTCTAAATTTACTAGCTAAGTCTACTAATGCTAAAAAAGACCTCAACTTATTACAAGTTAGAGGTCTTTTTTTATATCAATTACAAACCAATGCAGTAGCTATTTATAAATTTTTTATTCTCTTAGTCTGCTTTCACTAGCTTATAACGATAGTGTTCAAATTTTTAAACTCGAACTATGCTGCTGGTACTGCTTCTGCAGGTGTTAGATCCTGATAGCGACTATCGCGTCCTGCACCCTGAGTCTTTTTGCGCTCTTGACGGGTTTTATACTTACGTACTTGTCTATCTAGCTTGTCTGCCATCTCGTTAATGGCTTTATACATATCATCTTCATACGCTTGGACAAACATTTCTTGACCCGAGACACGCATAATTGCTTCAGCTTTATGGCTCTTTTTACCGCCGTCGCTAGCACCGCTATTGTCTAACGATAAAATCACTTGAATACTTTGTATCTGATCAAAGTGACGCTCTACTTTTTCAAGCTTCTCGCGTACTGCTGTGTCCATAGCTTCGGTAACGCTGATATGATGACCACTGATAGAAACATTCATATTGTTGTCCTTTTATTTGTAACTTACAATCAACAGATGAGATAGCATTCTTGCTCTTGTCATCCTGCCTTACCACTAACTATCCCAATGCCTCTAGTAATGTGTCGACGTATCCTTTTATCGTCTCCTTTATTAGTTGTAAATAAATACTATAAATCGGCGTTTGGTGTTCGTTGTTGGTATGACTCTAATTTGTCATGAAAATCGCCCAGTAGCAAGCCATTGAATTGTAATTAAGTGTAACAATACCTATTATTTCTACTTGGTTTCTATATAATCAAAAAATTTTATTTTTTATATCTGTATTGCGCTATACAGACAAGTAGCCATTAAGCTTATAGAAAGGTGAACTTAGATAATTAATATTTCTGTTTGCGCTGAGTAGACGAGCCAATATTCATTGCTTCACGATATTTGGCGACGGTTCTTCTGGCTATATCGATACCATCTGCTAACAGCTCATCCTTGATACGACTGTCTGACAAGGGTTTTTTGGGATCTTCGTCAGCGATGAGCTTTTTAATCATGGCACTGATAGCGGTCGATGAGATATCTCCATCAGCACTACTTACGTGAGAGGAGAAGAAGTGTTTTAAAGAAAACAATCCTTGCGGCGTCAAGATGGTTTTACTGGTGGTAAGGCGTGAGACTGTCGACTCATGCAAGTCAACTTCTTCAGCAATTGCCTTTAATATCAAGGGTTGCATGGCGGTTGCCCCATGCTGCAGGAACTCTTGTTGATAGCGTACAATGCTAGTTGCTACTTTGAGTAGGTTTTGATTGCGCTCTTCGATACTACGAATAAACAGCCGAGCATCGGTAAGGTTTTCGCGCAGATATTGATTGTCAGGACTGTCATCGCCACGCTTGACTAAGTTGGCATATTCTTGGTTCACGCGTAGTTTTGGTAAGGTATCTGGATTAAGGCGTACATACCAGCCATCCTCTTCTACTTCAGAGTTGCTTGTCGCCTTATTGTTTCTAACAGGTGTGACCAACACATCTGGAATATCATAGCTCTCAGGCGGCTGGGCATAGTCGGGCTGGCTAGACTGAAACAGTAGCCCTGGTGAAGAGTTTAAGGTACGTAGTAACGTAAGCGCAGGTGTGATGTATTCTGGTGCAAGCCCTGTGCGTTCTGTCAGTGCTTTAATATTATTACTGACTAAATGCTCGCTCGCTGATAATAGCGCTTGGGCTTCTTGTAGGTATTCGGTGCGGGCATCTAGTTTAGATAGCTGAATCGATAAGCACTCGCTTAAATGACGCGCCCCCACGCCAACTGGATCACAGGACTGGATGATACGTAATACAGTTAAGACCTCTTCTTTTTCAACGCGCTCATCCCATTGATAGAAACTTGCCATCGTATCAAAGCTCTGCAGCAGCTCATCTATATCAATTCGAATAAAGCCCATATCGTCCATGGAGTCTATTAAATATTCTGCAATCAGCGTATCGGCCTCTGATAAACGCTTAAAGTTCAGCTGCCAGCGCACATGATCTTGAATGGTGGACGATGTACCGCCTTGGTAACTATCAAAATCTTCATCACCCCTACTATTGCCAGAGCCTGTTGCGGTAGAGGCATAGTTACCCGTGTCAAAGCTATCGGCATCAGAACTGCTATAGCTATCTACATCTATTGCACTATCATCGATATTAGGCTGTTGTAATTTATCCAAACTATCACTGAAGCTATCACTACTATCGCCGCTGTACTCTGTACCGCTAGTAGGTACTGAGTCAAATGAGTCACTGCTACTTTGATTCCAACTATCAAGCGTCAACGGCTCGCTCCACTCCTCTATTTCATCGTCACCACTGTCGTATTCGTCATCGTTTTCGATACGTTCAAGTAATGGATTACTATCTAGCTTTGCCTGAACCTCTTGTGCGAGCTCAAGACTAGAGAGCTGCAGCAATTTTATGGCTTGCTGCATTTGCGGGGTTAGCTTTTGTGAGTTGCTCAGCGTGGTCGCCAATCCGAACGACATACTCATGGGCGGCTTCTTGCACTCCGATCTTAGTGATATTGTGTTTATTCTGTCAGTAAAGGTAACGACATAAATCTTATCAGGACATGACGATAGCATTTTTTGCCACAATTTTGCTATGATAATTTATGTTTTGTCCGGATACGTTTGGTTTGCTATTGATAGCAGACTATCATCTTGGCAAGGATGAGCAATCTATAAATACGAGCAGTCTGCTCATTACCGCGAAAATATTATAATAAACAAATTACGGCAAATGACCAATACAGCTCATACCCAATAGGAATATTGTCATGAATTCAAGTAACCATCAACTTAACGTCGCTGCTATTCAAATGAACAGTCAGCAGAATGTTGAGGATAATCTAGCAGATATCAAAGCCGCCATCACAGATGCACAAGGCCAAGGGGCTGAGCTTGTTGTATTGCCTGAGAACTGCTGTAGCATGGGGCAGCAGTCTGCTACTGCTGAGCGTTTTGATGACTTATCAGCGACGATAGCAGACTACGCACGCACTGCTGGTATCCATGTACTAGCAGGCTCGTTACCCTGCCATTATCGCCCTGATGGCACTGTCGTTCCTGATGGTAGATTGCGCCAAGTGAGCCAGCTGTTTGCACCAGATGGTACCCGTGTCGCACGCTACGACAAGATTCATCTGTTTACCGCAACTGTGGCCGATAAGCATGGCAGCTATAACGAAGCAGCAACCTTTGAACCGGGTACGCAGACCGTAATTGCGCCACTAGCAGTAGGCGATACAGTCTATCAACTCGGCATGATGGTATGTTTTGATTTGCGCTTCCCAGCATTGGCGCAGCGTCTGCGACAAGCAGGTGCCGAACTATTGAGTGCACCTTCTGCCTTTACTTACTTGACTGGACAAGCGCACTGGTCGCTGTTATTACGGACGCGTGCTCTAGATAGTCAATGTATGGTCATCGGCGCAGCACAAGGTGGTGATCATCTTTACAAAGATGGTAGTACCCGTCAAACATGGGGACATGCAGCCATTACAGCGTTTGATAGTAGTTTTATCGCAAGCTATGACGATAGCGAGTTGGATAAACAATATGCCATCGTCATGGCGTCATTAGACAAGCAAGCGCAAGAGCAAGGCCGTCAGAAGCTGCCTATCTTTGATTGTCATCGTTTGGCGTAGGTTAGTAAGTACGGTAAATTTCGTATTCAAATACTAGTTAGGATTCTTATCATTTTGAGCATGAGTTGCTCGTGGATGGGCGCGATCATAAACCTGTGTTAATTTTGCAAAATCAACGTGGGTATAAATTTGCGTGGTGCTAATATCACTATGCCCGAGCATCTCTTGTACGGCTCGCAAGTCACCACTGCCTGACAGCATATGTGATGCAAAACAATGACGCAGTAGATGTGGATACATGTTTTGTGCGATACCTGCGCGAGTAGCAGCAACTTTTAAGCGCTGTTGCACTGCCCGTGTTGATAATCTGGTGCCGAGCTTTTCACTGATGAACAATGCGCTATCCATCTGCTCTACCCATAGGTTACGATGCGGCAGATAGCGACTAATTGCTTCTGCAGCCTTTATCCCTAATGGTACTAGGCGTGTTTTATTCCCCTTACCCGTGACTCGTACCCGTAACTCAGACAAATCTACATCTGCCATATCGAGTGCAACCAACTCGCCAACACGCAAGCCACTACTATAGAGCAATTCGAACATAGCTTTATCACGTAACCATAAGCGCGCTTGCTCTGGCGTATCAGGAATCTCTTGATCGAGTAGCTGAGTCAGTAAATCGACATCAGCGATAGAAGGCAGCGGTCTAGGACTACGCTTAAGTTGATAGCCAGTGGTTGGGTTGATACGTGCTAGCTCTTCTTCAATCATCCAACCATAAAAATGCCGAATCGCAGACAACTCTTGCTGAACACTGGCAAGCGCTAGCTTGTCTTCATCAAGACGCTGACTGATATGCTGGGCAAGTTGCCGTTTATCACAGCGTGTCCACGTTAGACGCTTACCACGCAAAAATAACGCCAGTTGATTTAAACCAGCAAAATAAGCGGTCAGAGTATGCGGCGAATGGTTGCGCACAGACAACGTATTGAGCCAACGATGCACAGGTGCGAGTAGCTCTCGTAACGCAGCGGCTGACTCTATAGTGGCGGCTAGCTCAGTAGATAGCCAAGGTGCTGAGCTAGCCGCCTGACTGCCTTTAGTAGACATAACCATATTATAACCATCCTTGGTATTTATACGATTGGCCTAACAACAGTTATCAGCCTTCAGCATTGGGTTTAAGACCTGCTTGTGCCATCAGGCCATCTGGACTAAATACACCTTCATAGACAAAAGCGGTCGGACCCGTCATCGTAACTGAATAGCCTGGCTGCCACTTGATAATCATACTGCCACCATATAACTGTGCGCGAACTTCCTCACCCTCATCAAGCCAGCCTTCACGTATACCAACGGCTACTGCTGCACACGCGCCCGTACCACAAGCTTGGGTCTCACCCACACCGCGCTCGTACACACGTAGACGAATATGGCGCTGATTCATCACTTGCATAAAGCCCACATTGACGCGGTCTGGGAATGCAGGATGCGACTCAATTGCTTTACCTAGAGTCTCGACCTCTGCATCGAGTACGTCATCGACTTTTATCACAGCGTGCGGATTGCCCATATTGGCAACGTACAGCTGTACAGGTGTACCATTTACATCAAGATGATAGGTGTTTTGGATTTTGGTCGTCGCTCTTGGGCTAAACGGAATCTCATCTGGCTCAAATTTAGGCTTGCCCATATCGACATCTACCCAACCGTAACGATCAGTAGTCAGGGAAATAATACCACTGGCCGTCTCAACGCGTAGACGCTGCTTAAATGACAGTTTACGTGCTTGCACAAAACGCGCGAAACAACGAGCGCCGTTGCCACACTGTTCGACTTCGGTGCCATCAGTATTAAAGATACGATAACTGAAATCGACATCAGGGCGCATGGGTGGCTCAACTACGAGCAGCTGATCAAAACCAATGCCTAGGTGACGATCGCCCAATAACTGCACCAAATCCTTGGTCAAATCTAAGCGCTGGGTCACTAAATCAATGACCATGAAATCATTACCCAACCCATGCATTTTAGTAAACTCTATTAGCATATCTTTGATGTCCTATCCTATTTTTATGTATGCCTTATATTAGCACGCTGTCAGATACAATCATAATTATCACCGCTATCAAATACCAAGTTATATGTATATCTCACAACTGACCTACTTACTTAGCATTAGGCACAAAAAAACCCACTGTTATCGCCACAGTGGGTTCTCTTTAATCAACAGAGCTATAATTAAAAAGCTATTTAATCAACACAGCCATCGATGACCATATCAATTAACGCGTCTTACAATGCTATTTATCCTGCCACAATGTTTCATCTGCATATAACGCTTCAATCGTTTCGCGCTTGCGAATAAGCTGATGACTATCACCAGACACCATTACTTCGCTAGCACGCGGGCGTGAGTTATAGTTACTACTCATGGTAAAGCCGTAAGCACCTGCACCTGTAATGGTAAGTACATCGCCTGTGGCCAATGATAGTAGGCGGTCTTTTGCCAAGAAATCACCCGTCTCACAAATCGCGCCAACGATATCCCACGGCTGCGTACCATCCGTATCGATACCAGCACTAGGTAATACACTTGGAATCACCGCCATCTCAGCTTGATATAAAGCAGGACGAATCAAGTCATTCATCGCGGCATCAACGATAGCAAAATTCTTATGCTCAGTCGGCTTGAGTACGTCAACTTGAGTCAATAGCACGCCAGCATTAGCAACGATACTACGACCTGGCTCAAAGAACACGGTCAAACCAAGCCCGCTAAGTTTTGGTAATAAAGCTTGGGCAAACTCATCGATAGACACAGGCGTCTCATCAATATAGCGCACACCTAAACCACCGCCCAAATCGATATGCTGTAACTCAATACCTGCGTCACGCAGGCTATGTATCAGCTCAATAACTTTATCTAATGCTGCAACAAACGGCTCTACTTCAGTCAATTGCGAGCCAATATGACAATCAATACCAACAATGTCGATATGTGATAAGTCGGCCGCTTGCTTATAGACCGCTAATGCGTCTTCGTGAGTGATGCCGAACTTGTTGTCTTTGAGACCTGTTGAGATATATGGATGGGTTTTGGCATCGACGTTAGGGTTGACGCGTAACGAGATTGGCGCAGGCTTATCGAGTGACTTTGCCACTTCATTGATTAAAGTCAGCTCGCTGATAGATTCAACGTTAAAACAGCCGATACCTTGAGTCAGCGCATATTCGATATCACTGTACGTTTTGCCCACACCTGAGAATACCACACGTGATGCTGCGCCACCTGCCGCCAACACGCGCATTAGCTCACCGCGGGAAACAATATCAAACCCAGCGCCCGCCTGTGCCAAGACACCAAGCACGGCAAGGTTAGAGTTTGCTTTTACGGCATAGCATACCTGATGATTCAGACTAGCAAAACTATCAGTATAAGCTTGATAAACGTCCAATATTGCTTGCTTTGAATACACGTAGCAAGGGGTACCATATTGTTTTGCCAACTCATCGATACTGACCTGCTCCATATACAATGCATCGTCGCGATAGCTTAGCGCTGGCAAGTGAGCACTCAACGCTTTCGGGTCAACATACAATCCTTGCTCAGTTTGGATAGTAACGGATTCGCCAGTAGCAGAATCGGTCAAGTCAGCAGGTAGTTCAGAATGACTCATATAAACATCTCTAATATAATCAGATTATCAAGGGTGAAAATTAAATTTAGGTAGCAAAACTCTAAAGCTATGTAGTCAATCAGGCAGTAAAGAATCGCCAGTTAATTAAACTGTTAATTAAAAAGCACCTAACCGCTATCCATTGGCTCAGCTTAGCGATTATTAGCCTAGCAACTATTAATCTAGTAATTAATAGCTTGGCAGTTAATAGTCGTTGGGATCAGTACTAGGCTCAGGTAGCACCATTTGCTCTTCTAGGTAGCGGTTTTTTTGATAGTTATTATCGTCGATACCCGCAAAGGCTGCATCTTGTGGATGGCTAGTACTATCAAGTATAGTCGCACTGCCCTCTATCGTTTGACTACTAGAGTCTGCCAGATATAGATCGCCTTTTTGCCCGCAGCCTGACAATCCTAGCATAACCACACTGCCAATAAATAAAGTGGCGACAGCCTGACGACTGGTACGAGCGAATGAGCTAGCATGCTTGGCTGCTGAGGGGCTGTGTATAGTAGACATATAATAGATAACCTGTGAGCTTACGACGGCATAATGGCGATAGTAAATCGTGATAAATAAAAAACAAACGGACAGCCAAACCAGCAGTTAAAGCACTGTCGTTATGACCATTTTCATCATAGCATTATTACATAAAGCTGTACGGATACTGAATATGATTGGTGAATAAATTTGCGTGATGTTGGATATTTTCTAGAACATTAGTCGAATTTTTATAGTAATATCGTCTGCGAGCTTAGATATGAATGTATGACATATGGGTGTCTCGACAATATTTCTTACAATTTTGTGAGTCATAGCCCTGCTATGTAGCCCATACAAGTTATCCATTTATAGTTCTATAACTCCCTGAATATAATTGATTTATTCTGTATTTAGCCATTTATTAATCACACATTTTAAACCTTGCCCCTGTCGTGGTGTAGAAACAAAAATGTGTTACATTATATTCCCAGTTTGCGGCGGCAATAGGATGCTAGCCTGAGATGCAGACGCATTACCTCATAAGCATGGATGCATAGCACTGTCAGAAATAGTAGCCCAAGTATAAATAAAATCGCCAATATACTTGCTTGATATGATCAGCATAGATATGGCTGATTTTTATTTACTCGGCGGTTATCGACTTCATCAATTCCATATAATAATGACATCACATCTCAGTGTCCCTTACTACAGCACTTGAGATATCAGCGATGTAGCATTTGATGATAATAAAACAGGACGTGGCAATAGACGTCTTTTTTGTATCAAACGAACGATATAATTGATTTGCCCTTTATAAAAACCAATCTAAGGATAGAGTATGAGCGCCAACCTAAGCACCACTTTTGATGATAAGAACAGTGAAACATCAACCCTAACCAGTCCCACTTTAGTCCTCAACTGCGGTTCGTCTTCTATCAAATACGCGTTGATTAGCGATGACAATTCTACTCGTATCACCGGTCTTGCCGAAAACTTAGGTCTCGATACAGCCCGTATCAAACACACCACGCTAAATGGCGATAAGTTAGAGATCTCTATTCCTGGTGGTAGTCACAAACTCGCCTTACAAAAAATCCTAGAGATATTAGAGCAATATCACTTTATCGCAGTCGGGCACCGTGTGGTACATGGCGGCCGTGAATACTCTCAAGCTGTTCGCGTTGATCAGCATGCGTTAGAGGAAGTAAAACGTCTAAAGATACTGGCTCCACTACATAACCCTGCAAATGCTTTGGGTATTGAAGCGGTTCAAGCTATTTATCCTGATATTCCACAAGTTGTGGTATTTGATACCGCCTTTCACCAAACCATGCCTCCTGTCGCCTTCCGCTATGCGTTGCCAAAATATCTATACGAAGAGCATAAAATCCGTCGTTACGGCTTCCATGGTACGTCTCATGCCTACGTCTCAGAACGTGCTAGCCAGGTTACTGAAGCAAAAGGTCCTCACGGTTGGATTACCGCGCATCTAGGCAATGGTTGCTCAGCAACCGCCGTATATGATGGCAAAAGTCTCGATACCAGTATGGGTCTGACCCCGCTTGAGGGACTGATGATGGGCACACGTAGCGGCGATGTCGACCCAAGCTTACATATGCATCTAAAGCGTCAGCTCGGTATTAGTCTAGAAGAAACAGATAAGATGCTAAATAGCGAAAGTGGTCTGCTTGGTATCTCTGGTCTATCAAACGATTTGCGTACTATTGAGCAAGCTGCGAGCGAAGGCCATAAAGATGCGCAGCTCGCCATTGAGATGTTCTGCTACCGCGCTGGTAAATACCTCGCCAGCTTAAGCTGTGCACTACCTGAATTCACCGGTATTGTTTTCACTGGTGGTATCGGCGAAAACTCTGTCACCACGCGCGCAAGTATTTTAGCCGTCATGCGTCATTTCGGTATCAAGATGGACGCTGAAAAGAACGCTGGATTGTACGGTGGCCAAGAAGGCAGCTTCCAAGCAGAAGGTAGCAGTGTCGAGCTGTGGGTTATTCCTACAGATGAAGAATACCGCATCGCTCAAGAGACTCGTCAAGCATTGAACTTAGTATAAGCCTATTGATTATAATGCCTAGCGCTTATCGTTCTAGAAGCTTATAAAAAGCCGAGAACAAATAAAATAAAGCGCTTCGTGTTTTTATACTGCACTGCTTATGCTGCTCAAAACGACTCGACGTCTAAAATAAAATAAATTGTAGGACACATTATGCAAACCATTTTACTTGTTCCCATTAGTCGCGGTATCGGTGTGACATCGGCCGCGCTAGGGCTAATCCGTGCCTTTGATTACAACGGTATCAAAGCGGGCTTTATGAAGCCGTTTTTGCAAGATGATACGCTAGACAAGCAGCACAGTTTAGACAGCTCAAGCGCATTGACCATGCACGCATTTGGCCTAAATCCGCCTGACTCTATCAGCCGTCAACACGTCGAGCGTATGCTAGGCGATGACAATCTTGATGACTTGATGGAAGAAGTGATTGCCAATTTTCATACAATCGATGATGGTCATGACGTGATTATCTGTGAAGGTCTGGTGCCAACCACCGAGACCTCTTATGCTTCACAAATCAACCGTGCGCTTGCCCACGCGCTCGATGCCAAGATTATATTTGTCAGTACCGCTGATATCAGTAAACCTGCCTATTTAGCAGACAAACTGGATGTCCATGCTCGTGAGTTTGGTGGTGTCATCGATTCACGTACGCTAGGCGTGATATTGATGCGTGTACAAGACGTGCCGAACACCTTTGACAATCAGCCTGTCGCGCCGGGTGAGGCCGTTGTCAGCTTAGATCCGAACTTCCTGCAAGAGGTTCAGCGTCTATCGCCTTCGTTTAATACCGAAGTATTCCGCCTTATCGGGGTTGTCCCTTTTAGTGACTCGTTGTCTGTGCCTCGTACATGGGATATCGCAACAGAGCTCGATGCGACTTGGTTAAATGTTGGCGAAGCAAAGACACGTCGTATCAATCGTATCAGCCTAACCGCTCGTTCAGTGGCGCGCGTCAATGAAGTCTTTAAGCGTGGTACGTTAATGGTCGTGCCCGGCGACCGTGATGACTTGCTGTTGGCTGCTGGATTGGCCTGTATCAATGGAATTCCATTGGCAGGTCTGGTGTTGACAGGTGGCATTACCCCAAGCGATACAGTTGCTGAGCTTTGGCAGTCAGCGCTCAAAACTGGTATACCTGTCATGAGTGTCGAAAGCGATAGCTACGAGACGGTACAGAGTCTCATGCATATGAGTTCTGAGATTCCAAGTGATGATACAGAACGTGCTGATGAAGTGGCTCGTTATGTGGCAGCGCATTTGGACCTGAGCTGGATTAAAGAATACTTCAGCCGCAATCATGAGCCGCGTCTGTCACCATCAGCGTTTCGCCATCAGTTGGTCAAAAAATCACAGCACGCCAAAAAACGTATTGTGCTGCCAGAAGGCGCGGAACCACGTACGGTCGAAGCGGCCTGTATCTGTCAAAGTCGTGGTATCGCCAATTGCGTATTACTTGCTAAGCGTAGTGAAGTTGAGCAAGTGGCCAAAAACCGTGATCTAACGCTACCTGAAGGGTTAGAGATCATCGATCCTGATAACCTCGATATGAGTAAATATATCGCCGCCGTCGTAGAGCGCCGTAAAGGTAAAACCACTGCGGAAGTTGCTGCTGAATACCTAAAAGACACGGTCTATTTGGGTACTATCATGCTCCAACTAGACGAAGTCGACGGTCTGGTCTCAGGTGCGATTCATACCACTGCCAACACGGTACGCCCAGCATTCCAGCTGATTAAGACCGCGCCGCAATATTCGCTCGTGTCGTCAGTATTCTTTATGCTGTTACCTGAGCAAGTGGTCGTCTATGGTGACTGTGCGATCAATCCAGATCCTAATGCTGAAGAGCTGGCAGAGATTGCCATTCAATCAGCACAGTCTGCTGCTGCCTTTGGTATCGACCCAAAAGTTGCGATGATCAGCTACTCTACTGGCTCATCAGGCGCAGGCGCAGATGTCGAAAAAGTCGCCCGTGCCACCCAAATCGTTCGCGAGCGTGCACCAGACCTCAAGGTCGACGGCCCGCTACAGTATGATGCGGCGTCTGTCATGAGCGTTGGTAAACAAAAGGCACCTGATTCACCTGTCGCTGGACAAGCCAACGTCTTTATCTTCCCTGACCTCAACACTGGTAACACCACATATAAAGCAGTACAGCGTAGTGCCAACGTCGTCAGTGTCGGCCCTATGCTACAGGGCTTGAATAAACCCGTGAATGATTTATCACGTGGTGCCTTGGTCGACGATATCGTCTATACTATCGCGTTAACCGCTATCCAAGCGTATAGCGATTTGATTTAATCGCTGTAAGGCTCACTAATTAAAGTTCTATACAACGCCGACTATCATTATGATGGTCGGTTTTTTATTGGTGCTCTGTGACAGACAGTGGTGACAGATGCTCGTCTGCCCTCTACAATAGCGCTATCATCAAATCATTTAACCTAAAAAGGCCAGACAGTAAAAGAGCAAGGGACATCAACGACCACATGCGCCCTATCTACTTTTATACATTTATTTATGCCAAATACGAGCAACAGCCCTCAAGAAAAAGCCCCTGCACCTGCCATTCGTGCCTATCTTGGCGGCTCGTTCGATCCAGTACATAATGGTCATTTAGAAGTAGCAATGTCTGTCTATCAGCACCTACTACCAATCGCAACGCGGCTACAGCGCACACTGCATGTGTCCTTATTACCCAATGCACGCTCGCCATTTAAGACGCAAAGTACAGACCCTAGCCATCGCTTAAACATGCTAAAACTAGCGACAGAGAATACACCGATACAGATCAATGAGCTGGAACTGTGGCAAGCGCCGCCCGTCTATACGATCGACAGCGTACGCACATTAAGAAAGCAATATCCTAATGACAGTTTGTTATTTATTATGGGTATGGACAGCGCCCATAGTTTAGATAAATGGAAAGATGGCTTGCGTCTCACCGACCATGTCAATCTATGGGTGTTTAATCGTCAGAGCAGTACCGATGTGAGTGATGGCATTAGCGATAAATTTTCTGACAGTATTATATCTTCTAAAAACCATACAAAGTCCTTACAAGATATTGCTTTTTCAAAAACGCAATTGCCGTTGTCATTGCAGCCTCATATAACAGATTCACCTATCGAGCTATTAACTCCAACCATTCAGCAACTAACAGATAGCTCGAACTCAAACTCAAATAACACTGACTTGAAAAACGCCAATCAAGGACGCATTTATATAGATCCGCGACCCATTACTGCGGTATCAAGCACACAGATACGTGAACAACTACAGAAATTAGACGATCAAACAAATAAAATGCCAGTCGCTCAACGGCAAATCGCATCTATAGCATCAATAAATGATATCATTAGCAATACTGAATCTAATCCATTAGCTAAATGGCTAAATCCTGCTGTTTATCAATATATTATCGCCCATCAGCTATATTCTGCTGCTCAATTCCGTTAAAATCGCCTTATCTATGTCATTTTGCCTATCCTGTCTCTATGCGTGACTGACAACATATGATCAGTCGGATAAGACAAATTGACGTTTTACCCCTTTATTTTACATATTTACGATTCAAGAGATTAAAATTTATGACCAACACCATGACTGCAGAACGCCTAACAGAATGCTTGACCCTAGTACAAAGCGCTCTAGATGATATGAAAGCAAAGAACATCACTGTAATGAATGTAGAAGAGTTGACTGACGTAACAGAGCGCATCATCATTGCTGATGGTACCTCAAAGCGTCATGTACGTGCGATGGCTGATAGCGTCGGCGCTGAAGCTAAGCAAGCTGGTTTTATGCCACTTGGCCGTGAAGGCGGCATCGACTCTGATTGGACGTTGATCGATTTGGGCGCAGTTGTCGTCCATATGATGACGCCGCAAGCACGTGAGTTTTATGACTTAGAAGGCCTATGGTCATCACCTGAACAGTTGGCTGAGCTAGTTGCTACACCGCGCGAAAAGAAAACTGCGGGTCGTCGTAACAAAAACAAATAAGCTTATCAGTGACGATACTCGTTACTCGTTCAAAATTAAGAAACGCTCCATCAAAAAGACCAGAATACTTATTCTGGTCTTTTTTTATGTAAATTTTATGGTTGTGAACCAGTATAATCAGATAAATCATTGAGTACAGATAAGCTCATTTCATATTATTATTTATTAGCCGCTAAAGTTAAACCGCCAAAATTAAGCCGCCTTAGCCTATTCATTCTATCTATTAGGAAACCTTATGAGCGCAGAATCGAACACGTCATCACCTGAGCAAACTTCAACAGACTTTAACCAAGACTTGCCCCTACATATCGCTACCCTCACTTGTGTTCGCGCTGGTAAGTCTATGCCATTCTCCCGTGAAGAAATGAGCGCCATTGATAAAGCACCTATCAAATCTCCTGTCGCCGTCAACTTTATGGGCTTAACCACTGATGAACAGGCTGACCGCAAACATCATGGTGGCCCACTCAAAGCCGTGCATCAGCTAGCGCCTGCGACGTATGAAAAAATCAATGCAGAGTTTGGCCTGAAAGTGCGCGTCGGTACATTGGGCGAAAACCTTACGACTGAAGCTGTCGATGGTTTGCCTGAAATGACCGAATCTACGGTTTGTATTGGTGATGTTTTTCAATATGGTGGACATTTTGAAAACGGTCAAGACACTAGTAATGATGATACTAGCGTTCAACTACGTATCGTCCAACCACGCCGCCCCTGCTACAAAATTAACGATCAAATTGGTCAATTTACCAAAGTACCAAATATCGCGGCATGGGTCAGCAAGCAAGGTATTTCTGGTTGGTATTTCCAAGTTGTACGTGATGGCGTTATAGACGCTGACTTACCCGTAAATTTGATTAAGCGCCCTTATCCGTTTGCGACATTAGAGACGTTATGGCAACTGGCAAACTCAAAAGAAAAGTTTGATGCCAATATGATTGAACCGTGGCTCGCGATTGACTGTTTAGAGGACAGTTGGAAAAAGGTTCTGGCTAAAAAAATCCAACAGGATTGAAAAGGTAACACTCAACAAAAACCTTTAATATGACTTTTCTATTTATAAAAGATAGCCACTACCCTGCGTAATGGCGTCACAAGGTTTTTCATGTTCTATGTCAGTTCCGTAATAAACACTCTCTTCTTCTCCATCTTTGATCGTGAAGGAGCACTCCATGAGTGAAAAGACAGAAAGTATCAGCTACCTACAAGCGATAGCGATTAGCGTCGGTGCGATTATCGGCTGGGGTGCTTATGTCATGCCAGGCGATTTGTTTTTACCGCAATCACAGCTATTAGGCTCTTCTGTCGCTATTATTATCGGTACTTTAGCCATCTATATGGTTGCACGTGCCTATATTAATTTGCTGACCCAAACGCCAGAGAACGAGTCAGGCGGCATCTATTGGATTGAAAAATACATCAATCGCAAACATGCCTATATTTATGGTTGGGGCGTCACGATAGGCTATATTTCTATTATCGCGCTCAATATATCAGCCGTTGCTTTGCTACTGCGCTATCTGTTACCTAGCGGCTTACAATTAGGCTATCTGTATACGATTGCTGGTTGGGAAGTCTACGCCAGTGAAGTTTTCCTATGCAGCGCGGCTATTGTTTTGTTCAGTTATATCAACCTAAAAGGCGTACGAGTCGGCGCAAAAATCCAACTCTATATCGCCCTCTTTATGATTCTATCAGTCACCGCGCTGTTTTTTGCCTCACTTTGGATGACACCAACTACCCAAACGTTTTTGCCAACTGATATGTCTAGTAGTTCTATCACCAGTCTGGCATGGTTACCTATCTTGGCCGTTATGCCGTGGGCGTATGTCGGTTTTGAGACCACACCGCAGATTTCAAAAGCGATTAGCGATTCAAAAACCAAGACCAAAAGCATTATCCTAATTTCACTCATCGCCGGTGTGTTGTTTTACTTTTTAATCAACTACTTTACCGCGCTGAACATGAGCTTTGACTATCAAGCAATCAAAGACAGCCACTGGGCGACAGGTGAAGGCATAGACAATCGGATTGGTAGTATCGGCATCTGGTTACTGTCGATCGCTATGATTGGCTCGATAATGAGCGGCATCAACGGCTTTATATTGTCATCGGTTAAGCTCTTAGAATCTATGGGCGACACGTCATTATTGCCTAGCGTATTTACAGATAAACACAACCAATTTAGTAAGCAAAAGACCGTTATATTGATATGTTTGGTGTGCCTACTCTCTCCTTGGCTAGGTAGAAACTATCTACTTGATATCGTGACAATGGCGTCCTTGGGCATCACCGTTGGCTTTGCTTATGTCACGACCGCCGACCTTATCAATGAGCGAAAAAAGAAACAGGCAGGTTTGCTAAATTATCTCTCTGTATTAATCAGTGTGGTCTTTATATCGCTATTGCTACTACCATTTTCACCAGCAGCGTTGTCGTTCAATGCTTATGTCTTGCTAGGATTCTTTATTCTGCTTGGGGCAATTGGTTATAAAAAAATCGCAGTCAATCCTAACGTTAATTAACCGCAACTATTTCCACACAGAGCATTTCATGGCAAAAAACATTTCCTCGATTGCATTAGTATCAGCATTCATATCATGCCTTACGCTATCGCTCGTGGGCTGCGTATCAGCGACAGCACCGCGGTATGTCATCGACAGCGATAGCTACCAAGCCACGGGCAAAAGCGAGCGCATCAAAACCATCGTCTTGCACTATACGGTCTCAGATAATGAGCGATCGATAAAGACATTGACCACGGGCAATGTGAGCGCGCACTATTTAGTATTGGACAATGATGACGATAAAATCTACAACCTTGTACCAGAGAGCGAGCGCGCATGGCATGCTGGTGACGGCGGCTTTGCAGGACGGACGATATTAAATGATACCTCTATCGGCATCGAAATCGTCAATAGCGGTATCAAGCCTGAATATCGAGACGCGCTAAAAAATGGCACGCTCGACTATCATCCTTATGAGCATTATGTGGCATTTAATGAATTGCAGATTAAAAAAGTCGCACAACTGGTGCAAGATATCGCCGCGCGCTATGACATCTCACCAAAGAATATCATCGGTCACTCCGATATGGCACCCTCGCGCAAGATAGACCCCGGTGCCAAATTCCCGTGGGAGCGACTGTATTTCGATTACGGTATCGGCGCTTGGTATGATGAATTTGATAAGCAGTTCTTTATAAATCAAGATGGATTTGCATCGGCCACGATACCTGAGATCAAGCAAGCCTTTCGCAAGTATGGCTATCAAATCAACGATACCGATACGTGGGACAAAGCCAGTCGCGATGTCGTCTATGCGTTTCAGCTGCACTTTAGAGCGCAGCAACCAACGGGGAATATGGATAGCGAAACCTATGCGATATTGCAGGCACTAAATAAAAAGTATGCTGGTCGGGATGATTTTTATTAAAGAATACAGGCTATTAGGAGACATAAACCATGGATAACTCTCAACAAGATGAGCAAGATGATCTACAAAAGTATTTAGAAGAAAAAGCCAGACAAGAGCGAGAAAGCGAACAGGAAAAGAAAGAGGAACAAGAACCTGAGCCACTTTCTGCCTATGATGCTTGTGTGCTAAAGGAAAGTGCCAAGATTCATGAGTTGATCGCTGAGGCTCAGAAGCGCCCCAAAGATGAATAGCTGGATAGACAGTACTTATCAATGCTTACTACTCAAGAATATATAAATGCGCAAGTTAATGTCTTATATTTTGAGACATAGCTAAGCCGCTATGAGACCAATACTATAACTAAACAGCACTATATAGCTTTATAAAAGAAGGCCTATCTACCAACTATTTAGGCTATTTATTGCGATAGGCTAATGATAAAATCACCGCTCATAGGGTTATAGATAGTATCACTGCTCGCACCATCTCGTTGGCTTCCCGCCTCTTTGGTTTTATCGTTGATTTTAATGATGGCTAGAATGATGTGCAGATTTGATAGCTTGGCTTTGATAGCTTAGGTCTATGACCAGTCCCAATATCTTTATTATCAAATGAACACCAATAATACTAAAAAAGGAATATTTATGTATCAAGCCTTTCAAAAACACCTACAACAAGAAATCAGCGATATACGCGCGGCAGGACTCTATAAAAACGAGCGCGTTATTACCTCTCCGCAAGATGCGCTCATCAAGATCGCCGATGGTCGTGAGATGCTTAACTTCTGTGCCAATAATTACCTTGGATTGTCTGACCACCCTGAGATTAAAAAGGCGGCTATTGGGGCTATTGAAGACTCAGGTTACGGCATGTCATCGGTGCGTTTTATTTGTGGTACGCAAGATTTGCATAAGCAATTAGAAGCGGCAATTTCTAAGTTTTTTAATACCGAAGATACCATTCTTTATGCGGCCTGTTTCGATGCCAATGGTGGTGCATTTGAGCCACTGCTGACTAGCGAAGATGCTATTATTTCTGATTCATTAAATCATGCTTCAATCATCGATGGGGTGCGCCTATGTAAAGCCGCGCGTTATCGTTATGCCAATGCGGATATGCAAGATTTAGAGACTCAACTACAAGCGGCGCAAGCACAGCGTTTTCGTTTGATTGTCACCGATGGTGTGTTTTCAATGGACGGTAATGTGGCTCCGATGAATGAGATCTATGCGTTGGCACAGAAATATGATGCCATGGTCATGATTGACGAGTCACATTCAGCAGGTGTGGTCGGTCGCACTGGTGGCGGCGTGACTGAATTGTTTGATCTGCGTGGCGATATTGAGCTGATCACTGGAACTTTAGGCAAGGCATTTGGCGGTGCTATTGGCGGCTTTACGACAGGTAAAAAAGAAATGATTGAGATGCTGCGTCAACGCTCACGCCCGTATCTATTTTCAAATTCTATTCCTCCTATGGTGGCTGCCGCTGGGGTAAAAGCGTTTGAGATGCTGTCGCAAGACAATACCCTACAAGACCAATTGCATGAAAATACCGCCTATTTTGTGAAGCAAATGCAAGATGCAGGCTTCGACATCAAGCCTACCGAGTCTGCCATTTGTGCGGTGATGCTCTATGATGCCAATGTCTCGCAACAGATGGCAGACGCACTGCTTGAAGAAGGCATTTATGTGATTGGTTTCTTCTATCCTGTCGTACCCAAAAATGAGGCTCGCATTCGTGTACAGCTTTCTGCTGCTCATACTCGCGAGCAGCTAGACCAGTGTATCGCCGCCTTTATCAAAGTCGCCAAGCAAATGAAGGTGATTGATTAAGCGTCGTCCGGTATTTATCTAGGGCGTGTCCTCAATTCAAACGAGCGTTCTCTAAATGGGCTAAAAATAGCTAAATTTTGCCAAACATCGTCAAATAGTTGGTCAATATCTCGATATTATCTGCACTATTTTCCTCGTTTGACGGCAATTTATCTCATTTTTATCACCATTTTTAAAATGAGGACACACCCCAGATTCAATAATTAAATGCAGTTAAATAAGAGAAAACTATGAAAGCACTGGTTAAAGCTCATGCCGAAAAAGGCATCTGGATGCAAGACATGCCAGAACCAACGGTTGGCATCAATGACGTTAAAATTAAAATTAAAAAAACCGCCATTTGCGGCACAGATTTACACATTTATAAGTGGGATGAGTGGTCACAAAAGACCATAAAAACGCCAATGATTATCGGACATGAATACGTCGGTGTCATTAGTGAAATGGGCGATGGCGTCAAGCATCTTGAAATAGGTGACCGAGTCACAGGCGAAGGCCATATCGCTTGCGGGCATTGCCGTAACTGCCGCCGTGGTAAGCTACATGTGTGCGAAAACACCATCGGCGTGGGCGTTGACCGCGATGGCGCGTTTGCCGAATATTTGGTGATACCTGCCGACAATGTCATCAAACTCGATGAGCGTATCAGCGATGAGATGGCCGCAATTATGGACCCGTTTGGCAATGCTACTCACACTGCCCTTTCATTCCCTGTACTGGGTGAAGACGTGCTAATTACGGGTGCAGGACTGATTGGGTCAATGGCAACGGCGATTTGCCGCTTCGCAGGGGCGCGTAATATTGTAGTCAGTGATATTAGTGATTATCGTCTAGAGCTTGCCAAAAAAATGGGCGCGACGATGACCATCAACCCAGCCAAGGGTGAAACCATCGAAGGCGCTATCGATGAGTTAAAAATGCATGGCTTTGATATTGGGCTTGAGATGTCAGGCTCGCCTCAGGCCTTTGATTCGATGATTAGTAACATGTATAACGGCTCTAAAATTGCGCTCTTGGGCATTTTGCCTAACACCACCACGGTGGATTGGAGCAAGATTATTTTTAAGGCGTTAACCTTAAAAGGTATTTATGGTCGTGAGATGTGGGAGACGTGGTATCAAATGGAGCAAATGCTGATTAGCGGTATTGATCTGTCGCCAATCATTACCCATCGCATGCACATTGATGACTTTCAAGAAGGCTTTGATATCATGGAAAGTGGGCAATGCGGTAAGGTAATTTTAAGCTGGGATTGATAATGTAGTGCGTCAGTATTTGAGAAGTCGTGGTTAGGGTTTAAATTATTACGACTGATAAAACGGCACTGATTTCAGTGCCGTTTTTTTTGATGTTAAGAAGTGCTAAGATTCATGAGTTGATTGCTGAGTCTAAGAAAGGGACAACTTATTAGGAAAAAAACATGGACAGAAAAATAGTTTTTTATGATCTTCGTATGCTAGCAAAAATAGAAAACGGAATTTACATTTTAGATGTTTCTGTTGAGAGCGGATTTGCAGAATATAACGTAATCGTAGATATAAATGCTCAAGACTTTGAAGTAATTGAAAATGATAAGTATAGAGCAATACTGCTTAAAGCTGCACTACATCGACCTTTTCAGCTTAAAGAAACCGCATTAAACAAGGCTGAACAACGATACTATCTAGATATGATCCTTCATGCGGATGAATCTGAGGTCAACACCTTTCTTACAAAGTTAGATCATGGACAAGCTAATGGTGCAATATCCAGCATGGTGCGTAAAGCAAGCAACAGAGATATAGAAAAACTGCGCAATGCAAATTGGTTTTATTGAAACGTAATGTATAACGAATAATTGTAAGTTAGTGTCGAGAGACGAAACTCAACACGTTATTTGCTACGACTATTAATTTAAAAACATTGTGTATTTTAAGCCCTACTCAACCTACTTGCTTGGCATAGTAACTGTATAGTTATTTATCTCTAGTTTTTAATTATTTTATCTTTAAAAATAGCTGTAGATGAATTCTTAGATAAATACTCTATTACCCCTAGTAACTCCTTGGAGTCATCAATTCTAATTGGCACAAATGCTGGCTCAAAACTAGTGTAGCCTATTTTAAACTTTTTTAATTTCACTTTGATTCCATCGATTAGTAAATATGCATCCAAGAAAACTTCTTCGTGCAAATGTTCTCCTGAACTACTAGAATCTAGCTTTAATTTATCGCTAAGCTCTAAAAAAGAGTAGGTCATCTGTTTATCGAGATCTTCAATCAAAACCTTATCTTGCATTTCTGGAGTTACAATATATTTTTCAAGATTAATGTGAGGGTTTTCTTCTACCCAACCTTTATCAACTTCAGCTTTAATACTATTTATCAGATTTGGTTGAGAAATTTGAATATTAATATTAATCTGCTTAATAAGAGGGTTGCCTTCTTTATCCTCCCAATCTTCATCTTTCTGTTCTCGTACTATTAGTAACTCAATTTTATTGTGCTTAGCCTTAGTCTTTGCCCCACTTTGATAACCTGTTTTTGTTGCAAATACCGGTATTAGGTCTGGAATATCTTTTATCTTACCAACTAGAGCATCTATTTTTTCAACTGAAATCGTGGACGCATAATCTTTACATTCAATTACGGTTTTATAAGTAAGCCCTGCTACTTCATACTCCCAATACAGGTCAAATTCACGGTCTATCCCACAGTTATCTATAATTTTTTTATTTCGTTCTATTTCTATGTTTTTTTGTGACATAAATTCTTCAGCATTAATAAGTGCTTGCTGCAAATTTTGTACGAAAATTTCGTAATTTTTACCATCGGACATATTGTTATTCTCGATTCTGAACTATGTTTAATGTAGCTTAATTATTAATCTAAAAGAAGCATATATTTTTAAAACTCGTAAAAGATATATCATTCTCAAAAACAGTAAACAGTAATAAAAACACCACGTCACTGCTAGCCCAGACTGGCAGATACAAGCGGAAGGCGGGAAATAGCTCCCCTACTTTCAAACCCAAACCCCAAACACAAAAAAGGTGAGCTTTGCGCCCACCTTTTTTATTTGTAGAACACTAGTCCAAACTAACTTAGTCAATCTTAACGAAGCAACCTAAGACGTCAAAAGACTTTATATATTACTCAACTCTCTTAACGCAGATAACGCCTGTTCCGCCTTAACATCCGATACAAATATATGGTCATGATAATAGGCAGCGATCACATTGGCACTGATACCTTTTGAGGTCAGTTTGGTTGACACGGCTGCGGTTAGACCTACCGCTTCTAAACTTGAATGCACCATCAGAGTGATTTGCCGAAACACGCCCTCGTAATGCAAATCTGCCTCATCAGCCTTGTCTTTTGTCAAAACCAGAGTCAGCCCCTCTGACTCTACAAACGTCGCGATTGGCACTAGGTTTACGTATTCTGCTAGCTGCCCTTTTACGGTACAAAACACAAATAATTCATCAACCAGTACTGGCTGCATCGAACTCAATAGCTCATTGATATCTGTAATTCCTGACATTTTATTCTTCCTTATTTTGCTTCATTTGAGTCTTTGTTAATCGCAATTTTAACATGGGTATCATTACCTATACTCGTGAAAACACGGTATAAACGCTAACCCTTATTTCCAAACACTCAAACCTTAAACACAAAAAAGGTGAGCCTAAGCCCACCTTTTTATTTAACAAACAACTATCTAAAACTATAAGCAATTGCTAGAGGTTTGAGTAGCGACTAGCGCAACCAAGCACGGGCGTTGCGGAACATACGCATCCACGCACCGTCTTCGTCCCACTCTTCTGGTTTCCAGCTGTGATTATAAGCTTTTAGGTTACGCTCAGGATGCGGCATCATGATAGTAACGCGACCGTCGGTGCTACATAGACCCGTGACACCGCCGAGCGAACCGTTTGGATTGAGCGGATACGTCTCGGTTGGATGACCTTGGCTGTCGACATAACGCATCGCAAGTTGACCGTGTTTTGCCATACCGTCGATTTCTGTGTTGTCTAGCGTGGCATAACCTTCACCGTGCGCCACCGCGATTGGCAAAATGCTGTCTTGCATACCTTTGAACAGGATAGACTTGGTACGCTCGACTTTTACGTTGACCGTACGCGCTTCAAAACGAGCCGACTGGTTGGCGATGAAGCGTGGGAAGTTATCTGCACCTGGAATGAGGTCTTTTAACTGAGCCATCATCTGACAACCGTTACAGACACCTAGTGAGAAGGTATCAGGACGGGCAAAGAAGCGGACAAACTGCATGCGTAGCTCGTCATGGAACAAGATAGAGTTCGCCCAGCCAGAGCCAGCGCCCAGTACATCACCATAACTAAAGCCACCACAAGCGACCAGACCGTCGAAATCACGTAGATTGATACGGCCACTGAGTAGATCGCTCATGTGGACATCGACCGCTTCAAAGCCAGCTTGGGTAAAGCCTGCTGCCATTTCCGTCTGACCATTGACGCCTTGCTCACGCAAGATAGCGACTCTTGGTCTGCTGTTATCAGAATCAGCGCGACTGTTTACATACGGCTCTTCAACTTTTTGATTCAGATCAAAGTTTGGCGCAGCGATTAGGCCTTTATGGCTCGCATCAGCGATTAAGTCATACTCTTGCTGTACGCACGCTGGGTTATCACGGCGACGCGCAATTTGATAGCTGACCTGCGTCCATGCTTGCTGTAATTCAGTACGGCTAAAGCGTAGAGTGTCATCACCCATGAGCGTTGGCGTTTGGATTAGTAAGCTGTCTTCTTCAGAGCTTTGACCGACGAGGCTAAGCATATCGCTGACGTTGTTTTGCTCTGCTAGCTCCATCAAAGTAGCAACGTTTTCTGGCAATACTTGGATGACCGCGCCCAACTCTTCGCTGAACAGCTGACCGAGTAAGTTATCATCATTTAATGACAGCTTGATACCCTGACGGCTGGTAAACTGCATCTCTGCAATGGTCGCTAGTAGACCACCATCACCGATATCATGATAAGCGCTGATGACGCCTTGCTCATTACCCGCTTGGATAAAGTTAAAGAAGTCGATCAAGTCGCTTGGCTGCGCTAAATCTGGGCAGTCGTTACCCAATTGGCTAAGCGTTTGCGCAAGGATTGAACCGCCTAGACGTAATTTTCCTTTAGACAAGTCAATGCGGTAAAACGCGCTATCGCCATTGATTAGCTCAGGGGTTAGTGTTTTTGCGACGTCAACGACAGGAGCAAATGCAGTCACGACCAAACTCATTGGTGACACAACTGATTTGTCTTGGTTTTCACCATTGCCATTGTCGTTGTCAGTCCAGTTAGCACGCATCGATAGCGAGTCTTTACCAACTGGGATAGCGATACCGAGTGCTGGGCAAAGCTCTTCACCGACGGCATGTACCGCGTCAAACAATGCAGCATCTTCTACGTCATCACCACACGCGGCCATCCAGTTCGCTGACATGGTGATATCAGACAATTGAGCGATACGCGCACCAGCGATGTTAGTAATCGCTTCACCGACCGCTAGACGCGCCGAGGCTTTTGGACTGATAAGCGCAACAGGCGTACGCTCACCGACACTCATGGCTTCGCCAGTCATTGGCTGACCATCTAGTGCCACTAAGCCAGAAGCCGTCACCGCACAATCTGATACAGGCACTTGATAGCGACCCACATACTGATCACGCACGACCATACCTGTGATAGAGCGGTCACCAATGCTAATCAAGAATGATTTGCTCGCGACAGTTGGGTGACGCAATACATCGGTAATTGACTCGGCTAGATTAACGTCATCAAGCTCTAATGCTGGTAACGTGCTCTCGGTACGCTCAAAGCTGCGTTGCATTTTTGGTGTACCGCCGAGCAATACTTGCATCGGCATATCGACTGGTTGCTCGTCCAACAGCTCATCATCAACAACTAGCTGACGGATATCCGTCGCCTCACCCAAGATGGCATATGGGCAGCGCTCACGGGCACAGATGGCATCGAACTGATCTTTGCTCTCTGGGCGAATCGCTAGCACATAACGCTCTTGCGCTTCGTTTGACCAGATGGCCATTGGCGACATGCCAGCTTCTAACGATGGAATCTTACGCAAGTTCAGATGCGCGCCCATTTCATGGTCATTGACCAGCTCTGGCATCGCATTAGACAGACCACCTGCACCTACATCATGTAATGAAACGATTGGGTTGCCGTCTTTACTGTTATTGCTTACATCAACATCATCGCCCGCTAGTGCCCAGCAGCGATCAAGGACTTCTTGGCAACGACGCTCCATCTCAGCGTTATCGCGCTGAACTGAGGCAAAGTCTAAACCCTCATCAAGATCACCACTATCGACCGACGATGCGGCACCGCCGCCCAGACCGATTTGCATGGCAGGGCCACCAAGAACGATAAGCAAATCGCCTTTTTTGATTGCATTTTTTTCAATCAGATTGCGTTTGATATTGCCGTAACCACCTGCCAACATGATTGGCTTGTGATAGCCGCGCATCTCGCTACCGTCTTTTGCCGCAGAGGTATCTAGCTGAAAACTACGGAAGTAACCGCATAGATTTGGACGACCAAATTCGTTTGAAAAATTGGCACTACCTAATGGCGCTTCGGTCATGATCTCAAGGCTGGTAGCCATACGATCTGGCGTACCATAATCCTGCGTGCTCAATTGACCTGACTGCTCCCACTTTTCACTAAGCTCTGGGATATGCAGATGTGACACGTGGAATCCCGTTAGACCCGCTTTTGGCTTGCCGCCGCGACCAGTCGCGCCTTCGTCACGAATCTCACCGCCAGCACCTGTTGCCGCACCAGAATAAGGGGCAATCGCTGTTGGGTGATTGTGCGTTTCAACTTTCATTAAGATATCGATATTTTCTTGATGGAAGTCGTAAGGATGGATTGAATTGGCATCCATCGCGTCAGTTGGGATAGGATAAAAACGCATGCCATCAGACCCTGCCATGACCGCAGCGTTGTCTTTGTACGCTGACAAGATACCTTGTGGGTTCGACTGGTACGTGTTTTTAATCATTTGGAACAATGATTTTGGCTGTGCTTCGCCATCAACTGTCCACTGAGCATTGAAAATCTTGTGACGGCAATGCTCTGAGTTGGCCTGTGCAAACATCATCAGCTCAACGTCAGTTGGGTTGCGTTTCAACTCATTGACGTACGCATTCATCAGATAATCAATATCTTCACTTGATAACGCAAAGCCGAACTCTGTATTGGCAGACTCTAGCGCTGCCTGACCTTGTCCGATCACGTCGATATGATTCAATGATGCTGGCGCTTGATCGTCAAACAATTTGCTGACATCGCTCAAGTCATAAACCAAGCTCTGCGTCATACGGTCAAACAATAACTGCTCGGCGTCTACTGGTAGTTTTTCGCCCGCGTCACCGTCTGTTTTTTCATCGAAGGTTAACGTATAAACGACGACACGCTCAACACGATTGATCTCGATTTCACAGTTATTAAAGATATCTGTCGCTTTACTTGCCCATGGCGATATCGTACCAAAACGTGGCCCAACGATGACTTGTAGTTGGTTGTCTTGCGGCGCATTTAGCGTTGCTGACTGGTCAACCGCCAGTAAATCTAGCGCTTTTTTATGTTCATCACCAGATAGCTCTCGTGATAGCACATACACTTGCTGTGTACTTATTTGACTGACATTTAGCTCGGTTTTTTGCTGAAACTGACTGATGAGTTGCTGCGTCTGAAAATCGGTAAGAAACGGTTGTCCGGCGATGGTCATCATAAAGGCATAATCCGTAAGATCAAGGCATCTCTGCCATGCTAAGTAAATGGTCTGGGTATTATAACAAGAAGACCTGTAATAAGCAGGTCTAAACCGAGATAAATTGCCGATAAGTTGCGTTCTATCGCGACTTACTATTTGCGAATCGATAATTCAAAAAAGTATCTTTTTAAGTCGTTTTTGAATTATCCATCGAAAAATAGAACGCTCAAATCTATGCTGTCACAATTTTTACCTAACCTTCATATTCCTTACAAACACTCACATCGCATTACTGGGAACCTATATAAATGTAGGGTGACAACTCGGTATTCTAGTCTCAGTTGTTAAGGCGACGATGACGTTTAACTTTTAGATTTATTTAATAGTTAGACATATCTAGCATAAAGAAAAATTACTATAAATAATCAACTGTTCAATTCGGCTAATTAAAACAACGCTATATAAGCCCAATTAAAGCACTATTTAAAAGGAAATTTATTATGAGTAGACAAAACCATATCGATAAAGTACAAGAGCTAGTAAAAGAAGTGAAATTTGCCATGATGACTACTCGTACTCACGAAGGCCATTTACATGCCTGCCCAATGACCACCGGCGAGACGAGCATTGGCGCAAAAGAGATTTGGTTTATTGGTGATAAAACCACTGAGACCATCAAAGATATTGAAAAAGACCCACAAGTAAACTTGGCATATGTGAGTCAAGATGCAAAAGATTATGTCTCAATTAACGGTAAAGCAGAATTGGTCGAAGACCAAGAAAAGCTAGACGAGCTATGGTCGCCAATTTACAATGCATTTTATGAGCAAGGTAAAGAAGATCCAAATGTACAGTTAATCAAAGTCGTCCCACATGGTGCCGAATACTGGTTAAGCGGTAGCTCAGTAGTTAATATGTTTAAAATGACCACTGCTGCAGTAATGGACGGTAAGAAAGCGACCAACTTAGGCGAAAACAACTCAGTGACACTATAAGTCGTCTAATTTATAGGCAGTAAAAACAAAAACGCCAGTAGCTAATGCGACTGGCGTTTTTATTGTCTAAATTTTATGCTGATTACTTTTGTCTTATGGAGTTATCCGCTTTGCTTTAAATAAGGCCAAGCGGCTTTTAGATAAATCATCATCGACCATAAGGTAAGTATCACAGCAGCGACCATTAATACGTAGCCGATGGTTTCAAGCGACTGCCAATTAAGCAATAGTACGGTAATCGCTACCATCTGGAACGTGGTTTTTAGTTTGCCAACATAAGATACGGCGACGCTAGTACTCTTACCTAGCTCTGCCATCCACTCGCGTAATGCTGATACTGCGATCTCGCGCGAAATAATGACGATAGCAGCTATCGCCATAATGATATTGGGATGCCACTGTACAAGGACAATGAGCGCTACAGCTACCATCAATTTATCAGCAACAGGGTCCAAAAAGCGACCAAAGGCTGACATGACATTGAGTTTACGAGCAAAATACCCATCGAGCCAATCAGTAATCGCGGCAATAATAAAGACGCCGGTCAATAATAAATGGCGCAACAAACTATCGCTAAACTCGCTCATCCCAACGCGCGCAATGACATTGTCTGAAATCGCAGGCATACCAATACCCATGGCTGGCGGCCAATAAGCAATCGCGACAAATAGCGGAATCATCAAGATACGCGCAATCGTAAGGTTGTTAGGCAAGTTAAAAATACTCTTGGTATTTTGCGAACTTGGCGGTTCTTCCTGCGTATGCAAATGCGTGCTGTCAGTCATGGCAAACCCAGTTTAATATGAACATAATAATGGCAGATAGCTTAGCATTTTTCGGACAAGGCGTCATGCCATCTCTGCAGCGATTAAGTTATCAAAGATATCAATAGTGACTAGATGACCTGTTATCGACATAAACTATTGAAATTATTGGCAGCCTTTATGGATGATTGCATCATAAAGCTCCGCTACTTACTCTAAATATCAGTGCTTCATACCAGTCTTTGCATCTTTTGGAATTTTACAAAGTAATATACTGTAACCAAAACCGCCAGACAGCACTCAATTGCGCTATCATAGCGACTGTACCAGAACACTTGTACACTTAAATTAGTAAATGTTAATAGTTAAATATCTCCACCTATTGTATTGATAATTACTACCCTTATAAATAACAGTAGAGAGCACCAATAATTACAACAACTCTTGACCACGGCCTGTGTAGCTAATACATGACCCGTTTTCCTCAGCCCACAGTACCTCCTCTGTGGGCCTTTTTTTTCTTACATTTTGCTAAATATCGAGTTTTCGACTGTCCAAATATCGCCAAACGATGCAAAATAATGAGTATAGATATTCCGCTTACTATATTTGCATAACTGCCTTAACGGTTTGCTGAGCCATCCGATAGCAGCTTTCAATATTACCTTTTGCACACCAGTCACCACTGACGATCCACTGCTTAGTTGCATCTATTAAGATGCCCAACTCTTCAGTATCCTTATTTACAATAGTAGCTGCATAGCGCCAACGATGACAATCTGTTTGGCTAGGTGCGCTGTCTTCATTCCAATTTAATGCTTGTTTTGCCGCCTGTAATAATTGTTCTGTGACTAACTCTATATCGTCATCGACGTGGGCTTCTGACCAGTCATTACGTGCATGTATGGTGACACTTGGTAGTAGTTCACCATGAGCAGGTTTTTGATGCTCAATAAATATCCTATCGAGAATAGCGTTATTTAAATAAGCGACATCCCATTGCGGTGCTAGCTGATCCTTTAATGTTTCAGGTAACTTTTGTACATCATCCCAACCAAGCATCAGCGTATAGCAGGCTTGCATTTGCGGTTTAGTAATTTTGTCTTGCTGAGCAAAGCCGCTATCTGCCATTAGCTCTACCGCCTGACCATTTGGCGCTGTGCAGATCACCCAATCAAACCAACCGAGACTGGCTCCAGTTTCGTCAAATAGCTCAGTTTGCTTGCTGTTTTGATTAAAAGTTTGATTAAAAGTTTGATTAAAAGTTTGATTAAAAGTTTGATTATGAGTCTGGTTCTGGATCTGATGCTGAGACTGCTGCGGGTTTTGACGGTGCAAATACTGAGCAAGCGGTGCGACACGGGTCTTAAATACTATGGTCGTATGCTTGAGCGCAGCGACTAATTCACGACCCCAACTGGTCATTTTCGGTGTGCTGATATAGCGTGCATGCACCGCGTCCCATTGCTCTTTGCTTTGGATATTAGGTGACTGACCATTTTCATCTGCTGCCGTTAACTCAACCACTTCAGCACACCATGGCTTCAGCAACTCTGTATCTAACCAAGGCGCGATAAACTGTTGAAAGTCAGCAGTTTTGGCGGTGAAAAACTGTGCGCCGAACGACCATTGCCAGTTTTTACCAGTCTCACTGTCGCTACGATAGCGGGTCGCTAAACGGCCTACACTACGTGATTTTTCAAAGATAGTGATTTGCGGGGTGTTAGATGACGAGCCTGTCTGGTTTGAAGCACGCTCTAATAGTGTTGCGGTAAGCAATCCAGTTAAGCCTCCACCGATGATGGCGATTTTTGGGGCGGATAGAACAGTTGAGCACGAAGCATGATCAGTCATGATGACAGTAGACCTTATAAAGTATTTATGAGTCGCTACTATATTAATTAGTTAGCCTAGTAAGTACCGAGTGGCTCGTCAATTAATCCTCAATTAAAATGGTAGCGATGTTGTCTTGTTAGCATTATTGAACCTTCAAAATGCGCCAATATCAATATCGTCTACGTAAAAAAGCCATGCTATTCTCGATAACATGGCTCTTATTTAACTTCGATATATGAATATTAATGGCTAGTATTGAATAACTATCCTTAACACTACAGGATCGTTATCAGGCTGACTTACTCTCCGCGGCCCGCTTTTACTTCTTCAACCAAGTCATTAATCACTGAGCTATCAGCAAGCGTAGATAGGTCGCCCAGTCCCACATATTGCCCTGCTGCAAGGTTACGCAAGATACGGCGCATGATTTTTCCTGAGCGCGTTTTTGGTAGTGCATCAACCATATAGATGGCATCCAAAGTCGCAATTGGTCCAATCTCGGCACGCACATGACGTTTTAATTCTGCTTTTAGATCGTCGGTCTTTTCTTCACCTGACTTTAGAATGATAAATGCACAGATACCTGTACCGCGTATCTCATGCGGCATACCGACAATCGCAGCTTCAGCAGTTGCAGGATGCGCAACCACTGCGCTCTCAATCTCTGCTGTGCCCAAGCGATGCCCTGCTACGTTGAGTACATCGTCGACACGACCGGTAATCCAGTAATGCCCATCTTCATCACGTTGAGCGCCATCACCCGTGAAATAATGACCCGGATAATCGCTAAAGTAGGTTTTCAAAAAGCGTGGATGATCATTATAGATAGTACGCATCTGCCCTGGCCAGCCGCTACTGATCACCAAATTGCCTTCTGCAGGGCCTTCCAAGATTGCGCCATCGCTATCGACGACTTCTGGTTTGACGCCATATAGCGGTGTCATTGCCGCGCCCGGTTTGAGATCGACTGTACCTGGTATTGGCGCCATTAAGATGCCGCCTGTCTCGGTCTGCCACCATGTATCGACGATAGGACATTTACCATCACCGACGACGTTGTAGTACCAGTCCCACGCTTCTGGGTTGATCGGTTCACCGACCGACCCTAGCAGGCGCAAACTAGAACGATCTGACTCTCGAACAAAGGCGTCGCCCTCTTTCATCATCGCGCGAATGGCTGTTGGTGCAGTGTATAGGATAGTCACGTCATGCTTATCGATAATATGACCGATACGTGCCCATGTTGGATGCTCTGGCACACCTTCAAACATTACCGTTGTCGTGCCATTGGCCAATGGTGCATAGGTTGAATACGTGTGACCAGTAATCCAGCCCACATCTGCCGTACACCAGTAGACGTCATCTTCTTTGATATCAAAAACATCACGGAACGTTGAGATAGCATAGGTGATATAGCCGCCTGTAGTATGCACGACACCTTTTGGCTTACCTGTCGAACCAGAGGTATATAACAAGAATAGCGGGTCTTCGGCGTTCATGACTTCAGGCTCGCAGATCTCTGATTGACCATCGACCAAATTGTGATACCACACATCACGGCGGCCACTCATTGGTATAGAGTTACCCGTACGATGAACGACGATGACTTTTTCGACACTCTCAGTACCATCCATATCGAGTGCATGATCGACGTTGGCTTTAAGCGGTGTGTGCTTACCGCCGCGTAAACCCTCGTCAGCGGTAATAACAACTTTTGAGCGACTGTCTATCAAGCGATTGCCCAGACTCTCGGCAGAAAAACCACCAAACACCACTGAATGCACCGCACCAATACGCGCACATGCCAGCATCGCTACCATGGCTTCCGGTATCATCGGCATATATAGCGTTACGCGGTCACCTTTTACAACGCCAAGCTTGCGCAATGAATTACCCAAGCGGCAGACAGCTTCATGCAACTCTTTAAAAGAAATGATTTTGTGCAATGAAGGGTGATCACCCTCCCAAATGATAGCAGGCTTGTATGGGTTTTCTTCGAGGTGACGGTCGAGACAGTTGACTGAAATGTTTAGCTCACCATCTTCAAACCATTTGATGCGAAAATCATCTAAGTCATAATTGACGTTACTGACCTTGGTTGGTTTTTTTATCCAGTCGATTAGCTCAGCACGCTTCGCCCAAAAAGCATCAATTGCTTCGGGTGATTCGATAGATTGCTGGTAGTCTGTAAGGTACTTATCAGGTGTGGTATTGGCAGCAGCCATAAACTCGGCTGAGATAGGAAATGATTTCTGAGTCATAGTGTTGGGTCCCTTTTAATTATTATGACCTACACGGATAAACGTCTATGACGCGCCCCATGTAAGCGATAAGAGTCATCTTCCATAATGTGTGACACTCATCGTTAGTTTGACAAATAAGCGTGACGGTTGCAAGACATCAAAAGCCAAACATAACAATTTCACTGTACATCTGTATGTTTAGGCACAAATAATCTAGTCGCTATAAGGAAATTGACTCATTATTCCAGTCAATTTTTATTGTCTATGACTTATGGCTTATTTTGTATTAAGAAGGGTTTTGGACTTATGAATAATCATAAAATAGTTAACATATAAAATGAGATTATTACCAAACCCATATTTTATAAACGACACAAGCCATACTTATGTATGGCTTGCTGCTATCGAAAGCTCCATAAACATCTAGGATGTATTATTTAAGCTGCGTCACCGTTTTCCACTGACCATTTTGTACTTGCGATAAATAGATATCATTAATCGCGACATGGCTCTCAGGCGTGATGGCAACTGTAGATCCTGTGACGCCATCGACAAAGCTGACGGTCTCTAGACCCTTATTGAAAGTGTCGGCATTTAAGTCAGGACCTGCTGCGGTTAGACCATCAACGGTTACTTTGGCAGCTAGATAACCAAGAATAGCACCTGCTGATACTTCCTCCCCTGTGGCTTTTTCAAACTTCTCAACCCAAGCTTTGGTCTCAGGTTCATTGGCTCTTAGTGCCAAATCATTATAATACGATACAGAGTATAGGCCTTCACTTGCGCCGCCTGGTGCCGCTGCAACTGCAGGATGGAAACCAGTGACAGGAGCGATAAACTTCACATCACTCCAGCCCATAGCGTTTGCTGTACCGACCGCCGTGATAGCGCCGCGAATAGTTAGAGATAAGGCAATAAGCTCACATTTAGCGTCTTTTAACTTGGCCATTGCCCCAGCAAAGTCTGTTTCATCAGGACGATGTGAGCTGGACTGGACTAGGGTGACGTTAGGATTGCTATCACTAATATCCTTAGCAGCCTCATTGGTCTCTTCACCATAGTCTGATGGGATATACATGACACATAAATTGCTAACTTTGTTTTCGGCAATAAGATACTCCATGCCTAGCTTTATTGAATCATAATAGGTACTACCAGCGGTATAGCGACGATTGAAATCCCCTTCTTCTTGCATAGCCCGAGCAAAGGTGAGCGGCATGATACTAGGAACATTGGCGCGATCCATAATAGGGAAGCTCGCTAAGTTGTGCGGAGTGCCGAGCGACATCAGCATGGCAAACACTTTATCGCGGCTGACCAATTTGTTCGCAGACTGTACGGCCTTTGGTACTTGATAAGAATGGTCCTCGACAATGTAACGAATCTTTCGTCCATTGACACCGCCTGCCGCATTCACCTCATCAAAATACATATTGGCTGCGGCGACTGCAGGATTACCAAATCCAGCAAACGGACCCGATAAATCATTTGCACCGCCTAAGATAATCTCAGTATCGGTCACGCCCTGTACTGGCATATCGCTTGTAGAAGTAGATGTGGCAGCTTCAGTATCAGTGCCCGTCGCTGCGGTCGTTTCTGGATCACTACACCCTACTAGACCCATCGTACCGACCGTGAGTGCTAGTAGCGTCATCTTGAATGTCCATTTCATTGCCTTTCTCCTTGCGACTCCGTCGCTGTTAGTTTGATGCTCTTAAGATTAATACTTTCGAGGTTGAGACGACTTCAAAAAAGCTGAACGGTGCTAAACTAAACTGTATTAAAGAGCTAGATCAGTACATAGAGTCGATGAGAGCATGATGCTTTTTCTCAACCAAGTTTCTTTTCAGTTTCATCGTCGCGGTTAATTCGTCATCTTCAGGACTGAGCAGCACATCAATAAGCCTGAATTGCTTTATGGTTTCTACCTGAGCTAGAGTTTCGTTAGCAGACTGTACGACGTCATCTATCAAGGCGATAACTTCTGGCGCGTGACACAACGAGCGAAAATCAGAAAACATCACTTGATTATCTTGTGCATATTTTTCGACATTTTCTTGATCTATCATGATCAGACAAGTCAAATACTTCCGTTTATCGCCAATGACGACCGCATCTGAGATATAAGGTGAGAATTTAAGTTTGCTTTCAATCGCAGCTGGTGTGACGTTCTTGCCGCCTGCGGTGATAATAATGTCCTTGATACGACCCGTGATGAATATATAACCGTCTCTTATCTCGCCGACATCACCCGTATGTAGCCAGCCATCACGTAAGTCCTCAGCCGTTTTTTCTGGCTTATTCCAGTAGCCTGCAAACACGTTAGCGCCTTTTACGAGTATCTCCCCATTATCGGCAATACGGACTTCAGAGTCTGGTAGTGCCTTACCTACGCTGCCGGCCATCTGTGCTTCAGGCGTATTGACCGATATCACGCCCGCACTTTCGGTCATGCCATAGCCTTCATAGATAGGTACGCCTATCGCATGAAACCAGCGTATAATATCTAGCGATATGGGCGCAGCACCAGTAGTGGCACGGCGAATATTACTCATGCCTATTAGGTCACGAATTTTGTATAGCACCAGTCGATTCCAAAACTCGTAACGCAGTCGTTGACCTGTCGTAGGAGTATTGCCTGCCATCACGATATCAGCGTAGTCATGGCCTGCTTTTATGGCCTGATCAAATGCCCAGCCATTGAGCGCACTGGCATCGCTACGCATATTACTGATAGAGGCGTACATTTTTTCCCACAGTCTAGGCACAGCGGTAAAAGTATCAGGCGATACTTCTTTCATATTCTCAAATACCGTTTCTGTACTCTCAGCAAAATTGACGATACAGCCTCGATGGATAGGCAGATCCACTGACGTTAGACGCTCAAGCACATGACATAAAGGCAGAAAACACAGCTGCTCATCAGTGGGCAAGATAGGAAGAATATCTATGCTTGTTTTTAGCTCAAAGAGGACATTGGCATGCGTCAAAATCGCGCCTTTTGGGTTGCCTGTCGTACCAGATGTATAGATTAAAGTGCGTATGTCATTAGACGTACCTTGATCGATATAATCGCTAAAGCGCTCTCTTGCGTTATCAACACTTTGACCAGTCGTATATAGCTCATCGAGGAAAATAACCTGATTATCCTCTAGGCTACGCAAACCTTTACGGTCAAGGACAATGACCTTTTTAACATGAGGCGTCTGCTCACGAATCTCTAAAAACTTATGCAATTGCTCATCGTTTTCTACAATCAGAAACTTTGAGTGGCTATCATTCAATATATAAGCAAGCTGCTCAGGACTGTCTGTCGTATAGACACCGTTGGGTATCCCGCCTACGCCGCAGACACCCATATCAAAATAAAGCCATTCTTTATTATCTTCACTTAAGATAGAAACAGTATCGCCTTTGCTCAGACCAAGCTCGACGAGTGCCATGCCGATATCGCAGCTATGATGATAATAGTCTAGCCAACTATAACTCTGCCAAATACCAAAGCTCTTTTCGCGATGCGCAATCCTATCACCTCGGCTCAAGCAAACCTGTCGCCAGAGTTTGCTCAATGTATCGCACCCTTCTAGGATTTGAGGTGCATGATCGAAAGGCGCGTTGTGTATCTTTCGACCCGTATCGTAATCATAACTTTTAGAATTATCGCGAGACGATACTGGCGCAGCAGATGTTTCTTTCATGTCTGCTGCATCCGCAGGAGAAAGTGAAGTATTGTTTTCAGTATTAACATCAATATCAATGGAGGTCGTCATGATTATTATCGCCAAGTCTTTTTGCGTTTCCACCGAGTGGCTTCCGCAGTGTTATCTTTGGTTTGTCCCAAATAGAACTCTTTAATATCATCAGAGTGCATGAGTTTGTCCGCTGAGCCTGCCATGACAATACGCCCTGTTTCTAACACATAACCGTAATCCGCTGCTGCCAAGGCAACTCTTGCGTTTTGTTCAACCAGTAAGATCGTCACGCCTTGTTCTTTATTTAAACGTCGAATGATGGCAAATATTTCTTGTACTAATAGTGGAGACAGTCCAAGAGACGGCTCATCGAGCAGCATAAGAGAGGGTCGTGACATTAGTCCTCGACCGATAGCGAGCATTTGCTGCTGACCACCAGACATCGTGCCAGCTGCTTGTGTACGGCGATCTTTTAGAATAGGAAAATACTCATATATCATCTCGACATCACGCTGTATCTCAGACTTGTCACGCCGAGTATAAGCGCCCATCGCTAAATTTTCGGCGACATTCAAAAAAGGAAATACCTCGCGCCCTTCGGGTACGTGCGACAGTCCTTTTTTGACCAAGCGATCAGGTTCAGTACCATCGATACGCTCTCCGTGGAACCATACTGCGCCCTTGCGAGGATTGATAACCCCCGAGATGGTTTTCATTAGCGTCGTCTTGCCCGCCCCATTCGCACCCAAAATCGTGACCACTTTGCCTTCCGGCACCTCTAGACTCACGCCTCTCAATGCCATCACTGGACCATAAGCGGACTCTAGATTTCGCACCTCAAGCACGTTGTTTTTTACTTCGGAGTCGACCAAGTTCATTTCAGTGGCTGGCGCGGCAGAGGATAGCGGCTTTTTAATAGCTGACATTACACACTCTCCTGTCCAAGATAGGCTTCAATAACCTGTGGATTGGCTTGTACCTCAGCTGCCGTGCCCTGAGCCAAAAATTTACCTTCAGCGACGGCCAATACGCGATCTGACACCCGATTCACAAGACTCATGTCATGCTCTACCATCAAGATAGTCAAGCCAAGATCTTTCTGCATATCCTCAATCCACCATGCCATCTCAGACGTCTCCTCTACGCTGAGACCAGAGGCTGGCTCATCGAGCAAAATAAGCTTTGGATTAGCAGCTAATGCACGCGCAATCTCAACCACCTTTCTAATGCCATAAGGCAAACCTGCGATAAGCTTATCTCGATAAGGCGCTAACTCTAAAAAATCTATAATCTTCTCAACTTGCAGACGATGCTCGCGCTCGCTACGGCGGACTTTTGGCAAAAACAATAAGTCCTGTATCCATGACGTATTACGCTGCGAATGGCGACCGATAAGCAGGTTTTGTAATACGCTTGAATGATCAAACAACTCGATGTTTTGAAACGTACGGGCAATACCCAATTTTGCGATATCGTGAGCAGGTAGCTTGGTAATATCAGTATCATCAAAGGTAATACGACCACTAAGCGGCTCGTACAAGCGACTGATTAAGTTAAAAATCGTGGATTTACCAGCCCCATTAGGTCCTACGATAGTAAATACCTCGCCCTCGTTTACCTCAAAGCTAATATTATCAACGGCTTTGACGCCACCGAACGCAATAGATAAGGAGTCAACTTTTAATAAGCTCATCGCATACGCTCCGTTTTAAGATAAGTTTTAGAACGGCGAAACAGTCCTTTTCGATATAGCGGAAACATCTGAAACCAAGTCCGTATCTTTATCCAAATGCCGTATATACCGCGTGGCTCATAGATGATCATAATGACAATAACTAAGGCAAACAGCGCCGTATCAATACCAGGAATACTGGTGATACTAGAGCCCGCACCTTGACCAACCATATCGCCTAAGATAGCAATCACTTGTGGTAATAAGACAACGACGACAGCACCAAAAAACGCACCATGTATGGAGCCCAAACCACCGATGACAATCTGCAAGAGGATGGTGATAGAGATGATAACGGTGAAGCTCTCATAATTGACCGCTTGCACAAAATGTCCGTACATAGCGCCACCCACAGCGGTAATCGCACAAGATATGCTGAACGCTAGCGTTTTGGCTTGCGGCACATTGACGCCAAGCGCACGGGCGGATACTTCACTGTCTCTGATGGCTAAGAACGAACGCCCTGTGCCGCTTCTGAGCAAGTTGATATACCCTAAAGTCACCAACACCACGAGCGCAAGGCACAAGTAATAAAAGGCTTTTGGCGTGATGTAGCGATCGATGGTGTAGCCAAACAGATTGATAGGAGAGGCAAAGGTGCCAGAGATACCGCCCGTAATAGGCTCAGCTACGATAGCGATGTCCTCAACGATAATACTAAGTGCTAAGGTTGCGATGGCTAAGTAGATACCGCTGGTTCTTAAGATTGGTCTGGCGATGATCGCACCGATAACCCCAGTGATGAGTGCACAGGCAACCAAAGCAGGGAAAAAATTCCACCCTCGAGCCATCAGTGCCATATGGCTAAATGCTCCTATCGCCATAAAGGCGGCATGCCCTAAGCTGACCTGTCCGGTATGTCCCGTCAAGAGCATCAGACCCAGTCCAGAGATAGACCAAATCAATATGGCGCTAAGCTCACTGATGTAATAGTTGCTCAACAACCAAGGCGCCATTAATAGTAGCAAGAGGAGCACGCCATACTTTATGAGTTGGCTTTTGTCATCGAAGATATTGATATCTTGATCATAGCTGTGTTTAAACTGGGCTTTCATGGGCAGTAATCATCCTTGAAAAGATTTGGAGGCCGCTTTGTCATCCTTGAATCAAAGCTGCCTTAGATCAAAGCTTCTATACTTTTTTCTGTTTGACCTGAGAAAAAATACCGCCCGGACGCACGATTAGTACGATTAGCATAACCACATAAGGCGCAATTTGACTAAGACCTAGCGGTAGATAACGACCAGCAAAAGGCTCTATCACTCCTACTAGCAACCCACCTGCCAGCGCACCAGGCAAGGAGCCTAACCCACCGATTACCGCAGCGGCAAAGGCCTTTATACCGAACAGTAATCCGACAGAGGGTTCAATAGCGCCTTTGGCCGCAAATAGTATGCCGGCAAGTGCGGCAACCACCCCTGACAATGCCCAAACGATACCATTGACCCGCTTGACGGGAATACCCATATAGTAGGCTGCCATCTGGTTTTGACTGCTGGCTTGCATCGCAATACCAAGCCGCGTGTGGGCAAAAAAGAAGTACAAAATGGAAGTTAATGCGATAGTAGATATGATGATGATAATGTCGACATAAGCGATACTCAGTGAGCCTAATGCCAACATCTTGCCTGAAAACGGCGTCTGTAGTGAGACTGGGCTATGCCCCCAGATGACACCAGCGACAAAACGCATTAAAAATCCAAGCGAGATGGTAAGGATGACCATCGCAAATTGCGGCTGACCAAAAATACCACGTAGGATAAAGCGATCGAGTAAGTAGCCAAATGCACCCATGATGACAGCAGCAAAGGTGATGCCTAATAAGAAGGGAAGGTTTGCCTGATCGGCATTGATGAAAGATATGCCCAAAAAGGCACCGAGCATAAGCATGTCGCCTTGAGCGAAATTGACCGCTTCTGAGGCTTTGTAAATGAGTACAAAACCCAGCGCTAACAGCCCATATATACAACCATTAGCAATCCCGCTAATGAGCAGTTGTAGGATATCCATAAAGTCCCTTTTGTCTTAACATTATCATCCGTGACAATGTTTGAATAAGCGGTTCAATCGACTGACTTTTTCATCAACTACTTGTAAAGAAATTCATTTTCTTCATATCAAAACGATTAGCGTTTTAGTAAGCAATCAACATGGCAGCAGTAGTAGCGAATAATATTCATATATTCACATTATACCAACTACGAATTATTGTCTATAGAAAAATCAAAGTTATTCAATGATTTATAGCAAGCGGCAAAAGCTATTTATATTACTCACCTAAAAACACCGCCATTATTGCCATGGTATAATTAGCTACTTTATATCGTCTATCCAAACCTATTCTATAAGTCATCATCATGAGTCAAATGCCAAAACAAGCAAAGCCAGTTAAGCCAAGCAATTCATCAGCGGGTAATCCATCGTCAGCCAAAAAATCTACTGATAACCACTATGACGTCATTATCATCGGTGCTGGTGCTTCAGGATTATATTGCGCACTGACTGCTGGTCGCCGTGGTCGGCGCGTATTGGTGTTGGATCATGCCAATAAAGCTGGCAAAAAGATTTTGATGTCGGGTGGTGGTCGCTGTAATTTCACCAATTACTTTGTGGAGCCTGAGCATTTTATCGGTGCCAATCCTCACTTCTGCAAATCGGCACTGAGTCGCTATCCGAGTTGGGAGTTTATCGGTATGGTAGAGTCGCATAAGATTGCCTACCACGAGCGCGAACATGGTCAGCTGTTCTGTGACGATTCGGCACAAGACATCTTATCTATGCTGTTAGATGAATGCGCGGCCGTAGGCGTACAAGTAAAGCTTAACGCTCAAATTGATCATGTTAAAACTACCGCTCATGATAACGGCGAACGCTTTTATTTAACGACGAGCAAAAAGCTTGGTAAAAAAGACATCGCGAACGGTACTCAACCTTCGCAGACACGCTATAGCTGTGAGTCTTTAGTTGTCGCTACTGGTGGCCTGTCTATCCCGACCATGGGGGCAAGTGGTATCGGCTATGAGTTGGCACAGCAGTTCGGACATACGCTCGTACCTACTGATGCCAGTCTCGTGCCGTTTACCTTCACTGATAAAACAGGCGATCTTATCCGTGCCTTGGCTGGTATCAGTCTGCCAGTTATTGCCAGTAACGAACGTATCTCTTTTAAATTACCCGTCCTATTTACCCATCGTGGTCTTTCGGGCCCTGCCATGCTACAGCTCTCCAACTATTGGCAGACTGGCGAAACAATCAGTATCAATCTGTTGCCTGAGATAGACGTCACTGAGCTTTTACTGACTCGTAAAAAATCACATCCACGCCAACTGATTCGTACCGTATTGGCAGAAAACACGGATAACGCATTACCCAAGAAGCTATTGGCAGCGTTACAGACGCATTTGTGGGAAGACATCAAAGATACAGAACTTGCCAACATCAAAGACGAGCGACTTACAGAACTTGGTGCTACGCTCAACGGCTGGCAGCTCAAGCCCTCTGGTACAGAAGGTTACCGCACGGCTGAGGTAACACGCGGCGGTGTCACAACCGACGAGGTATCTTCCAAAACGATGCAAAGCAACTTACAAGATGGCTTGTACTTTATCGGTGAGGTACTCGATGTGACTGGCTGGCTTGGCGGCTATAATTTTCAATGGGCTTGGGCCAGTGGTTTTGTCAGTGGTGAAGTCGTTTAATCACCTTAATGGCTTCACTATTTATAGCGACAATAATAGCCTTAATGACTGTCAGCATTTGAATAATTGACTATTACTCAGATAATGGCTGACAGTATGTTTGATGATAGTTGAATGGTTTTAGACAGTAATATTAGAGAGCAATGAGAATAAACACAACATAAGTCTATTTTCATAGTAGAATTAACGTAAGGCATTCATCCTATTGATAGCAATGCCACTTAGACTTATGAGGTAATCCATGCGTTCAATCAAGCATATTCATGGTGATAAAAAGCCGCATTGGGTAGGTGACGGTTTTTTTGTAAAAACCCTAATCAATCATCTCGATAATAATCCTGATTTCAACTACAGCCATACCGATCCTTTTTTATTATTTGACTACGGTAAGCCCACGACTTTTTCACCCAATCCTGATTATAAGCTGCAACCGCATGGTGTTGGACTGCACCCACACAAAGGTTTTGAGACCGTAACCATCGCTTATTCAGGTGAGATTAGCCATGCAGACTCGACCGGTGGGCGCGGCGATATCTTAGAAGGTGATGTACAATGGATGACTGCTGGTCGCGGTATTTTGCACGAAGAGTTTCATTCTGAAGCCTTTGGGCAACGTGGTGGTATATTTAGTATGGTGCAGTTATGGGTCAACTTGCCAAGCGCCCACAAGCTGACCGACCCCAAATATCAATCTATCAAACGTGCTGATATGCCTATCGTTGACCTGATAGACAATAGCGACGAGCAAACTGTCATCGGTCAAACTGCCATTATTGCCGGTGACTGGCATGGGATAACGGGTGCCGCAACGACATTTACGCCAGTCAATATGTGGGATATCGAGCTACATACAGCAGGTACAACCACGCTACAAGTACCGAAAACACACAATACCCTACTGCTGGTACAAGAAGGTCAAGTATTGGCCAACGGTACAGCCGTCAGCGCAGGGAGTTTGATAGAATTTTCAGCGCCTATCCGAAATCATGTAGGCATTCAATCTGAACACCCATCATTACCTGCTACTGATACTATCGAATTGACCTACCCTACAACTACCGATGACGATACATCTATCAAATTGCTATTACTAAGCGGCGAGCCAATCGGTGAGCCAGTCGCAGGTCATGGCCCCTTTGTCATGAATACTCAAGAAGAACTACGCCAGACCTTTCGTGATTATCAAATAGGTATTTTCGGCAAATAATGAAAATCTAGGCATAAAAAAGCCGCTCAACTATTGCTAGTTAAGCGGCCTTTTTATGTTGCGTTATTTAGCTAAAAATCCAACTATTACGCTTGGTCTAAAAATGGATAGTCGGTATAACCTTCAGCACCGCCACCATAGAAAGATTCTGGATGCTGCTCATTGAGCGGCGCGCCCTTTTGGATACGCTCAGCCAAATCAGGGTTGGCGATATAGTCACGGCCAAAGGCGACTGCATCGATATAACCTGCTTTTACATTTTGCTCTGCTTTTTCGGCAGTGTAGCCACCAGCTGCGATGATCATTTGATCAAAAGCAGCACGCACACGCTTACGGAAGTCTTCGCTATAAGGTGTACCACCTGCCCAATCTGGCTCTGACAGATGCAGATACATGATACCGCGTTTGTTAATCTGCTCAATCATCCAGATATTTTCGTCTTCGTTATATCCAGCTTCTACGTTGTTGAACGTACCAAGTGGTGAAATACGAATACCAACATGATCTGCATCCCAAGCGTCTACACACGCATCGATAACATCAAGCGTCAAGCGCGCACGGTTTTCGCGGCTACCGCCGTATTCATCATCGCGTTGGTTGGTTTGCTCAACCCAGAACTGATGCAATAGGTAACCATGAGCACCATGAATCTCTACCCCATCAAAACCCGCTTCTTTAGCGTTCTTAGTTGCTTGACCAAAGTCAGCGATAACTTGCTTGATTTCTTCAAGTGTGGCTGGACGCGGCGGCGTTGCATCTACACGAATGGCTTGGTTATCGCTGTCACGTAGCGAGGTACGTACACCAACATCAACGTTAGAAGCAGAGATAGGCGCTTTACCATCTGGCTGTACGCTCTCATGAGAGACTAGGCCAGTGTGCCATAGCTGTACTACGATTTTGCCACCTTTAGCATGGACATTATCTACGATGGTTTTCCACGCAGTGATTTGGTCTTTGGTATGAACGCCTGGCGCACCAGCATAACCTTTCGCTTGGAAAGAAACTTGCGTCGCTTCAGTGATTACCAAGCCAGAACCTGCACGCTGTGAATAATATTCGCTTGCCAATGCTGTTGGTACATCGCTTGGCTCAACCGAACGCAGACGCGTCAACGGTGCCATAATGATGCGGTTTTTTAGGGTTTGGGTACCCATTTTGACGGTTTCAAATAAATTATCGTGTGCCATAAAAAGCCCTGTTTATTGTTTTAAACCTTAGTATCAGGTTTACTATTATTGGTAATAAATAGCACTTACATTAGTAGGTAGCACTTAGCTATCGTTCTATAATTTGCGAAGTACGCTACTCATAAGCCGAGTTCTTTATAGGGGGCAAATGCAATTATTCCAAGCAATATTTACAAACAGAAACACCAATATTTAGATATTTGAATCTTTGTAATTACAGGCTACGAAGACAGTTTACCGTAGCTTAAACTCTCGTCGCCCGCGTGGAATTCTTTGGTTGTAGCATTTTTTTAACAGACAGCTCTAATGACAGATATGTACCAAACAATATCACTACTGAACCGATGATGGCTTGGATATTTAGGGCTTCACCAAGCAGTAGATACCCTAAAATAATGGCAAAAATCGGAATGACCAAGGTAATACTGGTGGCGCGCGTCGGGCCAATATTTTTAATCAGCTGATTCATAAAGATAAGGGCGATGGCTGTCGAAAATACACCGATACAGATCACTGATACCCATGCCTTTATGCTGATATCTTTACCATAAGGGAACTCATTAAAGGCTACAGGCAGCATAATAATACTACCGATAATGAGCGAGCCTGCGGTGATAGCGACTGGCGATACTTCGTACAGATAGTTCTTGGTGATGTTGGCCCCAAGCGCATAACCCACACAGGCCAGTAGCGCGTAGCCCATCGGTAGTAGCCCTTCGACCAACCCTTTGCCTGGCTCACCGCCACCAAATAAGCTTTCGCTCATCAGTATGATTACCCCAATCACTCCGATGACCAAACCGAGTGCTTGTTTTTTTGATAGCCTATCTTTAAAGAAGACTCTAGCGATAAAACCACTCATCATCGGTACAGAAGCATTTAGCACGGCTAGCACACCCGCGTTCACTGACTGCGCGGAAAACGAGAACAACACAAAAGGCAGCGCTGCTGAAAACAAGCCGACGAGCGCTAGCATTTTCCAATGCTCCTTGATGCCGACTCTATTTTTCTTATTGAGCAATACAAAGACCAACATGACCAATCCGGCGAATATCACACGCAAACTGGCGAATGCCAATGAGCCAAACTCAGGCACGCCGATACGATAAAAAACGAAGGAGAGTGACCACATAAAAGAGAGTGTCACAAAGATGATGAGGTCACGGTTGGTCATTGAGTAATCCTATTAAGCGCTTAGACTGCGTTTACCAACTCGTGTCGGTCATAAGCGTCTGATGCGTTGTAAAAATTATCATGCGATTAAAAACTCATGATGATAACTTTTTAATTGTTTGATGGGTAATTTTTTATAAAAGTTATAGTGAGTTTTTATCCATTTATTAATTTTTTTAGCACAGCTTTAAGGTTTGCACCTTTTGATAATTTATAAATCTGGACAAATTCTTTTTATTAAGCAGCATATAGCAAGCAGCGCTGATCCTATATTTCTTATACTTTAGCCTATTCCAGCGCCTTTCTATTCACATACTAAAGAACTCGAAAGTCATCCTTAAGTAAGTCATCCATTCAATATCTACAAAAATAGATTCACGGTCATAGTAAACCCTGCTTATATCACTACCTTATAACAGCTACTCTTAATAATACTGATGTTAAAAGTAGCTTTAATACATCAGTTCAAGATTTTCTTAAAATATATTAGTTGATATTTGTTTACTAATTTTCTACTATCTACAAGGTATTGGTTAGTATTTGGCAATACAAAAAATAGATGGCAAACATCATTAGTAGGATTTATAAATTATTGAGGAATGATTATGAAAAGGATAGCGTTATTTATCGGTATGATGTCAGTTGCAACGGCAGGTTTTTGCGGGGTTGGTCAGTTCTCAGATGAGACCACTTGCTATGTTTATAAACAAGATAAACTGCAAAAAAAGCTAAACTGTCAGTATGAGGGCGCTGAGGGTGCAGCGATGAGTTATAGTTTTAGGCAGGTCTCCTATAACCTGCCAGGGTTTGGCAAAATGGCAACCTCTACCAGTGCAAACTATAATGACCGTAATGAAGTGACTGGATGGACGACGACCGTCAATGACGAGCCCGCGATCATCAGATATCGTCTGCCAACCAATCAGCGTATCGTCAGTGATGCCTATGCGCAGTCTGGTAAAGCGGTTATGCAATGTTATCTTAGTACAAAATCGCAGTGGGAAATCTGTGCTAAATAGAGCAGAGTACTCTAGCAATTTATAGTGCAATAAAGCTGAGTGTTTTGCTTGGCTTTTATTGCCGCCTGCTAAAAACTGAAGCATCAACCTTAGCACCATCCTCTATGAAATTTTTTCACCGTTTTTTCTATATACTCAAAGTCTTCGTCACTGTCAAAGCCACTGATAAAATCCTCCTTCCTATGAGACAGCCATTGAATTACAACCCTGCATCGGTAAGAATGATGCTACCTATTTATAAAACCTACTCACCAACCCAGTTTATTAACGAGTCAAATACATGAAACTGCGCATCCTAAAGTCTGCTGTGACCAATCCTTGGTTCAACCTTGCCACCGAAGATTGGATATTTAATACGCTCAATCCCGACTCGCATACTTTATTTTTATGGCGTAACTCTGAGACTGTGGTTATTGGACGCTCGCAAAATCCATGGGTAGAGTGCAAAACCGATAAGATGGAAGCAGACGATGTGTTTTTAGCGCGGCGTCAGAGTGGTGGCGGCGCTGTGTTTCACGATTTAGGTAATACCAATTTTACTTTTTTATCGCCCAGTGATGCTTACGACCAAGAAGCAAACTTCACCGTCATCATTAATGCGCTTAAGAAACTCGGCATAGACGCCACGCTGTCTGGTCGTAACGATATGCAGGTCGGTGACCGCAAAATATCGGGTAGCGCATTTAGACATGCAGCCGATCGCAGCTTTCATCATGGCACATTGCTGGTCAATGCCAACATGCAAAAGCTTGGCGACTATCTAAACCCGCATCCATTAAAGCTTAAAGCAAAAGGCATCAAATCTGTGCGCGCTCGCGTTGCAAACTTGGTAGATTTTAATGAGACTATCAATCACGAGACCCTGTCTGATGCGATCATCGAAGCGTTTTGTGAATATCATGGAGATACTGCACAGGTTGAGCAATTAGATGAGGCTAGCCTTGCTAAGCAGCCAACACTAAACGCTTACTATCAGCAAATGGCAGATTGGGATTGGCGCTTTGGTAAAACGCCTGAGTTTACTCATCATATCGAGACACGCTTTGATTGGGGCATGATGGATGTGCATATGGATGTGAAGCAGGCAATGATTACCGAAGTTGTCATCTTCTCTGATGCGCTAAATGTTGAGCTTATCGACCTGCTTAAGAATACATTGATTGGCGTTAAATATAATAAGCTTGAGATTAAAAACAAGCTCGATGACCTAACAAAAGCACAACCTGAATTGGCAGCGCAAGTTAGTGATTTTGAAAAATGGTTAGTTGGCGAGATGGAAGGTTAAGATTTTGCGACGTCAGATTTAATCTAGCAAGTATTATAGAGTGTGCTGCTTGTGCTGCTTGCACTGCTTGATAAAAAATTACTGACACAAATGCACTTTATGTAATTAACGGTATTGATACCATACATACGCCATCTGAGATTTTGTATATGAATGATGCATAAAAAGCACCCTACCATTACTCCATTTTTTATGAATAATCAATATTAAGGTATTTTCATGAAGTACTTACATGCAATGATTAGAACCAACAAACTAGAAGAAACGTTATTTTTCTATTGTGACCTTATGGGCTTACAACTGCTAAGAAAGAAAGACTCTGAATCAGGCAGATTCAGCTTATATTTTTTAGCAACGCATGAGGGTGCGCCAGAGATTGAGGTGACACACAACTGGGATGAAAGAGAATATACCAATGGCGATAATTTTGGGCACTTTGCCTTTAGAGTCGACAACATATACGCGCAGTGCGACACCTTTATACAGGCAGGAGTCGAGATATTAAGACCGCCAAGAGATGGCCATATGGCTTTTGTCAAAGACCCTAATAATATCTCAATTGAGCTGCTACAAAATGGCGAAGACTTAGAACCTATTGAGCCTTGGATTTCGATGGAAAATATTGGCAGTTGGTAGGTGAGTGAGGCTGGTTAGTTGGGCTAGGATGGATGGACTGATTCGTTTTTTGCAGATAGTGATGATGACACGTATATCACAGTTATAGCTTTCTTAACATACAATCAAGCTCTAAAAAATGAGGATAATATGAAAAAGTTATGCATCACTACAATCGGTATTTTAGGCACTTGCCTACTCTCCACTTATGCCAATTCAGCAAGTTTTGATTGCAACAAAGCGGCTAGTTGGGTAGAAAAAACCGTCTGTGACAGCCCTGAGCTTTCTAAGCTTGATGACGCAATGGCGAAGAAATATAAAAGCAATCTTGCCACCTCTTCTGACTATGAAGACAGCAAAGCCTTTAAAAATAGGTCCATTGCGAATCAACGCACATGGCTTACGTTTCAGCGTAATACCTGTAAAAGTGAAGAATGTCTGATACGTGAGTATAAAGAGTATATCGAAGAGCAAACCAATTACGGTGTGGCTTGGAATTTTTCAGATGAGTTAAGTCCTTCTGATTTACCGAGAAAAAGTGCCTTTGGTAAGTTTTCTCAAACCTCTCAAATCTCACTATACAATTCAGATACTCAGCGCTGGGAAGATACGGGAGAGGCAAAAAACACGGTATCGATTCATAGTGTCGCTAATAAACCTTATCTTTCTATTATCGATGGCGTTTTGATTTTTACCAATGCTCATACCTGCGATTTGGGAGAGAGTAAAGCCATATGGTCAGAAAATCACTGGGTCGTCAACGATGATCAGCCAGATAAAAACGTTGAGCTGCGTTTATATCCAGCAACTTATAAAGGCCAGACTCAATTATTATTAAGAGATATGGATGATCAATATAGAAGACTGCATTGTGGTATGCGAGGGTATTTTGACGGTATTGTATTAGAGCGTGAGTAAGTGAACAAAATCTCTCGATTCTCTCAGAACAAACATAAGCTGAACTGAATATCCAATTTAATAAGTCAAATTTTCATTCCAAATAAAAAAGGACGGCAAGAGATATCCCCTCACCGTCCATTATTTAACATTCATGCCAAAGAGTTTAGATCTGAGCTGCAACCTCTGCCCCATCACGAATCGCACGTTTGGCATCTAGTTCAGCTGCTAGCTTAGCACCGCCAATTAAGTGGTACTGCGCGTCTGGTGCATCACCAACATTTGGCATCAGCTCAACGACTGACTCTTGACCGGCACAGACAACGACGCTATCGACACGTAATAACTGGCTTTGACCTTGTGGGTTAGTCACCCAGATACCTTCGTTGGTGATTTTGTCATATTGCACGCCAGCGACTTGGATCACGCCGTGAGATTTGATATGAGCACGATGCACCCAGCCTGAGGTTTTGTTCAGACCACTACCCAGACGGCCTTTGCTACGCTGCATCAAATATACTTGGCGAATCGGCTTGATCGCTGCTGGTCTGACCAGACCACCATCACTTTGATAGTCGGTATCGTTGGTCACGCCCCACTCTTCGCGCCACTCATTGATTGACTGTGGCTCAGGGCGATAGCTTGGATCTTTTAGTCCCTCAGGGCCAATCTCATCCAGTGACTTACCATGATTGGCTGTCAGATATTCACTGACATCAAAGCCAATACCACCAGCACCGATGACCGCGACTGTATTACCCACTGCTTTTTCGCCAGATAGCAGCTCAGCATAGCTCATTACTTGTGGCAGCTCAGCACCTTCGAGCTTACCTTCTAGACTTCTCGGTACGACACCCGTTGCCACGATGACATGATGGAACTTAGCCTTTTCAAGCATGTGTTTATCGACTTTGGTGTTCAGTTTAATCTCAACACCTAGATGCTCAAGCTCATTAATATAGTAGCGAATAGTCTCGAAGAACTCTTCTTTACCAGGGATGACTTTGGCGTAGTTAAACTGCCCGCCCAGCACATCTTTAGCTTCAAACAGAGTCACGTCATGACCACGTAAGGCCGCCACATGAGCAGCTGACATACCAGCGACACCGCCACCGATGACGGCGACTTTTTTCGGTTTTTTGGTTTTTTTATAGACCAATTCAGTCTCATAACAGGCTTGCGGATTGACCAAACAAGTCGAGCGTTTGTTTTCGAACGTATGGTCGAGGCAGGCTTGGTTACAAGCAATACAGGTGTTAATGCGATCTGTTTGTCCGTTTTTGGCTTTATTGACCCAATGTGCATCAGCCAAGAATGGACGCGCCATCTGAATCATGTCAGCTTGACCAGTCGCAACGATTTCTTCTGCTGTCTCTGGCATGTTGATACGGTTGGCTGCCATCATCGGGATACTAATATGCTTTTTGATTTCAGCGGTGAAATCAACGAAAGCGGCACGTGGTACGCTAGTCACGATAGTCGGGACACGCGCTTCATGCCAGCCGATACCCGTGTTCATGATGGTCACGCCCGCTTCTTCTAGCGCTTTGGCCACGGTAATGACTTCATCCATGACGTTACCGTCTTTGACCAAATCAATCACTGATAAACGGAATAAAATAATAAAATCTTCGCCAGTCGCTTCACGTACCGCTTTGACCACGTCGACAGCGAACTTCATACGTCCATGAATATCACCACCATAAATGTCTTTACGCTTATTCACATGGCTTGATAAAAACTGGTTGAGTAAATAACCTTCAGAGCCCATGATTTCGACGCCATCATAGCCTGCTTGCTTGGCAAGTTTGGCTGAACGAGCATAATCTTTCACCGTCTGCTCGATGTTTTTGATGCTCATCTTACGCGGTTTAAACGGTGAGATTGGAGATTTAATCGGGCTAGAGGATACGGCAAAAGGATGATAGCCATAGCGACCACTGTGCAATATCTGCATGATGATTTTGCTGTCGTGCTTGTGCACAGCACGGGTGACGCGCTGGTGATTGATAACATCAGCTTTAGTATTCATCGTTCCGCCAGCAGGCAACAACCAACCTTCGCGGTTAGGCGAGATACCGCCAGTGATCATCATCGCCACGCCGCCCTTGGCACGTTCTGCAAAATACGCCGCCAGCTTGCCATAATTATAAAAACGGTCTTCAAGCCCAGTATGCATTGAGCCCATAACCATACGGTTTTTTAGCGTAGTAAAGCCCAAATCTAGCGGCTCAAATAAATGCGGATAGTGTTCATTGGTGCTAGCGGTTTGGATCGTATTGGCACTATGGCTGGCAGACATATCATTTTCCTTATGAATAGTTTATGAGGCTACTTCTTAAAAACGGCTTTTTAGAATTAGTGGGCCTAAGGGGTTTAGCATCTTCGATATCGTAACACACCGCGATTATTGTCAGCTATGCAGACAAGCGACTGATGAGTGAGCACTATATTAATTGCTATAACGAGCGGGACGGTGTATCAGACGGTACTGTGGCATATGGTTAAGCAAACACCACAAAACCTAGCCAACTTTTAAGGTAGATTATATACCGTTAGCTTAATATCACTTAGAGATTAGACTAAGATATAAATCGATAAATATCGACTTATACCTATAACTTCTATGCTAGATTACTGTACTAAATAACATACTGACGTCAATGTACTGACGCATTATAGAAATACGATAAAGGACTATCATCATGACAGATTTCCATACAGGTCTCGGCAAAAATACTGCCAACCATCAACCACTTACTCCTATTGATTTCATCATTCGCAGCGCGCAAGTTTATCCTAATAAGACTGCCATCATTTATGACGACCTAGAACACAATAACCTCACTCAGACATGGCAACAGACCTATACCCGCTGCCGCCAACTGGCTGATGGCCTGCGCAAATTGGGTATCGATAAAAATGATACGGTCGCCGTGATGCTACCGAACACGCCAGCGATGGTCGAATGCGCCTTTGGTGTGCCTATGTCAGGCGGCGTACTCTGTACTTTGAACACTCGTCTCGATATCAATGCACTTACCTTTTGTTTGCAGCATTCCGAAGCCAAGGTCTTAATCTTAGACAGCGAGTTTGCTGAGCATGCTGAGATTATTGATGAGACTTTTCCAGACTTAATCGTCATTCATTCAACGGACAAAGCTGTCGATGTCGAGCGCTTTGGGCACATGAGTTATGAAGCATTAGTAGCCAGTTCAGACAGTTTGGATAACTGGGAGATGCCGAAAGATGAGTGGGATGCCATTGCGCTGAACTATACCTCTGGTACCACAGGCAAGCCCAAAGGTGTGGTCTATCATCATCGCGGCGCAACTCTCAATGCTATCTCTAATATTTTAGATTGGGACATGCCAAAACACCCGATGTATCTATGGACGCTGCCGCTGTTTCACTGCAACGGCTGGTGCTTTCCGTGGACCATCGCCGAGCGTGCTGGGGTCAATGTATGCTTGAGAAAAATTGATGCTGATTTGATATTGCAGCTGATTGCCAAGCATCAAGTTAGCCACTACTGCTCTGCGCCAGTCGTGCACAATATGATTGCCGGCGGCAAACCTGAGTATAAAGAAGCTATCACCCATACGGTCAAAGGTTGGGTCGCGGGTGCACCGCCGTCTGAAACCATGCTGGCGGCGATGGAAGCAATGGGCTTTCATATCTCTCATGTCTACGGCCTCACTGAGGTATATGGGCCAGTGACGGTCTGTGCTGAGCAGGAAGAATGGGATGAGCTTGATGTGGCCACACGCGCCCAAAAGAAATCACGTCAAGGTATGACTTCTCACTTGATGGCAGGGTTTGAAGTATTTAAGCAAGGTACTACCGAGCCAGTCGCCGCTGACGGGGAAGAGATGGGCGAGCTGGCGCTACGTGGCAATATGGTGATGAAAGGCTATCTAAAAAGCCGCAAGGCTACCGAAGAGGCATTCGCTGATGGCTGGTTCCGTACAGGCGATTTGGGGGTTAAATACCCTGATGGCTATATCAAAATTATGGACAGACTAAAAGATATCATCATCTCAGGTGGTGAGAACATCTCTAGTATCGAGGTAGAAAACGTCTTGTATAAACTACCTGCGATTGAAAGCTGCGCTGTGGTCGCCGCGCCACATGATAAATGGGGTGAAGTGCCCGTTGCGTTTATTGAAATTCACGCTGGTAGCACGCTGCAACGTGATACGGTGATGGAGCATTGCAGTCAGCACCTAGCAGGTTTTAAAGTGCCGAAACATATTGTCTTTGCAGAAATACCTAAGACCAGTACCGGTAAAGTACAAAAATTTGAGCTACGCCAAGCGGCAAAATCATTGGCACACGAAACACCAAAAGTAACTGCCAGTGCTAAATGATCTGACAATATATTAAATCCTGTCACAAATTAATATTCATAAAAAAGGTCAATCACGTATAAGTGACTGACCTTTTTTCGAGTGCTAGCCTATTTATCCTATAGTTGGTTCAATATAATTTGGAGACAAGGAAGCCAAGTGAAAGTACTACAAATAGTAGACTAAGCGAGGCTGACACCGTATCCAATTTATAGAGAACTAACTATATTAGCCAAGCTTAGGCTCAAGCCATTGATAGACTAGCATTCCTATAATCATGGCTGGAATAAACACATAGGCTTGCCATTGACCAGTACCAAGCAATACAATTCCTGGTCCTGGGCAGATACCAACTAGCCCCCAGCCGATACCGAACAACATCGCACCAATAAGTAATTTTTTATTAATGACAGTTTTGCTTGGCATATCAATCGGTGTACCAATCCAGCTGCTTTGTTGACGCTTTGCTAATCGTACACCGAAAAACGCCACTATCAGGCCACCGCCCATCACAAGAGCAAGGGAGATATCCCATGCGCCAAATACGTCCAAAAACCCTTGTACTTTCACAGGATCGGTCATACCTGACACCAGTAGTCCCAGTCCAAACAGCAGTCCTGCTAGCAATCCGATTATATTTTTTAGCATCGTCGTATCTCGCTATTATTATCTTTTATTAACCATCATATGTCGTTCGCGTATGAGTCCGACCATCAGTCTTCATCTGGCAACCTGCCATGAGTTCGCTATAGTAGGCCTAATACGTGACGACCGATATAAACGGTCACAATCCCAAACAGCATAAAGGTGACGGTCGCTGCCAATGACCGTGGAGACAGCCGCGCATTACCACAGATACCATGTCCACTGGTGCATCCTGAACCTAAACGCGTGCCGAAGCCGACCAATAACCCTGCACCAATCAATAATGGCAGGGAAGTACTGATAGCTACCTCAGGTAGCGGTCTGGCCAACTGATATAGCAGTGGTGAAATGACCAAACCCAGTATAAATAGCACCTGCCACATCTCTACACGCTTTGGTTTTAGTAGGCTTGAAAAAATACCACTGATACCTGCTATACGACCGATACCCAGCAGTAAGATAACCGTCGCTACGCCTAGCATTAGACCACCAACTAAGGAGATCGGCGTAAATGCTTGCCAGTCTATTTGTATGCTCATAACGGACTACCTAATTAAGTTTATTAAATACGTACTTGAGTATTAATTTATAAAAATACATTATATTATAAAATATAATAAAAAGGTAAAAAAATACTGAACCTAGCATGACACTAATGGTTCAGTACTTTTTATAACTGTAAAGACTGTACTGTAAAGGCTTTAAAAAGGGCAGTGAAAAAGACTTAATAAGTTATCCTATTAATATCTTTATCAGTCCTCTTAATTGGTATCTTTACTGGCCTAACACTTTATCAAGTGCCTTTTCAAAACGCGCTACTGTGCCATCGATATCAGTCAATTTATCCAAGCCAAACAGGCCCAAACGAAAAGTTTTGAAATTATCAGGCTCGCCCACTTTCAATGGTACGCCAGCCGCGATTTGCACCCCTATTTCAGCGAAGGCACTACCTTTATGCATGTCATCACGATCAGTATAAGAGACGACCACACCAGGTGCTTTAAAACCTTCAGCAGCAACGCTCTCAACGCCCTTAGCTTCTAATACTTCACGGATACGTTTGCCAAGTGTCCACTGCGCGTCACACAATTTATCAAAACCGATTGCTTTGGCTTCATTCACGGCATCACGGAACTGACGTAAGCTGTCTGTCGGCATAGTCGCATGGTACGCATGACCGCCATTTTCGTAAGCACGCATGATGTTCAACCATTGCTTTAGGTCGATACTAAAGCTATCAGACTCAGTACTGTCCACTTTTTTGACAGCAGCGTCGCTTAACATGACCAAGCCAGCGCCCGGCGTACTGCTCCAACCCTTTTGCGGTGCGCTAATCAGCACATCAATACCCAATGCTTTCATATCTAGCCATACGCAACCTGAAGCAATACAGTCAATGACTAACAATCCGCTAACGCTATGCACAGCCTCGCTCAACGCTTTGATATAGTCATCTGACAAGATGATACCCGATGATGTTTCGACATGCGGCGCAAATACAACTGCTGGTTTTTCTTCTTTGATTTTAGCTACAGCAACGTCGATATCGACTGGAGCAAACGGCTTTGGCGACTCACTATTATCGGCACGATTGGCCGTGAGGACTGTAGATGACTTGGCGATTTTGCCTTTTTCTAAGATTTGCGTCCAACGATAGCTGAACCAACCATTACGAATGATTAGGCAGTCTTCATCATTTGCCAACTGACGAGCGACTGCTTCCATACCATAAGTACCAGAACCAGGAACGATCACCACTGCGTCAGCGTTATACACAGATTTTAGGTCACTAGATAGGTCGTTCATCACTTGCTGAAAGGCTTTTGACATATGGTTCAGCGCACGATCGGTGTAAACCACTGAATACTCTAATAAGCCGTTTGGATCGATATCTTGACGTAATGCAGGCATTGAACACTCCTAGTGTATGGTTAGATAATATGCGACATGGATTAGATAGCACTATAATCAAGTGCTATTATTTTGATGGTGAGGTCTTGCGCTGTCTAGAGATGTATTATTTTTAAACAAACAAAAAACAACGGACACTGATGAGGTCTACTAACGTGAAGTTAATATATTTTTAGTCATATTACGAGCAAACACCAGCACATATCTTGACCTAAGCCATCCATGAGAGCTTGATATTAGCACTGATACTGAAGGTTGACAACGATACGCTCAGGCAACGATATGACTTGCGCTATTGAGCATTTATTGGTAGGTGTTGGTAGGTATTGATTGATAAGTTTTGATTTATAAAGCCACGATAAAAACATCAATGCCCTCGATGAGCATCTTGTAGTCCTGACACCACGAAGTCTAGCAACTCACTATCGCCTTCACGTGCGGCTTTGCGCATCAGTTTCGATGGTGCATGGGTCAATGTTTGGGTCAAACGTCGTGACAGCTCAGTGATGATATCTTCTGGACTGACATCGTCCTGTTGCAGCTTAGCAATAGATTCATGCAGCAGTTTATCGACTTGACCTTGAGTACACGCGCGGTACTGCTGAATATCTTTGCCAACTTGGCGAACCTGAAAGCGACGGTCTATCTCGACCACCAATTGACTGACTAGCAGCTCGGCATCCACTGCGGCTTGGCGACGCTGTTCGATATTACCTGCAATGACATGCTGCAAATCATCGACAGAGTACAGATAAACATCATCAATACGGCTAATGGTAGAATCGATATCGCGTGGTACAGCCAAATCTATCATAAGCATTGGCTGATAACGGCGACGCTTTAGCGCTTGTATGGTCATTGTCTTATCAATCAGCAAATCCATACTACCACTACAACTACTAACGATATCGGCTTCTGCCAAGACTTGTGGTAGTTCCTGTAAAGGTCTAACGTCTACGCGGCGATTAGGGCCACGTAGTTCAGCCGCTAACGCTTCGGCACGTTCGGGATTACGGTTACAGATAATGACTCGTCCGACCCCTAACCCTGCGATATGGGTGGCAACTAAGCGATTCATCTCGCCTGCCGCAACGACCAGTAGAGTACGACTGGGTAAATCATCAAATATTTGTGTGACCAATTTGGCGGCAGCAAAGCTAAGTGATACGGCTTGGGCGCCAACTTGCGTCTCGTTACGCACTCGTTTGGCGGCAGCGAATACTTGATCGATGATCCAGCCTAGCTGATTGCTGAGTACTTTTTGGTCTTGAGCCAGATGCACAGAGTTTTTGATTTGACCAAGAATCTGCGGCTCACCCAGTATCATAGAGTCGAGACCAGCCGCTACTCTTAACCAATGAGTCAATGCATGAGTATCACGATGTACATAGAGATATGGATCAATATCAACGAGTGGTAGTTGCTTGAAGTCAGCTAGCCACGTTTTGATTTTGGTAATATGCGCACTAATCGCAGCAGACGAGATATTCATGCTACTACTAAAAGCATTATTGAATGACTGTCCTACGGCTTTGACATCTTGCACATTGGATGATTGTGAGTCAGATAATTGGCTATTAGCGTGCTGCGACGTTGGCGATTGTGGCACTAGCGCATAGATTTCGGTGCGGTTACAAGTAGAGACGATCACGCTACCATCAGTAAAGGCTTCTATTTGTTTAAGTGCGACATTTACATCGTCACCCACAAGCGCCAAGCGCTCTCGCAGAGCGACTGGTGCAGTTTTGTGATTGACCCCAATGACCACTAATCTCATTATCGATAGACCATAAACATGACGCTCAGTTGCCCCTTACGCTATCTTATTATTTTTAAAAGACAGTTTTTGACGACAGCGCTAAAAAGGAAGACCCTAAAAACCGCCTATTATATCATTATTGCGGGCTTTAATTAACACTCACCCATCTATGATAACCATATCTCTGTATCTGGTCGCAAATGTAACAAATCAACTACTCATACGATTTATAAAATCAATAGCTAGGTTTTGACTTATGGTCAATAATATAATGTTAAATCATTCGCTTACTCTATCTTAACTTGTTATATTTCTATAATATTCAGTTCGACAGACATATCTATATTTAATTATCTTCAGTGTCGTTCTTTGGCGACGTACTCGCTACTAGTAGCACATTCATACAGTCAGACATGCCGATACCTGAGTAACACGGATGCTATTGTTTATCTCATCGGTCTACTCTTATAATGTTTGTCATGGGTACATATTGCCAATATTTAACTTAAAATGATTAAAACAAACTTGCCTTATCTGTGTAGGTAAACCATGGGCGAATACGGCTATCTATGATTTTTTTTGGGTCATTACTTCGGTCACCACATCCCTATAGCGAATACTCTAGCTTTCGTGCTTTATTGCACGTCGCTATTGAGCGCCTGTGTCAACGGTATAAGCTAGCGTTGTCTCTAGCTGTATGCCTGTGTTTGGCAGCCCCTGTTCATGCTAGCCATCCCGATGTATTGCTAGAAGCAAAGACTCCTAAGGTATCCGTTGCTACTGAGAATAAAGCAGCTAACAATAAGCTAAATAGCAATAAAGTAAATGATAGTAATGCCGCGATTGATACACCTTATAATGAAGATACGCTTACTATAGAAAACGTAAAAAATATTAATGGCTTAGCGCCAGCCAGTCTATGGCAGCCTGAGCTTAGAGAACCAAGCTTGTACGCTCTACTGGATGCCGAGTTTGCTGCTGATCGCGATGACAAACGACGGGCGGTCTCTATTTATAAGCAACAGTCTTTTAAAGAAGATGCGACAGCCGTGTTTGAGAGAGCGCTTAGCTTGTCTTTGCGTAACGAAAGGGTTGAAGACTCATTACAGTTTGCCAAGACATGGCAAGACCAAAACCCTGACCACGTACCTGCTTGGTTTTATGTCGCGCATTTGGCCTTACGTGCCCACGACTATATATTAGCGGGTGAAACTTTAAACCGCATCTTGCGCTATGACCCACGCGCAGACTTAAGCGAAATTCTCATAGGTATTTATCCAAACAATGATGAAGACAAACGTGAACTTCTTGCTGCGTTACAACCACTAGATAGCGAGCAAAATGCCTCATTGTCAGTATTAAAAGCGGGTTTACTCTATCAGTTTAACGAACCTGAAGTCGCTATCGTTCATATCAATCGAGCGCTAGAGCGTCAGCCAGACTATGTACCTTTTATTACCTTAAAAGCGGATATATTGCGCAAAATCGTGACTGCAGAAACCGTCATCAATTATGTCAGTCAAGCTCGTCTACGTAACCCTGATAGCAAAAGCTTATATTTATATGAGATTCGCTATCTATTAGATTTAAAGCAAAGCGAACAAGCGTGGAAGTTATTGCTTGAAGCGCATAGCCGTTTCAGTGATGATTCTGAAATTACTCTGCTCGCAGCTTTAGTGAGCCTAGATATCGAAGAGTACGCTAGCGCCGATGAGCTACTCAATATGCTTGCTAAGAGTCCAGCTTATCTTGATCAAGCTTATTATTATCTGGGTATCAGTGCTGAGCGTCAGCAATTGTTCGATCAAGCCAAATACTATCTCAATGGCGTCATGCAAGAGGATTTGGTATTGGAAGCGCGTAGAAAAGTAGTAGCGTTTGAATTACTCGATAACGACGTCGATGGGGCAATCGCGACGTTAGAGAAGCTGCGCAAAGACTTCACGGTATTCGCGCCTGACACTTTTGTCATGCAAGCCGATATCTTGTGGCAACAAAACGAATCTGATGAAGCACTGCGTCTACTAACTCGTGCCGCTCGTAAATATCCTGACAATGAGATGCTACTCTTTGCACGGGCTCAGCTTTTAGATGATAAAGAAGACTATGTCGTTAAGCGCACCCTGCTCAACCATTTGCAGGCTTTAGATCCTAGCAACTTGTCCTATCAGTTAAGCTATGCACAGTTACTGCTGGCAAATGAGCGCAGCTCAGAGCAAGGTCTAGCGCTAGCTACCGCAATTATCCAGATTCGCTATGATGACCCACGTTATGATAACGACCTACATCTGCAAGCCCTAAATGTCTTGGCAGGCAATGCATTAGCCAAAGAAAACTATCAGCAGGTTATCGACTATCTACAGACACCTTATGATGTGCTACCAACTCTGCGCTCAGGCACGCTGTTATTGCGCGCCTATCAAGGCTTAGGTAACAATGACAAAGTTGAGGCATTACTCGCAGATTTGCAGCAGCGCTTCTCATTTGGACAGCACAATATCAATGACCGCATACAGCTGTATTAATAGCGCTGATTTTGGATATGCTTTTTGGGTTTTGCGATTACAGAGATATGATAATTGATAAGGTTTTTATAAAACCGAAGCATTTATAAATTACAAGGTCGTTATAAGAAGCTAACAGCCGTGCATAACCGAGCAACAAATAACGCTTAAGCTAATATCTTTGTTCATCTTTCCATTTTTGAGAAACTATTATGTCAGCATCAATCACTTCTTTTAAACCAAATAAATTGGCTCTATTTACTGCTATAACTGCAGCAATGGTCATAACCTCTGGCTGTCAGTCATTAAAAACGGCCAACGCGACCAACCAGCCAACGACTACTGTACAAGGTCAAAACGCTGATCAACCCAAAAAGCTAGAGAGCTTTAATATCACGGGCAAGATTGGAGTGACGACACCTGCGAATGATTCGACCGGTACCCAAGGTGGTAGTGCGTTCTATGCATGGGGTCAGCAAAATGACCGATTTGCCATTGAGCTGATTGGCGCACTTGGTATTGGTAAAACCAACATCGAATACAATGGTCAGACCGCTACTCTAGTTAGCGAAAAGACAGGTACATTGACCGCTGATGATCCCGAAACCTTGCTAAAGAAAGCCACTGGTTGGCAAGCCCCAATTTCACAAATGCCTTACTGGATTTCTGGTCGCCCAGCGCCTTCAGATAGTGCGCCACAACTGGATGATCAGAACCGTTTAGTTAGCTCAGTCAATGGTGAGTGGACAGCCAGCTTTACTTATAAAGGTACGGATAAGTTACCTAGTAAAATTAGTGCAGTACAGCCTCAAGGCAACAAAGTTGTAATGACGATCAACCATTAATCCATCACTGGTTGATGATATGAACTACGCTAAAAATCATTATTGCTAATTAAGATAGCTGTTTATAACTGCACCTTATGATAAAAAATATGACTGAAAATATAGCCGAACCATCTGCTTCTACGATTACTCGTTTATCGCCTGCAAAACTCAATCTGTTTTTGCACATCACTGGTAAACGAGCCGACGGCTATCATAATTTGCAAACGGTATTTCGCCTGCTTGACTGGGGCGATTACTTGCATTTTTCGGTCAGCGATAATGCCGTGATTTCTACTATAGATAGTGAATTAAGTGCTAATCGATTCTGTCATCAGCTACTGATACTAGATGGTGCAGAGGCTATCACTACTAGTATAGAAGACAATTTAATTTTCAAAGCGGCACGCGCATTGCTAGCATTTGCCATACAGTCAAACACTTTACCTGACCAATTAGCAAAAGTGCATATCACTTTAGATAAGCACTTGCCAATGGGTGCAGGATTGGGTGGCGGCTCATCTAATGCAGCAACGACTATGCTTGTGCTCAATGAGATTTGGCAGCTTAATTTTACCTGTGATGAGCTTATAAAGATTGGCGCGACTGTGGGTGCGGATGTACCTATATTTATCTTTGGGCAAGACGCTATTGCGATGGGTATTGGTGAAGAACTGACTACGATTGAATTGCCTGACCAGCAATATTTAGTACTGACGCCTAACGCTCATGTAAATACCGCTACCCTATTTGCACACCCTAAACTACAGCGAGATATCGCGCCCCTATCGGTTGCAACTATCCAAAACCAATACGCTGACTATGTACAAACGCTCACTACGCCTTATCATAATGTCTTTACACCTGTCGTCACAAGCCTTGCTCCCGCTGTTAGAGAAGCCTTGCGTTACTTGCAAGGGTTAGAGCAGCAAGCACTGGCTACAGCACGCATGACTGGGTCTGGTAGCGCAGTGTTTTTGCCTCTAGATGCAAGTGTGGCTACTAATAAAAAACTTGTGGCGAAGTGGATTGCAGATGCGCCTTGTGCAGGGTATATCGTTGGAAACTTAAAATAGCACATACAACCTTTAGATTTCTTATCATCTAAATAATGACAACGGTAGGATTGCCGATTTTAATTTGCTAAAATAGCGCCAGCAGTAACCTATGATGAATAAATACCAGAAAAAGCCGCAAATGACTTGCAAAATCTGAAAATTTACTTATAATAGGTCGCCACAATAGGGGTATAGCCAAGTTGGTAAGGCATCAGGTTTTGATCCTGACATCCGTTGGTT
>NZ_JBAKAY010000005.1:0-300259 GCF_038155145.1 Psychrobacter proteolyticus
AGGTTTTGATCCTGACATCCGTTGGTTCGAGTCCAGCTACCCCTGCCATTTTTTAGTACGAAGCGTTAGAGATACATCGAGTATAAGAGGTTTATAGACAGCCACTTATCTTATTGTAATTGACAATGTTATCCCAGTTTCGGTATAGTTCGCAATGGACACCGCTAGGGAAAAGTTATGTTCTAAACGGTTTATCCGTTTTTTAGATAACTGACAGGTCATGACACTATATTGAGAACGACTACTTAGTCGCTATTATATATCAGTTGTTCATAGCCTAGACATTACAGGGGTATAGCCAAGTTGGTAAGGCATCAGGTTTTGATCCTGACATCCGTTGGTTCGAGTCCAGCTACCCCTGCCATTTTTTACTGTAATAGTATACTTCAATACCTTCACCACTCTTTTCTTAATTTGAGCAGTTTGACACTGCTTAGCGGTCGCTGCTTGAGTCAATCAATAGGACTTCTGTCATGCCTTATTTGGCGATTTTTACGGGTAATGCCCACCCAGAATTAGCAAAAACCGTAGCCGATCATCTTCACATACCTCTTGGTAAAGCTGACATCACGCGTTTTTCTGATGGCGAAATTGCCGTGGAAATCAAAGAACACGTACGTGGTAAAGATGTGTTTATCATGCAGCCTACTTGTGCACCGACCAACGACAACTTGATGGAAATCATGATGATGGCTGACGCCTTGCGTCGCTCTAGTGCTGGCCGTATCACAGCTGTCATGCCGTATTTTGGTTATGCTCGTCAGGATCGTCGTCCACGCTCAGCTCGTGTACCTATCTCGGCTAAAGTGGTTGCTGACATGCTAAACATCGTTAGTATCGATCGCGTAATGACTGTTGATTTGCACTCAGATCAGATTCAGGGTTTCTTTGATATCCCTGTAGACAACATCTACGGCACACCTGTATTGCTAAACGACCTACAAAAGCAAGACTATGACAATATCATGGTTGTTTCACCTGATGTAGGCGGTGTGGTTCGTGCACGTGCGATGGCCAAGCAGTTAGGCGATACCGACATGGCAATTATTGATAAGCGCCGTGCTCGTGCCAATGAGTCACAAGTAATGCATATCATTGGTGATGTTCGTGACCGTGATTGCGTTATCGTTGACGATATGGTCGATACTGCAGGTACATTGTGTAAAGCAGCTGAAGCATTGAAAGAAAATGGTGCCCGTCGCGTCTTGGCTTACATCACGCATCCTGTCCTATCAGGCAACGCACTGAAAAACATCAGCGAATCTGCATTGGATGAAGTGGTTGTGACCGATACGATTCCATTATCGGCTGAAGCGAAAGCTTGTAGCAAAATCCGTCAGGTAAGTATTGCACCGATGCTGGCTGAAAGCTTACGCCGTATCAATAACGAAGAATCTATTAGCGCGATGTTTGACGCTTAATTTGATACAGCTGCTTTTTTAACAGTCTTTGCCGTAATTTTTAGTAGCAATGACTGTAGTAAGACATCTTAAATACTTAAAAAACAGAGCGTCAAGTATCCTTACTTGGCGCTTTGTTTTGTGTAGGCGTTTTGCGTAGGTCTTTATTATTGCTACAGAATCACGTATAATGCGCGCCTGTGCTGACCTTTTCGTTGTTTTTATTAGGCTGGCGCTATCAAAAGTGCTGATCATGCTTAACAGTAACCATCGTTATAGTAATTATCATAGCGAGCGCTGCTATAAGCAAATGGCTAAGCTTAGACATTACGAGTTTTTTTCGTAACGATAATTTTAGCTATCATCACGTATTAGTGGATTGGTCGCAAATCCACTTTTTTATGACCAGACACTTCATCATTTTTTTTATAGGATTATATCCATGAGCATCAATCATTTTGAACTAAACGCCGTTGATCGTGCTGCTGAACTACAAGGTAAAGGTGCGAGCCGCCGCCTACGTAAGCAGAACCTAGTTCCTGCTATCATCTATGGTGGTAACGAAGAGCCAACAGCTATCTCTATCAAGCTTAACGAACTAGTAAAATCACTAGAATTCGAAGCGTTTTTCTCACACATCTTGACTATCAACGTTGACGGTGAAGAGCATCAAGCAGTTATCAAAGATTTGCAGCGCCATCCAGCTAAAGGCTTCCCAATGCATGCTGATTTCCAGCGCATTGTAAAAGGTCAGAAAATCCACATGAACGTTCCTGTTCATTTCACTGGTCGTGAAGATGCGCCTGGTACTGCTGCTGCTGGTGTACTATCTACTCTAGTATCTGATATCGAAGTTATCTGCTTACCATCACAACTTCCTGAATACCTAGAAGTAGATGTGTCTGGCATGGAAATCGGTGATTTGTTCCGTCTATCAGACATCAAACTTCCTGAAGGCGTTGTTATTCACGAGCTTGAGCTAGAAGACGGCCATGACCGTACTATCGTTAACATGCAGCCACCAACAGTAGAAGAAGTTGATGCTGATGCTGACGTTGATGCTGATGAAGTACCAGCAACTGAGCAAAACGACGGTACTGAAGAAAACAAAGACAGCGAGTAATTACTATTTCTAACTAGTGCATTATTTTGTGCTGGTTAGTGATACATTCGTTTAGTCAATAAGACAGCAGGTGATTAAAGTCTCCTGCTGTTTTTGTAAGTAAGGTTTGAAAATAAACTGTCTATCAGTACTTCACACCTTACCCCTATTTATCAAATTCAAGCAGGGTGTTTTTATGGCCATAAAGCTTATTGTCGGTCTTGGTAATCCTGGTCAGCAGTATATGTTTACGCGTCATAATGCAGGATTTTGGTTTGTCCATCACTTGGCTCAGCAGTTTAATATCACGCTCTCCCCTGATAAGAAATTTCATGGAGTGACAGGGCGTGGGCAGATTCATGGGTCTGATGTGCGCTTACTTATGCCGCTGACGTTTATGAATAAATCTGGTCAGTCAGTGGTGCCTATGGTAAATTTCTATGGCATCAAAAATGATGAATTGTTGATTGCTCATGATGAGCTCGATATTCCAGCTGGTAGTATCAAACTCAAAACAGACGGTGGACATGGTGGTCACAACGGCCTACGTGATATCACGCCGCATATTGGCAATGATTTTCATCGCCTGCGTGTGGGTATCGGCCATCCTGGTCACAAGTCTAAAGTTAGTGGACACGTTCTCTCTAAAGCATCTCCCGATGAGCAGATTGCGATTGATAGCGCGCTGACAGCTGCTTTTGAAGCGCTCCCATTATTGTTAGATGGTGATGTCGAAAAAGCACGTTCACAAATTAATGGCTTTAAATTACCAGAATAATATAGTCATTCAATGATAATGACCTTTTATTTTGGCAGCTTTATCCCCATTAACCTTTTGATTTAGTTAATTAATATCAGTTACGCCAAGGAACCAACCTATGCTACTTAATATGCTTAAATGCAAATTACACCGTGCCCGTGTTACCCATGCCGAGCTTCACTACGAAGGCTCTTGCGGTATCGACGGCGATCTATTAGATCTTGCTGGTCTACGCGAAAATGAATCTATTGATATCTATAACGTGACCAACGGTAAGCGCTTTCGCACCTATGCTATCCGTGCTGAGGCGGGCTCTGGTATTATCTCATTAAATGGTGCTGCGGCTCATATGGCAGATTTGGGCGATATCGTTATCATTTGTGCTTACGCGCATTTTGATGAAGTTGAAGCGTCAACGTATCAGCCAAAACTGGTCTATTGCAACGAAGACAACACCGTAAAAGACACAGCAAATATCATTCCTGTACAAGTTGCTTAATATGACAGGATGGTGAGGTTTTGGTAAATTTAAGATAAACACAAAGTTACATCTTTGAATTAGCTGCTATTATTACTAAAAATCTCGATGCTAAAGGGAAAGCTGAATCTAAATCAAGATTCGGCTTTTTTTATGCCACTTTTATTTATAAAATTCACATTTTTCATCATATACAAGGAAACATACCGATGTGGTTGGCCGCGCTTGCAATACTGATTGGGTTAGCAATTTTAGTTTGGAGTGCCGATGTCTTTATTGATGGGGCGACAGCACTAGCAAAGAAGTTTAGTGTGCCTAGCTTCTTAATTGGTGTCTTAATATTGGGTATAGGCACGTCAGCGCCTGAGATGGTGGTATCAGTACTAGCAGCGATAGAAGGCAGCCCTGAGCTGGCTCTAGGTAACGCCTATGGCTCAAATATCATCAACATCGCATTGGTACTCGGTGCAACCGTATTGATTAGCCCTATTATCATCCGTAGAGGCATCGTAAAGCGCGACTTGCCCTTACTGCTACTGATTACTGTCATCGCCGCTTGGCAGCTACGTGATGGGACATTGAGCCAAGCTGATGGTATCGTATTGTTGATTTTGTTGGTCGCCGTTTTAGGACTACAGATCATAATGAGTATACGCGAAGGCTATCATGAGCACGAAGACGATATAGTCGTGGCTAATGCTGACTCAGAGCACTTAAATAACTCAGAGAGCTTAGAAAAGCTAGAACCAAGCGTAACGCGTGGTCTTGCGAGTTTAATCATCGGTATGCTGATGCTCGTAGCCAGCTCACGCGCTATCGTTTGGGGTGCTGTTGAGCTAGCAACGCTATGGGGGCTTAGTGAGCTTATCATTGGTCTAACGATTGTCGCAGTTGGGACATCATTGCCTGAACTGGTATCGAGCCTGTCAGCAGCCCGTAAAGGCGAGCATGATATGGCACTTGGTAATATTATTGGCTCTAATATTTTCAATACTTTGGCAGTTGTCGGCTTAGCAACCGTCATTGCTCCTATCGCTGCTGATCCAGTGATTCTATCACGTGATGTAATGGCAATGGGACTATTGACGATATTGCTAGTTACCCTGTGCGTATTTGCCTTTAAAACAAAACGCCAGTTCGGTCGTACGTCAGGTGCTACGTTGGTACTGTTCTTTATGAGCTACACCGCATGGCTGATTCAAAGCGTTAGTATGTAACTGGTTAGGCTGAACCAACTGAGCATTGGTACAACTAAATTATTGCGTCGATAAAAATTATTAGGTCAATAAAATCAGACTAAGATTTTTTCTTACGATTTTTAAAACCGCGCCATAGCCCTTCATGTGCCACTTTTGGCATTTTTAGGGTGATGGTGTTGGACAGCATATCTTGTACTGCCAAACCGCGAGGGTTGAATAGGCAGAACACATAGTTGAATACCAAACCAAGAAACGCACTGGCCAATAAGGCGGCGCGTGATCCGTCAATAAGACTGCCAATAATGCCAAAAATCAGCGGCATCAAACAAGCGGCCAAAATACGTTTAAACGACTGACCCCACGTTAGCCATTGACCCGCATCATTGATCGTTTTTAACCGCCATGTCTGCATACCCAATGTCTGACCACCACGGCGCCAAAAGATTCCATAGAATGCCACGAGTGTCAGTACAAATGACGGCGTCATAATGGCGTTCTGATACCAAAGCGGCAGTGACTGAGCTTGTGATGACTCAGTACCCGTCTCCATAGTCAACAGCGTGCCTACGACGGTTAGTATCGTCCCTACCAAAAACAATAACGCTAAAATCAGCATACCGTCATAGAGAATCGCCACGACACGAATCATAGGCTTAGCGATAGTTGGCTCTTCGTTAGGATCTTGCTGTACAGGCGCACTCGATTGAGGCTTTGATTTTTGAGTCGTTTTTGACGGACGTTTAGATGGACTTTTTGACATGGTACAAGCTCATAGCAAGCAGTGAATAGTAACGCTATTGTACCGTAAATGGTGGGGCTATCGTACATTATCCTAGATGACTGTCCAATATCATAGGTGGCCTAACATCGTAGATGACTGTCCAATATCGTAGATTGCTCTTTAATATTATTAGTTGGCTATCCAATCATGTTATACACAGAAGATGATCGTAGAATAAATAAGTAGAAAGGTAAAAGTTACAGACATAAAAAAACCGCCAATTGTCATAAGACAGGCGATTATTTTAATGTTTTATCAGCTTATACTAAGCTATTATGCAAATGGTGCGCCTGGAGAGATTCGAACTCCCGACCCCTTAGTTCGTAGCCAAGTGCTCTATCCAACTGAGCTACAGGCGCGTATTTTGCACTTTATCCACTGCGAAGATAATATCTTTTGCAGTAAATTAGGTTGGTCATTATATAGATAATATCGCTTGTGTCAACATCTTTTTTAATTAAAACAAATTATTTTTTGAATTAATTATTAAAATGTTTAACGCAGTATATTGCGTTACTACTCTAATAACAACTGAATAAATGGCGGTGAAGGAGGGATTCGAACCCTCGATACGCTTACACGTATGGTTCCTTAGCAGGGAACTGGTTTCAGCCACTCACCCACTTCACCTAACGATTCAAGACATTTATAAAAAATCTATAAACATAGTATTGATGCTAACAATACGTCTCATGTCGTGGGCGAGTATTATAACAAAGCCAAAACGAATTGCAAGCGTTGTCTACAGATTTAATGCGGCTTTTATCAAAATTATAGATATAAGTACTTATATTGCATTTTTATAAGGAAAATTGCGACATATCATCGCTAAATATAACGACCAAACTGCTCACTAATATTAGGCCTACTCACTCTACCGTCTTATACCTCATCCACAAGCATAAGACTATGATAGATTTTTTAGTAGTAGGTGGCTATAGTATTTGTCACTTACTTTAAAATATCTCAAAAGGAGCTGTTATGCGACCTGTCGTACTGTGTTTTTCAGGATTAGACCCTTCAGGCGGTGCTGGATTACAAGCGGATATCGAGGCCATTGGACAATCAGGGGCACATGCCGCCATCGCGTGTACGGCGGTCACTATCCAAAGCTCGCAGCAGGTATTTGGCTTTGAGGCTTGTGCGGCATCATTGGTAAAAGCTCAAGCTACTGCGGTGCTTGATGACTTACCTGTTAGTGCTATCAAATCAGGTATGCTTGGCACTACTGATAATATCGCAATGTTGACCAAACTATTTGCTGATCAAGTTATCGATAACAACACGCCATTTGTCTTAGACCCTGTACTAGTTGCAAATAGCGGTGGCAGCTTGGGTGATGAGAAAACACTGGTTAGCGCATTTAGACAATTGCTACCCTACGCCACTTTAATTACCCCAAATACTCATGAGCTACGTGCGCTTAGCGGTGAGCAAGACCTGCATATCGGTGCGCAAAAGCTATGTGCTCAAGGCGCTCATGCGGTACTCGTAAAAACCTCACATGATTTTGATAGCGGTGACATCGAGCAGTACTTATATATACAGGGGGAAATGGTCCATAAAAGTACCTTGCCGCGCTTAGAAGGTGAGTTCCATGGCTCAGGATGTTCACTCGCCAGCTTCATCGCTGGACGCTTGGCAATAGGTGATGCTCTCATCGACGCGGTAAAAGCCGCAGACAGTTGGATTACCCAAACATTGCGAGCAGCTGATGCACCGCATCCTGACGATACTCAGGCTCAACTCATACCAAATCGCTTTGTTCGTTTTTAGCATACTTATAAAGCCATAAACTTCCCAAGTAGCAGACGCAAAAAAGGCGCTCTATATTTTTATAGAACGCCTTTTTTATGACAGTTTTTAAATGTAATTTTATTAGGACTAACCCAAGGTTGGCAACACACTCGCAGCCAAACCACCGATAAATATCTCCAACAAATAAAATGCTAAGAAAGCAACCATTGGCGATAAATCTAGCATACCTAAATTCGGCGTGATACGACGAAACGGGGCCAAAATAGGCTCAGCCAAATTGATAATAATGCCAATAATCGGATGCTCAGATCTGGTAAACACCACAATCCAGCTAACGATGATAGAACCAATCACTAGATAGCGACACATGCGTAAAAAGTCTAACAATAAGCTAGTCGTGCCCGTAAAGAATAGCGGTACAGGGGCAATACCTTTATGCGTTAATGCGGCCTTTCCAGAGATATCGATTAGACGAATCAAAAACATCAGCACGATAGCGGCAATGCTAATACGACCCTGTGCAACAGTCGGAAAAATACGCCCGAACACATCGACGATATGCGTTGCTTTATAAGCAGGCGCAATCATCGGATTGCTCGCATCCATTCCCGCAAACTGCAACATAAAACGAATAAACACCAGCATCATAGCGAATGTGGTGACCAAATCAAAAATTTGAAATAACATGTTGTTCATGAAGTGCTACTCAATGTGACATTATTAACAGATTCTAGGATGACAAATGTCATTATCAGATGCTGATGATTACATAAGGTGTGTCGTCAGTTATCACTCACAGCACACCTTGTCAGTGTTTATTTACTCATCTCTTCACTTAACGCTTGGCTACGATCATAGCAAGCTTGCATGGCCTCGCTGATTTGACGACCAATCTCATTGGCTTGCATTGACTCAACCGCTGCCTGAGTAGTACCGTTCGGTGAAGTAACTTTACTGCGTAACTCAGCTGGTGCATCATCACTATTCATCGCCATTTTTGCAGCACCCAACATGGTCTGCATAGCAAGCGCTGAGGCTTGTTCTTTATCCAGCCCTAATGCAACTGCCCCATCGACCATCGATTCAATGAAGTAAAACATATACGCTGGCGCTGAACCTGATACGGCTGTAACGGCATGCATATGCTCTTCGTCATCGACCCACATGACCAAACCCGATGCTTCCATAACGGCTGTTGCTAGCTGCTTCTGTTCTGCTGAAATGTTATCTGTACCATAAAGGCCAGTCGCACCCATCTGAATCATAGAAGGCGTGTTTGGCATCGCACGGACGATATTGCTATAGCCGCCCAACATGTTTGATAAAAGATCAGTCGACAAACCTGCCGCTACTGAAATGACCAATTGAGTGTCTAGTACGTCAGCAAAAGCACCAACGACCACCTTCATCATTTGTGGTTTTACTGCAAGTACTACGATATCCGCACCGATCACAGCAGACTTTGGATCAGCCATTGGATCAACCGTATTTAGACCTTTGGCGGCTAATTGCTCACGTGCATCGCTGCTAGGATCGGCGACCGTGATTAGATTTGGTTTGATGCCGCAACCCACAAGCCCGCTAATGAGCGCTTGTGCCATGTTTCCGCCACCAATAAAGCTGATTTTTTTATTATCTAATACCGACATACTTGTCTCCTAGTCACAAAATTCAAAGGTATTCAACTTAACATACTGATATGTAAAACGACACTCAGTTTATCATACTGCCACTATCACCGTTTGATAAATTCAAAATGTCACAGCTGACTTCAACCTGATAAAAATCAATGAGTCAGCCAACGGATATTAAACTTTTGACGTTTTCTATTTTAGACTAAGCTCACTTGCAATGTACTCAGCCAATTGATTGTTTTTGGCATCGTTATCGGTATGCTCAGAACTCAAGAGCCAACTCTCAAATGGCGACGCTAGTAACAGAGGAATATCAGTTTGTATATCATTTCCATCTTCAGATTTTTTTATAAAGGTAATGCTGACTACCATTAAACTTTCTCGTAGCCATAATGGAATCCCAAGCGTTTGATACAGTTTTTTGCCTGCTTGTGGGCGCGCAGCCATCTCGGTCTTTAGCCGTTGCTTACGGTCTAACGGTGCTATTTTTAACACTGCCTGCTGTGCTATTCCGTCTGTACTGTTTTCCAACAATCGTACCAGCGCATCTATTTTCACTTGTAACTGCCAAATGCAGTCATTACTGCTGCACAAGGTGACTAATTCGAAGCTATTATCAGCTGAATTATTCTTAGACAAACTCAGGCTAGATAGTGGCAGCACCTGCTCGGTAAGTGGTAGCTTCAGCCAAGACAGCCATTCGCTGCTCATACGATAGAGCTGCTGACGATAGCGCCGAATGGTATAAGATGCTTTACGACCTTGCCAAAACAGTTCTGTTTGATGATCTTGGTCATCACGTTGGCTTAGAGTTAACACATCATCGACAAGTTGCTTAGCAGGTGGTAACGGCTCATCTTGACCGAGCCAATAGTGCAGTAGTTGCCGCTGACGATACATGGATAGCTTTTGCAACGCATCGATATTTAGTACGCGCTGTGCAGGTAAAAGTTGCAGGTCTGTACTTTCCGTCTGCTGCATATCCTGCATAGCTTGAGCATTGATTGTTTCCTGTGCATCACTTAACAGCTGTGCACTGCGAGCAATATTATCGATGACATTAGGATTGTACGTAGCCAGTATTGGCATGATGTCACGGCGTAGTCCACTACGTACATTGTCGCCGCTGTCATTAGTAGGATCATCTATATAAGGCAACTCTAAGCGCTTGGCGTAGGCGCTAATAGTGGCTCGTCGTATCGTAAGCCAAGGTCGCCACAGGATGTTGCACTGTGCGCCCTGCGTTTGCACTCGCCATGGCTGCATACCAGAGAGACCATTGACTCCAGCGCCTTGAATGAGCCGCATCAATACGGTTTCAGCTTGGTCGTCAGCATGGTGGCCCAGTAGCAATACATCGTCTTGGTTGATATGAGCGCGCATAACATTATAACGGGCTTGCCGAGCGGCCTGCTCATCATGTCCATTCACTTGTGCCTGTAAAATTCGACAAGGTATCTGCTGCGCTTGCGCCCAATTGGCAACATGCTTGGCCCAGTGCTGACTATCCGATTGTAACCCATGATCGACATGTAACAGCTGCGGCAGACATGGCAATTTACCTTGTCGGTAGAGCTGCACACACAGCGCCGCAAGTGCCAATGAATCACGTCCACCACTACATGCCAACCAAAGACGGCGACCATGCAACTGATCACTATACGCAGACATACTGCTCAATAACGCGGTTGCTAGTGTCTCATCAACTGGCAAATCGGCAATTGATTTAATAGAATGTGAAATGATTGCACTGCTGGTCATAATCAGCCTTATTTTTAGTTACGTTAGGTGCTTTATATACTAACAACCATAAAAAAACGCGCCATTAAATGACACGTTTTTATTTTAGCATTAAGGCTCAGACTCTAATATGAAAAGCCTATTATTAATAATAACGACTTAACAATAAAGGCGCCATCGCAACCAATTAAGCAGGCAACATCACTTCTGAGTTGAAAGATTTTAACTTTTCATAACGTAGCTCACAACGCTCTTGAGGATCTAAATCTTTAATCTCATCAAGCTGCTCAGTAATGAGTGCTTTTAATGCATTCATCACAGGTTGTGGCTGTACATGTGCGCCCTCGCCCTCTTCGATAACAGCATCAATCAAACCCATTTGATAAAGATTAATGGCGTTTAGTTTTAGCGCTTCACTAGCGTCTTGTGCTTTTTCAGCGGTTTTCCAAAGAATAGAAGCACAGCCTTCTGGCGAGATCACTGAGTAAATGCTGTTTTGTAGCATATTTACTTTATCGCCAACACCAATTGCCAGTGCGCCGCCTGAGCCGCCTTCACCAATGATAGTCACAATCACAGGCACTTTCAGACTAGAGAACACAGCAATGCTTTCTGCAATCGCTTGCGCCTGTCCGCGCTCTTCTGCACCAATACCAGGGTAAGCACCTTGAGTATCTACAAAGGTCATCACAGGAATGTTAAAGCGCTCGGCCATTTTGACCAAACGAATCACTTTGCGATAGCCTTCAGGGTTGGCCATACCAAAATTATGAGCAATACGCTCACGGGTGCTACGACCACGATGCTGACCAATTACCATTACAGGCTGACCATCAAAACGCGCAAGACCACCCAAAATGGCTTTGTCATCGGCAAAAGCACGATCGCCATGCAACTCGTCAAATTCGGTAAAAAGCTGATTAACATAGTCCATAAATAATGGACGCTTGGCGTGTCGTGCAAGCTGCACACTATCCCAGACAGTGCTCATAGACGCTTCCCTTTAATAATTATACTTAATGTATTTATGTTTAAGAATAATATCGTTATCCGTATTCAGATAATGAAAGTACAGTTGTAAACTCAATAGGAGCTATAGTAGCACATCTTAAATAGCATGACATTATCGACAACGCCGCTTTTGTTACGTTAATCTTTAACTCAATACTTACAATGGTAACTGCTCAACCTCTGGAGTCTCGGCCTCTTGAGCTTCAATCACACTAAGCTGTACGCCCCATTTAGCAAACTGGTCAATCTCAGTACGCAAATCTGCCAGCAAGAACGCATAATGCTCACTGCTATCCGCCAAGGTAATTTGCCAACTGTTTTCAGCGACTACCTTTAGTTCTAGCTCTGGTAGCGCATAATCACTGCGGCTATGATGTGCCAGTACGGCGAGGCGTAACAGTAAACAGAGATAAACCAGCTGATCGCCACCAATCTGACAAGTCTGCTCTAGCATATCGGCTTTGAGCTTGCGGCGATGGTTAAGCATCAGCTGCGCCATGCGTTTCTGATCGACTTGCGAAAACCCTGGAATATCAGAGTATTCAAGTAAATATGCGCTGTGCTTGTGATAACTACTATGACTGATTGCCAGCCCTATCTCATGCAAGAAAGCAGCACGTCTGAGCAAGTCGCAATCATCATTGGACAGCGCAAGCTTGTCTTTTACTTGTTCGAATAAATGGCGACTGGTTTTTACCACTTGTTTGGCTTGCTTTTTGTCCCCTGAGTAACGCTTGATTAATGCCAATACACTGCGGTCACGCACATCTTCACTAGCAAAACGGCCAAGCATATCGTACATAACGCCTTCACGTAACGCACCATCTGAGTAGGTAATGGTCTCAACGCCCAATACTTTCATCACAGCGCGCAATACTGCCACGCCAGCAGGAAATACAGCTTTACGATGTTCTTTAACGCCTTCTAACTCGATATCATCAATATTGCCAATCTTAATCAGCAATTTCTCTAATTTTTTGACACCCTTATAGGTAATGCGTTCTTGCTCATCGGCCCAACCTTTTGATACTAAAACATTACGCACCGCTTTGATGGTGCCACTTGAGCCAACCACGCTACTCCAGCCTGTCTTTTGATAGCGACCATTGATGGCTAAGACTTCTTTGCGTGCACCTGAAATCGCACTATTGAAGGCTTCTTTAGTAATCAGGCCGTCAGCAAAGAATTTTTGGGTAAAAGAAACGCAGCCCATTTGTAAGCTTTCAGTCAATAATGGATCGAAATTTTGACCAATAATAAACTCTGTCGAACCACCGCCAATATCCATAACCAAGCGTTTATCACTACTCTCGTTGGTATGCGAGACGCCCAAATAAATCAATCGCGCCTCTTCGCGGCCCGCGATAATCTCAATAGGTTTTGGCAGAATTTTATTGGCACGGGAAATAAAGTCGTTGGCGTTTTTGGCTTGACGCAATGCATTGGTCGCAACCACACGAATACGCTCTGGCGGTACTGAATCCAAGCGCGCCACAAAGCGGCTTAAACAGTCAAGACCGCGCTGCTCAGCGGCTGCGCTTAGGATATTATTTTCGTCCAAACCGGCGGCGAGCTGTACCTTTTCAGACATCGAGACTACTTTTCGCACTTCCCCATGGTCAAGACGAGCAATAGCTAAATGGAAACTGTTGGAACCAATATCGATGGCTGCCATCATTTCATCATCGCCAATTGGCGGATTCGTAAGGTAGTCAATAGGCATAGGACAAGTCGTCACCGTGTTAGAGAGAGTGGATAGTTTACCAAAATCACGTGCTATATAGTTATAAAATCACATGTATAGAAAAAAGTAGTAACCACAAAAATCAGGGCAATTTTATCATTAAAGCATTTATGCCAAACACTCGCAAGCGATGCAAAACTGTAGCGGGAACATCGAAGACCACCCTATAAGCTGAAAGGTATCGGCTCAGCATCTAGCGCTTGTGTTACGCATATCGGTTTGCTACATTGAAAGCTATCAATATCATGATAAAAAACCGTTATTTACAGAATTTTTATCCGTATAATTTATTTAAAAAGTCACCAACTAATCGGTTAAAAATCATCCGCAATTAGTAGTTGTCAAACCCACCAGCAAGGAAGCTAGTCACATGAATCAGACCACCACAAAAGACGCTACCCAAAATAATGAGACCCCTATCAGCAGCGCCAAAAAAGACATGGTAAAAACTGAAAACTCGCCCAAACAGGCATTTTATGATTTTTACTTAGATGAGCATCAAAACATGGCCTGTCGCCGCCTACATTTCGCAGGTAGTAGCTTTGGCCTACTAGGATTGGCAAAGTCTGTCAAAACTGGCTCAGCCAAACCTTTGGTAAAGGGCATTGCCGCTGGATATGCCTGCGCATGGGTTGGACATTTCTTCTTTGAAAAGAACAAACCCGCTTCTTTTAAGTTTCCATTGAAAAGCTTTGTCAGCGATTTTCGTATGTATAGCGATGTGCTACGAGGCAATCTAAGCTTGAGAGATCGCAAGTTTGATAAAGCACGATAACGTTTAGTCATCATATAAGTTAAATGACAAACTTTATATTTTTCCCAATACGATTATAAATAAGATATCGATAAACAAAAAAACCAGCAGAGATCACAGGACGATCTTGCTGGTTTTTTAAGCTTTAACTTTTTAGTTAGCTAATAACTTACATGGCTAAACTATGCTTTTGCCATTTCTGCAAATATCTCATCAGCTGCTTTGATTGACGCATCAATGTCTTCATCGCTATGTTTGATAGACATAAAGCCTGCTTCATAAGCTGATGGTGCCAAGTAAATACCGCGATCTAGCATACCGTGGAAGAAAGTATTGAATACGTCCATATCGCACTCTGTCACGTCATCGAAGTTTTTTGGCGTTTCAGTTGCGCTGTCTTTAACAAAGAACATGCCAAACATGCCGCCAAGCTTATTGGTACGTAGATGGATGCCATGTTTATCAGCTGCTGCTTGGAAACCATCCACTAGGTGATCAACTTTCGCTGCTAATTCGTCATAAAAACCGTCTGCCGTTAAGTCTTCAAACATAGCGATACCAGCGCGCATCGCTAGTGGATTGCCTGATAACGTGCCAGCTTGATAGACGCCGCCAAGTGGCGCGATGCAAGACATGACTTCTTTTTTACCACCGAAAGCACCAACGGGTAAGCCAGCACCGATGATTTTACCGAAACAGGTCAAGTCTGGGTCAATACCAAAATGGGCTTGCGCACCGCCAAGACCAACACGGAAGCCCGTCATCACTTCATCAAAAATCAATACTGCGCCATTAGCTGTACATTCTGCGCGCAACGTATCATGAAACTCTTGTGTTGGGATAACCATGTTCATGTTGCCAGCGATAGGCTCTAAGATAACGCAGGCAATTTCTTCACCCCATTTCTCAAAGCAGTCCTTAATCGCTTGCGGATCATTATAAGGAATCGTAATGGTATGCTTAGCAAAGTCTGCTGGCACGCCTTTCGACGTTGGCTCACCAATATCAAGCATGCCAGAGCCAGCTTTTACCAACAAGCTGTCTGAATGCCCATGGTAGCAGCCTTCAAACTTAACGATTTTGTCACGTTGGGTATAACCACGCGCCAAGCGAATCGCACTCATGGTCGCTTCTGTACCAGAGCTGGTCATACGAATCATCTCAACGCTCGGCACGATGTCACAAATCTTGTCAGCAACGGTGGTTTCAAACGGCGTTGGTGTGCCAAAGCTTAGACCATCATCAGCCGCTTTTTTAACTGCATCAATGACTTTTGGGTGCGCATGACCCAAAATCATTGGGCCCCAAGAGCCAACATAATCGATATAGGCGTTGTCTTCGGTGTCATAGATTTTGCTACCATTGGCACGGTGCATAAAGATTGGCGTACCACCGACCCCTGCAAAGGCGCGAACTGGTGAGTTAACACCACCTGGGATATGTTTACGTGCTTGCGCAAAAAGCTGTTCGTTTTTAGTACTCATAATTATTCTCTACTTATAGCGACATTTATAACGACAATGTTTTGTGATTAAACGTCTGCTTTATATTTGTTTATTATCGTATCTTTCAAGAAGTTTTTACAATTTAAGCTTTTTTGACCACAGAAGACTTAAGCTTCATTGGTCCGTAGCCATCAAGTTTACAGTCGATATCATGACCGTCAGTAGCATCTGGCAACAGACGTATGCTTTTCGCTTTCGTTCCTACTTTAATCACGATTGAAGAGCCTTTGACTTTTAGGTCTTTAATGACCGTCACCGCATCGCCGTCTTGTAGCTCATTGCCGACAGCATCACGTATGACTGCGTCTTGGTTTTCAGCTTGTGCTGCATCAGTCTCAGCCGCCGTCCATTCATGAGCACACATAGGACATACCAGTAACGCACCATCTTCATACGTATATTCAGCATCACATTTAGGGCAATTTGGTAAGCTCATTATTTCCTCGGCAGCCATCGTACATTAGGTTAATTGTAGAGCTGATATTGTACCGTAACTCACCATCTTTAACCAATTTGTACGCTTGAAAATCAAACGCTATGCCCAATTTAACACTTAACTCATCGCTTACTGATGACGTTTTTTATGATAGGGTTTTTTGTGGTACTCTTCTTAGCCTCATTTAGATTTATGTGCACAAATACTGTCAATGATAAAAGCGCCCATATAATTTTTTATCACTTCGATTTCATCTATATTATTACTAAGTAAGCTCTCATCAGAAGGATAATAACAATGACTCAGTCTTCAAATTTATCAGCCGTACCGCAGTTTTCGCAATTAACTATCCAAGGCGAGGACGCCGAAAAATTCTTGCAAGGGCAACTGACTTGTGACGTTACCAAGCTCGGGCTTAGCTATCAGGCAGCCGCCATCGGTAACCTAAAAGGTCGTATTGAGTTTGGCATCTGGATCAAAAAGCAAGCAGAAAAACATTATGATGTGGTCATAAGTAGCGATTGTGCTGAGTCTTTTCAGGCACATCTTAATAAGTACGGGGCGTTTTCTAAATTTGAGACCAGTGCACCAGCAGCGATTTATCCCTGCGTACTAGCAGATGAGCCAACTTTTAGCCACAAAGACGACCATAATACTGCTGAGGATACACAGGCTTGGATAGCATGCAGCCTAGCTACTGGTAATTATTGGATTGTGGCCGCGACTCAAGGTGAGTTTCAACCGCAAGAGCTGCGTCTACATCAACGTGGCGGCATGGACTATGATAAAGGCTGCTATTTAGGCCAAGAAGTCATCGCTCGCATCTACTTTAAATCTGCACCCAAAGCATTTTTGCACTATGTACAAGGCACCGGTGCAGCACCAAGCGCAGGTGACAAGATTGATAAAATCCAAGTGGTCAATGCGATGAAAAATGATGATGGCTTTACCGCTTTGGTCGTGGCACGTCCTGAACAATTGGCAGAGAGTGATTTGAGCATATTGGACTTGCCAGCCGCACTACAGGTAGATGTTGCGCGTCCGAAATAAAAGCACATCGAATCAGGCAAGCGACGCAGCTAAGGTGATGGTAGTTTAATAAAGAGCGGCCGTCATGATTAACATGAGCATAGAGAATCCTATGACACATATTGCGGTACTCGGAGCAGGCGTGGTGGGCGTAACCACCGCATGGTATCTACGTCAGGCAGGCTATGATGTGACCGTGATTGAGCGCGAACCGGCGGCAGGTATGCAAACATCATTTGCCAACGGCGGACAAATCTCTGTCTCACATGCCACGCCGTGGGCCAACCCTACGACCCCGATGAAAGCGCTCAAGTGGCTGTTTAAAGAAGATGCTCCGCTACTGTATCGCTTGCGTGCGGATAAAGCTCAGCTCAAATGGGCCATGCAGTTTCTGCAAGAGTGCCGCGCCGATAGAGCCGATGCCAATCTGGTGCAAATGGTGCGCCTAGGTCTATATTCAAGAGATACCTTACAACAGCTGCGCGCGGATATTGGCATCAACTACGAACAGCAAACACGCGGTATCATGCATTTTTATACCAATCAGGCAGAGTTTGATGCGGCTATCGAACCAACTGAACGCATGCAAGCGCTTGGTTGTGAGCGCCATGTGATTGATATCAATAATGCTGTCAACTTAGAACCAGCGCTTTACCCAATTGCGCATAAGCTCACTGGAGCGACCTATACCAGCCGTGATGAGTCTGGCAATGCGCACCTGTTTACCCAACGGTTAGCGCAGCGCTGTATCGATGCGGGTGTACAGTTTTTATATGATACCGAAATTTTAGCACTCAATGCTGATGCTGACTCTGCCCGTCCGCATGTACACAGTATTACTATCCGTCCAAAAGGCGAAAATGCGCAGACCTTTACGGCTGATAGTCATGTGGTCGCGCTTGGCAGCTATAGCGTACCTCTACTAAAACCATTGGGGATACACGCGCCAATATTTCCAGCAAAAGGTTATTCGGCTACCTATACCGTCAATCCACGAGCACCACATCTAGCACCTTTTGTTAGCTTGATTGATGATGAGTTTAAACTGGTTACCTCACGATTAGGTGACAAATTACGAGTGGCTGGCACCGCAGAATTTAATGGCTATAACTTAGACTTAAATACCACTCGCTGTGAAGCGATTACTCGGCGTGTGCAGCAATTATTTCCAAAAGGCATTATCGCAAACTCGGTGCAATATTGGACAGGACTGCGCCCGATGACCCCATCAAACGTACCTTTGATTGGTCGCGCACACTGTGGTCAAGTCAAACATGGTAGTCATAATACTTCAGCGACTTTTGACAATTTATGGCTGAACACTGGACATGGCACATTGGGATGGACACACTCTTGCGGCTCTGCAAAGGCCCTTAGTTTATTAATCCAAGGTGAAACGCCCAACGTCGATTTTGATTTTATCGGTATGAGCGTTTGATTGGTTCAGCGATATATTTAAATTGCAAACAAAAAAAGGCGCTCACTTTACGTGAACGCCTTTTTTGTATTTCTACAAACTTATCATTAATTTTATGCTAGTGCGCCTTCTGCTACATTGTCTGTAGCAGCAGATAAACCATCAACACCCATATCCAATGCTTCTAATTGCACAGGCACACCGTTAACGGCGGCATTACCACTCAACTGATCAATCAACGTCTCATCGGTCAAATCATTAACACTGACACCTGCATGTGCCTGCGCAATCTTTTGCTTAACCCCTTTACGACCGTGACCAAAGCCATGCGGAATGCTGACCACTCCTGGCATCAGCTCATCCGTCACTTCTGCTGCAATGACCACGCTACCTACTCGAGAAGTTACTCTGACATCTTGACCGTCTACAATGCCATGTTGCGCTGCCGTTTGCGGATGCAACATCAATGTACAGCGAGATTTGCCCTTTACCAGTCGATGGCTATTGTGCAACCATGAATTGTTGCTACGTACATGACGACGACCGATTAGCAGCGTTTGGCTACTGTCATACTCTTGCACCATTTCTTTGACACGGGCCAAATCTGACTGATAAAAATCAACATGAAGATGAATTTGTTTATCAGCGTGTTTAATAGCCTCTGGCAACATACGATGCAGCGGACCCAAATCGATACCATGCGGATTTTCAACCAGTGCTTCGAATGTCACCTCTTTATGAGGTCCATACTTTAGGCCTTGCTCTAACAAGAACTTAGGACCAAAGGCTTTTGTCGCGGCACGTTCTTTTTGCGTTGCTTCTAGTGCATCTTTGTCTAAGCGGTCAGCCAGTCCTAAATAAATCTCCCAGTCATGCTTGGTATCATCAGTTTTATCAAACAAAGCAGGCGAATATTTAGCGACATTGTGCACGGCAAAGCCGTTAAAAGTAATGTCATAATGGTCGCGCTCTAACGGCGATACAGGCGGTAAAATAATATTGGCATGGCGACTGGTCTCAGTCACAAAGTAATCAAGCGAAACCATAAACTCTAACTGAGATAATGCTTCGTCTAACTTTTCACCATTCGGGGTGCTCAGAACCGGATTACCAGCGACCGTAACGAATCCCTTTAACTGACCTTCCCCTTCGACTAACATCTCATCTGCCATCGCAACCACTGGATACTCACCATTAAAATCAGGCAGATTACTCACGCGGCTATGACGTTTACCCAGATAGCCTGGGCCAGAACTGTTCACAACATCGACAGCAGGATTTGGGAACATGAGTCCGCCCACTTCATCTAAACGACCCGTGACGATATTGATGACCATAGATAGATATTGGCTGAGCAAACCAAACTCTTGCACTGAGATGCCCATACGGCCATAACAAACTGAGCTTTCTGCTTCACAAAACTCTTTGACGATACGTTTGATTTCGGCTGCGGTAATACCCGTGATGTCTGCCACTGACTCAGGCGTGTATTGTTCAGCAAATAAAGCAAGTCGATCTATTTCTGGTGCCAAGGCCGCCACTCTAGTATCGAGCTTTGCATAGCCTTGCGTATAGATTTCATTGAGCATGGCCAATAGCAGCAATACGTCCGTCGCTGGACGAATAAAGTGGTGCTCACTAGCGATGTCTGCAGTTTCGGTACGTCTTGGATCAACCACCACTACTTTGCCATCGCGCGCTTTGATATCTTTTAACTTTTGACGCATATTGGGCGCAGTCATGATACTGCCGTTAGAAGCCAGCGGATTGCCACCGATGATAAGCATATATTGTGTGTTATTGACATCGGGAACTGGAATGCGCAGCATATGACCAAACAGATGCATACTGATAATATGATGTGGCAGCTGGTCAATAGAGGTGGCAGAAAAACGACTGCGCGTCTTTAAGCTGGTAAGTAGTTGTTTGATGGTCAACATACCACCCATGTTATGTACGTTAGGATTACCTAGATAAACACCCAACGCATTTTGACCATACTTTTGCTGTATGGACTGAATACCTGCAGCAACTTTATCTAACGCTTCTGGCCAACTAATAGATTTCCAACCGTCTGCCGTTCTCTCTACCGGCTGACGTAAACGGTCAGGATCTTCATGCAAATCTTGCAAAGCGGTGGCTTTCGGACAAATATAGCCTTGCGAAAAGGGATCGTTTTTATCCCCTTTAATCGACAAGACTTTTTCGCCATCATGTTTTATTTCGACGCCGCACATTGCCTCGCACAATGTACAAGTTCTAAAATGCGTTTGCGCTTCGCCTAACGTTGGTGCAGCCGTGGTTGTGGCCATAGTCACTCTCCCTGTTGTGTTTTTCGTTCTAGATTTCATGACAATAATTTTTGCTTATTATCACTACTGACTAGTATTGCTTCCGTGCAAAAAATTGGCGAACAGTGCATCAAAGCTGATACTCAACGTGGCAATCGCTTGTTGTCTTGAGTAACGCTGCTGATGACAGCCCAATATCAACTCATGTACTTGTGCCGCCGCCATATCAACGCATAGATTGACAGCACTGCGCTCGCAAGTACGATTGGATAACTGCAATCCCTGAATAAATATCTCTGTCCACTCTTCTTGTATTTCGGTAATCAGATTGCCCAGTCCATTGTTTAATGAAGACTGGTTTTCTATACTGTCACTAAACCTAGGACGGTCCTCTAACAAATGCTGAAACAGCGCGATATTCTCAAATGCAGAATCAAAAATCATAATCAGACATTGTCGACATTGCTGATTAAACTGATCTTTACTCAACACATCATAATCTTTGAGCATATTGACCCATGCCAATCGCATCGGTGATAGATAATTGTTTTTTAGTTGGGCGCTCAACTCGTTTTGTAGCGCCTCTAGACTCTCAAAATGATTGTAAAAACTGGGCTGTGCAATACCTGCACCTTTGGCAACTTTATTCATGCTCATGCCCTGAGCACCTTCCAAGCTATACAACCGCAAAGCACTTTTTAATAACGCACGCCGAGTCTTGGCTTTTGCTAGCTCACGTTTAGATTCTACTGGGACTGTCAAATCTTGCGCTAATACATTCAATACAGAGGTCTTCCTATTCAATAGATAATTATATCGACACACCAGTAATTTACCTTAGGTGCTATTATGCCAAAAAAATGTGATGATAATGGTCAATTGCCGATAGCGAATATCTTAGCTATAAGGTTATAGTCATTTAAACCATATGTCTATAGCCAAACCCATAGTAGAACTCATGCTTCACAAAACAACCATTTCTAGGCCACTATCATGACATCACCTGTATTCTCCCCTTTAGTGCTGCCTTGTGGCGCTACATTACCCAACCGCTTAGCGAAAGCTGCCATGGAAGAAAACATGGCTGATGTCGGTCAAGTCCCTGGCCCTACTCTGCTCCGTCTATACAAAAACTGGGCAGAAGGCGGGACAGGTCTGTTAATCACGGGAAACGTGATGGTCGATGGCCGCGCTATGACAGGGCCTGGTGGGGTCGTATTAGACAAACACAGTGAGATAGCGCCTTTTAGAGCATGGGCAAATGCTGCTAAGCACAACGATACGCAGATTTGGATGCAGCTCAATCATCCTGGTCGTCAAGTATATGCTGCCATGGGTGGCGATGTGCTATCACCTTCTGACGTGGCGATCGACTTAGGCAAGCACTCTCATTTATTTGGTAAACCGCGTGCGATGACGCAGCAAGATATCGAGCAACTCATCCAGCGGTTCGCGGATAGTGCACTAAAAGCAGAACAGGCTGGCTTCGATGGTGTACAAATTCATGCCGCCCACGGCTATCTAATTTCTCAATTTTTATCACCGCTTACCAATAAACGTAAAGATAAATACGGCGGTTCGGTTGAGAATCGTATGCGACTATTGATCGAAGTAATCAAAGCCGTTCGTGCTCAAGTTACGCCTACCTTTGCAGTCGCTGTGAAGATAAACTCAGCCGATTTCCAGCGCGGAGGATTTGATGCAGATGATGCCAAAGTGGTTATTTCAGCGATGAATGAATTGGCGGTAGATTTGGTTGAACTATCAGGTGGCAGCTACGAAAGCCCAGCCATGCAAGGCAGCACAGCTGATGGTCGCACGTTGCAACGAGAAGCTTACTTTTTAGATTTCGCAAAGGAGATTGCTCAAGTCGCTACCATGCCTATAATGACGACAGGTGGCGTTAGGCGATTGGCTGTCGCAGAAGATGTACTGAAGCAAGGGATTGACGTGGTTGGTATGGGAACCGCATTAGCCATGAACCCTGCTCTACCGAATGACTGGAAAAGTGACAGTACGCTTAGTGCTCACAATCCTGTGGTACGCTGGAAAGATAAAACCTTAAGTGCAGTTGCTACAATGGCGGTCATCAAACGACAATTACAACGTATGGGGCAAGGCAAATCACCCAAACCAAATGCGTCGCCAATTTTCTCATTAATTTCTGATCGTATACGAATAAAGAAACTCACCAAACGCTATCATCAGTATTTGAATAAATATTCGACGAGATAGTTTTTAATCAATTTCAAAGACAATAAAAAAGCAGCTACTCTATTTTTGAGTATCTGCTTTCTTATTTACATAAGTATTTTTGAATAAATAATATATTTTCTTAATATTCATATAAAAAACAAGTTAATAGAAGAAAGTATTCTCACGCATAGTAGACGCAATTTACGTGGCACTACTACAGCTGCCCTGTAGATAACACTTAGTAAACGCTCACTATAATTAAGTAACACTATAAACATAGCATATACAGACAGCTGAATTGAAAAGTCCTATATTTGATCTCACAAGATATTTGGAACCAATCATTTATCCTTGTGCAATACAATTAGAATAAGAATTAAATAGTAGTATCAGTAATCGAAGTCGTGAAATAAGAATCAAAATAGTGATTAAAAAATAGATCAAACACAATAAGTTCAATAAAAGGAATAATACAATGAACGAACATACCCTAAAAGGCGAATGGAACCAAATGAAAGGTTCGGTTAAACAAAAATGGGCTGAACTAACAGACGACGATCTTACTCATATCGAAGGTAGCCGTGACAAGCTAGTAGGCCGCGTACAAGAGCGCTATGGTCACGCCAAAGAAGATGCAGAGCGTGAAGTAGATGACTGGCGTGTAGAAAATAAATATTAATATATTCGCTGCATAATTAATGTACTAAATAAACCAAAAAACCGCATAGAAATATATGCGGTTTTTTTTTGGCAGATTTATATTATATAGATATGCTGTCGGAAAAATAAATCACCGTCCTCCAGACACGATAAAACCGCATAGCAATCAATTGTTATGCGGTTTTATTGTTAACTATCCATGTTACCTATCACGACTGCTTTTCATGCATCCTTGCACAAATATTCAGTATATTGTGATACTGGGCATCCTGCCCTTTTTACTACACTACAGCTTCAGTATTACTTGCTGCTATCAGCAAAGGGTATGTGTCCTTACTTCAATTACTATTGTCATCCTGACGCTAGTTATCGAATCATTATCCTTAATGCGGTCAACTCAATCCTTGAGTCACATTCCCTAATGCCGTGTGACTATAATGCCTAACTCTCACTCGTATGTTAAGTCGCGTAAACGTCATTACGTGTAAGCATATGCTTACAACAAACTATTTTACTTACCACAATTATTACAACTTATTAACGCAAATGACACCTAGCGCAAAGTTTTGTACTCTATTATAGATAATGTAAGGAAATATTTCGAAAAACATTCGTTTAAGATACTTATTAATGACGATTTAATTTAATTCGCCAGAATACTTTTAAAATCTTATAGTTATAGAGAATATAGGTGCCCTTAACCTGCATCGCCTACTTAATACCATCATAGGACACTGCTCCATGAAAACGATAAAACCCTTCTCTATTAAGGCCACTTTGTCTACTGGTCTTGTCGTTGCATTACTGGGTACGACAGTGGGTTGTACAGCTGTAGGCTCAGGATATGACAATCAGCCTGTCTATCGTGGTGATAATAATAGCCAAAACAATAATTTTAATCGCGGCAGTCAGCAGCTTCGACAAGACTTGCGCCGCAAAGGCTATCAAATTATAGATATCAGAGCTGATAGTTACCGTGGTGATCGAGCTCTTACGGCTTATGTTAAAAAGAACAACCAAGCCTACGAGCTAAAATATACTTACCCTGCCCTAAGACTCATCAGCTCAAGCAAAAGAGCATGGCCAGATAACTGGGACAATAATAAGTCGCAAAATAATAATGGCCGTTATAAAGAAAACAAGCATCAAGGTAATTATCAGAATGGTCAGCGCTATAAAAAAGGCGATGTCGAAGACACTATTAAAAGAGAAGCACGTTACCCAACTATCAAACGCCGTGCTATCAACAAAGTAAGGGCTATGGGCTACCGTGTTGAAGATATCGATCTTGAAGAAAAAAACAAACGCGGTGTTTTTGAGATTGAGGCCAAACGCGGTTCACAGAAGTACGAGATACTATTAAGTTATCCGAATTTAGATGTGATCAAAGTCAGAAAAGATTGACTACTTTCAGCGTTTTTAGCTAATTAACTCGGTACATTTAGTTTTTATCCATATTGAGCAACGATATATTACTAGGAAATCATTATGAAAACTCTATCATTTTCAACGTTAAAAACGGTAGCGACTGGCAGCATAGTCGCAGCTTTATTGGCAGTGACCACAGGCTGTGTGACTGCGCCGATTGGCTACAATGGCTATGACGACCTATACGAGCATACTCATAAGGACAATAAAGATCATAAAAAACACAAAGACAAAAAGAACGATAAAAACAGCTATGTCTCCGTTGTCGAGCAACGAGCTGCTAGTAAAGTCCGTAGCATGGGATATCGTGTCAAAGACGTCAAATACAAAAACGGTGATCGTAAGATTAAGATAAAGGCTGAACGTGGACGCGACGATTATAAAATCGAGCTAGGCTATCCAAGCTACAACGTGATTAAACTTAAAAAAGATTAATCAGTTGTTAGGGTCTGATATTCACTATTAATACTCAGTTGGAACTTTAAAAACTTTATAACCAAATAAGTCATCAAATGATTTATTTGGTTTTTTATGAGAATTCTTACACTCAATCATCTGATACTTTTCTATATAAAACTAGAAATCCAAAACTTTTATCACATCATAAGCTGGCGTTTCATAGGGGTGCGCTTCTTTTAACGCGGCAATGGTAGCATCGATAAAAGCTTCATCTACCACCATTTCCACTCGCCACTCATCGACCGTTTCTAAACTATCCTGTGTGCCAATGTGCGGCGTACTACCTGATAATGGCATAAACTGACCGCTTCCTTGTACCTGCCAACAGCATTGCTCATAGTTTCCAATCTTCCCAGCGCCAGCAGCAAACAAAGCAGACTTTACTTGGTCTAACGCTGCATCAGGAATAAAAACGGTCAACTTGTACATAGGCTTACCTCATAGAATAGTTGTGAGTCTCAATTTGCTAGTTCTTAGATAAGGAAGAATGCTCGGTCCATATATAACGTAGCAGCCAGTCTTTGGCGTCACCTGCATAATCAATACCGATACGTGGACGCACTGACACGGGTGGTTGGCAGCCATCATTTTCTATCCAAACGTCTGATGTCGGCGAAATAGGCTTGCCATATAAATCGCGATCAATTTGCAAGCGTTTGGTCAATTTACCAGGGCCTGCGAACTGCTTAGGATGAGTAAACTGCTTATCTGAACTGAGTTGTTGCTCTTCGATCAGACGGTCACTATCATCAGTCAAAAACCCAGCGCGTATCAATACCGATTCAGGCGACTCTACAGAGCCGCTAATCAAATTTAGCATATGATGCACGCCATAGGTCAAATAGACGTAGAACACGCCGCCTTGCTCATACATAATTTCTGTGCGCGCCGTTCGAGTGCCTGCATGTGAATGGCAAGCGGGATCATCTTGACCAATATAGGCCTCGGTCTCTGAGATACGCATACGTAGCGTTTTTTGTTGTCCATCACTATCGGTTAGCTTTCGACATAAAACCTTACCAATCAGGTCAGCAGCAACCACACAGGTCGGACGAGTAAACCAGTCAGGCTCTAAAATAGTTGATGAGGCAGTAGACATTAGCGAAACCTTTTCTTATTTTTATGGTCTAATTGATATGCATAAGTACCAACAAATTAGCACAAAAGTAAGATAAGGTATCGAGGACAGTGTTGGCGCTATGTTTGATTTTTTATACGAGCTAAACTACCAGCCTGTGCCTAAAGGATGTTACTGGTTGATAAATAGATAGGAGTTGCAGTCTTTTATAAGTGGTTCCATTATGATGGTCTGTTAATAGATTTGAAGGATGGGATAACTGTTTCTCTTTGGGTATACGCTATAAAGATTTTCTAATTTAAATTATTTAAACTTACCAAAATTGGATTTGATAAAGTATCTAATGATGAAAAACATTAAAATATTTCCCATGAATAACACAAACATTAAGTAAGCATGACCAACATTTACGAGAAGTTGATTCTTACCTTTTGGTATCTGATAAACAATTTCATCATCATTACTAATACTTATAAGTTGCTTATAAGGGTTATGGTACCAGTATAATTCGGGGATTTTATACCAATGAACAGTAACTTCCTTACCTTGAATAAGAGTTATCTTTTCAGAAGGTATGCGACAGCCGCCATTTCCATTAGGCATTCGCGCACCCAAATAACAATTAATAATCGTATCGCTTCCATTGCTATTTAGGTTTAGCCAATACTTATTACTATAGGTTTCTCTTAGCGTTAAAAAATCTTCACTGCTATAGATACTTGATTTATCAACCGGATATTCATCAGATTTTCTATCTACATACATCACAATAAGCATGTAGATAGTACCTACTACAACTATAAATGTTAAAAAAATAATGTATAGCTTTCCAAGGGTAGATAAATCACGAAAACTTGAGTTCATTTACTGATTTTTCCAAGTAGCAGCTTGTTTAATGTATTGTTAATCTACCAGATTCCAGTGTGAGTAGTGGGCATAGACGTATTGAGTGGAAGGCCTGTATAGCATACTCACCATAGATGAAATATGTATGCTAAAGCAAGTTACAACGTTGATCCCATTAGCCTGAAGCCAAAGGTTCAAGTCCTTACTAGGGTATCATTATAAATATAATGACATAAAAAAACTGAGCACATGGCTCAGTTTTTTATTTTATGCTAAGTATCTGATACTTATTTTAATGGTACACCAATACGGTCAGCGACTTCTTCATAAGCTTCGATCACATCGCCTAATGACTGACGGAAACGGTCTTTATCAAGTTTCTTCTTAGTGTTCTTATCCCAGATACGGCAGCCATCTGGTGAGAACTCATCACCTAACACGATTCGGTCATGGAATACGCCAAACTCTAGTTTAAAATCAACTAAGATTAAATCACCCGCATCAAACAATGCCTTTAATACATCGTTGACTTGATAGGTTAGCTCTTCCATTTTAGCCAGTTGCTCTTTGGTCGCCCAACCAAGAGATACAGAAAGTGATTCGTTAACCATCGGATCACCTAGCGCATCATCTTTATAAAACAGCTCATAAGTTGGCGGCGTTAATGCCTGCCCTTCTTCTAAACCTAAACGACGCACCAAACTACCTGCTGCAAAGTTACGCACCACGCACTCTACAGGAATCATGTCCAAGCGTTTGACCAACACTTCGTCATCAGACAATTGCTTTTCGAAATGTGTTTCGATACCAGCATCAGACAATTTTTGCATGATAAAAGCATTAAAGCGGTTATTAACCACACCTTTACGTGCTAATTGTTCGATACGCTTACCATCAAGCGCTGAGGTATCATCACGGAAGTGCAAAATCAGAAGATCATTATCCTCTGTTTCATAGACAGATTTGGCTTTACCTTTATACAGCAGTTGTTGCTTTTGCATTATGGGGGTTCCTGTTCGTTCAAGCTTATGTGGTAAAAACGCGCAGCTACCGCTGACTGATGTAAGATACATGGCTTGCGGCTATGATAAAAAACGCAACAGTCAGCGATATAGATAAGGGAGTAAGTTTAGTTCGAAGTGCTGCTAACAGCACGCTGAGGTTTTGGCAGCTGATACTGATTGCCTGACTCATTTTGTAGTTGGAGCGTGTTTGCTCCAACATTAGGTGTTGAATATAAAGGTACAAAAGGTGCCGTTTCTTGGGCGGCAGGTAGCTCTATCGGTGCAAGCTTCTTGCTTTGTTGATAATCTAAGCTGCCGTTGTCACGTTTACCAAGCAAGTTTTTGGTCGCTTGACAGCCGCTTAATACCAAAGTGCTACCCAAAACCAAGGTCAGCATTGCTGGAAATAATTTTGTCTTTGATGATACTGTTTTTGATGATACTGTCATCATGTTGTCTCTCTGAGTTAGCAGTTATTGCTCATGTATGCGATTGACTTATCGTGATAAGTTGACTTGCTGCTAGCTCGAATGGCACTCATCTAATGTGCAGCAAGTCTTAAATCGCCGAATATCAATTGGCTAAATATCAATTTATCGTATGTTTGCTCGAACCAATGCTTCATCGATAGTCGCATGATGCTGCTCGGCGAGCCAAACCAATGGCAGACGGATACCTTTATCGATAATGCCCATTTTATGCAATGCGTACTTCGCTGGGATAGGGCTTGATTCGATAAATAGGTCACGGTGCAAATGTTTGACCACGTCATGGATTTTACCAGCCGCTTCAAAGTCACCACGTAAACCCGCAGAAAAAGTCTCGCTCATGGCTTTTGGCGCTACGTTAGCAGTGACTGAAATATTACCTTTGCCGCCTACTTTCATTAGATCAAGCGCAGTACCGTCATCACCAGATAACACAACCATTCTGTCACCAACGGCTTTTATCAATTGCTCACCGCGACCGACAGATCCTGTCGCATCTTTGATAGCAACGATATTATCGATGTCACACAAACGCTCGACCGTTTCTTGAGCGATATCAACCACTGTACGTCCAGGCACGTTATACAGCATTTGCGGTATATTTACGGCTTTGGCAATGGCTTGATAATGCTGAAACAAGCCTTCTTGTGGCGGCTTATTGTAGTAAGGAGCGACTAGCAACGCACAGTCTGCACCTGCATCGGCAGCATCCTGAGTCAGCTTGATGGCTTCCATCGTGTTGTTGGCACCAGTACCCGCGATGACCGGTACACGACCTTTGACATGCTGGACAAAATAGCGAATGACATCGCTATGCTCTTGCATAGATAGGGTCGCTGATTCGCCAGTAGTACCAACAGCCACAAGGCAGTGTGTGCCCTGCTCGATCTGCCAATCTATGAGATCTGCGAGACGTTTATAATCGACCTTACCGTCAGGGTGCATGGGCGTTACCAAAGCTACCATTGAGCCTTGTAGTCGGGTTTTGATCTCGTCGTATGCTGTGCTCATAACCGTGCCTTACTGTATTATCCTAGCTTTTATTAAAGCTGTCACATGATAGGTCGTTTGCAAGTGGCCATTACTTTGTGTGCGTTGATAAACGCTGATGGCGTAACTTACTTGATGTTAATGCTGCGTCTCTACTTACTATAATAGCGTTTGTATCATAGATTATTATATCTACGATATCAGTATCGTGATGGCAATTTACCAAGAGTAAAGGCCTGCTTACTAACCAACATAAATATAATAATAAGAGTGCTCGTTAGTGTAGCATATTTTGATTTGACCGCTATCAATCAATTGGCAGTCAGCCCATAAATTTAGTGCCAAAAAACGTATATGATTTTTTGCTCAAATATATAGAACTTGAACTAAAACCTTGTAGATAAATAGTTACATCATTAAAGGAACAGTTTAGCTCAATCAATGTACGCTGATAAGTCTCTTATGTAATATTAACGAATCGTCAACACATCGATAGTAGGTCGATAGAATCGAAAAGGCAACCCTCTCGTACCGATGCCGCTACTGACAAATATCTGTGCACTTGCATGTTGGTATAGGCCGCGTTGCTTACCCATGCGACTGTTATATAGCAATGCTGACTGCTCACTACTGCGTCGAATATCGTTCTGTTTTTGAGCAAGCAGGATATTTTTTTGAATAGCCTTTGCAGCGCCTGTTATCAACAAAGGGCGTGGTTGTAAAGATTTTGGCAGATCACTGATACTATCAAATCGTGATGCCAAGATAATCACTGGGCTGGTGGCATTGGCTATCTCCGATCCAAGCATTGCTTTATCAGTCGCCTCTGACGTTTCGATATCTGTAGATTGCTTGGGTACATCTTGCCAGCCACAAAGCACCGCTACTAACGGATTTATATTCGGATTTTCTTGCTGAACACTGTCTTGATTATTAGTTCGATAAGTCGACTGATTGACGACTGACTGCTTATTTGTTGCTCTTGTACATTTAAGTGGCAGTGACGTACATTGCTGGCCGATATAGTTAATATCGAGTACATCAAAAGTACTGGCCAATGTATCTTCTAATAATGGCTGACCTTGTTTGGTCGTATTCATAGATTGATAACGCAAGTCCGAGGTACTCATGACTGTATAAACAGGTTTATTCACCCCTTTGAATAGCATTAATTGACCCACCAAGTCTGCACTTGGATAATATAGCCAGTCGCCAGTAATCAGTACGGCATCTGCCGATAAGGCATTGATAGTAGAGACTAGCTTGCGAATATGACGCGGCTTACCACCGTATATCCCTATACGCAAATCTGCCAATACGGCGACTTTGAGCGGTGTAGATAAATCTAAGTCAATAGAATGATGCTCTAATCGTAAGCGGTTGGGTTGTACAATGACAGTATAAAAGTATAAGCCCATCATCAATATTGCCATCAGTATGGCAGGTAGTGATAGCTGCGCTAACATCGGCATCAGGTCCTGTGACCAAGCCATGATAAGCAATATCGCCCAAATAGGCATCGTATAAGCGGCATAATATAATGCAAGCTTCACCCAAATACGCATAAAGCGCTTAGTAGGATTGGCATTAAACGTTTGTAGCCCTGACCACAGTGCAATGTACGCTAGCAATGCTGCTGACGTCGTTGTAATAAGCGTATGTAGAGCGGGGTCAGTCATAATTACCTAGCGGTTGCATAGTGGTACGAGCCTACTAAGCGACTCGGCTCACCTTAGAGCCTATTGATTGATCAATAACTCATTTGACGAATGGATTGCTGTTGAGGTTTTACTCTTAGCTGTTTGATAAAAAGCCAAACATTATAGAGGTCGACCTCCATGATAGACAAGCACAATTATTGACGTGCGCGCTGCCTTTATACTCTGCACCGTAATCTGAGTTACATTATGAGTCACATTAACAGCCACGATTTAATCATGACACCTACTCAATACGTAGACCAATAATAGCAGGAATGCCTTGGCGTATAACTTCTATAGTGACCACGCCTTTTTTAGGAAGAGATGAGATAGCACCTGAAAAGTCTGCCACTGTTTCAATCGGTTTTTGATGAAAGTTAGTGATGACATCACCTGCTAGAATACCTGAGCGAGCGGCCAATCCAGTAGGATCCACTGTGGTAACCAATATGCCGGTTTTGTTATCGACAGCAATTTCTGCTTGTTCATCTGCCGTTAAATCACGTAAACGCAAGCCCAACTGTACATCATCATTTTGCTCATCACCGCTCTGTGCTCTTACATCATTGGGCGCATAAGCAAGCTTGCCGTTAATCACCATCTGCTTACCGTTACGCTGAATCCGTGCACGGAAGGGGTCGCTTGGACGCGCTCGATTGAGCAAGTTCAGCAAATCGGATGCTTCCATAATTTGTACGTCATTGTATTGCAAAATGATGTCACCAGGTTTTAGGCCTGATTTTTGTGCTGGTGAATCTGGTGATACACGAGTCAGTAAGGCACCTTGAGGGCGCTCTAAATTATAAGCCTCGGCCAGATTGCGATCGATATCTTGTGGATAGATTCCTAGATAAGCACGCGCCACTTCACCGTCGTTTTTTAGCTGCTCATAAATGTCCATGGCAGCGTCAATAGGGATAGAAAATGACAGACCCATATAACCGCCAGTACCACTAAAAATGCGCGAATTGATACCAATCACTTCACCGCGTTGGTTAAATAGTGGCCCACCAGAATTACCCGGGTTTAGTGCTACATCTGTTTGAATAAATGGCACGCTCGTCTCACGCGAGAAGCTACGCGACTTGGCACTGACAATACCGGCAGAGGCTGAGTAATCAAAACCAAATGGCGAACCAATTGCCAATACTGGCTCCCCTACTTTGAGACCACTTGAGTCGCCAATAGGCAAGGCTGGAAATTGATTGCCCTCAACTTTTAGCACGGCCACATCTGAGCGCTCGTCACTACCGACCAAGGTTGCATCAAGCTCAGTTCTATCATTGAGCGTCACAGTGATTTTGTCCGCACCTGCGATGACATGATGGTTGGTTAGCATATATCCATTGGAGGTAATAAAAAAGGCTGTACCATAAGCATGTTCAATCGCTGGCGTCGCGACTCGATCAGGGATACGTAGACGATCACCAAAGAACTGACGTAACACTTCAGCAGTCTGAGCCTTAGCAAGCTCGGCTTCACTGATCGTTTTGGTGACATTGACACGTGCCACTGCTGGCGTAACTTGTTGCACCAAACCAGAGAAATCAGCCGTAGTGACTGCAGCTTGCGCACTGTTTATCGTCGTGACATTAATACTAGCGAACATCGCGGTACTAACAGCGAGTGCTAGGGCACTACGTTGTAACCAGCGCTGCATATTGGCAGTGGTCCGTCCTTTGAACATATTGATAGGCATTTTGTGTCCTCCATATGAGTAATCGCTGTTATTAACAGCCACATTATGATTGTCAGCGATAGCGACTACACCAAGCGGCATGCCTCTATTCGTTACTATTTGGTGAATTACATTCTTTTATCTATTTATCTTGTCTATTTATGCGGCGCAGCACTTTTATTTGAACTTCTTGTCATAGCTATTTAGCCGTTACTTTACGCTTATTTTTATCACTACTCATTACTTGAACATTTATAAAGTGCCGGTCTTTAAAAGATGGTTAATAGTGTAGAACATGGTTAGTAGTGTCTTATAAAAATAAATACTCTCAACGTTCAGTATATGACATTTCATGGCGCCAACACTATTATCCTGTGCGTGACGTGCATGCCCCACGCAGCTACTGTATGATAAATAAAAACTTGAAGTATTATGCTAATGCCTTTTGCATAGTGCAGGATAACCCAAGGCAGCGTTATTTCATATGGGCTTCGTATACTTTCGTGGCCGTGAGATAGCTTTTTAGCAGGTACGGCTTACATCAGCTTGAAATAAAATCATGGTATGATGTCAAACCAAATATTTTACTAAACAAACAAAGGTTAGCTTGTATATAAGGCTGCTTATTGCAGGCTTATGAACTGGCTATCATCACTCTTGTTTTCCATCTTTTGCATTTCTAGCGTATTGTGATTTATCTAGAAGCGCTTTTGTCTTTGCTACTTTATAGTAGTTATATCATATCTAGCTTATGTTGTGATTCATTAGGGCTATCAGTGCGATGGCTTGGCTACAACAAAAACGGATAACAACTTAATGTTAAATAAACGGTAGCAACTATCTTATAACAGCTATCGATAGATATAAAATATGACAAGATTATAAAAGGATTAATTTATGGATACCGCCCTTTTGCTATCCGGCGTGGTTGGGATTGGCATTGCCGCCCAATGGTTGGCTTGGTATTTAAAGCAACCATCCATTTTATTTTTATTACTGATTGGTATTATCGTCGGGCCAGTGCTGGGTGTATTTGACCCAGATTTGGTATTAGGCGAGCTGATGTTTCCTTTCATCTCTTTGGGCGTAGCAATTATCCTATTTGAAGGATCGCTAACGCTAGAGTTCGATGAGATTAAGCAACATGGTACCGTGGTACAGATGCTAGTATCTGTCGGTGTACTGATTACCATTGCTATCGTGGCCCTATCGACTTATTTACTATTCGATGTTGATCCATTGATTGCTCTACTATTCGGTGCACTGGTCTGTGTGACTGGTCCAACGGTCATTATGCCGCTGCTGCGTAGTGTACGCCCTAACAAAACCATTTCCAACATCCTAAAATGGGAAGGTATTATCATTGACCCAATCGGCGCTATCGCTGTGGTATTGGTCTATGAGTACATTATCTCAGGCGGCGAAGCCAGTAGTATTCTACTGTTTGCTAAGATTGTCGTATTGGCGACTGCAATGGGTATGGCGGGCGCTTGGTTACTTGCGTTCCTTATGCGTCGTCATATGATTCCTGAGTTTTTGCGTAATGTTTTTACTCTAGCATTTGTACTGGTGTTATTTTCAATATCGAATCACCTAGAGCATGAATCAGGTCTATTGACCGTCACAGTATTGGGCGTGGCATTGGCAAACTGGCCAAAATTCCCCCGTGAGACGATTTTAGAGTTCAATGAATCCTTGACCATTTTACTGATTTCAGTGCTGTTCATCATTCTTGCGGCGCGTGTAGAGCTAGCAAGCTTGCTTAGTGTGGGTTTTGCAGGGCTAGTGCTGCTCGCTATCGTGATGTTTGTCGCACGCCCACTATCAGTTTGGGCATCGGCTATCGGCTCTAACCTTAAGACCAATGAAAAGCTGATGATTAGCTGGATTGGGCCACGTGGTATCGTTGCTGCTGCCATCTCATCTCTGTTTGCGATTCGCTTGCAAGAGTATGATATCCAAGGCGTAGAGCTACTTGTACCTCTCGTATTTATGGTCATTATCGGTACGGTCATGATTCAGGGTCTGGGTGCAAAAGTCGTCGGTAATTTACTTGGCGTACGTGAGCCTGAGACCAACGGTATCCTTATCGTTGGCTCAAACCCAATTGCGCTATTGATTGCTACCTCTCTCAAAGACCAAGGCTTTGACGTCATCGTTGCGCACAATAACTACACCAATATTGCACGCGCACGCATGAGCGGTTTGCGTACTTACTTTGGTAATCCTATCTCTGATCACGCAGATCATCATCTAGATCTAATCGGTATTGGTCGTTTGTTTGCGATGAGTATGGACAAAGAAATGAACACGTTGTCCGAGATTCACTATCGTCATGAATTTGGTGAGCGTAAGCTATACCGTCTTAAATTCAGTGACGAAAAAGTTAAAAGCGAGCGTGATGATAAGCAATCGAACTTCCACTCACAGTGGTTGTTTGGCAAAGATGTGACCTATACCAAGCTTGCCAGTATGCTGTCTAAAAAAGCTCGAATTAAGATTACCAACATTACGGATAGCTATAGCTTTGAGCAATATAAAGCGGATAATAAGCAGTTCGTACCGTTATATACTGTCGACAAAGAAGGCAAACTGCACGTCATCACCGATAAGTTTGACGGTACTGTCCCTCGTGACCGTAAGCTTATATCGCTAGTGGTAGACGATGAAGTACAGCCGAAGCCAGTCGATGTAACGCCTAAGCAAGAGCAGGCCCGCATGGCAGCTGATGCTAACTTTGAATCCAACTCAAAAGCCCCTGAAAAGCGCAAAGAGCAGGAGCCTAGCCCTGACGATAGCCAGACAGCAGCGCCAGAGCCTTCGGTAGATAGTGATAAAAGTGATGAACAAAACACTGCTAATCAATCATCAGCCACCCAAAGCAGTAGCACCGAGACTAAGTCACCTTCTAGTACTACCGTAGAGAAAAGTGAACCAGTAGAAGAGCCAAAAACGTCTGCTACGAATGTGGATAATAAAGGCGTCATGTCTGCAAACTCGACAGCGACTTCGAAAACCAAAACCTCTACGAACAGTAATGGCAATGGTAGTGCACCTAAAAACAAAAAAGGGGCGCTTGACCCAAATCGTCTACCTGACTCTGCTCAAGATAGCGACGCCTCTATCGCGACTACTGAGGATGTAAAAGTAGATAAGTCAGACGACAAATAATATGTGTTGTTATCTGCTTTATTGACTTTAAGATAAAATATTTACCTTAATAAAAAGCCCCAGCAATATGCTGGGGCTTTTTGTTGGGGCTAGCTGACTAGCTGGCTAACTGGCTAACTGGCTATCGATATATCTAACTGCCGTATGAATCTATAAATCTACTTGGCAAAATTTAATTATTTGATATCGAATCTGTCCATAACTGTCTGCCATATACGCGCACTCACATCATCCGTACTGCCCGATGCATCAATACGCTGTATGCGCTCAGGATACTCGCTCGCAAGCTGACTAAAACCAGTATGCACCCAAGTAAAAAACTCGGTAGCCTGCTGCTCAAAACGATCGGCCGCACTGCGCTTATTGGCACGTTTCATACCCTCTGCTACTGGCAAATCTAGCCACAGTGTCAGCTCAGGAAGCTGCGTCACAAATTGTTTGATAAGCATATCGATTTTGCCGCGTACCAGCTCGTCGCCATACGCACGCCCAAAGCCCTGATACGCAATAGTAGAGTCGGTAAATCTGTCACATATCACCCAAGTACCATTTTGGAGCGCTGGTAAGATGACCTGTTGCATATGATCACAGCGCGCCGCAAATAATAGCAGCAGCTCAGTATCGTCTTCGATATCAGTCGCTGGATCTAATAATATGTCACGCAATTGCTCGGCAAATGGGCTACCACCCGGCTCACGAGTACGTAGATACTGGATGCCATTAGCTTCTAAGCGCAAGCACAACTGTTCAATCGCAGTAGTTTTTCCCACGCCTTCGGTTCCTTCAAAACTAATAAAGCGGCCTAACGTAGGTGCCGTCTCCGTATTTAAAGCACTTGATTCAGGTAGATTCGATGCTGGTGTGCTGCTATGTGACGGTGTTGCGCTGGTGTACATAGATACTGACATGATATGACCTTATGTCATTGATGAGCGCTACCTCTACTTTGTAGCACTCAATAAACGATAAGTTTTATAAGAAGATTAAGAAGGAATATTACTGCGGCGGCGTTTGAGATTTTTTCTCACGCATGACACTGAGATAGTCTTTTACCGCTTGATTGTGCTCAGCCAAGCTATTGGTAAATTTGTGCCCACCATTGCCCGTTGCCACAAAATACAACGCTTCACTATCGGCAGGATGTAAGGTCGCTTCGATAGAGGCCGCTGATGGTAGCGCAATTGGCGTTGGCGGTAAACCATCAATTTGATAGGTGTTATAAGACGTCTTTTCATTGATGTCTTTGCGGCGGATATTACCATCATAACGACTGCCCATACCATAGATAATGGTCGGGTCCGTCTGCATACGCATGTTTTTATTCAAGCGATTTCTAAATACGGCAGAAACTAAAGGACGTTCATCAGCAACGCTGGTCTCTTTTTCGATAATAGACGCCATGACTAGCGCTTCATAAGGACTCTTGTAAGGCAGATTCGGCGCACGATTTTCCCACGCATCAGTCAGTACCTGCTGCTGACGCTTATACAAGTCAGTCAATACTTTTTTATCGCTGGTTCCTTCACCATAATAATAGGTATCAGGCGCGAACCAACCTTCAAGATTGTAGTTAACAATCGGGTCACTGCTATTAGTCACACTATCTGGCAATACACCCGTCAAATCCAATGCTTGGGCAATACTCGTATTGTCACTATCTGCGGTCAGTACTTCTTTTTCGATTTTGTCATTGTCACGCAGCGCTTGATAAAGGTCTTTAGATGTCTTGCCTTCGATAATCTGTACCTTGACCATAGCCGCTTTTGCGCCTTGACCTAGTATTTGTAGCGCCTCAGCGATAGTCGGGTTTTCGGGTAATTGATACGTACCAGCATGCAACGGCGCATCGACTTGCGATTTGATATATAGCTTGGCCACACCTGCCGAAAACAGCGGAATCTGCTGCTGCCACTGCGGTAGTAGACCATAATACGTCTGACCTGGCTCAATCGTGACCATTTGCTGCGGCTGCTCGATACGACCAAACAACGTCTGATAAACCATGACTAAGAAAAATGCAGCAATCAGCCCCAACACTAGCAGCACTTGATAGCCACGTTGCATAAAAAACGATGGGTTATTGACTTTATATTGACGCGGTTTACTGTTACCACTGATAAGCGAGACGTTGGTTGCTGGCGTTGCTGATGTGTCTTCCACCTCATCTACCACTGGTTGCGCGTCCGGCAGCGTGGTATCGACACGCTCCTCGACTGTGCCATCTTGCTTGTTTGACGGCGACTCATTGGGACGTTCAGGTGGTATATTGGGTGTAGGCTTGCTCATGGCAACTCGCGAGGCAGATGTTTGCTAGAATTTAGCACTGAACCGTGCGATTTTCAATGGTATTTGCTTAGCTTATGAATTATCTTGCTATTGATAGCAGTTTATATGGCTTAATACTTAAGTGTTTTTTTCAGTATTCTCAGCTTATCTATTAATAATGAAAATATCTTATGAACCTACATTTTAACCAAAGTCTTGCTAAAAACTATCACTCTGAACCTCAAAAAGTTCGTGTACTCAGTGAAGCATGGGTAAAAGAAAATAGTTACTGCACCAATTGTAGCGCCCAATCGCTAGCTGAGTTTGCTAATAACAAACCTGTCGCTGATTTTTATTGCGAAAATTGTAATGAGCAATATGAGCTAAAAAGTAAAAAAGCTAAGTTAAGCAATGTTGTCAATGATGGTGCTTATAAGACGATGATTGAGCGTATCAATAGTAAGGACAATCCCAGTTTCTTCTTTCTGACCTACTCAAAAGAATACACCGTCAACAATTTTCTAATTATTCCCAAGCATTTCTTTACACCCGATATTATTGTTAAGCGTAAACCCTTATCAATGACGGCAAAACGAGCAGGTTGGGTTGGTTGCAATATTGACTTACGCCAAGTACCCGAATCAGGCAAAGTATTTTTGGTAAAAAACCAACACGTTATACCGCGTGAAAATGTAACCCAACAGTTCCAAAAGACTTTGTTTTTACGCAAGCAATCTATGGCTTCACGCGGTTGGACACTCGATGTCTGGCAATGTATCGACCGACTCGATGACAGTTTTTCTCTAAATCAAGTCTATGCTTTTGCTGATGAGTTGCAGCTCAAACATCCTGAAAACAACCACGTAAAAGATAAAATTCGCCAACAATTACAAGTATTACGAGATAAAGGCATCATTGAATTTGTGAGCCGTGGTCATTATCGAAAGTTATACTAGTCGCTTCTCGTTGTAGTGCTTAGGTCTTGGCTGTCCTTTTCTGTCACGGTACACATCGGCAATCAGCTCATCTCTATCATCCCATAATGGTAATCGCGCAGTAGCCACAAGACGCTGATGAAACTTATGCGCTGGATACTCCCAATCAATTTCATCATTGATTTTGAAAAAATGCTCTTCACGATAGTCAATATAAGCATGCAATCGATTACGTACATAGCGATTCCACTGCCATAACAGCTGTACCGAGTTGCGTGCAGGTTTGGTAAAAGGAATTAGATTAACTGTCAAGGCACACATTACCAATTCATCATTAGGAATAACATCGATACCCTGCTCAATGACTTCTTCTCGCGTATGCGCATACTCAAACATACCTCCAAAAGCCACAAACCTTTTAAGGGTTTTTAAATATATGACACCAAAAGCCAATTGAGTATAAGGTGACAAATGCACGATTTCATTAGGCTTAGCTTTGGCCAATCTACAAATTTCATCGAACACCATTAAACGTCTGATTTGTATTGGAACCCTTACCTTTTCATATATTAAACGCATTCGATATTGTCCTTTTAATCATTTCTATTGAAAAAGGATCATTGATCGATTTGCTTTATGGCACAAGTCTGCGTAACAAAAGACGATCACTTCTTTTGAGGGCTTTTGCTAATCTACTTGGTATAAATGACTGAAGCGATATATGAGAATCGAGTGTGAGTATAATAAGAAAAGATAAAAAGGCAGCACAAACCTTTCAAATTGAAATTGTCGAAACATTAAGCACTATCGTGGAAGTTGTCGCAGAAGATGAGCAAAGTGCGCTTTTGAAAGCGCAAGAGATGTATAGAAATGAGCAAGTGGTTTTATATCCAGATGATTTTATTGATACCAAATTTATTGTTTTTCAATAACAACTAAACGGATTCAAAATCCACAACATCACCTGACAACAACGTCAGACTGCTCATTGGCATGATACCGCGCAGTGCATTGCAAAAGAATAACTGCGTTAGTTTAGGCAAATCTTCATCTTGTAGCGACCTGATTCTGACTGGATATTGCGTCGTGGATAGTGCATCTATAATTACTTGACGCATGACGCCAGCAACGCCCGATTGAGCCATAGAAGGCGTGTACCACTGACCGGTGGTTAGGTATTTTTCGTCATTTTTATGAATACTAGAGGCAGTTTTGGATTCTGATAGTGGTGCTTCTGCCAATTGATAGAATACATTACTCATCGTACCCTCAACCCATTGCCCACTCATATCGCGTAGCAAACCTTCACCAAGTGTTGAAGCAAGATTTGATGCCAATGGCTCAGCTTTTATACGTTGTAGCTCACCACTAGCGAGGACATTGTCTAAACGATTAAGGCTCTTGAGACCTGCCAGCGGTGGTGGTAAACAAGCAATCTGAGAAGACAAACATATTGCCGAAGCATAAGGTTGGATGGGTACCAAGTTTCCATTAGGCAAAGACAATTGCAGCGCAATAGAAACTCTCATTGCGGTAGCCTTTAGCCATATCTCACAGTCGCTACCATTTGCATTAGGTGTATAACCATAACCGCGTACATTCTGCGCAGCGCGAGTGACTACTAGCTTTAGCATACCTTGCTCTAACTGCTGGGCATACAGTTGCAGTACGGCTAATAGCTCTTCGCTGTTTATATTAAGCTGTAAGGCTTCAGCATGAGAGACAAGCCTCTGATAATGATAATCTGACCATAGGAGCAACCCATCGATGACGCCCATGGTAGTAAAAAACCCATCAGCGTATGCCAGTCCGCGATTATCTAGAGACATCGTTACCGTTTGGTTGGTTGCCCTGTTAACTTCGGTTACCCTATTATCTTCAGTCAAACTACTGTCTTGAGGGTACAGACATACCCAGCCGTTTGGCACTGACATCGTATCGGTCATGATTTAGCTATTGTCTGTTTGAGCAGCGGCTTTATTGATAACCAGCATGCAACTGTAGAACTCACATTTTGCTAGCTCTATCTTTTGTCCACCGACGATTCTATTTTTGATGATTTGACTATTGAGCATATCAGCAACCATTTTTCCGCCATCATCGCCCATCAATTGACGCGATAGTTGATAGGCTTTTTTGGCGTGGTTTTGGCTCAGCTCTTTTTCTTTGTCTGTATCAGTAGGATTGGCATAGTACCAGCCTAGCTCTAGATATTTTTCAGAGTCGATGATATCTAGATACGGCGCGTCCGTTTTCATAAAGCGATATTTTGCCGCTGGATTACTGGCATAGTCTAGGCTGTTTTCATCAGTGCTCATCACTTCGCCAAACACCGATTTTATACTATCTAACTCATCTACAGCGAGCGACTCAACCTTAGCCGTACCCCATGCTGCGACATCATATCTCACTGGCGTGCCTTGCTGAGCAGTGGCACCGTCTAGGTCAGGATTGTTTGCGCTGTCCTGTACTGGCTCATTCGTTGTAGCCTGCTCACTGGTCTCAGCATCTGGATTTGGAGCATCTTCTTTGGTGCTGTCACAGCCACTGAGCGTCACACCAACTGCCATTATCGTACCGACTAGAAGGGTCTGTAGGTTAGGATTCCACATGGATAATTTACTCACACTTTTAGATTGATCTCGAAATAGTATTAACGAGCTGGCAGGAACGCCGCTGATAACGAATAGTTTTCAATAAAGGGCATATTTCACAAACATTATAATCTAGCAGTCATTACAGCATATTGATATAGGTTTCCATATTTTATAGTTTACCCAACTGCTCAGCACTTGACTACCTTTTACGTTACGCGGAGCACTCCCCGAGAGTACAGATTTGTTAAATATATAACGTACTAAAACGACCTTCTCTTTAGTAGAAAGTACAAAATTGCTTGGGCGTGTTTTGCGTATGCTTGCCTCAATGTCACAATTTATTTTCAAAAGCGATAAAGCAGCTTCTGACTAACAATGTCACTTCCTAATCATTGATTGGTGATAGCCTCTTGGTTTGTCAATCATAGCGTTATCCCTTATGATGATTGAGCGCCACTTATTGCTTCTTTGATAGTATTTTTATTTTCTAGCCAGCGGACTATTTATGACCCAACACTTTATCGTTATTGGCAATCCAATCGCCCATAGTAAATCTCCCGAGATTCATGAGCAGTTTGCTGTACAAGCAGGGATTGATATTAGCTATCAGCGGCAGTACTGCCCTGATGATGATGCCAGTTTTACGGCTGTCATTGAGGCTTTTTTTTGTGGTGGCGGTGTGGGCGCTAACGTGACAGTTCCTTTTAAACAAGTCGCTTATGATTGCTGTGCGGCGCGGGGTGGTTTATCAGAACATGCCAAGACGGCAGGCGCGGTCAATACATTAATGTTGAACAAAGCACTATTAGAAAGTGGCGTACCAGTCACTGAAGCACTCTATGGTGATAACACGGATGGTCAAGGACTTATCAATCACATTATGAGTATGGACTGGCCGCTGGCCAATGCTCATGTGGCGCTAATAGGTGCAGGTGGTGCCGCTCGTGGCGTAATATTGCCATTATTTGAAGCGGGTATTGGCTCTCTCACGATTGCCAATCGCACTGTGTCTAAGGCAGCTGATTTGGCAAATGAGCTCAGTGCGGCCAGCTCAATAATCGATGAACAACGTATCGAGGTTTGCGCGACCAATGAACTCAGTGGCGCTTTTAATATTATTATTAATGCCACTTCTATTGGTTTATCAGGTAATACGTTGCCGCTGGATGATGCTCTAAACTGTCAGTACGCTTACGACATGATGTATGGTCGTCCGCTGCCATTCTTGCAGCATTTTGCTGCTCGTGGTGCACAGACCTCAGAAGGCTACGGTATGCTCATCGGTCAAGCCGCTTTAAGCTTTGAGCGTTGGACTGGGCATACTATCGATGTGGCACAAGCGACAACAGCGCTAAATAAAGACCGTTAATCAAAGAGTAATCATTGTAGAGCTATGGCAATTAACTAAAACGCAGTAATAGCCAATTTTCAAAACGGCGCAGCGGTACACGCAATCGCGTAGAGTGTATCGCTAGACCACCACTCAGTCCAATCATGCAGCCGAGTGCCGTATCAATCATACGCGCTTGGATAACGTCTCCAGCGACTGGTGGCACTGACATCGTACTACCATACTCAGCGATAAATATCGTCAGCGGCGTGATAAATATCACCGCCAGTCCATAATGCCGATCCACAAATGACTCAATCAAAAACATCATACATAATATCGCGATAGCGATGCCCCATCCTGATAGTCCCCAAGACAGCATCCAACCTGCCACGCCCATGCCAGCCAATGTACCTAATAATCGATGCAACTGTTTGATCCACATGGTTCGTAGCTGCATACCTTGGATGATAATAAAACAGCTCATCGCTGCCCAGTATGGATAAGGCAGCTCTAACAGAACGGCAACGACCAACGCCAAACTGACGAAACTTACCACGATAAGACTATCGCTAATCATCTCAGGCTGATAGTCATAGACAGGTACAGAAGCAACAGGACGCGTCGCCAATAAGAACAAACTATAGAGTAGCGCCAGCAACATCGAGGAGCCACTACCCAATATCACAAGCCCTATCGCTGAGAGCACTTGATCAATCGGTACAGGGATAAACAATGCAATCGCACCCGCCATCAACACAAACAATCCTGCGGGTGGTGGTTGCCGATAGTAACGACCTAGCATCACTACGCTAATACCAATCAGCATAAACACAGGCAGCCGAAGTACTGGTAATAGCTGCGCGATCAGACCCAGTGCAAAGCTCAGTATCATCGCAAACCCCCAAGCCATAACTGTCACTAGCCGATGTGGTAGCCCGCCTGCAAATGGTAGGTTTAAAATAATCATTGAGCCTAGCGATGCTTTGATACCTGAAGACAAGTCACCAAAATAAGCCCCTACAAACACTGGAAAGCTAATCGCAATCGCCGCGATGACTGGCATATGCCATGGTCGATGGCTACGATTGACTGTGAGTAAATGATTCAGCTCACCATCGATTAACCCCTTAATACGAGTTAACAATGTGCTCAACCAAGAGGCTCGCTGTTGCTTTTTTGAGGTGCTCATAAATGGCTTTTCCTATTTGATAAGTCCATTTGTCTTTGAATTTAGATGAGTCTACATAGCCCTTTATAGAATAATTTCAAGCGAAGATACAATTTACCTATACAAACTAAAATGAATTAATAACATAATTAATCATGAATAATAGTTATTAGTTGTATATTTGTCGCTGTAGAAGATTTATAATCATATCAACGCTATAACAGCTGTCTGCTACTAAAGACGTTCTAATAACTAATACACTAGAAAGCTGTCCACTAATAATTCACTTGATGACTAATATAACGTCTAGCTCATCTAAAATAAGTAAATATCGCTTACATAAGTTGTGACTCAAATATTGCGCCATAAGTCTATGATAGCGAACTAACCAAAGAGAGCGATTATGTTAACTTACAAAGCCCCCTTACGTGATATCAAATTTTTGATTAATGATGTATTTGACTATCAGACGCATTATAAAAGCTTAGACAACGGCGAAAACGCTGATCCTGAAACTGTAGACATGATTCTACAAGGTATGGCTGATTTTGCTGAAAACGTCATTGCCCCGCTCTATCAATCAGGTGGTGAAGAAGGCTGTCATTTTGAAGATGGCGTCGTGACCACGCCAAAGGGCTTCAAAGAGGCTTATGACCAGTTCGTAGAAGGCGGCTGGCAAGGTATCTCATATCCTGAAGAATTCGGTGGTATGAATCTGCCAACGTCAATCAACCTTATCAAAGCTGAAATGATCGGTACTGCTAACTGGTCATGGTCGATGTATCCTGGTCTATCAACAGGTTGTATCAACACATTGCTTCAGTACGGTACTGACGAGCAAAAAGCACTGTATTTACCTAAACTGGTCGAAGGCTCATGGGCAGGTACCATGTGTCTGACTGAGCCACAGTGTGGTACGGATTTGGGTCAAGTTAAATCGAAAGCCATTCCACAAGATGACGGTACCTACAAAATCAGCGGTACCAAAATCTTTATCTCAAGCGGTGAGCATGACTTAACAGATAACATCGTCCATATTGTTTTAGCACGTCTACCAAATGCACCAGAAGGCACGCGCGGTATTTCACTATTTATCGTACCTAAGTTCACGCCAAACGCTGAAGGTGAAGCTGGCGAGCGTAATGCCGTAGTTTGTGGTTCAATTGAGCACAAAATGGGCATCAGCGCATCTTCGACGTGTGTATTGAACTTTGATGGTGCAACAGGCTATCTAATCGGCGAACCGCATAAAGGCCTAAAAGCTATGTTCACATTCATGAACACGGCTCGTATTGGTACTGGTATCCAAGGTCTGGCGCATACTGAATTGTCTTTCCAAAACGCCTTACCATATGCCAAAGAACGCCGTTCTATGCGTACACTATCTGGTACTAAAGATCCTGAAAAAGTAGCTGATGCTATTATCCATCATGCCGACGTACGCCGTATGCTACTGACGCAAAAAGCCTTTGCTGAAGGTGGTCGCTCAATGATTTATCATTCAGCACGTTATGCCGACAAAATGGCACAAGGTATCGTCAATGGCGATGACGAAGAGTTCGAAAAATGGGATGACAAATTGGGCTTCTATACGCCAATTCTAAAAGGCTTCTTAACTGAGCTAGGTATCGAAGCTGCCAAGCATGGTCAGCAAATCTATGGTGGTCACGGCTACATCAAAGAATGGGGCATGGAGATGATCGCTCGTGATGCTCGTATTGCGACGATGTACGAAGGGACTACTGGCGTACAAGCACTTGATCTACTAGGTCGTAAGGTTATCTTACAGTCTAAAGGTAAGATTATCCGTGACTATACCTCTAGCATCATGAAATGGTGTGGCGAGTACGCACTCGATAAAGAAATGCGTAAATTCGTTTGGGCACTGACCAAGCTATGTGCTGAGTGGAATACCTTGACGGTACGCTTGATGCTGATGGCACGTAAAGACCGTGAAATTATCTCAGCAGCATCAGAGGACTTCTTAATGTACTCAGGCTATGTGATGATGGGTTATCATTGGGCGCGTATGGCAGCAGTAGCTTACGAAAAGCTAGAAAATGGCGGCACAGAAGCACCAGAGTTCTACAAAGCAAAAATTCAGACTGCTGAATTCTACTTTGATAAGTTGCTACCACGCACGTCTGGTCACGCAGAAGCGATGGTTGCCCCAAGCGAAAGCATGACATCAATGGAAATCGATCACTTTGCCTTTTTAGACTAAAATTGACTAAAACCGCATCGATAATCAATAAAAAAGCGCCTATTATTTAGGCGCTTTTTTATGCTTAACTGAAAGTATGCTTATACGGAATCCACAGCAATGAGCTGTTTGAGGCGAGTACTGTTAGTCACCAAGCATTTTCTTATGATAGACCGCACTTATCTCTTCAACCTCTACACATATCTGCAATGCCGCACGTCCTGACTGCTCTGCGCCTATTTTTTCTTCGATAGTAGCAACCAACAGCTCAGCCAACTGGTCACGAGTGGCCATATCACGTCCGCTCATCAGCTTTAGGTGGGCGTAAATAAATCCATTGGCCTGCTCATCGTCTTCAACACCTACTAGAAATGACTTAATAGGTACAATGCGGGCTTTGATATCAGCAGGTTGCTTAAACTGACCACTATCCCACAATGCTTTGTTTAGCGATTTGAGCAATGATTCTTCGTGAGCGATACTGACGTTAGGTGTCACTTGAATGGTTAAATGTGGCATGAGCATCTCCTTAAATGTAGATAGAAATAATAGATAAGCTGGCGTATAAGTCTACGCCTTATCGCTATGGTCAATCTACAATAATCTTGCGCCAAAGTATCCTCAGTACAAGCACGCTGAGTGTAAATTACTCATGGGTATGATTAGCGAAGTTGTCGACATGGCGAATTTATAATAAGCAGATTACAGCCACCGTATAATCTTTTACTCATCCGTAATAGCGTCAAAACAAGCATCAAGCGTTGCGGCCAATTGTGTAGGCGGCAATTCAATCTCTAGACCGCGGCGGCCACCACTCACATAAACTGTGGCCTGGTCTTGAGCTGTGCTATCTATCACGGTTTTTAGTCGTTTTTTTTGACCCAGTGGACTGACGCCACCCAACACATAGCCTGTACTTCGTTCTACTTGTTTTGGGTCGGCCATCTGTACTTTTTTGCAGGATAGCAATTTGTTAGAAGATAGTGCCTTAGCCATTTTTTTAAAATTAAGTGTTTTATCGACTGGTAATATCGCTACAGCGAGCACACCAGTATCGGTAGTCACTACTAAAGTTTTAAATACCTGTGCCACCGCTACGCCAAGCTTTTCTGCAGCTTCTAAACCAAACGATGCGGCATTGCTGTCGTGAGTATATTCGTGTACTTGGTAATCAAGGTTACGTTTTTTGGCAAGATCGATAGCTGGAGTCATAAGTTTTAGGCTTAATAAAATGAAATTGAAAAATAGACGCTATATTTATGAGTCATCGGTGATAAAAATATATTATTACCCTAAATATATGAACTTTCAAATATTTGAGCATTTTGTATAATCTGTCACTCTCTACAGCGTAACCAAACCGTATTAATATTGGTAGTATATACAGACACTATATATCGCTTTGGTGGCTTTTATGGCATCATAAGCGCAACATATTTGACTATTTTTGATACTGATTATGATACCGAAGTTCCTAAAAAAACGGATTTTTAAAGCGCCGGTCGCGACTGACCGTGCGTCTGAAACTGATGGCAATGCAATCGCTACGAAGCCTTATTCTAATGCACCGATCAATCAGCTGTATCGTAAGCTGTCTGGTCAGATGCTCGATATCGCCGTAAAACCTAAGTTATTAGGCGAGCTACCTGAGTTCGACAATGATGATCAGACGCTACGGTTTTATGTACTACAGGACTATTCTCGTTCCAACAGTATTCTGATTGATTTGCAAACGCAAGAGCACAACTTACCGCCAGCACTGGTTGGAGTAAATGATGCCGCCCATAATATTAAAGAAAATGCGGCCATCATATTTTTGAATCACCCAAGTGCCAAAGACAGCCAGCTGTCTCCTCGCCTTTCTCGCTTAGTATCTGCTGTACTGCAATATCCGGAGCTAAAGGTACGTCTAGTGCCTGTATCGATTCTGTGGGGACGCGCACCTGAAAAGGAAGATTCGCTATTTAAACTGTTGACTGCTGACAACTGGCAAGATCCTAGTATCACTAAACAATTATTTAATATTGGAGTAATGGGCCGCGATACTTTTGTACAGTTTCACCCACCGCAAGACTTACGTACCATTATCAATGATAACCTCAAAGGCGACGTGGAAGGACCTGCTACCTTTGACTCAGTCGCTACAGATGCTCTTAAAGCAAGTTTAACAGCGGCGGATTCAGTCGATACAGAGTCAATGGCCACTAACAGTAATGCAGCAGCTGACGCTGAGCAGACACCAAACTATGCGCTAGTTGCATCAGCTGATAGTAATCGTGAACTGGTTCGTATGTTGCAGCAGCAATTGTCGATTTATTTAGACAAGCAGCGCGCCAGTATGCTTGGCCCTGATTTATCAGATAGACGCAACTTGGTAGACAAACTGGTGTACTCGCCAGCTATCAAACATGCGATCGAGATGGAAGCGGCCGAAAAAGGGACTAGCGTTCGAGAAGCTCGCAGTCAGGCTAGAGGCTATGCTAATGAGATGGTCAATGACTACTCTCATTCTATCATCCGTGGTTTTTATAAATTTCTGACATGGTTGTGGACGCAGTTGTATGACGGCGTAGAAGTTCATCACTTCGAGCGGGTACGTGACCTTGCGACCGATTATGAGCTGATTTATGTGCCTTGTCATCGCAGCCATGTTGACTATCTATTACTGTCTTATGTCATCTACAAACGCGGTCTGAGTATCCCTTATGTCGCAGCAGGTGACAACTTAGATGTGCCGGTATTAGGCCCACTATTACGCGGTGCAGTCGCTTTTTATATTCGTCGTAGCTTCCGTGGTAACGCGCTATATACTGCAGTACTGCGCGAATATATGCATACCCTTATCACGCGTAACACTCCGATTGAATACTTCATCGAAGGTGGTCGCTCACGTTCAGGTCGCCTACTACCGCCGAAGATGGGTATGCTAGCGATGACCGTTCACAGCCAACTACGCCAAACCAATAAGCCTGTGGTATTTATACCGACTTACATTGGTTACGAGCGTATTATGGAAGGCGGCACTTATGTCGGTGAGCTAAAAGGTAAACCAAAAGAGTCGGAGTCTTTGATCGGGCTGCTCAAAGTTGGCCGCAAAATCGAACGTATCTTTGGTAATGTACACTTGAGCTTTGGTACGCCGTTGCACCTTAGCGATTTTATGACAAAATTCGATGTGCCAGCCAATAGCTTGCCATCCGATCGTACTGACTCACCGCTCGATGAAAAGACTAGTGCCATGGTTGATAACATCGGCGTGAAAGTCATGCAGCATATCAATAAAGCTGCAGTCGTCACCCCTGTATCGCTATTATCGCTGGTTCTACTCTCGGCACCGAAAGCTGCATTGGATGAAAACATCTGCCGTGAGCAAATCGCCTTGTATCAAGGTCTGGCTCAGCAGCTGGTCTACTCAGATGATACGGTTATCACTGACATGACGCCGCAGCAAATCATTGATTATGGTATTAAGCTAAAACTTATTGAGCGTACGCCGCATATCTTGGGCGATATCATTCAGGTCGCAGGTAAGCAAGCAGCGTTACTCAGCTACTTCCGTAACAACATTTTGCATGTCTTTATTTTGCTGTCGTTCCTGTCTGCACTAGTCGCACGCAACGGACGTATCAAACGCAGCCGTCTCGATAGTATCGCTGAGCAGCTATATCCGTTCTTACAAAGTGAGCTATTCTTATATTATCCAGCACATGGCTTGGCTGATACGCTTAATAAGAAAGTTGATAACCTGCTGTCTCATGGACTTATCGTTGACTTGGGTGATGATACGCTCAGTGTTCCTGAGTCTAATAGCAAGCATTATCAGCAGCTGCAAGTACTGGCAACTCCAGTTGGTCAAAGCCTTGAGCGTTACTTTATGACGCTTGCTTTACTTGCTCAGCAAGGCTCTGGTAATTTGACTGAAAACGAAGTTGTTGACCTATGTCACTTGCTTGGGCAGCGTTTGTCTGTGCTTTATGCAGATGATATTCCTGACTTCTTTGATCGCGCCTTGTTTACCAGCTTCATCAGTGCGTTGACTCGTCTTGACTATCTACAAAAAGACGATGAAACAGGCATACTGACTTTCGATCATCGTATTAATGACATTGCTCATCATGCTAAGTACGTGTTAACTCCTGATATGATGCAAATCTTGCAGCAAGTCGCTAGTTTGGACGAAGAAGAAATCACTCACGCCATTACTGAAATTAGTAATAAAAAGCAGCGTAAGTTTGGGCGTAAGCGTTAATTTTAACGACTACCCATACCCTTTAAGATTTTAAGCTAAACAAAAAAAGACCGCTAACGATTAGCGGTCTTTTTTTGGATTGGACTATATTAAACAGCCGTATTAGTTCGTAATTTTCTTATACTTGGCACGTTTAGGACTGGCATCATCACCCATTGTCTTTTTACGATACGCTTCAAACTCAGTATAGTTACCGTCGAACCAGACTGGGCCTTCTTCTTCGAATGCCAAGATATGAGTCGCGATACGATCAAGGAACCAGCGATCATGCGATACGACCATTACTGTACCTGGGAATACTTGAATCGCATCCTCTAGTGCACGTAAGGTTTCGATATCCAAATCGTTTGATGGTTCATCGAGGAGCAATACGTTTGCGCCTTGCTTTAGCGTTTTCGCCAATTGCAGACGGTTACGCTCACCACCTGATAATTGGCCGACGTGCTTTTGCTGATCTGAGCCTTTAAAGTTAAAACGTCCGATATAGGCACGGCTTGGCGTAGTGTAGTCACCAACGGTAATGATATCAAGGCCGTCAGAAACTTCTTCCCATACGGTTTTGTTGTCATCTAGATGATCACGTACCTGACCGACATAGGCAACTTTAACACTTTCACCTAAATCAACTGAACCAGTATCTGGTGTATCGCGCTCAGTAATCATGTTAAATAGCGTGGTTTTACCCGCACCATTTGGACCAATAATACCAACGATACCACCAGCTGGTACGTTAAAGCTTAGGTTTTCATATAACAGACGATCGCCAAATGATTTAGAGATGTCATTGATCTCAATAACCTTGTTACCCAAACGTGGACCAGGTGGAATATAAATCTCAGAGGTCTCATTACGTTTTTGGAACTCAGTTGAGTTCAATTCTTCAAAACGCTGTACACGAGATTTAGACTTGGCCTGTTGGCCTTTTTGGTTTTTGCGAATCCATTCAAGCTCTTTTTTCAGCGCTTTAGCAAATGATTCTTCTTGCTTGTTCTGCTGCTCTAGACGCGTATTCTTTTGCTCTAGCCACTCAGTATAGTTGCCTTCATACGGATAGCCATGGCCACGGTCAAGCTCCAAGATCCACTGAGCAACATTATCCAAGAAATAGCGATCATGGGTAATGGCAACGATAGTACCGCTGTAGTTCTGCAAGAACTGCTCTAGCCATGCAACAGACTCGGCGTCCAAATGGTTGGTCGGTTCGTCAAGTAATAGCATGTCAGGGCGCGACAATAGTAGACGGCATAGAGCCACACGGCGTTTTTCACCACCTGACAGTTTGCTAACGTCGGCATCCCATGGTGGTAGACGTAGTGCGTCGGCTGCTTTTTCTAGTTGGTTATTTAAGTTGTGCGCATCCCAAGACTGGATGATATCTTCCATCTTGCCTTGCTCTTCAGCAAGCTTATCAAAATCAGCATCAGGCTCTGCGTATTCAGCATAGATAGCATCTAGACGTGCTAGCGCATCTAATGCTTCGCGCATACCATCTTCGACATTACCACGAACGTCTTTACTGTCATCTAGCTGTGGTTCCTGTGGCAGATAGCCAACTTTGGTACCTGCTTGCGCGCGTGCTTCACCACTAAACTCAGTATCCACACCTGCCATGATACGTAGCAAGGTTGATTTACCTGAACCGTTAATACCCAAAACACCAATTTTGGCACCAGGAAAAAACGATAGGTTGATATTTTTTAGGATTTCACGCTTAGGGGGAACAAGTTTTGACACGTTGTTCATCGTGTAAATATATTGAGCCATTAACACTCCGATAGACTGCATAGAAGAGAACAGCAAATGCAACTCAGCGATGATGCCAAGCGTGCCGTACCTCAAAATCAGGGTTACAAATTATAGGTCATTATCGCATTGTGGCGCATACCCTGCAAGCTGACAGGTTGTTTTACCAGTTGTTTTACTGTTTTTGATAGCAGGCTATGCCCTTTGGCTATAAAACTCGCTTTAAAAAATAACTCAAGGAGTCTTATCCTAATGAACTAACTTAACATTTTGATTCATTAGCGTTTTATAAAGACCACAAAAAATAGCATCAAAACTTTCGCAAATTTAATCAATAGCCGTTAGCATGTTAGTGTGGCTTAACAAGGTCGAGTAGACCCGTTTGATATCTAATTATCAAACGGATTGATCATCTGACCTTATGTTCGTCTCAACATCTACTTTATAGCAATCATACAGGTACTGATAATATGGCCAACGGCTATCGCCCTGAAATTATTCAACGTGCGTTTGTCGATTTTATCGGATCGCGCTTACATCCGTTTTGGTCATTGACGACTCCTAAGTTACGCCTGATCGCACGCTATACATTAAGTGATGATTTAATAGCACTTCGATTTGAGACCAATAGAGCCTTTAAACAGCAGACTTCTAAGGTGATGAGTGGTTGGCAAGGTGGTCAATATCTTGATTTACGTGTTTGTATCGATGGAGTTTATTACCAACGTAGTTACTCGATAGTGGGCTTGGCGCATCAACCCCTCTGGTGGCTCGACGATACTACCGATAGTAATACAGCAAACCAACGCCATACGGTGACTATCGCGATTAAACCGCAAGGGTTGATATCTGACTATTTAACCAAGCAGATGCCACTGGCTAGCGTCGTTGATACAAGTCTGCCACTTGGTCATTTCACTTTGGAACAGACATCCATAGCATTGCAGGAAGGCTCAGATAATAAGCAGTCCACTCCTTTGCTATTCATCGCTGGTGGTAGCGGTATCACGCCTATGCTTGGACTTATCACTCAAGCCCTGAGTAATGGACATCAGGTGACGCTGTTGCATTATAGTCGGACTGTTGCATCCAAACTGCAACATCAGTGGCAACAGCTGAACGATACTCATCCAGACTTCACTTATCATCTAATCCATACTGAAGATCCGACTACCTATTTGGCTAGCACACGATATTTAAGTGCAGAGGGTCTGCTGTCTCTAGACTTACCTCTAGCAGATACGCAAATATTTGCCTGCGGTTCACCAGCGTTATTAACTGGCTTATATAAAGCTGCCGCAGAGATAACTTTACCTACAGACAAACAGCTGCGCGATAACATCATAGTAGAGAACTTTGGTAATGCCCTAGCTAATGTTGATAACAGTAGCAATCAAACATTCGATAAAACAATACCTGTAGAAGAACACACTGTCTATTTGCGGTCACGGCAACGACAGTTTAGCAGTGACACGACCATACTGGCTGCGGCTGAAAATGCAGATGTACGACTAGCACATGGTTGCCGGCAAGGCATTTGCCAATTGTGCCGCTGTAATAAAGTCAGTGGCGTGGTCAAAAACATCCAGACAGGGAAAATGAGTGGTGATGGTTATGAGTCTATTCAGACTTGCATCAATATTGCCATGACTGATGTGGTTCTCGATGTTTAATGACTGGCTTGATAGAACGACTGGCTCAATAGAAAGCATATGCTAAACAACCTATGAGAAATAAAAGACAAACGTCACTTTATAGGCTAAAACTCAGATAACTTATCAAACCGGATGCAGTGCTGCTTATTCATGCCGTTTCGGTTAAGGATTTATTTATGCGCTTATTACCACCTGTTACTACGCCACAATCTGCTGTGCCTATCTTGACGCCCCTGTCCGATGCACAGCTAGCGAAAAACGCGCCTTTGCCTTTGACGCCGCAAACGCCTTACTCGCAGCTTAATGATGAAGCAATCAATGATAGCGGTCAGCCAGACACATCGACACGGACTCGCTATCCAACAGTAACTGATGCCCCTTTATCAAAGTTTCAAAGTGATGCTTTAGCCGTAGAGCTCAATGCCCTGTACAAAAGCGTCATGGACTCGCTAGGTAGTGAGGATGCACGCTACATACAGCGGATATATGCCACCGTGGTATATAGTGAAATTATCGCCCGTGGTTTGCTTGCAGCGGCTGGGCGTATGCCATCGAAACGCAGTCTGGTCGCTACTTGGCTACTAGGTACGTCTTTGCTTAGCTTTAGCAAAATATTGAATAATATGGAGCTGGGTCATAACGTCATGCATGGTCAATATGACTGGATGCAACACCCACACCTTAATAGTCAAAAATTCGATTGGGATATTGTCTGCCCTGCTCCATTATGGCAACACTCTCATAATTATTTACATCATACTTTTACCAATATTGTAGGTCGTGATCATGACGTAGGCTATCACTTGATTCGAGTGACTGACGAGCAGCCTTGGACGCCAGAAGATCGCTACAATATGTTTAGTACAGCGGTACTGGCATTTGGCTTTGAATGGGCAGTAGCCTTTCATGATATCCAAATCAGTGCAGATGAATACGCTGACTCCCCTGATTTGCACAAAATCATGCAGCAAAAGTCTCGCGCGTTATTTGCCAAAATTGGACGACAAATAGGCAAAGACTATATCGCACTGCCGTCTGTGGTAGCGCTGACACTAGGTCGTTGTAGCGCCTTTAGTACGCTGAGCGGTAACATGACTGCCAACACTGTCCGTAACCTATGGACGTGGGCGGTAATTTTTTGTGGGCATTTCACTGAGCAAGCGCATATCTATATCCATCTCGATGCCAATGAAAGTAAAGGCGACTGGTATGTACGCCAGATCCTTGGCTCTAGCAATATCAAAGGCAGCAAATGGTTTCACCTTTTAACAGGTAACTTGTCCCACCAAATTGAGCATCATATATTTCCTGATATGCCAGCTGCCCACTATGCAAAGATTGCGCCGCAGGTACAGGCCATATGCCGTAAGTATGGTTTAAGCTATAACACTGGCCGCTTTGGCACACAACTCAAGCAAGTACTCGGACGTATTTATCACTTTAGCAAACCTAGTGAAAAAGAGTGGCAAGCCTATGTACAGTCAGTGGAAAATGCAGATAATACTACTCTTAAAGATGATAGATCAGCGGCCAATTTAGAAAACAAATTAGAAGACAAATTAGCGATAGAAAACACTAGTGGTTTCACTCGCTTTTTGCCTCCAGTCGTTCGTAAAGCCATATCCTATGCATGTGGTGACATATTCAGATTTGCAACCAGATACGGCCATGATAAGGTAGGACAACAAACATAGGTGACGTTAACAGTCGTCCTATCTACCATTACGGTAAGCGTCTAGATTATTAAGCATCAAACCTACATACTAAACTGGCACTATTAAATTAATAAATATTTAATTCATAATAAAAATTTGATAATAAGAAATGGAGTATATTAATGAGTAACCAAACCTCTAAACCAAATCTAGAAATCGTTCATAATCAAGCAGCGAACCGCTTTGAGACATCTATCGATGGTCAGACAGGTTATATTAGCTATCAGGAAAGTGCTGACAAGTTGGTCTACGATCATACTATCGTACCGCAGCAATTAGGCGGTCAAGGCGTTGGTTCAGCCCTCGTTAAGCACGCGCTTGATTATGCGCGTGAGCAAGACAAGAAAGTGGTACCGCAATGCTCATTTGTCGCGTCATACATTAGCAAACATCCTGAGTATCAAGATTTAGTTTAATTGGCTACGTAGTTAGGTTCAATTACTTCGTTAACGAGACTCAGTTAAGTGATATCAGGCGAAGCAGAAAAATATGTAGATATTTATTTCGCATAGGAGACATACCCCAACACCACTTTTAATAAACCAATTCGACATAACAATAAAGGTTATTAATATGAGTAGTTTATCTGACAAACAAATCAATCTACAGCTAGAAGAGCTTGCTGGCTGGCAACGTGACGGCAATAGTATCGTCAAAACCTATCATTTTAGCGATTTTATCGAAGCTATGAGCTTTATGAATCAAGCGGCATTTCATGCTGAAGCGCTTGAGCACCATCCAGAATGGCGTAATACGTATAATATCGTGGAGGTTCGTTTAACCAACCACGATACAGGCGGTATCTCTAGTCTAGATATTCGTTTAGCCAAACGTATGGAGCATATTATTCAGCCCAAACGGTTGTAGTAGCAAGTCTATAACGTATGCCTTGATGCCGATTATCTTTGCTCTGTACAAATTACCCTAGTTGAAGCAGACAAAAAAAGACCCTCAATTGAGGGTCTTTTCTATAGTAATTATTTATAACTATAAGCCGTGTCTACATCTTACGACTGACAAAAGCAACGATAAACAAAATAACAGCGACTGCTAAGAAAATGTATGCCAAATTAGCAGACAATCCTGCGACACCGCCAAAACCTAGGAAACTCGCTAATAATGCGATTACTGCAAAAATAATAGCCCAACGAAACATAATCTTCTCCTCAAATAATGGTAAAAAACAGATATTAGAATTTATATAGCATCTATTTAACTTGTTTTTATCTAATGCTAGTTATTACTGTTTACGCTTATAGATTAGCAATGTTCGTCTCTAAAAAACGTTCATTTTAGTAATAATATCGGTAGGTTATGTAAAGTTTGTAGTAACTGTTGATATCTCATACCTCTTTTTCTTTAATAGATGATATTTTCAAAATAGAATTATATTTCTGAATGCAACGTTATTTAACTGAGAGTTCTTAAAGTAAGCGCTTTTTACCTGAATGTCCTTTTATTGAATACTCTTTTACTGAACGCTACTCTTCCAATTGCATGCAGAACTATTTTAAATTTCTAACGTTATACGTGATGTTGTATGGGAGGTAGGCTGCAAACTATAAACTGTAGCGACCTCACAAACCCCTAACCTAATCAAACGACTTGGTTTATAGTTTACTATCCACCTATTCTCAAATCTATTAAGGACAATACATATGGATACCAATACGGATACTGAAAACCCTACACAAAAAACCAGCGGCGACACACGCCCTTATGCAGTTGTTCTATATGGCGCGACAAGTTTCGTCGGTCAGATCACTGCCCACTATTTAACCAATTTTTTATCAAATAATAAGAACGAAGATGGCTCGAACGTATCATGGGCGATCGCAGGTCGTGATGAAGACAAGCTCAACAAGCTACAAGCCAAACTTGAGAGTAAGGTAGACATTATTATCGCCAATAGTAATGATGCTGCCAGCCTTGATAAGATGACAAAGCAAACTCAAGTCATCATCTCTACTGTAGGCCCATATCTGAAATATGGTGAGCCACTGATTAAATCCTGTGCTGAAAACGGTACAGATTATGTCGATCTTACTGGTGAGGCCATTTTTATCAAAGATATGATGGATAAATACCAAGATACTGCGAAGCAAAGTGGTGCCCGTATTGTTAATTCTTGTGGCTTTGACTCTATCCCATCAGATTTGGGTGCGTACCTCACCCAAGCCAAAGCAGAAGAAAAATTCGGCGAGACCTGTAATGTCATCCATATGCGTGTCAAAGCAGCGAAAGGTGGTATCTCAGGCGGTACTATCGCATCGATGGCATCAATATTTGAAGAAGCTGGTGAGGACAAAGCACGTCGCAAACAAGTGGCCAATCCTTACTTGTTAAACGATGATTCTGATGCACCAAATGTACGTCAGGATAATGTTAGCAAACCAGTATATGACAGCAATCATAAGCGCTGGTTAGCACCGTTCGTCATGGCGACTATCAATACGCGTATCGTCCATCGTACTAACCAATTGCTCAGCTATGAGTACGGTCGCGATTTTAAATATGATGAAGCGATGTGGATGAAAGATGGCGTCAAAGGAAAACTGTCTAGCTATGCCATGAGTGCAGGTTTACTAGGCTTTGCCACTGCAATGATGATTAAACCAAGTCGCGAGTTACTATCCAAGCACGTCTTACCAAAAGCTGGCTCAGGCCCTTCTAAGGATGAGCAAGAAAACGGCTACTTTGATATTCGTCACTTTGGACAAACGGCCAATAATGACACTATTACCGTTAAAGTAACAGGTGATAGAGATCCTGGTTACGGCAGTACCTCTCGTATGATTTCGCAGGCGGCATTATGCTTGGCACAAGATATCAGCAAAGAGGACGTTGGCGGTGGGTTCTGGACACCAGCATCTGCGATGGGAGATAAGCTAATAACACGTTTAGAAGCGCATTCTGGTCTTAGCTTTGAAGTGATTGATAGTTAATCTATTGAATGATAACAAAGGCTCAATGTTTTTATGACCGTATCTTGGTTTCGAGATACGGTTTTTTATTACCTACTTTAAAATTTCAGCTAGGATTAAATTGAGAACAACGTATTTTTTTGGTGAACAATGTTTCTGTTTCCCAATTATTTAATACTTTATGATACTAACTACTAATCTAATATTGCTACTATCGTTTTATAAATATTGTAGAAAAATTATATGTAAACATTAGTTTAATTAAATGTATATCATCAAAAAACTTATGTACTAAAATCTGATAATTATCTAAACACTGGTTTTGAATTATAAATAAAAACTACTGATAAAAGTCTCTATAATACTGACAAATAGCACTCAAAAAAGCTATTAATAACAATCAGCTAAGTTCAAATAACAATTATAAGCAATCAAACATTCATATTTTTAATACTAGAAACGTCAGTAGATATCTATTATCAGCAGACTCATTTATTAACAGCTTTAATAACACAATCAACCTTTGCTACTAATGAGTTTTTGGAAGATCTAGAAGTTAAAATATCAGCTAGACTTAAAGTATGACAGTTTCATAACGTCACAAGAAAACATTAAACTGTTAGAACCTTAATGAGTTTGCTACTGAAATATAAACTACATCGTTGATAATTTGCATACAGTATTTACAGACACATTTGAATGAAAACAGCTCATCATTAAATATGAGTTATCATTTTTAACTATTGCTAATTATGTATCATGGAGTTTTATAATGAAAAAGAATGTTTTATCACTAATCGTCGGCGCTACCCTTGTACTACCAACTATGGCAATGGCGGCACCCGTTAACAATAGCGATCTAATGCCAGCAGATATGCGTAATGCTGCTGTCGAGAGCACTGTGCAAGCCGAAATAGAAGGTCCTGATGGTGAGTTGCTAGCGACTCAACCTGGCGCTGTAGATGTCGAAGCGTCAAATGCTGCTGATGTCGATATGGACATGAATAATGAAGCAGATGAAATGAACGACGAAACTGACGATATGGATAATGAAGCAAGCAATGATAACGCAGCTTTGATGAATAACACTCAGGCAACAACCAATGCGGCAGCAATGACTAATGCTACAACTGCTCAGGCTCCTGTCCATAACGCTCAAGCGCCTAACATGCAACACAGCAATGCAGACTATCAGCCTTTAATCGCTGGTGAAGCGGCTACTGAAAACAAAGTTGCAGATGCTGCTAGTACGTTGCAAGAAAAGAAAAAAGACAAGCGTGGTGAGTTATTAGCTACTCAGCCAGCAAACGTACAGTTTAAAGAAAACCGTCGTATCGCTGTATCACGCTAAGCAGATAGTTAGTTAGTTTGTTTGATTAGTTTGTAAGCGTATTACTTATATAAAAAGGCAGCCATATGGCTGCCTTTTTTTATACTAAACTATAAATTTTGGCTGTTGTTAGCAGTGTTTATTTCTTATTTTTAGTCACACCAGCTTCTTGTAATAAAGCACCGAATGTACCCATTTTACTTGGGGCTTCAGCTTTATCATTTTTCACTGGCTTACTACGATTGCTCGCGTTGTCTTTATCCTGACGCTTGCCACGTGGCTTAGAAGGACGTTTGTCAGCAGCTGGACGGCTATTATTTGGACGGTCACTATTTGTATTATTATTGCGCGGACGGCTGGTTTTCTCACCATCTGTACTAGCTGTCGTAGACTTGGCAGCCGTACGGACAGGTTTTTCAGATTCAGGTTTCATGCTAAAGCCGATACGACCACGTTTTTCATCGATAGAGATAACCCGTACCGATACGATATCACCAGGTTTGACACGATTCATAGGATCTGCGACAAAGTCATTGGCCATCTGCGAGATATGTACCAGACCATCCTGATGCACACCGACGTCAACGAAACAACCGAAAGCCGTTACGTTGGTGACTACCCCTTCTAACGTCATGCCTTCGCTCAAATCTTTGATACTATTGACGTCATCACGGAAATTGGCCGTTTTAAACTCAGGACGAGGATCGCGAGCAGGTTTAGCAAGTTCTTCGATAATCGCTTTTACGCTGACATTATCATCGTTAGCAGCCAATGTAGTCGTATCGATAGTGTTTAACACGCCGTCATTACCGATGATTTCTGACAACGGTTTGCCCGCTTGTGCGAGTAAACTATCGACCAATGCGTAGCTCTCTGGATGCACACCAGTGGCATCTAATGGATTGCTACCATTATGAATACGCAAGAAACCAGCTGCTTGCTCAAATGTCTTAGCGCCTAGACGTGGGACGTTTTTGAGCGCTTCACGACTATCAAATGCACCGTGCTCTTTGCGATAGGTGACAATTTGCTGCGCCACATTGCGGTTAAGACCTGCGATATGAGCTAAGATAGCTGGACTGGCTGTGTTTACATCCACACCCACGGCATTCACGCTATCTTGAGTTACTTTATCAAGACTGTCTGCAAGCTGGTTTTGATTGACGTCATGCTGATATTGACCCACGCCAATGGCTTTTGGATCAACTTTAACAAGCTCTGACAATGGATCCTGCAAGCGACGCGCGATAGAAACCGCTCCGCGTACAGAAACGTCTAGATTGGCCAGCTCATCACTAGCAAGTTCACTCGCTGAATAAACAGACGCACCCGACTCATTAACGATAACAGCTTTGGCTTTTAATGCATCATTCGCGGCCAAAATCTCTTTAATCATCGCATCTGTTTCGCGACTTGCCGTACCATTACCGATAGCGACCAAGTCAACGTGATAAGTGCTCAACAGCGCATCGATGACTTTCTTGGCTTCATCCATCTTATTATCAGGTGCAAACGGATACACTGTCGCTATGACAGGCTTCTCTTCGCTATCTGACATCACATGACCTTGCGCATCGACGACAGCCATTTTTACGCCATGACGGATACCAGGATCGACACCCAAGATTACTTTAGGGCCTGCAGGTGCAGACATTAGCAAATGCTGTAAGTTGCTAGCGAACACATCAATCGCATCCGCTTCTGCGGCTAGGCGCTTTTCAGTTAACAAGCGGTGCTCGATATGCGGACGCCATTTGTCTTTCCACAAGCTACTGGCTGCCTCTGACAAAAACTCACGGCGGGCTGCTGGCGCTTTGGCATCAACATCGAAATGATTGATAATTTTTTCGATAAATGGTGCGTCTTCGCCTTCAATCTTTAGACCCAAGACGTTTTCTTGACGACCGCGCAACATTGCTAATAGGCGATGATTTGGCAGTCGAGCAAGGCTTTCGCTATGCTCAAAGTAGTCTTTGAATTTTTCGCCAACTTCGCGCTTTTCTTCGCTCGCAACGCTCGATACGATACTGGCAGTTTTGGCAAAACCACTGCGTAAGTTGTCCAACAAGCCCAATGCTTGTGTCCATTCATCAACGATAATCGCTTGTACGCCAGCGAGTTGTTTTTCGATATCGCTAAAATCAACCTCAATTTCATTACCACTGTCATCAGTGATACTTGACTGGACTTGATAATCAGCCAAGGCATCTGTCGGAGTGATTTCTTGGGTCAAGACCGCTTGGGCAGCAGTATCAAGACCCGCGGCACGAGCTTTGGCAGCAGGTGAACGACGACGCGGACGATATGGCAGATAGATATCTTCAAGCTCAAGCTTAGACGTCGCATTATCGATACGCGTCTGTAGCTCATCGGTCAGATTGCCCTGTGTGCTTAGCAGCTCAGTAATTTTGAGACGACGTGTTGCCATGTCACGCTCGTAATTAAGCGACTTCTCTAAAGCACGCAGCTGCGCATCATCAAGATTCTGAGTCTTTTCTTTGCGATAACGCGCAATAAAAGGAACCGTCGCGCCTTCATCATAAAGTTTGACAAACGCATTGACTTGAGCAGTCTTAATGCCAAGCGCGCGAGCAAGCTTGTCGTGAATATTCGCGTGTGTGGTTGCATCTAAAACCTGTGCATTTGTCGAGGTTTGAGATGACGTTAAGGTATCAGTGCTACTCATATACGTATCAATCGTTGAGAAATGTAGCTTTGCATTATAGCAAAAGCTGCATGAATAAAAATCCTTTTTATCTTTTCGTTATTTATTGCGCATTTTAGGACGCAAATCGTTCTATATCACACATCCTATGGACTTGTTAAACAAACGCATACAGCATTTATTATCATGGGTGATGCAATTCTCGGTGCAATCTTATACACTAAAGTATCAATAACACAAATATTGATATGTGCTGACATATTGAACAATAGTTTTTAATTTTATGAAGTGCTTATTCGTAACCAATAATTAAATAATGATAATTAGTGGCAGTGTTTTTGCTCATAGCTATTTACTTGTAGTTTCTGATAACAATAATTTTTATAAAAGGATGCCTGTATGACTGATAACAACAGCCCTGACACGTTGACTCAGCGTATTTTAGTCGTCGATGACGATGCTCGTCTGCGCTCTTTGTTGCAACGCTTCCTAGAAGACGACGGTTTTGTCGTTCGTACCGCTCATGACGGCAGTCAGATGGACAAACTCATGCAACGTGAGCTTTTCTCTTTGGTCGTACTCGATTTGATGCTGCCAGGCGAAGACGGTATCAGTATCTGTAAGCGTCTGCGCGAGGACAATGCAGATATTCCTATCATTATGCTGACTGCCAAAGGTGGCGATGCTGACCGTATCGCAGGTCTAGAAGCGGGTGCAGATGATTATCTGCCTAAGCCTTTTAACCCGAAAGAGCTATTGGCTCGTATTAAAGCTGTACTACGTCGTCAAAACCGTGAATTGCCAGGTGCGCCAAGTCATCAAATGGAAGTGGTCGAATTTGGTCCATGGACACTAGATTTATCGACTCGTACGCTCAAACGTGATGGCAACGTCGTCACTTTGACGACAGGTGAGTTTTCAGTACTAAAAGCGCTCGTACAGCATCCACGTGAGCCATTGACTCGTGATAAGTTGATGAACCTTGCTCGTGGTCGTGAATGGGGTGCGATGGAGCGTTCTATCGATGTCCAAGTATCACGTCTGCGTCGTCTGATTGAAGACAACCCTTCACAGGCGCGTTATATCCAGACTGTATGGGGCGTGGGCTATGTGTTCGTTCCTGATGAAGCTGAGGTAGAAACCATCAAGAGTGAATAACTTTTGACTGATCTAATTCCTTTTAACTTTTGACTGATCTAATTCCTTTTAATATAGGCCGTGTTTGTTTATTCACAAACACGCGCCAATATGATGAGCCTATTTGTGAAAAACCCAATTATTTTTCAAAACTTACCCTGCACGTTAGTGACAGGGTTTTTAGGTGCTGGTAAAACTACCGTAATTAATCAGTTACTGGCCACAAAACCTGACGATGAACGCTGGGCTCTCTTAATCAATGAGTTTGGCCGTATCGGTATTGATGGCGCACTCCTAGCCAGCTCCCAAGACAACGATCTTGAGCAAAAGAATATTGCCATTCGTGAAGTCAGTGGTGGCTGTATTTGCTGCACCAGCCAGCTGCCCTTACAGATTGCAATCAGTCGTCTGCTCAGTGACCATCATCCACAGCGATTGTTAATCGAGCCCACAGGATTGGCACATCCACGTGAGCTGATATTACAACTCAGTGCGCCGCATTGGCAAACTGCCCTAAAAATGAATGCTGTCATAACCGTGCTAAGTGGCGAGCAGTGGCAACAGATTAAGTATCGTGATCATGATGGTTTTCAAGCGCATGTCCGTGATGCCGATGTGCTGATAATCAATCGTTATACCCAATTAGATACTAGCGAAAAACAAACCTTGGTAGAATGGATAACCACGCTAAATTCGCAAGTAAAAATCATTTGGGCAGCATCAGGACTAACAGCATCTGAGACAACAGATTCATCGGATGTCCATTCATCAGATAAGTTTGTAGCAAATAAACTTGTAGCAGGTACATACTCGACTACGTTAAACGACCAACTGAATAAGCCCAGCTCTATCATTTCGAAACAACGAAAAGTCAGTATCTCTAATCCTACAAAATCGATGATTGGTTTACAGTCTCAAGCCAATTCTTTAGCAACTGTGCCATCATCGAGTCTATCTACCGATGAGAGCGAGGCTCAGGCCAATCCTCAGACCAGTGCTGATAGTGATCTGCCCTATCGCTACCATGAAGAGCAGCAAGATTTTCAATTGGCTGGATGGCGATTACCTGCACACTACATACTAAACGCTGACGATTTACAGGATTGGTTATTAGCACTGCCAAACTGGCAACGCATCAAAGGCGTGGTACATACTTCTGATGGCTGGATGCAGATCAATTTTAACCCTGGTAGTCTAACCACCAAAACCATTGACCCACAGACTGATAGTCGATTGGAAATTATTTTGCAATTAGGCAATACTGTCGATACAAATTCTATCGATAAAGCTACAGAAAAATCAGAAACTGAGAATGATGCCAAAGCATCATCAATATTGATAGATTGGGAAAAGTGCGATCGCGAACTGATGGCACTGGTTATATAGCAACAGACAAAACAAGGGCGGACATTGCTATTCTATCTAGCCATGTCCGCCCTTTCTTTTTTCAACGCAACTAGGGCGTGTCCTCATTTTAAAAATGGTGATAAAAATGAGATAAATCGCAGTCAAACAAGGAAAATAGCGCAGATAATATAGAGATATTAGTCAGCTATTTGACGCTGTTTGGCAAGATTTAGCCATTTCTAACCCGTCCAGATGACTATCGATTAAATTGAGGACACGCCCTAACTATTTCTTAACGCAATTGGCTATCTTTACTACCACGACGATTAAACAGCTCAGCCGCTTTTGCTTCTTGTTCAAGCTCCGTCTGGCAGCTAACACAATGCTGAATACCGGGCACTGCCAGTCGCCTTGCCTCTGGAATAGGTTTACCACATTCGTCACACAGCTCAGCACTTACACCTGTCGGTAACGAACGTCGCGCGCGTTCCAATGCATCATTTACCGTTGCATCCATTTGTTCGTGCTCAGCACCATCTCTTGACCAGCCACCTGCCATAATCTTATCCTATTTTTTTATTCATTATAATTAGAAAATACAAATGTCTTTAATAACAAATAGATGGGGCTAGCTATGGTTAATTGCAACCTGCGATAATTTACAGAACCATCAGTAAAGAGTAATAAAGTCGATTCAACTCAAAAACCTCACTGCTAGTCTTTTGGTTGTAGCTCAATCACTTGACCGCGTACGGCAATACTTTCATCACTCATCAGACAGACATAGCCTGCCATGATATCTTCAGGTGTTTTTAAGCTCATAGGGTTTTCACCGGGATACGCATGCGCGCGCATATTGGTACGAGTACCACCTGGATTAACGCAATTAAAACGTAGATTGGTAGTGTTCTGAGTCTCTTGAGTAAAGATATCACTCATACCTTCCACTGCTTGTTTGGAAAGTGCATAAGCACCCCAAAATGCGCGAGGATGTGTACCTACAGTGCTAGAGGTGAAAACAACAGAGCCATGATCAGCATCTTTTAATAGCGGCAATAGCGCTTGAGTCAGCATAAAAGTCGCTGTGAAATTGACTTTCATCACTTGGGCAAAAGTATCGACGTCATACATCTCAAGCGGCGTCAGTTGTCCTAATACACCAGCATTATGCAAGATACCATCTAACTGGCCGACTTCTTTATTGATTAGCCCTTCGAGCTGCTGCATTTCAGCGTAAGTCGCCCCTTCTAGATTCATCGGCAACATAGCAGGCTGCTTACCACCAAGGCTCTCAATCTCATCGTAGACGTATTCAAGCTTGCTACTAGTGCGGCCTAACAATAAGACAGTGGCGCCATAACGAGCATAGGTCAATGCCGCAACACGACCAATACCATCCCCTGCTCCTGTTACCAAAATAGTCTTACCATCTAGGCAGTTACTTGACGGTACAAAGTTACGAATATCATCATGAGTCAAAGGCTGAATAGGACTTTGAACCGTTTTTTTATCGTCTTTTGGGTCGATTAGTTGATTATTATTGTCACTCATGGCATTGCTCACTACTTATCATTAAATCGTTGAGGATATGTGCTTATGGTTGTAAATCTGGTGATATATAGCAGTCTATAAATACTCAAATTTACCAGACGATAGCAGTAATTTATTTAACTGCTCAGGGGTATCCGTAATATAGTCAGCGCCCCATTTTTTCAAAGACTTTTGATCTTCAGGTGGAATATATCCATAAGCGGCCAAAATCGTTGGCATACCAGCGGCGTTGCCAGCTTCAATATCACGTACATGGTCACCGACATAAAGTACGCAGCCTGCCGCCCCTCTCGGAATACCAAGTTTTTCTAGCGCCATATACATTGGCTCTGGGTCTGGCTTGGTACGTGATACATCATCTGGACAGACCAAAACCGCACAGCGTTGATCCAGTTGCATCTCACTTAATAGCTTTTCAGCTAAATAACGTGGTTTGTTGGTAACGATACCCCACGGCACACCCTTTGCTTCAAGCTCTGTCAGCACCGCTTCAAGCGCCTGAAACACGCAGCTATCGACACAGATACCTGCTTCATAATCATCTAAGAACTGCTGACGAAACTCAAGCAATGCTTCCTCGCTGACTTCGAGTTGATCGTTATGTCTTAGCATCAATTGCACCATGGCTGAGGCACCGGCAGAGACTTGCTCGCGGATTTCCGCTTCAGGCGGTGCCTGCCAGTCATTTTCGAGACTCATTTTACCAATGATACGAACAAAATCAGCAGCAGTATCGATTAATGTCCCATCAAGGTCAAATAAAACAGCTTTTACAAATTGGGTCATAGTGAATGCTCTTGAGATTGATGACGTGTTTAGTGAAAGTATGGCAAATAAATGGCTGCGTGCAGCATCAAGCCAGTGGCTTTTGTACGGCTATCATATAATTAACATCGACGTTTTGGGCAAGCCAGTAGCGTTTGGTCAGCGGATTATAATGCAAACCGATAATATCCTGACGAACAAATCCAGTATTGAGTGCCATTTTGTCTAATTCTGCTGGCGTAATAAATTTAGCATAGTCATGGGTGCCGCGATCAAGCAACCGCAGTACATACTCTGCACCAACAATGGCAAACAGATAAGACTTAGGATTGCGATTAATCGTTGATAACACACAGACACCGCCAGGAGCTAACAACTCATAACAAGCCTGCACAATCGAGCTAGGATCTGGCACGTGCTCTAGCATCTCCATGCACGTCACCACATCAAACTGACCAGCCTGTGTTTTTGCCAACTCTTCAACAGGTATATGTTGATAACGAAGCGTATTCTCTAACTGGCTTTGCTCTGCATGTAACGCAGCAGCTTTTAAGTTTTCTGTACCTAAATCAATCCCTGTCACATCAGCACCGCGGCGAGCCATAGATTCTGACAATATTCCGCCGCCGCACCCTACATCGAGTACTTTTTTGCCAGCAAGTCCTTGCTTAGCGGTTTTATTAGCAGCGTGTTGATAGCCACGTTTGACGTTTTCTTCTATCCAGTTTAAACGTAATGGATTGATCTCGTGTAGCGTTGTAAACGCCCCTGTGTTGCTCCACCACTCACTCGCCAAGTTATTAAATTTTTCGACTTCGCTAGGATCTACGTTGATGGTGGTAGACTCTGTACTATTGAAAGCGCTATTATTATTTTGATCATTTGAAGTTGATGAAGAATTTAAAGCAGAGCTCATGGTATATTCCTTGATTGTCACTATCGTTATTATCGTTTACAGTGCACGATTATGTGCTTAATATTAGCATGAGAGTAGCAGTTTTGTCGTAAGCACATCGTCAGCGATTGTGAATAAGCTTAAACTTTACCCTGTTTTTTGGGCAGTATCTTGATATAGAAAAGATGCATATCTTCGTGACAATATCGCATCCTGATACTTTTAAATCTCTTAAATTCCATATAGAAATAAAGCAGACCTTTGAGAAACAGTAGGTTCAGAAAGTAACAAGCAATATACCTTAAATAATAGCTAACAGCTTTACAACTATCGGTTAAGAATGCGATTCACAAGTACATACATTTTACGTTATCATAGTCGATACTTTGCTATTGTTCGATTATACTCGACACTGTCTGGTTTAGACGCTTTAAAAGCTATATATTTTAAAGTGTCACATGTTTTACAACCATATAGACACCAACCTCTTAACCCATTCTAAGTCTCCACACCTCAAGGATAAAGTATGAAACGTGTCATCACACTGACTGGTCTAGCCATGGCCATTGGACTTGCCTCTATGGGCGCACAAGCTGCAGACTATGTCGCTGGAAAAGATTACCGTGTGCTAGACAACCCAGAGAAAATCAGCGGTGATGCTATCATTGTTCGTGAGTTCTTTTGGTATGGTTGTCCACATTGTAATGCGCTTAACCCGCACATGGAAAAATGGGCAAAAACTAAAGACAAAGACGTGGCATTCTTTAAGACACCAGCGGCACTTAACCCTGTTTGGGAAGCCAATGCACGCGGTTTCTATGCGGCTCAGCTTTTAGGCTTTGAAAGCAAAACTCATGACGCATTATTTGACGCTATCCATAAAGATGGTAAGAAACTGTTTGATCAAGCGTCACTAAGCAAATGGTATGCATCAAAAGGTGTTGATGAAAAGAAATTTAACAGCCTATATAACTCATTTGCCGTTGGTACAAAAATTGGTCGCTCTCAAGAAGGCGCCAAGCGTTATCAAATCACTGGTGTTCCATCTGTCGTTGTACAAGGCAAATATGTGGTAACTGGTGAAAATGCTAAAGTCGCTAAAGTTGTTGACTATTTAGTTGACAAAACTCGCGCTGAAAAGAAATAATTCGAGTAATAAGCACTTGAATAACTCACATGACGTACAGCATATCTGTATGTCGTGCATAAAAAAGCCAATCATATATTGATTGGCTTTTTTGCATCTTAATCTTTTAGTTATACATCTTTTAATTACTCATTTTTTAACTACTAATCTTTCAACTAATAAAATTCTAATTAATAGATTTCTAGCTTGGTTATAAATGTTATTTCTTCAGCTGCGATAAAATAGCCACTTCACGAATATAACTTGCCAAATCTGCTTTAGATTCTGCTAGCAATTCATCATCTTGCATGTGTTTGGCATACTCTATCCACAATAATAACTGATACATACTGTGGTGCTCAGAAGCTTTATACTGCTTCACAAACTGCTTGAGCGTACCTTCATCATTGATATTCAGGCGCTCGTACCAGCTCTCTATTTTTGAGACTTGCTCTTTAGGAAAAAAGGCATCAAATAGTGCCTTTATCAGCTCATGACGATTTTCTTCAATCATCAGCTTGCCAACACGTTTGGTCTGACGGTTGCGAGCATTGGCGCTGGTAATATCAGCCAATGCCATTAACTCTGCCATAAAATAATCACTGGCAGGTAAGGCTTTTAGCTGTTTTTTCGATAAGCTAGCAAGCGGTATAGATAATTGCTGCAAGCGCTCATGGGCTTTTTTGAGTTCTGTGCGCGAAACGCGCATGTCCTGTTCTTTCCAGTCGATCATAAAAGCTTTCCAAAATAATAATTAATAAATTAAAGAGTGTCTGATATCACTACCAACGACTTTTTTCGCGGTGTTTTGCCAATACCTTCACGCCTTTAGGCATGGCGTCAGCAAGGCGGCGTTGTAGATGATCAGTGATAAAAACAGAGCGATGTTTGCCGCCCGTACAGCCTATGGCAACCGTGACCGTATGACGATTATTGTGCAAAAACTCTGGTAGCCAACGGGTCAAAAACTTATCGATATCACCCATCATTTCTGCTACTTCTGGATAATCTGAGAAGAATGCGCCTACTTCGGTATCTAATCCTGTCGAGTCACGTAACTCAGGGTTCCAATGCGGATTCGGTAAAATTCTAACATCGAATACAAAGTCAGCATCAATAGGGCTACCGTATTTAAAACCAAAGGACAGTAGATTGATGACAATCTGATTGTCCATGCCTATGTGTTCACGCAGGCTGTCTTTTAACTGATGAATATTTAGGCTACTGGTATCAATCCTAATATCAGCATGACTAGCAATTGGCTCTAATAGCTCAACTTCTTTTTTGATAGCAGCAGGTAAGTTGAAAGTAACATGCTTAGCATTATCACTATCGAGATCTTGTGACATTAGAGGATGTACGCGTCGCGTCGCATTGAAACGAGCTATCAGCGTACTCTCTTGTGCAGTCACATATAAAATCTGTACCGCATGAGACCCATAAGTCTCCTTGAGAGAAGCATATGTCACTGCAAAGTTAGATAAATCAGCACGTGGCGTTCGAATATCGACACCCAGCGCAATACGATGAATGCCGCTTTCATTGACCAGTTTATGAGCAGCATTAGGTAACAAAGACAGCGGCAGATTATCAATAGAGTAATAGCCTAGATCTTCTAAGATATTCAATACTGAGGTTTTACCAGATCCTGAACGCCCTGAGACCACCAGTATACTGAGCTTATCCGTAGACGTCTGATCCGCTATCGTTGCTGCCGCATTACTATTTTGATCCTGACTTACACCCATGATCTACTCATCCAAGTCTATTGTATCTAGTCTACTGCTATGTCATAAAAGCTAATTTACCATTACCAACTGATTGTCCAACAAACGCGCTTTTCCTAGCCACGCTGCGACTAAAATAACGATATTTTTGTTTTCTATATTAAAGGTTTTAGAGTCACTTACGATAGAACCTAACTCCTCAGTCTTTATTTCCAGATAATCAATAATAAAACCTGCGTCACTAATACGTGTCCGCGTATCTACTAATAGCTTATCAAATGCTTGTTGACTAAGAGCCGTACTTTTCAAACTCTGCGCTAATTCTTGCAATGCTTGATGTAATACAGGGGCAGCTTGACGCTCATTTGCACTTAAGTATTGATTACGCGATGATAGCGCTAAGCCATCATCAGCACGAACAATAGGTGCACCAATGATATTAATAGGATAACTCAAGTCACGTACCAATTGCTTAATGATAGCAAGCTGCTGATAGTCTTTTTGTCCAAATACTGCCACATCTGGTTGTACGATATTGAATAGTTTAGCGACCACAATACCAACACCATCAAAGTGTCCAGGACGTGATTGACCACATAACTGATTGGCAACAGCACCAGCTAATACAGCAGTAGGTGGTGGTAATACTGGATACATTGCATCAATGCTAGGTGCAAACACATAATCTGCATTCACTGTCGCAAGCTTAGCCACATCTGCATCTAGTGTACGCGGATAGCTGTCAAAATCTTCCCCAACGCCAAACTGAGTGGGGTTAACGAAGATACTGACCACCACTACATCTGCATGCTGTTTGGCAATCTTTACTAGCTCGAGATGACCGTCATGTAGATTACCCATCGTTGGTACTAGCGCAATGCGCTGCTGACGGACTTGTTTGTCACGTTGCTGACCACGATAAGGCTGCAGCGCTTCACGTAGTGACGAGATATCATGATAAATAATTGGAGACATGATTACTTTTCTTCTATTCAGACGTTCTTTTTTTCAATAGCTTAAACAACTTCAAAATCAGCTAAATTGGTGCTGCTCAGTCGGGAAACTACCTTCGCGTACTGACTGCTGATAGAGCGCAAAAGCACCTTCGATACTGTGTGTACTATTGCGCTCATCGGTTAAAAAGTCATGAATAAAACGTGGAACTCGGCCATGCGCCATACCTAGCATGTCATGCATAACCAATACCTGGCCATCAGTATCGGCTCCAGCACCAATACCAATAACTGGCACAGCAACAGCTTCAGTAACGGCTTTTGCAAGCTCAGCAGGCACACACTCTAGTACTAGTAATGCAGCACCAGCATCGACGACTGCTTTGGCATCGGCAAGTAGTTTATTAGCCGCTTCATCACCGCGACCTTGAATTTTATAGCCACCAAACACGTTCACAGACTGCGGGGTCAAACCAAGATGTACACAAGTTGGTGTGCCTGCTTGTGCCAAGGTCGTTACCAATTCACCCAGCTCGCTACCGCCTTCGATTTTTATGACATGCGCCCCTGCTTGCATCAGCATGCGGCTATTAGCAACGGCTTCTGGCAATGTCACATAACTCATAAATGGTAGGTCAGCTAATATCAACGCGTGCTTGTTACTACGGGCAATATTGGCAGTGTGATAAGCCATATCATTAACTGTCACAGGTAGTGTCGAGTCATGACCTTGTACAACCATGCCCAAGCTATCCCCAATTAAAATCGTATCAATTTCGGCTTTTTCCATCATTCGTGCAAACATCGAGTCATAACAGGTCAAGCACGTGAACTTGGTACCGTCTTTTTTAAACTTATTTAGAGTAGATAATGTTGTCATATGACCCTCAATTAATCTGCAATGCCTTTGATTATCAATATTGCTACTATTCTAGCTATGATTGAGATGTCTCAGACCAATCTCCCAATCATCTATCACTTAGCATCAGTTACTTATAATCAATCGCTTGATAGTAATGTTAAACCTGTCCAATCGCGACTTTGTGAATAGTCACTTATCAACTTACCTGCGATGGTTAAGTGTGGTGCCAACTCTCGCAGTGGTATTAAGACAAAATTGCGATCACCTAAGCCAGCATGCGGTATTGTCAGTGTTGGATCAGTAATCTGCGTCTCACCGTATAGCAAAATATCAACGTCCAGACTACGTTCGCCCCAACGGCGCAAACGTGCCCGCTTGGCCATACTCTCTAACTGCTGACAAAAAGCAAGCAGCTCGTAAGGGGCAAACGTTGTCTCAAAACCAGCCACTGCATTGACAAAATCTGGTTGGTCTTGTGGACCCATCGGTGCTGAAGCGTAAAAAGAAGAGACACTTACTTCGCGCACCTGCTTATGTGCTCGCATCATTGCAAGCGCCTGCTGCAAATGATCGGTAGGCGAACCCAACTCATTAGCGAGGTTGCTACCCAAGCCCACATAACAGGTAACCCAGTTACTATGATCTGTACTGTTATCCATATTATACGCTTTCAGTACTAGGCTGACGGCGGCGGCGCTTCGATGGTACAGGGCCTTTGTTATCAATGACTTTCACAGCAGGCATGTGAGCATTCGTATCTTGCTTCGCTTTAGCAGCCTTTGCAGTAGTTGCTTTCACCGATTTCTTGGCTCTCGCAGGTGCAGCAGTTTTTGTAGCGTCTTTGCTATCTACTGCCTTGCTAGCTACTTCCTTTACACTTTTAGTATCGCTTTTATCAGTTGATTCAACTGCAGGTTTAGGCGCTTTTTTCGCATACTTCGCTGCTGGCTGCGCTTTATCATTACTACCTTGTACTTCGATGTTGCTCACACTATCTACAGTAGGTTGACGACGGCGACGCTTATGCGGGATCGGCTCGTTATTCATACTGACTAGCGCAGGTGATCTTGCGATCGAGCGAGCTGGTCTAGCTGATGCCTGAGCTTCTGGCTGGTCAGTATTAGACGGCTGAGTGCTACTATCTACGCGCTCGGCTTTAACCGCTTGCTTTGGTGCATCTTGATTGGTTGATGCTGGCTTTCGCACAGGTGCTTTGCTGTGCTTCAACGTATCATCAGCTGACAGTTGCTTCTGCAATGGCGGTACAACGTTCTCGTGCTCGATAACAAATAACGGCTTAGGCTTTGCCTGTTGATTTGCCGATTGTTTGTTATTAGCAAGAGACAACTGCTGCAACTGAGCAAGCTCGTTATTGTCTTGCTCTATTTGCTGCACGCCGTGTCTTCCGCTGTCATTGCGACTAGCTTTAGATTGGCTGGCAGCACGGCGACGACGGGCTGGAATATTTGACGAATCATTTACCATTGTTTGATCATTTCTACCTTTTTCAGCACGGTCATCGGCTTTGTTTTGCTTTGTACTGTTCTGATTGGGTGCTGCATTATCAGTAGTCTGTGTTTTTGATTCTTGACGGTTACGTCCGCGACCACGTTGCCCTTTTTTATAAGCACCTCGGCGAATATTTTCGTCAAATTCATCAATCGCCTGCTGCTGCTCTTGTTCAGATAAGGTTTGATACGTCTGCCACCAGTCACCCATATCGTTGGTTGACTCTGATAGCGGATGCTCAGCATCGCCACATTGCTCACGCAACAATAAAAAGTCAAAGCCCGCACGGAAGCGCGGATGCTCAGATAGCTGAACGATTTGTTTGCTACGCGGGGCTGCAAGTTTCGGCTGCAATATCCAAATATCACGGATAAATTGCTCAGCAAATTTAGGAATAGCGGTTTTTATACGCTGACGGTCAATGACTTTGCCAGCAGCATGCATTTGCGCTTCGGCAAACGGCATATTACGCTTCTTAGCTTTTGCCAATTGATGTAGGTAATTTTCCCATAGTAAGGCAGCATAGAAGAACGCAGGATTGATACTTTTGCCCGCCGCAATACGCTTATCGGTATTGATAGCTACCTGATTGACTAAAGCGCTTGGCTCAGACGGTGGATAGATAATGAGACTATCAATCGCACCTGATTCAAACAATAATGGCAATAGGGGTACTAGATAGCCGCCGGTAAACATCTTTTGCGTTTCATCATAGAGACGATGCGGTGATATTTGCTCAAGCAGCGCCCAGTTCCCGTCATTAAATTGCGCGGACAACGCTTCATCAAACTCAAAACCTAACTTGGCTTTGAAACGTAAGGCACGGAGCAAACGCACAGGATCTTCTTCGATACGTACTGGCGCATTGCCCAATAGACGAATGATTCTGTTATCAATATCATCAAGCGCGCCGCAGAAATCATGAACGATGCCTTTGAGCGGTTGATAATAAAGCGCATTAATAGAGAAGTCGCGACGGGAGAAATCTTGTTGAATATCGCCCCAAACATTGTCGCGCAGAATCATACCATCTTGATTGGTATTGGCATCACTGGTTGGTGGACCACGGAAAGTAGCAACTTCAATCAACTCGCGACCTGAATATACATGCGCCAACTGGAAGCGGCGACCGATAATGCGGCAGCGCTTACCAAAGACATCTTTAATCTCATGTGGCTTGGCATCAGTGACGGCGTCAAAGTCTTTCGGGCGCAGACCTAATAAAGTATCGCGCACACCACCACCGACGATATACGCATCAAACCCAGCACGGGTCAATGTGGCAATCACTTCAGTAATGGAATTGGGTAATTCAGATTTGTTCAGTTCTAACTGCTTGGCGGCACGCTCGGCCATGCATCTACTCCTCGCCGGTATTCTTTAACTACCCCTGAATAACACAGCGTTTATCAGGCGGATGTACCCGCTAGTTTAACAAATTTTGGACCTACTGGGGGTGTTATGACATTTACTTACATGCTATTTTGTCAATATTGGGGTTAATTAATGCAAAACACCATAATTAATCACGCACGCTTAAACGTCTTTGGTTTTTCTCGACTGTTTTTGCACCGATACCTTTCACTTTTGCTAACTCATCCACTGTCTTAAAATCACCAAACATATCACGATATAAAATTATCGCCTGCGCTTTACTGCTGCCGATACCATCTAACGAAACAAGTTCACCTTCATTGGCTCGATTGATATTGATGACTTTTTGCTCACGCGCTTGTGTAACAGCTTTTTCTTTTGCGATCAAATACTCATAGGCACGCTGAGGGTCGTCAAAACAAGGATCTGCGTTGGCGTTATTGAGTGCGACTACAGATAATAGGAGACTAAAAGCTGTGGTCGTCAGTAAGTTGGCAAATGAAAATTTACGATGAGCGTTCATGTTGTTTCGCCGCTTCCCACAGTGCATCCATTTCTATTATATCGCTGTCTTCAATACGCTTGCCAGCGAGTTCTAGCTGCTCCTCAATATAACCAAAGCGAGATTTAAACTTGTGCACGCAAGTTAAGGTAGCCGCTTCTGCATCCAAATTTAATTTGCGTGCGACATTGACCAGCGCAAACATACAGTCGCCTAATTCTTTTTCGACCTCTCTGATGTTAGCTTTGACCTCAGCTGTAGACTTATCTGTTAGCTCATGTTTTAGCTCAGCAATCTCTTCGTCTAACTTGTCTACAGCACCTGCAATACCTTCCCAGTCAAAACCCAATTTTGACGCTTGCTTTTGTACATCTTGCGCCTGCATCAATGCGCTACCCGCTTTGACTTGATCTAAGCGACGCTTTGATTTACCACGTGCTTCGCGTGCCTGCTGCTCCTCAAGCTTGATTTCGTCCCAGCGTACTTTTACTGCCGCATCGTCTTTGAGCGTTTCGGCTTCAAACACATGCGGATGACGGCGAACCAGTTTTTCTTGTAAGGTCGTAATGACATTACTCATATCAAAGCGCCCTTGCTCCGCATACATCTGACAATGAAACACCACTTGCAGCAGCACATCGCCAAGCTCACCTTTGATGTCCTCATCATCATTGCTTTGTACCGCTTCGCCTAGCTCATAAGCCTCTTCAATGGCATACGGAATAAGGCTATGGTTGGTTTGCTTTTTGTCCCACGGACAGTCTGCCCTTAGTCGTGCCATCAACGCTAACAAATCATCAAGCTCGCCAGTGGCGTCTGGCGTTCCTTGTACAGGCTTAGGCACGGTAATTTTATTGTCTGAAATACTCATAAGTGCGGCTCTTATCGTTTTATATGTTGTTTGATGATTCGTCTAATAGTTAGTGTATCATTGAACACAGCTTGGCTTATAATTGTGCTACTGACGTTTTCATTTTACCATCGCTCATGCGCGAGGAACTTTATCATTATGTCCACTTCTGCGACCACCAGCTATCAACCAGCTGCGACATTCGACCCTATTACTATCAGCTCATTTAAGGCCTATGACATTCGGGGTGAGCTTGGGGTCAATCTCGATGAAGAGATTGCCTACCGTATCGGGCGCGCGTTTGCACAGATTTTGTATCAGCGTTATCAGGCAACGGCTCAAACTCAAGCCGCTGATATAGCAACTCTAAAACCTGCTATCGTTATCGGTAGTGATATTCGCCACTCTAGTGAGCAATTAAAACAAGCCGCTATCAAAGGCATCGTTGATGCAGGCGTTGATGTTATTGATTTGGGCATGAGTGGTACTGAAGAAGTATATTTTGCTACCAGTCACTATCAGGCGTTAGGTGGTATCGAAGTGACTGCCAGTCATAACCCTATCAATTATAATGGCCTAAAACTGGTTAAAGAACATTCAAAACCAATCAGCGCTGATGATGGTTTGGCAGAGATTCAAGCACTTGCAGAATCTGGGCAGTTCACTACGGATAATCAATCAGGCAAATTACAGTTATTGACGGATAAAAGCGCGTACATCGATCATGTCATGACTTTTATCGATACTGATAAACTAAAACCACTTAAACTGGTCGTTAATTCAGGCAATGGTAGTGCAGGTCCTGTGGTCGATTTATTAGTTGATAAATTAGCACAAGCAGATGCACCGATTGAAGTGATTAAATTGCATCATACACCAGATGGTAGCTTCCCTAACGGCATCCCCAACCCTATGATCGAAGCCAATAGAGTGGCTACCCAGCAAGCCGTTTTGGAAAATAACGCTGATCTTGGTATTGCTTTTGATGGTGACTTTGATCGCTGCTTTTTATTCGATGAACGTGGCGAATTTATCGATGGTAGCTACATCGTTGGTATGCTCGCTCAAGCCTTTTTGAATAAATATCCAAGTGAATCAATCGTCTATGATCCGCGAGTGATCTATAATACCGAAGCAGTGATAGAGGAACACAACGGTAAGGCTGTCATTAGTAAATCTGGACACTCATTTATCAAGCAAGTCATGCGGGACTCAGGTGCTGTATATGGCGGTGAAATGTCCGCGCATCATTATTTCCGCGACTTCTTCTATTGCGATAGTGGCATGATTCCATGGTTATTGACCATTGAACTGTTGTCTATCACTGGTAAAACACTATCCGAATTGGTCACAGGCTATATTGCCGCCTATCCTAGCTCAGGTGAACTAAACTTTCGTCTTACAACCTATGACGCACCAACAATTATTAGCGCAATTGAAGATAAATTCAGCAACGAGCAACCAATTAAATCAACACTCGATGGTTTAAGTCTGAATTTTGGTGACTGGCGCTTCAATCTGCGTGCATCGAATACCGAACCGCTTATCAGATTGAATATTGAAAGTCGCGGTGATCAACCGTTACTGGCTGCTAAAACTCAAGAAATTCAGCAATGGCTAGCAACGCAAGGTGCCGTACCAGCATAAAGTGATTACCCCAGTAAAATAATTCTGATTGTCAGTCGAAAAAGGCTCGCTAATGAGTATTAGCGAGCCTTTTTTCTATACACAGAAAACCTTAAATCAAACTATTTAGTTCGACCAATACCCGTATAGACACCTACTAAGCTATTAATTTGCGAGCGTGTCAGGGCATTTTGCGCATCAAATACTGGCATGGCTTGTTGATTGATTTTGCCAATATCCAATTGATCTCGTGGTGACCAACTAACGATGAAAATAGCATGGGTATCGCAAAGCTGTTGATAGGGACTAGTAATAAGCTCAAGCAAAGGTTGTTGTTGATAGAGCTCGGCAAGTTCATGCTGTGCCTTATCGCTATAAACCAGTGTGCGAATATTATAAGACCACAGTAATGCTAACAACGGATGGATAGCTGAACCAGCGGTACGTCCTGAACCTGATTTATAACTACCGCCCCAAATCGTGACTGTTTTATTATCAATGAACCCATCAAAATACTGCCAAAATTTACGGAATATCAGCTCTTTTTGATCTTCATTGATATGCACGATAGATTGTAATAGAGGCATATCTAAGCTATGCGTATAGCTTGACTGCTGCAATTTAGCCAGCTCAGTGGGCAAAGTATTACCACCGAAGCCCCACCCTGCTTTTAGATAACTACTACCTACCCGCTCATCCAATCCCATAATGCGACTGACTTGGCTGATATCGACATTTTGACTATCAGCCAAACGTGACATCTCATTCATAAAGCTCACTCTAGTCGCTAGCATCGCCATGATACTACTGCGGGCAAACTCTATCGTTGCGATATCCGCATGATGAGTAGCGCGTGCATGCTGCATTAAAGGCTTCAACACATCTAAGTGCTGGCTACTACTTGCTGTCTTTTCACCCAGTAGCCATAACGAAGGGTTCAGCATCGAGCTATAAGCATCGCCATCTTGTAAGAATACAAATGGCACATAATAGACCCAAGCACGCTGTAAACGCTGAGCCAATCCTGCTATATGGCCTAATTGCTCAATGCCGCTCATAATCACAGGTAGCGCCTGCTGATGGCTTTGATTAAACGCGGTAATCCAACTGTCTTCTATCCATGCTAGCTTGACACTGTCTAAAAATAACCAATAAAGCGTCACTGTACTTTGAGCATCAGTTTCGTTATGACCAGCTGCTTCATAGCCTTTTATTAGCATATCGGCACTAACTGGTAATTCCTTACTAATAATAACCTGCTGCTGCTCATACATTTGCCATAGCGCTTGCAGATGATGCTCAAAACCATACTGTTGTATCTGCTGCGTCAGTAGCGCTTTGTCTGCGTAAAGATGTACACACTGACCGAGACTTGCCAGCACCACTGCGCTGGTAATTGCCTCTATGCTGTGACCAATAAGTACACAAACTGTAGAATCAGATAACTGGTTTGGTTCAGATTTGTTGTTATATTTATTCATATGGCTACCATCTAGAGCCGTCTCCATGAGCGTGCTTTCCTATATTATTGACACACCACTATCGCTAAGACAGCTGTTTGATACGCTGTAGTAATTGGTCAGTAGACGTATCGAATAGACCTTGAGCATCTTTCTGTACATGCTGCATAGCATGGTGTACGGAGTCTGCCATTTGCTTACCCATCTCGACGCCCCATTGATCAAACGGATTGATATCCCAAATGCTGGCCATGACATAGACCTTATGTTCGTAGAGCGCTATCAATGCGCCTAAACTATGCGGCGTCAGCTCATCAATCAGTAATGTGGTTGACGGTTGATTCCCACGGTAGTACTTATATTTGTCTGCTTCGGAAACTGTCTGTGGATCCACCAGATCTGTCACAGCAGCATTACCAAATGCCAATACTCGACTTTGCGCCAGACAGTTGGCTAAAGACAACTCGTGCTGTTGTTGCAATGAGGAGTTTCGCGCCTCATCACCGTAGCGACGTACGCAAGCGATAAAATCACAGGAAACCTGCTGCGTGCCTTGGTGTAGCAGCTGATAGAATGCATGCTGTGCATTTGAGCCAATTTCACCCCATAGAATTGGACACGTATCATAGTCAATATGATCCCCATTCCGAGTAACGGACTTACCATTACTCTCCATCTCTAGCTGAGTAAGATAGCTGGGTAAATATCCCAATCGACCGTCATAAGGCAATACAGTATGCGCATTTACTTGTAAAAAAGTACTGTTCCAAACAGCTAGCAAGCCTAGCAATACGGGTAAATTGTCGGCAAAGTCAGCTTGTGCAAAATGCTCATCCATACTATGAGCACCACTTAATAATGCCTTAAAGCCACTCATACCAATACGAATAGCAATGGCAAGGCCTATCGCCGACCATAAAGAAAAGCGACCGCCGACCCATTCCCAAAGCTGCAACTGATGCTCAGGATGAATTCCCCAAGCACTCATTTTTTCACTATTGGCTGAGATGCCGATAAAGTGACGACGCAATACACTATCTTCTGTACCTGCACGGAGTTTTGCCGTCGCAAGTAGCCAAGATAATGCCGTCTTGGCATTTGATAAAGTATCAACCGTACCAAAGGATTTGGAAGAGATAATAAATAGTGTGGTCTCAGGATTTAAATGCTTGAGTAGATTATCAAGCTGAGTACCGTCCATATTGGAGACAAAATGTACTTCAATACTGGTATCTGCCCACTCGTCGAGCGCTGTAGTCGCCATGAGTGGGCCTAGATCAGAGCCACCAACCCCAATATTGACAACATCTGTAATCGCCTTGCCCGAAAACCCGCGCCACGTGCCATTGCGCACGCGCTCTGAGAGGCGTGTTACTTGTGCCAAACTATGATGTACATCAGCGACGATATTTTGTCCATCGACTTGTAATGTCGCTGCCGCTGGCAATCGTAATGCTGTGTGCAATGCAGCACGCTGCTCGCTGGTATTTACCATCGCCCCTTGTAGTAAAGAATCAATACGAGCATCTAGCTCACAACTATCAGCCAAACTCAGTAAGTTAGACAATACTGTCTGATCAATACGCTGCTTACTAAAGTCCATATACAGCGTACCAGTCTGCACACTAAAATGCTTAGCGCGCTTATCATCTTGTGCAAATAGCTGTGCAAGCGACCAAGGATGCTTTGCAAGCGTTTGTAGTTGTTGCCAGTATTTAGAATGTCGAGCACTGCTATATGCCTTATCGCCCTTTATCTCTTCCATCAGCTATTCATCATCTGCTAATTGCTGCTTGGCAAAGTAGATGAATGCCTGCATATACGAGCGCATATCGCCTGCATCGTAGCTATCACCACGCATGGTCGTGACATGGACACCGTATTCACTAATGAGCGCGTCAATCGCATCTGTCAGCTGAATCTCACCACCGACAGATGCTTCAGTATTGGCTAAGTAATCAAAGATATGGTTACTAAATACATAGCGTCCTACCACAGCCAGATTTGAAGGAGCATCAGCTAAATTGGGCTTTTCTACAAAACCAGCCACTTTAAAGCTAGCATTAATATTTATTTCTTCATTAATATCATTAGTATCATTAGTATCACTGAGCTTTTCATCTAGTCGAGCGATACCATACTTATGTACGTCTTCATCCGCTACTTGATCAACCAATATCTGTGAGTGACCATCTGTAGCAAAGGCGTCTAACATAAAGGCCAAATTATCAGCAGACATATCAGTGGTAAATGGATCAAGCACGACATCAGGTAACAATACGGCAAAGTCATGCTCACCGATGATTGGTCGCGCTGCCAGTACCGCATGACCCAAACCTAACGCTTTACCTTGACGTATCATCGACACAGTTACATCTTTTGGCAACCAGTTTAAGCTATCAGCCAGCTCATCTTTGCCTTTATGACGTAATTGATTGTCCAACTCTGCATTGATATCAAAATAGTTTTCAATCGCGCTCTTTTGCGCATGACCGACCAAGACAATATGCTTGATACCCGCAGCGATGGCCTCTTCGACCACGTAATGAATAGCAGGACGATTACCAAGCGGTAACAACTCTTTTGGTACAGATTTCGACAATGGCAGCATACGGGTACCAAAGCCTGCAACAGGAATAACGGCGTGAGTGATTTTTTTCATATGAATAATATTATTTCAGAAGTTAAGTTAAAATAAAGTAGTAGATAAACAATGATAGCTTAACAAGTATTAAAATACATTGTATCCATTCGGGTTCATGCTCTGCCAACGCCATGTATCTTGACACATATCAGCAATCGATAATTCAGCTTGCCATCCTAACAGTGTTTTCGCTTTATCGGCACTGGCATAGCAACTGGCGATATCCCCTGCTCGACGATTTGTAAACTGATAAGGAATAGCCTGTCCAGATACACCAGAAAATGCAGATACCAATTCTAATACAGACGTACCTTTGCCAGTACCTAAGTTAATAGGTAAAAAACCTACTGAGTTTTGCATCGTACTATCTTCATTTAGACTGATTTTTTTATCTAGATAATTTAGTGCAGCCACATGACCTTGAGCCAAATCAGTGACATGAATAAAGTCACGGACACCTGTTCCATCGACAGTAGGATAATCATTACCAAAGATACTGAGCTTATCAAGTTTGCCGACGGCCACTTGAGAAATATAAGGCATTAAATTGTTAGGAATATCATTAGGGTCTTCGCCAATCTGTCCTGATGTATGCGCGCCTACTGGATTAAAATATCTGAGAGCAATCAGGTTCCAACTGTCATCAGACACGGCTAGATCTTCCAAGACATGTTCAACTGTCAGCTTGCTCTGACCATAAGGATTGGTACAAGAACGCTTCGAGCTCTCATCGATAGGTAAGGATTCAGGATCACCATAGACAGTGGCAGATGATGAAAAAACTAAATTCTTAACGCTATACTCTGCCATAACTTCTAATAAGGTTATGGTGCCGCTGACATTGTTATTGTAATACAGCAATGGCTTTGCTACTGACTCCCCAACTGCTTTTAACCCAGCAAAATGAATCACGCCAAAAAATTCGTGAGAAGCAAAGACTTCTCTCAGTAACTCAGGATTGCGTATATCCCCTTTGATAAACTCAATTGTCTGTCCAATAAGAGTAGAGACACGGTTAATTGCTTCACGGCTACTATTAGATAAGTTATCGTATACAACAATATCATAGCCTGCTTCGTGTAGTGCTATACAAGTATGCGAACCGATATATCCAGCACCGCCTGTAACTAATATTTTATTTTTCATAACATCGATCCGTTACTTTATGAATTAGTTATTCGTCTTTGCTCATAAACGCAACTATACTGGGAACTATAATACATTGCCAACGTAAATATATTAATAATATATTTCCAATTTTCCGCTACCAACCCAAGCCGTCGACTACGCCATGAAATTCAATAACTACTTCAAGCCACTATTATCAGGTTACTATAAACACTATCGCTACCCTAACCAGCGTTTGGCGCTAGTGGTTGGTATGCTGCCATGGAAAGATATCGTCAACGAATGGGTGTTTGAGTCGGCACATATACAAATACAACGACACTTTGATAAGCAATATTTTAATCTTTGGCTCAAACCTTTTATCCAAAAGGTCAATCCCGTCATCTATATTTGGGGCTATAAAGCGCCTCAATACTTTATTGAGTATGTCCGCGAGCAAGGTGTAGACATTTTCTTTTTAGAAGATGGTTTTATCCGTTCAGGCCCTGATGACGATAGCAGTGCGCCCCCGCTGTCTATCGTAATGGACAGCCAAGCCCCCTACTTCGACACGACTCGCCCAAATGACTTGACAGATTTGATTGCTAACTTTGAATTTGAACAGGACGGATATAATGATGAGCAGGCACAAGAAATGCTTGATTATTATGTGTCGCATAGAGTGAGCAAATATAACCATCAGCCATATATGGACGTTGTACCTATATACGGTATCAAGAATAAAGAACGTATATTGGTACTTGGGCAAGTACCATACGATGATTCATTGAAATATGGTGGTGGCACTGGTATTACACTGCTTGATGTGGTCAATAAGGCCATTGAAGAAAACCCTGATGCGCAAATCATTGTAAAACCACACCCAATGACACTCGATGACTTATCTATCGTTAGTACACTTACTGAGCTAGATTGTCTTATCCTCACTCAATCTATCCACTTAGTTGACGCATTAGAGTCAATCGATCACGTCTATACGATTACGTCATTAGGTGGCTTTGAGGCTTTATTAAGAGGAAAAAAGGTCACCGTATTAGGCCGACCTTTTTATGAAGATCTTTGTACTAGTAATGCAAAATCAAACACACCTTCACTTTCTCAGATATTATATATCTGTTATTATGCCTACCATCTTATAGTTGCTACTTGAGCAAACAAACGTTGTTATATAACTAATTTATATCAAAAGGTTCTTCAATGAATTCTAAAAAAATCGCGATTATAGGCTTAGGTTACGTAGGTTTGCCATTGGCCTGTGCATTTGCAAAAAAATACGATGTTATAGGCTTTGATATAAATAAAACACGTATTGACGAATTAACTAATGGAGTTGATAAAACTAGAGAAGTAACTAGTGATTACTTAAAAAATACTTCTCGGCTTACTTTTACTTCTAGCAATGACAAATTGTCTGAAGCAAATGTCTTTGTGATCACTGTGCCAACACCGATTGATGATAATAACCTACCTGATTTAACACCTTTGATCAAAGCCTCACAAATGTTAAGTAAAGTCATCAAAAGAGATGATATTATTATTTATGAGTCAACAGTATATCCAGGTGCTACAGAAGAGGTTTGTATTCCCGAATTAGAGAAATCTGGTTTAGCATTAAACGACGACTTTGGTGTAGGTTATTCTCCGGAACGTATCAATCCTGGTGATAAATTACGTACAGTAGAGAATATACTAAAAGTCACTTCAGGTTCAAACCCTTATTATACAGATATAGTAGATGAGCTATATAGCTCAGTAATAACTGCTGGTACGTTTAAAGCCTCATCTATAAAAGTTGCTGAGGCGTCTAAAGTTATTGAAAATACTCAACGCGATGTCAATATTGCCTTGATAAATGAGCTAGCTCTTATCTTCAATGAGATTGGCATTGATACTCATGAAGTAATAGAAGCTGCTGCCACTAAATGGAACTTTATTAAGCTTATGCCAGGCTTGGTAGGCGGTCATTGTATTGGTGTAGATCCTTATTATCTCGCTCATAAAGCGTCATCTTTGGGTTTAAACCCTAATTTAATATTGACCTCACGTGCGATAAATAATTCTATGAGTAAGTTTGTTGCTGAACAAACTATTAAAAAGCTTATTTCATACGGTAAGAACATTAAGGATGCACGTATTCTACTTTTAGGCGTCACTTTCAAAGAAAACTGCCCAGATGTTAGAAATACTAAAGTCACAGATATTGGTGTTGAGCTTGAAAAGTACGGTGTGAAAATGACTTATTCTGACCCTTGGGTCACTGTAGAGGATTGGAATAGTCTAAAGGTTGACCATGTAAATTATGAAAATATTGAAAAAGATAGTTTTGATGCTGTTATTGTAGCTGTGAATCATTCAGAGTTCGTTGGTGAAGATGATAAAATCAATAGTTTCTGCACTAAACCTAAAGTAGTTATTGACGTTAAAGGCGCATTAGCAAATCCAGATTGGCGTCTATAACATATGGGTAAATTGTTAGAAGAGTTTGAGTATTATGTCCAAACTCAAAATTACTCTAGGGCAGACTCTCTCATAGAAAGTCTGCTAGACACTAATATTGTTAGTAGGTTAGAAAGAAAGGAAGCTCTTTCACTTCTATATAGAGTAGGCTATGTTTATCCTGATTTAACTTTGAAACTATGTAATCAACGAAATGATGTTCCAAGGCCGTTTATAGATACACTACAAATGACATTAGGGTATACACCTAGTCTTCGCTTTTACAACCACGCGGACAGTCTGATTTCTATAAAAATTGCACTAATGAGAAATAAACCTCTACTTGCAAAACTACTCTGTTATAGATTCTATCGTCAATATAATTTGCAACCAATAAATTTAGTGCAAAATAACAAACTTACTATTGGTAACAATCGCAAAAAAGTTAAAAAGAATCATAACAAACAAAAAGTTAGTATTGTAGTTACCACTTATAACTCTGAGAAATTCGTAGAGAACTGTATAAACTCTTTATTAAATCAATCAATTAGCAATATTGAAATTATTGTCGTGGATGATGCCAGTACTGATGATACTGTAGAAATTCTCAAAAAATACCCATCCATTAAGGTCATTCAACTTAGTAAAAATCGAGGAACATACCATGCTAGAAATATTGGTATAGAACAATCTTCTGGTGTATTTCTAACCTTTCAAGATTCGGATGATTGGTCACATCCAGAACGTGTAGAACGTCAGCTATTACAGTTAACTAAAAACCCTGATAATATAGCTAATTTTTCTAATTTTTTTAGGGTAGATGAAAATACAGGACTACCAAGCTGTCGACAAAACTACCCACTTTTAAGACTTAACATCTCTTCTATGATGATTCGTAAAGTAACGTTAGAAGAACTAGGCGGATTCAATGATAAACGTAGAATTGAATCGGATAAAGCTTTACTCAATACTATTATCTCTACGTACGGGCCATGTTCTGTTGAATATATAAAAACTCCTTTAGCCATTGGTTTGTTACGAGGAAATTCGTTAACAACTTCGGAAAACTCGGGGTTTGATCGCTATGGATACTCTAAAAATAGAACCCTAACTTAATTTAGTTACTCATATGTGGTCCATACATGTAGCTTATCTATATTAATATTTAAGCCTGTTTTAAGAGATGATATTTTAATTGACGTTATGGCAATATTTGATGGTAATATTAATTTAATACCATCACGCAGCTTATCATAATCAAAATACAAAATTCTATGAAATCCTAATTTTTGGTTGTGTGAAATGTAATTTACTTCTGAAGAAGGAATTACTTTAGAGCAACTTAACAAATTATAAAGAGTTAATTGAATCAGAACACCATATTTTTCTTTTTCTTTTTCTTTTTCTTTTTCTACAAGATTTTTGTGATGAAAATGTAGAAATACTATATAACTTTTATTTGAGTTTATATCGTGATTATAGTTAGATATTTTAAATATAGTGCCTTCCTTTCGAAACTCTAAATTATTACACAATAGGAGGTTGTCACCCTTTAAGACAGGTCTATTTATTTTTAGATGATACTTCTTTTGATGATTACTATTAGGATACATAAATTTATTTTCTAGACGAGACTTCATCAAGATAAAAGCTCTTTCTAGATTAGTAGTATAGAAATCACTATATACTAAATTCTCTAAAAGACTAATAAAACTATTTCTTAAATAAAATGGAGTTGAGACAGCACCTCTGAAATGGCTTATAGAAGAATATAAGTCGGCTATTAAAGGATTGTCTTGGAACTCCACATCTCCTATATAATCTACATATTCTTCCAATAAGTACGTACTGGAGTGATTATCCACTACAAACTGTCTAAGCTTTTCTACCTTTATTTTTCCAACTAATCCTAATTGTTGTTGGAAACCTTCATAATCTAAAGACTTTAAGTTCCTTCCAGTAAAATTCTCGTAAGCCAACTCAGATATATTTTCTTCGTTAACAAAGCCTGACATAAATTCATTACCACCAGTACCGATTACAAAAGCTAAATTCTGGTTAGCTATTGCTTCCAAAATTACACGGCCTACACCGACTACTACCGCATACTGGTTGAGTAATTCACTAGTGACATTTCTTTCACCTAAAAAAGTAACATAACTATCTAGACCACACTCCATGACTTCAGACTTAATAAAATCTGTTAAAGTACCATCTCCAACTATATCTATTCCCTTTATTCCACTTAAATAAGCATATTCGATAAATTTCAATATACCTACATACTTTTCAATTGATAGCCTACTAACAATAACCCATTTCTCAATACTTATATCAACATCTCTGTTTACCTTACAATTAAAATACTCTGTGTCAACTAAATTTGGTAACACCTGAACTTTGGAGAAAGGATATTTAATTATTACATCTTTTAAGCTATAAGACATAGTTATTAGTAGACTGAGTGAAGGTGCTATCAGATAATAAAAAATAAAATGTAATACTGGATTAAGCCTATTGCTAAACACCATTCCTTTACCATGCAAAGTACAAAATATTGGGATCTTTAGCTGCTGAGCGACAAAAGAACCTATCAGAGCTTCTATATCAGAATTATGAATATATAGCGCTTGTATATTGTGCAAATGACAATAACTGACTATTCGGGCTACTGTATCTATAACGAAGTCTATAGATATATCTGAAACTTCTGAAGATAAATTATAGTCAGTAATCAAAGCATATTCAGATAATAGCTCAGTTGCCCGTTTACTTTTGTTATTAAACATATTAATCAAATGTAAACTTATTTTGCTTTTAGAAGTGAGAACTTTCATTTCTTCTAAAAGTCTAGTTTCCCTACCACCCATATCAATAGAGTTGGTAAGTATTAATATTTGTCTAATGACAGGCATGATTACAAATGACCTTGTATAATTACTTCTAATGACTGACTTATAATAAGATATAAATAGTTATCATTGAATGTCAATTGGATAAATTACTTTGTAAGACTTTTTATATATTTCGGATACATTGTCAAGAATTTCTATATATTCTTTCACTGATAAGCCTTTAGGTAATTCATGAAGGATTTTAGGGTTAATATTCCACCATTTTAATCTATTTAATTTTTCGATAGTCTCCTCATCAAAACGATACCTCATTATCTTTGCTGGTGTTCCAACTACTATAGCAAAACTTGGTATATCTTTAGTAACTATACTACCAGCTCCAATAATTACACCGTCACCTATCCTAATACCTTTCTTAATCAGTGTATTATCACCTATCCATACATCATTACCGATGATCAAATGTCGTTCTGGACTTTCTTGAATACGTACATCTGGGGCATCTTTCAGATTACCCAAATGCTCTAAAAATGAAGAAGTTGATATACTAGATAAGTTATGGGAACCTAATCCAATTTTTACATCTCGACCAATAGAACAATAACGTCCAATCTCTGTTGTTCCTCGTATTGCTCCAGAGTTTATATAACTTCCAAAGCCTACATATATAGTTCCATGAAGTTCACAACTATTTATAGCCACATTACCTTCTGCAAATATACGTGTATGCCCTAGCTTACAATCATTTAACTTACTATCTTTAAAATATGACAAGTTGTTCAGCCTCATTAATTGCAATTACTTTACGAAGTGCCGTTTCTAAACCTATACGGCTAGAACTGATGTGATTTCTTTTAAAGTTTAACAAACTTAATCTCGAGTACTCTTTCCATGCATTCTCATCATTGTATAACCACTGACACATTTCACCAAATATACTCGGCTCAGTAACAGGTACTCCAGTTAAACCAATCGCTTCATTCAATGATTGAAGCATAGATCTGTATACTACAGGAGTTCCTACAGATTGAGACTCTACAGGTACCATCTCATAAGTAGTAAACTGGTTAAGACAAATAGATAACCTTTTTTTAGATATCCAACGCATTAATTCTGCGCTTTCCATAAAAGGGGCAAACTCGAAATTAGGTATCTCAAATTTCCCGCTATAATGTTTAATCACGTAAAAATTAGTCTTCGGCATCCTTTTTCTAGCCTCAGAAACCCAATTTATCACTTTGCCATCGGTTATCTCTGGATTGTTTAACTTCGTCGCGTCTCCGAAAAATATTCCTTCCCTATCGTTAAAACTTGGTAACTCCTCTCTCAAGTTATCAACATCAATAGTTTTAGGGAAACTGACAATGTATTTTTTTATAGAGTTTAAATGCGCGTCAAATTTCATGCTTTCACTAAAGGCCATCAAGCACACTTTAGATTTGGATTTTTCTAAATTATATAAGTTTATAGTTTTAGAAATAAACTTTGAACGAACTGGGTTTGAGTTATATGACATATTTAATAATATTGGAATACCCATTCCTCTTAATATATCCATTTTCTGAAGAGACTCAGAGTAGTCTGGTCTATTTGGATCTCCAGGATAAATCATCGCCACATCGATTCTGTTATCAAAAATTTCAAAGTTAGTTGATTGACTATCTATTGTATAAACTTCGTGTCCTAATTCTTTTAAATATTTTTCAATTAGTAAATTTGACTTATGTATCCCACCCTTTTTAAAATTATCAAAACGACCAACTAGAAGTACTTTTAATGCTTGAGAGTTGTTTAGACGCCAATTTAAATTTGTTGAAATATCATTTTTATATTTTCGAACATTTTTTGCAGATTCAACTTGCTTTTGTCCATGCTTATTAATAGAGTCTTCTTGGAACTCTTCTATAGTTTCTATTTCTTTAGGTTTGTGCTCCATGACAACGAATTTAACTTTCTGTTGCTGTCCCAATCTTGCGAAGAAAATATCAGCCATATTAGGTCTTTCAAAATCTTGCAAGCTGACTTTCATAGTTGAAGAGTGAAAACCTAATACTCCAGTTCCAAGAATATGAACATCTAAGTCAAATGGTCGGCCAGCAGAGTAAGAAAAAACTCTACGGTCTTTAGGATCATAGTAATCCTTAAAGAAGTCTGACACGACTGATCCATGCCAACCAACTACCGCTCTATAATTGTAATATTTAATCTTATTTATAATTCTCTCAACATAGTCGTTTGGATAGACCAGATCATCATCACAACTGAAGTAGTATCCTTCAAAATCATTCACCCAGAAGAATTTTCCTGCATCACCTAAATCTCCATGGTCTTGACTTGTAGCAACAATTATTTTTGGATGATTTAAAAAGTCTGGAATATGGTTCCAACCATTTAAATATACCCCTAACTGATCAACCTGATGCACTAACGAGTTAACCACTCTCTTAAGAGCTAGCTCTCTCGAAGGAAGTGCGGCCAATCCAGCAAACTTTTTTTCATGAAAAATATTTTTCACTATTTTGTTAAAACGATTGGTATTTTCTTCAACATCAAGAGATGTCAACTTTCTTTTATGTTCAGTTAGTTCTGTACTCTCAATTAAGTTTCGAGATAAATGTATAGGAGAAGAATCTAAATTTTCATGTGTTTCTGGGTTCTTATTTATGACATCGATAAGAGTAGTATTTATTTCATTTTGCTTATTAGTAATTTTTAAAATTTCTGAACGTAACTTACCAATTTTTTCTTGGTTAAAGCTTTCTTGATGTTTATTTTTTTCTATATAGTCATCAAAAGACACTTTATCAAATCCAAGACGGTTTCTTGCAAATTGTGTATATTTCCAGGTATTAGAATTAAGTAACGCTCTTATTTTTTTATCACGCTTAGTTACTGTTTTATTAAGGTTGTATATTTCCTTTTCATAGACATTTATAATATCGTCTATAATTCTTTCAAGAATTAATAAGTCACTTCTTTCTAAATTAGGACGCAAATTATTAATTGTATTGAAGAAGTTTAACTGAACAGAGTGTCCTACTTTTATTTCGTTAACTTCCTCTTTTAAGTTTTTAATACTTTTAAGTATTTCGCTGATACCAGTCTCCATTTTTTCTTCGACAATGAAGTTGTTGTTAGAGTAACTCTCTTTCGTAATCTTACTATAAAACAAGTAACCAGCGTAATCATCAATGATTTTTAATTTATCAAGGTTTTCTTCATTTTTAATACAACTTTTCTTTATAATTATAAGCTGTTTATTATTTTTATTATCGTTATCTATATAATTCAAAAAAGATTCAACATTCTTTAGTGTGCAGTCATTTATAAGTATAAGACCCGTATCGTCCTCTATATCTTTGAATAGAAAAGAACTTACGCTTCCACTAATGGACTCAGCCAATATTGATGTTAACGGCTTTGAAGAGTTAGTATAAGCGTCGAATTTTTTTGCAACAGAATTTATGACTTTCGAATCATAAGTAACATGCTTACAACCATTAGATAATAGATTTTTCTTCGATATTTTTGAAATATATGGATCCACCTCCAATATTTTGACATCTCTTTTAAACTCTTTTTCAAAAAAAATACCATAAATACCGTAACAGCCTCCTTGAATCAATACTTTATTTGAGATAGATGAATAATGATGTTTGAGATGAGCTAATAACTTATCATTTGATATTTCACTAACTTTTATATTCGTTGGTACTTCTAAAATATAATGATTATTTAAGATCTTAACTTTTCTCTTAGCAAGCATATCATTCATAATTTTCACTCTATACCGTTGTCAAATCAATAAAAAACACCCCATTGTAGGGGTGTCTTCTTAATAATTCAATATAGTTTTAGTAGTTAATAGGCTTTTGCCCGTTTTACCAACCAGTAACTTCTTTTAGCTTATCGCCAAGTTTAGATGGGTCACGTGTATACGCGATACCAGCATCTTCAAACGCTTTGAATTTCTCTTCAGCAGTACCTTGACCACCAGAGATGATAGCGCCAGCATGGCCCATACGCTTACCTTCTGGAGCAGTAACACCAGCGATATAACCAACAACTGGCTTAGTTACATGGTCTTTGATGTAAGCAGCAGCTTCTTCTTCAGCAGTACCACCGATTTCACCGATTAAGATGATAGCTTCAGTTTGTGGATCAGCTTCGAACAGTTTCAATGCGTCAATCTGGTTCATACCAGGGATAGGATCACCACCGATACCGATACAAGTTGACTGACCAAAACCAAGCTTAGTCGTCTGAGCTACAGCTTCGTAAGTCAACGTACCAGAACGTGAGATGATACCCACTTTACCTGGCTGATGGATATGGCCTGGCATGATACCGATTTTGCATTGACCTGGAGTGATAACGCCTGGGCAGTTAGGACCAACCAAACGTACGTCACCAGCTTCTTCAAGATAGCGTTTTGCTTTTAGCATATCGATAGTCGGTACGCCTTCAGTGATCACAACGATCAACTTAACGCCAGCATCGATTGCTTCAACGATAGAATCTAGTACAAATGGTGCTGGTACGTAGATAACAGAAGCGTCAGCTTGAGTCGCTTCCATGGCTTCCGCCATAGTGTTAAATACTGGTAGGCCTAGGTGCGTTTGACCGCCTTTACCTGGCGTCACACCACCAACTACTTTTGTACCATATTCAATGGCTTGTTCAGAATGGAACGTACCATTTTTACCAGTAAAACCTTGTACCAATACTTTGGTATCTTTATCGATTAATACACTCATTATATTTTCCTTGTATTCGGTTGTCTTGTAACAGTGGTCTTTATAACTAGTCTTATCAAATTTTGATAACCAATCTTTGCTATAAAACCACTACTACGATTTGACTACTATGCTTAAGCATTTATCTCTAAACACTTATGTTTAAAGACTTACGCTTTAACAGCATCGACAATTTTTTGAGCCGCGTCAGATAAACCTTGAGCTGAAATCAATTTCAGACCAGACTCTTCTAGGATTTGCGCGCCTAGCTCAGCGTTGTTACCTTCTAAACGAACAACAACTGGTACTTGTACGTCAACTTCTTTGATAGCAGCGATAATAGCTTCTGCAATCATGTCACAACGTACGATACCGCCGAAGATGTTGATTAGAACGCCTTCAACACTGCTGTCTTCTAGGATAATTTTGAACGCTTCAACAACGCGATCTTTAGTTGCACCGCCGCCAACGTCCAAGAAGTTAGCAGGCTTACCGCCATACAATTTGATGATGTCCATGGTCGCCATTGCAAGACCAGCACCGTTAACCATACAACCGATGTTACCTTCTAGAGCAACATAGTTTAGGTCAAATTCAGCAGCTTTAAGCTCACGCTCATTTTCTTGAGTCTTGTCTTGTAGCGCTGCGATTTTTGGCAGACGATATAGTGCGTTTGAATCGATACCGATTTTGCCATCAACACAAACGATTTCGCCATTTTCACGAACAGCTAATGGGTTAATTTCCATTAGAGCAAAGTCGTTTTCAACGAATGCTTTATAAGCGCCAGTCATCAATTTAACGAACTGGTTGATTTGCTTACCTTCTAGACCAAGTTTGAACGCAACGTCGCGCGCTTGGAAAGGCATTAAACCAACTAAAGGATCAACATTTACTTTGAAGATTTTTTCTGGAGTGCTGTGTGCTACTTCTTCGATATCTACACCACCTTCGGTAGATGCCATGAAAGTTACACGACGAGTTGCACGATCAACGACTGCGCCAAGATATAGCTCAGTTTGTACTGGATACATATCTTCTGCAACCAATACAAAGTTTACTGGCTGACCATCAGCATCAGTTTGGAACGTTACTAGGTTAGTACCGATCAGCTCTTCAGCAACTTGCTTAGCTTCTTCACGAGTTTTAACTAGCTTTACACCACCAGCTTTACCGCGACCACCAGCATGTACTTGCGCTTTAATTACCGCAATGTCAGTTGGGGTTTTGTCAAAAGCTGCAGCAGCTTCTTCGCCGTTATGAGCGATGATGCCTTCTTGAATTGGCAAACCGTAGCTTTTTAATAGCTCTTTTGCTTGATACTCATGTAAATTCATTGATTGTATCCTTTATTTTTTACAATTAATAAAAAGTGAAATCAAGTGCGCACATATAAATATTAATCATACGTCTGACGCACTCATGATTGTGGCATCACCAAGATAGCGATACCCCAATCAGGTTGTAAATCGATAATAACTAAACGAGCAACTACTTATTTCTTACGTTTTTTGCGCTGGATAGCGTGAATAGCACGGCCATCTGCAGATAGAGCAGCTTCATGCACTGCTTCTGAAATAGTTGGATGAGCAAATGTCATCAACTGCAAATCTTCGATACTAGAGACAAATTCCATTGCGATCATACCTTGATGGACGATATCACCAGCACCAGCAGAGATAGCATGCATACCTAATAGACGATCTGTTTTCGCATCAGCAACTACTTTCACAGAACCTTGCGCTTCACTTTGCGCTAATGCACGACCGTTGGCAGCTAAGTTGAAAGAACCTGTTTTAACTTCATAGCCAGCTTCTTCAGCTTCTTGCTCAGTTAAACCTACCCATGCGATTTCTGGGTGAGTATAAATGACATTGATGATAGTGTCATAGTTAACTTGAGGTTTTTCGCCATGAATACGCTCAACAGCCATCATGCCCTCTTCCATTGCTTTGTGCGCAAGCATAGGACCACGGACCAAATCACCGATAGCATAAACGCCATCAAGATTGGTTTTGCACTGGTCATTGACATCGATAAGGCCACGTTCAGTCAACGTGATGCCACTATCATCGCCAAGCAGTTTTTCAGAATAAGCGCGACGACCAACACAAACGATTAGTTTGTCGAAGCTCTCTTCAGAAGACTCGCCTTTGCTTTCGCTAGTGACGACAACTTGGTCACCTTGTACTTCAGCATTGGTTACTTTGGTATCGACACGGATATCAAGACCTTGCTTCTTCAGCATTTTGCCGGCTTCTTTTGAGATGTCTTTGTCAGCAGCAGCTAAGAAGCTAGGGAGTGCTTCATATACCACTACTTCTGCACCTAGACGACGCCATACTGAACCAAGTTCAAGACCGATAACACCAGCACCGATAACGCCTAGACGCTTAGGGACTGAGGTAAAATCAAGTGCGCCAGTTGAATCAACAATACGGTCGCCGTCAGTTTTGGCAACAGGAATCTCGATAGGCACAGAACCTGCCGCAAGAATGACATTCTTAGCAGTGATCGTTGTTTCGCTTTCGTCTTCTAGAGCAGTAAATTTGACTTTTTTGTCAGCGCCTTTACCGTCGACCAATGTACCCCAGCCTTGTAGCCAATCAACACCATTGCCTTTCAACAACGCGGCAACACCGCCAGTCAACTGCTTAACAATGCCTTCTTTACGCTCTATCATTTTTTCGATATTGATAGCAACGTCACCAGTACTGATACCGTGCTCGTCGAGGTCATGCTTAGTAGCTTCGTAACGATGTGAGCTGTCAAGTAGGGCTTTTGATGGGATACAACCAACGTTTAAGCAAGTACCGCCAAGTGCTGGCTCGCCTTTATAAACGCGCTTTTCGATACAAGCAACACTCATACCGAGCTGGCCTGCACGAATAGCTGCCTCGTAACCACCAGGACCGCCGCCGATGACGACTAAATCATAATTGTCTTTCATAGTACGTTCCTATTTTTAATTGTATGTGTCATTTAAACTGGTTGTTATCTCGCTGATAAATCAGCGTTATTTACACTGAATAGTTAATACACTATGTCAATGAGATAGACTCACTCATCGATAATCGATAGCAAGTCACCATTATTAAATTCGTTTAAATACAGTTATCAGCACATCAAGAGATCGCTGAGTAATAAAAATCATTATCTATACCAAAGTTAAAAAGCTTGTATCAGCGGTTGCCAATACAAGCTTAAAAGCTTACAGGTCTAGTAGTAGCATTGCAGGGTCTTCGACCAACTCTTTGATAGTTACCAAGAACTGTACTGCTTCTTTACCATCGATCATACGATGGTCATAAGATAGTGCTAGGTACATCATTGGTAAGATTTCAACTTTACCATCGACTGCCATTGGGCGATCATTGATAGCATGCATACCTAGGATAGCAGTTTGTGGTGGGTTCAAGATAGGTGTTGACATCAATGAACCAAATACACCACCGTTAGAGATAGTGAACGTACCGCCAGTCATGTCTTCTAGACCAAGCTTACCTTGCTGTGCTTTACCGCCAAACTCACGGATTGTGCTTTCAACGTCAGCCATGCTCATGCGATCAGTATCACGTAGTACTGGAACAACCAAGCCACGATCTGAAGATACTGCTACACCGATATCATAAAAACCATGATAAACAATGTCATCGCCATCTAGTGAAGCATTTACTGCTGGGAAGCGTTTTAGCGCTTCTGTCGCTGCTTTTACGAATAACGACATAAAGCCTAAACGTACGCCATGACGTTTTTCAAACTTCTCTTTGTATTTAGCACGCATGTCCATCAATGGCTTCATGTTCACTTCGTTAAACGTCGTCAACATCGCTGTATCTTGTGATGCTGATAATAGACGCTCAGCAACACGCTTACGAAGACGAGTCATTGGAACACGTTTTTCAGTACGCTCACCCATTGATTCAGCAACAGGACGGCCACTATCAGACTTGATGCTGCTGTCTGATTTCAATGTCGGGTTAGCCATATCAGTTTTGGTTACACGACCACCGCGGCCACTACCTTCAACTTCTTTAGGATCTACGCCTGACTCTTTTGCTGCTTTACGAACTGCTGGGCTTTGATCTTTATGATCAGCTTCGCCTTTCTTATCTGTTGCTTGAACAGGCTCGCCACCATCAGCAGCTTGCTTTGCTTGAACTGGCGCAGCTGGCTGGTCTGGATCTACTGCTGGCGCTTCTTCTGCGCTAGCACCAGCACTTGCACCGGCTTCAAACTGAGCGATAAGCTCATCAGACAATACAGTATCGTCAACTTGCTTTACGATTTTGGTCAATACACCATCATCAGGTGCTACAACTTCTAATACAACTTTATCAGTTTCAATTTCAGCCAATAGGTCATCACGATTAACTTGTTGACCTTCAGTGACGTGCCACTCAACGATTGTGCCATCGGCAACCGATTCTGGAAAAACGGGGGCTTTGATGTCAGCCATCGATATACTCCTTAGATTTGGATATTCATACTTATTATTAAGTCGTGATAGGCAGTCAGTAATCTTTTAATAACTTTGCTTATATTTTATTAAGAAACACTGACTGTCATCGCCTGATTCATTTATCTTCTGTAATCTTTTGATTAGACAAGGTGTTACTGAGCTAATTCATCAACACTTATGCCAAGGCCACCAGCAATGAGTGCTTGCTGTTGTTGAGCATGCAGTTTCGGTGATCCTGTTGCAGGGGCTGCACTAGGAGGACGCGCTACTGGCTCCATGACTTTTGCTTTGGTTGGATGCGGTACGACAATACGGAACATATGCGGTGCTAAATAGTACCAAGCGCCTTGGTTCAATGGCTCTTCTTGCGTCCATACGATTTCAGTTAGGTTGCTGTACTTTTCGATTTCAGCGATTAAGCGAGTCTCTGGCAATGGGTACAATTGTTCAATACGAACGATAGCCACATGATCAAGACCTAATGCACGGCGCTGCTCTAACAGATCATAATAAACCTTGCCACCACAAAGAACCATACGAGTCACTTTATCTGCGTTGTGATCGTCCATCTCTGGCAATACCGTCTCAAACTTACCGTTAGCAAGCTCTTCTAGGTTAGAAGTCGCTAGCTTATGACGTAATAAGCTTTTCGGTGACATAACAATCAGTGGCTTACGAATAGGACGTACTGCCTGACGACGTAATGCATGATAAATTTGCGCAGGAGTCGTTGGGGTAATGACCTGCATATTGTCTTCAGCACATAGCTGTAAGAAACGCTCTAGACGTGCAGATGAATGCTCAGGGCCTTGACCTTCAAAGCCATGTGGTAACAACATCGTCAAACCACAAACACGCTGCCACTTGGTTTCGCCACTTGAGATGAACTGGTCAATCACAACCTGAGCACCGTTCACGAAATCACCGAACTGTGCTTCCCAAACGATCAATGCGTTCGGTACGGTGGTCGCGTAACCATATTCAAAGGCTAGTACTGCTTCTTCTGACAACAATGAGTTGTAAGTAGCAAAGCGCGCTTGATTTTCGCTCAAATGAGACAACGGTACATACATGCTGCCATCATTGACATTATATATTTCACTGTGACGATGTGAGAAAGTACCACGGCCAACATCTTCACCAGTAATACGTACTAATACGCCATCGTTATCAACCAATGATGCATAAGCCAATGTCTCAGCTGCACCCCAGTTAAGAGGCTCTTCGCCCGTTTGCATCGCTAGACGCTGCTCAACGACTTTTTGAACCTGACGTTGTAACTTGTAGCCTTCTGGCATTTCGGCCATACGGCGTCCATAACCTTTAAGCTTTTCGATATCAACACTGGTATCCCAGTCATCAACCAAATCATGACCTAGATAAGGTTTCCAATCTACAAATAACTGTTCGTTAGGCTCTTGAACCAATGAGCTGACAACATAATCACCACGGTCTAACGACTCACGATAATCATCTTCGTACTGTTTCTCTTCTTCGGCATTCAAGATACCTTCTGCGATAAGTTTTTGCGCATAAAGAGTACGAGTAGTCGGAAGCTTCTTAATAACAGCGTACATCAATGGCTGAGTTGCAGATGGCTCATCTGCTTCGTTATGGCCGTTACGACGATAGCAGAACAAATCAATGATGATGTCTTTGTCAAACTTATGACGATAATCTAATGCTAACTGAGCGGCAAATACAACTGCTTCAGGATCATCACCGTTTACATGTAGGATAGGAGCATGAACCATTTTGGCAACGTCAGTACAATATTCAGTTGAACGAACATCTTCTTGACGGCTAGTAGTAAAGCCAACTTGGTTATTAATCACGATATGCACAGTACCGCCAGTGGTATAAGCACGGGTCTGTGACATCTGGAAAGTTTCTTGAACCACACCTTGACCAGCAAAAGCAGCATCACCATGAATCACGATAGGTAATACTGAATTACCACCAGTATTATCTAGTAGTGGCTGATCGTTACGACGTACTTGACGGGCACGTACTGAGCCTTGTAGTACTGGCGCGACAATTTCAAGATGCGATGGGTTAAATGCTAAAGCCAAATGCGCTTCGCCACCCGGTGTCATCACATTAGATGAAAAACCATTGTGGTATTTAACGTCACCTGAACCTTTTTCTGGCTGTACTTTACCATCAAACTCGTCAAATAAGTCTGCAGGATTTTTACCTAAGATGTTAACTAGTAGGTTTAAGCGGCCACGGTGAGCCATACCAATAACCATTTCTTTTGTGCCATATCCGCCAGCACGTTGAATGATTTCATTGATAGCAGGAATAAAGCTCTCACCACCTTCCAAACCAAAACGCTTAACACCCGTGTATTTACGAGCAAGGTATTTTTCTAGACCTTCAGCAGCCGTCAAGCGCTCAAGAATAGATAAACGTTTTTCTTTATCGAATTTGATATAGCCTAGATTAGTCTCTAGGTATTCTTCCATCCAGCGTTTTTCGGTACTGGTGGTAACATGCATGTACTCGACACCGATATGGCCACAGTAAACACGTTCCATGATTTCGATGATTTCGCGCAATGTCGCTTCATCTTTACCAATGACTAAATCATTGGTCGGGAATACGGTATCAAGATCAGCTTCTGACAAATTATGATAAGCAAGCGTCAAATCTTCTACTTCTGCACGTGGATGCAAATCTAAAGGATCAAGCTTGGCACGGCGATGACCGCGACGACGGTATGCTGAGATTAGTTGCTGTACGCCCATCTGCTTAGGATCACAGTTGACAGAGCTGCTAGAGTCGGTATCAGTACTGCTACTCTTATTTGCCGTTTGATTACGAGCAAGTAGTAAGAACTGATCTTTGATAGCATTGTGCTGAGCATCGTTCTGCGACTTATACTGTTCAAAGTACGTTTGCCAGTCAGTATCAACACTATCAGGGTCTGTTAGGTATTGCTCGTAGAGAGCTTCTATATAGTTGGCGTTATCGGCAGCCAGTTCGGTATGTACTTGGCCAGATTTTTCTTTGGTTATACTATTCATAATAATCGTCTATTTGATAGATAAATGAATGGAATCGTGCTTATTATTGTGTCAGTCGTTGTATGCTCAGGTAGTTAGACAATGTGTCATATCCTGTTAAATACTATTCGATAAAACACTTTTATCCCTAAGTATTGCCATCACCATAGAATATTGCTGTCATTGTCTACAAGAGCAAGTGATGCTAAATAGTGGTAACAAGTCTTATTGCAATACCCGTCTAAAAATAAAACTATTTGTGAACGCTCAGTTTTCTTATCTAGCTCGTTTCACAACATTAATTTATATATACTTCTTTGAGTCATAACCAATCCATTAATGATAAGCTATTAATAGATAATTATATTTTCAGCTAACCTATAAACTGGTTATTGATGCTGAATTACCCTAAGTTTGCTGATAAACCCTGCCTTTTCAGACAGACATACATTGCTGTATAGATTATCATGCCCATTTTTTGCGACATAGTTTGTTTGTTCAATACTAGGTATTTATGTAATGAATATCTATCATCAATTATAAACGCATAATCATTGTGCGCATAGTATTTTAGCCTGATAATGTCATAATCTGCTCAAACGGCACATATTAAGCGCTAAAAAAGACGCTTTGATCATCTCATCAAATACCAAATACAATTATAACAAAATTCGACTATGTCTATATTCGATTATATAGGGTGATTGTCTATATATTATTTCTTCTTACATACAACCAACGTATTGACCATACAGTTTTACTCTTAAATAATTTAATACCTATTTTTCAATAGGCTAAATTCATCATATTTTTTAAATGACAAGTTAGCTATAAAAGTAGTAAACCTATATATCAGCTTTTTAACTAACAAAAACACCACCTAATGAATAGGTGGTGTTTTTCGTATAGTAACTATAAATATCAATTACTTATGCTTAACCAGCTTGATCAATCAACATATTACGTAAGTGACCGATCGCTTTGGTTGGATTCAAGCCTTTTGGACAAACTGATACACAGTTCATGATACCGCGGCAACGGAACAAGCTAAACGGATCGTCTAAGCGAGCTAAACGTGCTTGAGTATCACCGTCACGACTATCAGCAACGAAGCGATAAGCATGCAGTAATGCTGATGGACCTAGGAACTTATCAGGATTCCACCAGAAAGATGGGCAACTGGTTGAACAACAAGCACATAGAATACATTCGTATAGGCCGTTCAGCTTTTCACGCTGTTCAGGCGACTGTAGACGCTCAGTTGGCGGTGCTGGCTGATCATTGATCAAGTACGGATGTACTTTTTCATACTGCTCATAGAACTGGTTCATATCGACAACCAAATCACGAACCACTGGCAAACCAGGTAGCGGACGAACCGTTACTTTTTCTGGTAGCGTGTTCATGTTGATTAGACATGCCAAACCGTTCTTACCATTGATGTTCATGCCGTCAGAGCCACAAATACCTTCACGGCAAGAGCGACGGAAAGTAAGCGTTTCGTCTTCTTTCTTTAGGCGTAATAGTACGTCAAGCAACATACGATCTGAATCAAGTAGCTCAATCGTATAAGTTTGCATACGTGGCGCTGCGTCCAGATCAGGATCGTAGCGATAGATTTCGATGGTGCGAGTACCTCGGCTCATAATGCTAAACTCCACACGTAGGTGATGGCGGGCATACAAAGATTGCAACATATTTGCGCTAGCTATTAATCAGTACTGATAACCAGTATCGGATACCAATTAATAGCGTAGTAGCGCTGGCATGAGCATGTAGCTGGCGGTCACCTTTTTAATAAATTAATAAGGGATAAAACGTTAACACTGCTGTTATCTATCAACTATATATAAAGTATGCAGTCTAGAATTAGTAGACGCGAACTTTTGGTTCGATATAATCAACAGTTAATGGCACTTTACGTACTGGCTTATAAATGATGCGATTGCCTTCAGAGTACCATAAAGTATGCTTCATCCAATCATGGTCATTACGGCCGTTAGGTGCGTAATCATCATCTTCTGGACGATCATAATCAGATACACTGTGTGCGCCGCGGCTTTCATGACGCTTCGCTGCAGATATCATTGTCGCTTTTGCTACTTCATATAAGTTAGCAACTTCGAATGCTTCAATACGTGCTGTGTTGAACACTTGTGATTTATCGCCAAGATGGATCTTGTCAATTTTTTCACCTAGCGCTAAAATCTTCTCAACACCTTCGTCCATCATCGCTTGCGTACGGAATACACTAGCGTGTTTTTGCATCGTAGCACGAATCTCATCAGCCACATCTTGAGCGTTGTAGCCTTCAGTAGACTGTTGCAATTTGTCTAAACGCTTCACTGTAAAATCAAGTACACGCGGATCAAGCGGCTTATAGTTATGATCAGCATGATGGAACTCATCAACGATATGCTTACCAGCTGCACGGCCAAATACCAATAGATCTAGTAAAGAGTTCGTACCTAGACGGTTAGCACCATGTACACTGACACAAGCACACTCGCCGATTGCATAAAGACCTTTAACAACGTTGCCTTTAGCATATAGGCCGTCTTCATCAGTACCTGCTTCTAGATCCGGTACAATCACTTGACCATGAATAGTGGTTGGAATACCGCCCATCATGTAGTGAATGGTTGGGATTACTGGAATTGGCTCTTTAGTGATATCAACGTTAGCGAAGTTTTTACCAATCTCAAATACTGATGGTAGACGCTTCATAATAGTTTCAACACCTAAATGCGTCATATCCATTACGATATGGTCAGCATTAGGACCACAACCACGGCCTTCTTTGATTTCTTGGTCCATTGAGCGCGATACGAGATCACGCGGTGCCAAGTCTTTCACGGTTGGTGCATAACGCTCCATAAACGCTTCGCCATCTTTATTACGCAAGATAGCACCTTCACCACGGCAACCTTCAGTCAATAGTACACCTGCACCATGAACACCAGTTGGGTGGAATTGCCAGAACTCCATGTCTTGTAATGGAATACCAGCACGTACTGCCATGCCAATACCGTCACCAGTATTGATATAAGCATTGGTAGAAGCTGCGAAGATACGACCAGCACCACCTGTTGCTAGGACAGTAATTGGTGACTGGAATACTGCAATCGTACCCGTCTCTTGCTCAAGTGCGACGACACCGTTGATGTTACCAGCTTCGTCTTTGATCAAGTCAAGGGCGATCCACTCGATAAAGAACTCAGTGCCCTGCTCTAGGTTTTTCTGATATAGCGTATGTAATAGTGCGTGACCTGTACGGTCAGCAGCGGCACAAGCACGTTGTACTGCTTTTTCGCCATAGTTAGACGTATGACCACCGAACGGACGCTGATAGATCGTACCATCTTCGTTACGGTCAAACGGCATGCCCATGTGCTCAAGCTCATAGACTACTTTTGGCGCTTCACGGCACATATATTCGATAGCGTCTTGGTCACCCAACCAATCTGAACCTTTAACGGTATCATAGAAGTGAAAGTGCCAGTTGTCATTGCTCATGTTGCCCAAACTTGCACCGATACCACCCTGAGCGGCAACTGTGTGCGAACGCGTTGGGAATACTTTGGTAAGGACTGCAACCTTCATGCCCGCTTCCGCTAAATGCAATGAAGCACGCATACCTGAGCCGCCGCCACCAACGATAACTGCATCGTAGTTTAGGGTCTTGATATTACTAATGGTATTGTCTTGTCTAGTTGCCATTACGGTTTTCCTAATGCCTGTTAATGCGTAAAAGTAAATCAAAGACTGTTTAAGACATCTCTATTACAGCTATAAAGGCCTATTATTTGGCCATTTCGTACGCTTATAAAATAAAGAGTCTCAATAATCATTAACCACTTAACTTGCATATTTATCGTTATACTGAACTAAGCCTACTCAACTATAATCAGATTAGCTGATCAGTAATGCCAGTCCAATGCTATGACTATTCTTGGCTATCAACGGATGACTCTAAAATACTTTGCCAACTAATGTAGCAGTTGGATGCATCCGTCGTTATATACAGATATCAGAGCTTTTTATGAGATGGTTAAACGGCAGCGATACCGAAACCGTTACCCCAAAAAATCATGATGCCCCAAAATAGAAATACTAAAATAGCGATAATCATCAATGACTGTAGTACTAAACGTAAACCTGCTGCGCTTGAACCCAGTTTGCCTGTTGTAATATAGTCAGTAAATACTGTCCACATCCCAACCCAAGCATGTCCAGCTAGTGCAAGTACTGCAACCAAGCTGAATAGACGCATCGGTAGGCTGGTCATAAATGATGACCATTCAACAAAAGTGACATCGCCATGGGTCAAAAAGAAGCCCAGCAACACCACACTATAGACGGCTAAAACAACAGCACTAATACGCTGAATAATCCAATCACGTGAGCCTGAACCTGTCAGACCAGTAGCACTTTTGATTCCTGAATCATTTTTTATCATTAGAACATCACCCATACAAATGACGCGACAACTAAAATCGCTGCAATCACAAAACTGACCATAGAGGCAGTGCGGCCAGATTTTAGCTCTTCGTTCATGCCCATATCAGCAAATAAATGTTTGATACCCATTACAAAATGATATGCAATGGCGGCAACAAATATCCATGCTAAAAAGCGCACAAGTACGTTGTCAAATACGGTCGCAAAACTCTCAGGCGATGCCAATGAGTTCTGTAGTATCCATAACATGACAGGAATCAGTAAAAATAAAATAATGCCAGAGATACGATGCAAGATAGAGGCGATCGCGATCGGTGAGCGATTAACGCTAATCACTTGGCTTAAAGGCAGATCAATAGGTCGGTTGCTTTTCACAGCGGGCATCCTTTTGCGGTTATACTCCTGTATCTGCTATCAACGCCTGACATAAATAGTGCCAATTGAGCATTGAGCAACACACGAGACGAATAAAGTAAGGAAGAGCTAGCTGACTTCGTTTAGTTTGCGCTAAATATGAAGAAAGGATCATGTATATAAAGGTATTGATAGACTGTTCAATGTCGCTTGTCGAATCGACAGGCCTATCAAACAACCTATCTATTATACAACAAAGAAAATAAACATGAGTAACATCGACTAACCAGTCTATTTTAGAGGTCGTATGAATAGTAAGACAACGTTACTATGTCTTCTATATCAGAGCAGACCTTATATTAGGCACTTGAAATCTTGTGCCAAACAAATAAAAAGAATTGGTTAAGAAGAAAGTTCAAACCATAGAATGCGGTTTGGTCTATCGTAACTCCAGACAATCGTAAATAAGCATGAATAGAAGACGCTCTGAACGACACTATAACATGGTCATTTATTAATTCGCGCAAAGCTAGTGCCAGTTAATTCCTACAATTATAAAATGCCTGAGCAATAATTACAAATTTATCCATTCAGTAAGAATATATACATATTTAATCAATAAATGAATGGGTAAGGATAATACTGTTTTTAACAGTATTTATTATGACAAACTTTAATCCGCTTACTAGGCATAGTCTGCCAGTTTTTAGTATCATTATTTATGAGTTTTGTCTCTAAAATATATTAAGAGACTCAAAATACTGGCCTGATAATGATGCTATAAACTTGCTCAAAAACAGATGGATTTTAAGCAAAATAACCTGACAGACATATTTTGATACAAAAATTACAGCGAATAACTACCGCCACACCGCGCCAATTGGACACATGGTCCATAAAAGTTTTTTCAAATCATCAAGAATTGCTGCTAATATACCCTGCGTACTAAATGAGTTGAATGCACTTTTACCGTTCAACCGACAATGACGCGAGGGTATGCGTCTGTAGTAATTTATTCTAACAAGTCAAACCAATGGAGAGCAATTTATGGCTGATACTAATGCCAAACTAACCGTGAATGGTGAAGAATACGAACTTCCTATTATTAAAGGTACTTTAGGGCGCCCAGTTATCGATATTGCTGCTTTACAAGAATCAGGATTTTGGTCTTATGACCCTGGTTTTAAAGTAACTGCTCCTGTTGAATCAAAGATTACTTATATTGATGGTGGCAAAGGCGAGTTATTACACCGCGGCTACCCTATCGACGAGCTAGCGAACAATGCTGAATACCTAGAAGTTGCTTATGCACTTTTACATGGTGACCTACCTACTGCTGAACAAAAAGCAGAATTTTTTGAAAAAATCCGCGAGCATACTCCTGTTCATGATCAATTGCGTAAGTTTTTTGAAGGCTTCCGCCGTGACGCGCATCCAATGGCTATCATGGTTGGTGTCGTTGGTGCTTTATCAGCGTTCTATCATGAAGACCTAGACGTGAGCAACGAAGAACATCGCGAAATCACAGCTATTCGTTTGATTGCTAAGATGCCTACGCTTGCTGCGATGAGTTATAAATACTCACAAGGCGAACCGTTCATGTATCCGCGTAATGACTTTAACTACGCAGAAAACTTCTTATACATGATGTTTGCAACGCCTGCTGACGTAGACTATGAGAAAAACGACGTTATCACTCGCGCAATGGACAAAATCTTTACCTTACACGCTGACCATGAGCAAAACGCTTCTACGTCAACGGTACGTTTGGCTGGTTCTACTGGCGCAAACCCTTATGCGTGTATCGCTGCTGGTATCGCAGCCCTTTGGGGACCATCACATGGCGGCGCGAACGAAGCTGTTCTTGAGATGCTAGATGAAATCGGTACTGTTGAGAACGTGCCTGAATTCATGGAAAAAGTGAAGAGCCGTGAAGTGAAGCTAATGGGCTTTGGTCACCGTGTTTACAAAAACTTCGATCCACGCGCTCAAGTAATGAAAGAGACTTGTGATGAAGTACTAGAAGCACTAGGTATCAACGATCCTAAGCTTGAATTGGCAATGGCACTAGAGAAAATTGCGTTAGAAGACCCGTTCTTCATCGAGCGTAACCTATATCCAAACGTTGATTTCTACTCCGGTATCATCTTGAAAGCCATTGGTATCCCAACGTCAATGTTTACCGTAATCTTTGCGTTGGCTCGTACTTCAGGTTGGATCAGCCATTGGTTAGAGATGCACAGCGCTCCGTTCAAAATCGGTCGTCCACGTCAGTTATACACTGGTGAAACGCGCCGTGATTTTGTAAAAGTTGAAGATCGCAAGTAAGCAAAAATAATATTTATCCAATAAAAAATCCCGCCATCGTGCGGGATTTTTTATTGTTTTAACTTTCTTTATTCGATACTGACTATTTTATGAGAAATGACTAACTAAATAAGTTTATAAAAGTATAGTCAGTTACTGAAACTCTTTTAACGTTTGCTCATATTTGGCAATTTGCTCATCGTATCCTTCGATAGTTTCATTAAATTTAGCCATCAATGCTTCAAACTCTTGTTGCTGCTTCTGTTTCATTTGCTGCATATCAACCACTTGTTGAGCTTCTATTTGCTCCCATACCTGATGCTGAATGATTAAACGGGCAAGTGCTGGACTTTTTGCACTTACTCTACCAGCAATCTCTGCATGCTCAAATAACTGCGGAACCAACGTCGCCACATTGATTAATGTATCAGAATCCTCTGCACTAAGCGGTGTTGTCACTGGTTGATACAAGGCATCCATGGTTTGCTGATAGCGTTCTATAATTTGGTCCTCGGTCAACATAACAGGTTTACGCGGCTCAAGACTGATGCGTTTTAAAACCGTTAAGTCACGCTTACCAACTTCAGTGCTAGTATTGACGTCAACCTCTGCATCTACATTCGTATTATTGTCTATCGGGGCGATATCGATATTCGATGACGCCACTTCTTCAGAACTGGTAGTAGTATTTGCGTTAGGAGCGGTATCATCGGTCGCTACTTCGTTATTACTATCTGTATCTTCACTATTATTAGTATTCAGTAATAAAAGCTCCTCACTGTCTGACGCATCTGCCGCTTGCAATGACTCATATTCTGCTTGCAATCGTCTCTGTAAACTCTGCGCTTGTGCGACATATATCGGCTGAAATTGTTTTATGCGCGCCGCAGCTGAGTCACTTTTTGGCATAGGCTGACTGTCTTCTACGCTTGTTTTTTCGCTGGTTTGACTGTCATCAGCTACAGGTGATGTGTCAGACTGCTGACAGCCTGTCAAAAACAACACTCCTGACAGTGCGGCTACAAGCAAGGTTGGTGGATATCGAGTATCAACATTAGGCTTTACTGACAAAAATTTAAACATGAGAGGGCATATCCTTTGGTAAAGCAAAATTATTAAAGGGTAAATTACAACTGCGGTTCATTATTCTTTGATTTTTCGCAACACAACAGACTGTTAAATCGTTCAACTTACTTATCCAGTATTTACCAAACTGACCTATGTTTCAGTTAATGTATAGCTCAATCGTTCTCTAATTCGGTTATGACTTATCATAGCTAAGCTTACTGTTACTTTTAAAAATTAGATGACTGATGCATCATCAGTACTTTCTGCCTTAACAGTAGACTGCACCGTCAAGAATGGAATACAAGCTTCCCACTCTTGGCAATTCTGACCACGCTGACGACGGACAAAATAGTCTTGTACCATGTGTGCCTGCTGTTCAATACCATACTTAAAGAACGATTTACCTGTTTCTAACACGTAGTCATATTTTCGGTTGATGATTGCTCCGCGTACCACTTTTAAGCCTTGCTGTAACTGCCATACGTGCGTTAGCTCGTGTATGAGCCAGCTTTGTTTGCTCAGTGGAGCTTCGCTAAAATCCTTAATCCAATCGACTGAATTAAAGTAAATATTGCCATTAGGGCTAACTGCATAATGTTTTAGTACCCACCACGCTGTCTTTAACTGCACTTCATCAAGTTTGATGCTGTCACCAAATACTGAATACGCCAACGCTATCTCGCCAGCTGTCAGATAACGTGATTGCTGCTTGCCTGTATCACTATGCAAGTAACGATTGAATAAGCGTTTGAGAGTCGATTCAGACATCGTTAATGCAATACCTTATATTTGATAAGCCATTTTTAGTTCTTAATAGTTAACAGTCGCAATTAGCCAAATTTTCCTATCGATACGGTAGAACCGTTAACAGTAGAGCCGTTAATATAGATGAATGATGAAAACTAAAGTGCTCAGGACACAAGCTATACGCTTAGATAGCTTTCATTAACATATTTTTGCGTTAGCCTAGCCTGTATGACTTATAACAAGTACCATCCTTATAAACTAGCCTACTTCTACTGCTGATGTCTAATACTCATTACTATTATAAAATTGCTGCGAAAATCATGCCAAACGTATATGAGTGCCAAAACCCAATAAGAATGATAAAGGTAGCCTAGTATGCTGTTATTTGGGTCTAACTATAGAGACCTTGCCATTACTACCATTACAGCTAGTAGATAGCTTTTTCATTTTTCGATAGAGAGTCTTATGTCACCTAACTTCCATGCCGATACCCCACTTGCTCAGCGTATGCGCCCTACTTCTCTTACCGAAATCATTGGTCAAGAGCATTTGCTGGCAGCTGGCGCACCGTTACGACGTTTAGTAGATCAAGGGCATCTGCCATCTATTATCCTGCACGGTGAAGCAGGTATTGGCAAAACAACCATTGCGATGTTGTTAGCCGATGCCGTGAATAGACCTTTTTATGCGCTCTCCGCGTTAAATACTGGTGTCAAACAGTTACGTGAAGTCTTAGATAGTAAAGATTCATTGGCATTTGAATCACCTGTAGTCTTTATTGATGAGATTCATCGCTTTAACAAAGCACAGCAAGATGCACTTTTGGGTGCGGTAGAGTCTGGTGACATTACTTTGATTGGTGCTACCACTGAAAACCCATCATTTAGTGTCAATAACGCTCTACTATCACGTTGCCAAGTATATCGTTTAGAGCCGTTAACACCTGAGCAGATAAGTGCCGTGCTACAACGAGCGCTTTCAGAAGACAATATACTCAAAAAGTTAACCGTCGACTTACAAGCAAAAGATACCATTAGTCAGCTGGCTCATGGTGATGCTAGAAAAGCGCTAAATTTATTAGAGTTAGCGATTCAAACAGCTGATGCAAAGCAGTCGCCAGTGATTATCGATGATGAATTGATTAGCCGAGTGGCACAGACTGCTTTGGTAAGATATGACAAAGATGGTGAGCAGCATTACGATATTATCTCAGCGATGATAAAGTCAGTCCGTGGCTCAGATCCGGATGCGGCATTATATTGGATGGCACGTATGCTCGTCGGCGGTGAGCCTGCTGATTTTATTGCGCGGCGCTTGGTGATTTTGGCCAGTGAAGATATTGGTAATGCCAATCCTAATGCCTTACTCCTAGCTGATGCGGCATTACGTAGTGTGCAATCTATTGGTATGCCAGAAGCGCGTATTATTTTGGGTCAAGTCGTGGTGTATCTAGCGACCAGTGCCAAAAGCAATAGCACTTATAAAGCGATCAATGCTGCGATGGCGTTGGCTGAAAAAGATGCCTCACCTGTACCGCTACATTTGCGCAATGGTGTGACCAAACTGATGCGTAGTCAAGGCTACGGTCAAGGTTATGCTTACCCGCATGATTATCCTAACCATTACTATCCTCAAAGCTACTTGCCAGATAATTTGGTTGGTACCAGTTTCTACGAGTTTGCAGATAATCAGCGAGAACAGCACAGTAAACAGTTTATGGATTGGCTAAAAAGCCAAGCAGCGAGTAATGACTAACTACGATATAGATTAATAAAAATATAACGCACAGATTTACGAGTCAGTTTTAATGTTCATTGATAATATTTATGACTATTTTTGACATACTGAACGATATAGTGGGAAGATGGCGCAGCACGTGACGCTGAAAAGCGTTAAAATAACCTCATAATGATATATACAAGCAATTAAGCAAGTCACTTTTATATCAAATTATATTGCTTATAGCGCGATTTACTTGACCGTAGTAGCGCTTTGCTTGACCGTAACAGCGCTTTGCTTGACCGTAACAGCGCTTTGCTTGACCGTAACAGCGCTTTGTATTATCTACTGCTACAATAAGCAGATAGAGCCTTATATTCTAAATGACACCTATTTATAAATAATAAAATATTGAGATTTACTATGAGTTTAAATGCAATCCCTGAGATTATCGAAGATATTCGTGCTGGAAAAATGGTCATCTTGATGGATGATGAAGACCGCGAAAACGAAGGTGATATCATCATGGCAGCGACGCATGTGCGCCCTGAAGATATTAACTTTATGATTACTCACGCGCGTGGCTTGGTTTGTTTGACCTTATCACAAGCGCGTTGCCAGCAATTGGCACTGCCACTTATGTCAGATCGTAACGAGGCTAAATTTAGCACCAATTTTACTGTCTCGATTGAAGCGGCTGAAGGCGTCACAACGGGTATTTCTGCTGGTGATCGTGCACGTACTATTCAGGCAGCGGTATCTTCATCAGCAAAGCCTGAAGACATCGTTCAGCCTGGACATATTTTTCCAATTATGGCACAAAACGGTGGTGTTCTTCACCGTGCAGGCCATACAGAAGCGGGTTGTGATTTAGCACGTTTAGCAGGTCTAGAGCCTGCAGCGGTGATTGTAGAGATTATCAATGCAGATGGTACGATGGCGCGCCGTGACGACCTTGAAATATTTGCAAAAGAACATGACATCAAGATAGGCACGATTGCTGACCTTATCAATTATCGTATCGCTAATGAGCAAACGGTCGAAGAGATTGAGTCACATCCGTTTGAAACTGAACACGGTACTTTTACGCTACATCGCTTCCGTGAGTTTGGCGCTGAAGAAACACATTTAGCCTTGGTAAAAGGTGATGTTAGCGAAGGCGTCAGCACTGTACGTGTACACGGTTTCCACCCATTACGCGATTTGTTTGCAGCTAAAAACGATATGACTGGCCGTAGTGGCTGGAGCGTACAGTCAGCACTAGAAGAAATCAGTGCTTCAGATCGCGGTGTGTTGGTATGGATTGGTAACAATCAGCCAGTTGATTTGGGAGATGCGCTGGACAAAGCCGCAGACAATGAGTCTCAATCAACCATCACGCAACAGCCATATCGTAGCATCGGTGTTGGTGCACAGATATTACGTCATTTAGGTGTCCGTGATATGCGCTTATTATCATCGCCAATGAAGTTTTTTGCATTGTCAGGTTTTGATCTAAACGTGGTTGACTTTGTTCATGCGCCGCAACAAGACTAAAAACTGTTTAAGAGTTTAGTTGAAGAATGAGTTATTAAAAAGGCACGCTGACATGATGTTAGCGTGCCTTTTTTGTTTTTAGCTTTTAATTTATGATAATTTTTTTGAAAAAATGAACAATCGACTCACATAGAAACCAACCTAAAGCTCAGGCGTATGACCAAACTTGGCTTCCAGTGCTAGCAGCTGTTGACGCTCTGCTGCTGTCCATGGCAATTTACCTTTTCCCTCACTATCCAGACGCACTACCACAGCCTCTGCCGTAGCAACGATTGTTTCTTGCGCGGTACTATAGTAACTATATTCCATCGCCATACTCGTATTGCCCAAACGCTTACAACGAACCCCTAACAATAACGTATCAGGATAGGTAACTGGGCGTAAATACTGACAGCTAGACTGGGCTAAAACAGTGACCATACTCCCATCAAACATACCTAGCGCATGCAGATAGCTGATACGTGCTGACTCAGCGTAACGATAGTAAACCACATTGTTCAGGTGATTGAAGGCATCCATCTCACCCCACTGTATAGGCTGATGATGAATAACAGGATAATGAGCTAGCAACTCAGGGCGGTGTTCGTTTGCTGTATCAGATATAGATGTCGAGCTTTCATTAGAATGGGTCATTGCTTACCTTACGTTTTATATTTTCTGTATTAACTATTGTGACTAGCTTCCGTTAGCGTTGAGGCTTATCCAAAATTTCTGTCGTCAATAATAGCGTTGGTTTTGGTGCATGAGCGATCAACTGATTTAGCCATACAATTACTTCTGGTATGTCACTCGGTGCTTTCATTGTCTCAAGATTACTTTGACCATCGATTGGTTTTTTATCTGCTTGTACAATGCCAATCGCACCAGCTTGTGCTGACTTTTTATTGTCGCTAGTTGAAGCTTTAGGTACCAACGTTTTTAACTGTTTGCGTGCTTGCGTCAAATAGCTGACCAGTTGATCCTGCTTACGCATATTGCTGGCTTGGCTTGCTAGATTCAACGTCATGATGACTTCATGGATAGTGAGCTGACGACGCGTTAGATTTGCGTCATTAGTCGCTGAGGTATCAGTAGCATTGGTTGTTTTGAGCTGCTGCCTGTTCTCAGTAGCTGCATCTACCAGCTCTCGACGCTGTAAATCCGTACCTTCATAACTGCCAAGACGCTCATGACTGTGCAAAAATTCCTGAATGTTTTGAATCGCAAGATTTTGTATTTGCCATGGGCTTGGCTGTGAGCTTTGTGCCTGCAGACGCTCAATATCTTTGAGCAAACTTTGCTTGATAACGATGGTTAGCGCAGGCGCAATCTCATTACTGCTTTGCGATAACTGCCAATGTAGACCTCGCAATAACTCAATCGCGGCACTGTCATTACTATCCGCCAACAGTCTATCAGCAGCTTTGATTTGGATACGCAACAGATCTAATTGATTCTGAGCTTGGCTACTGGCCTTAACTCTAGGCTCTGGCAGCGTCTGCTGACTCATGGCAAATAGACGATCGTCCATTTCGTTTAGTCGACTGATTACTTGCTCATTGCTCTGCAAACGATCGTTGACACTATGCTGAAAGCGCTGCTGACTAATATATAGCCACAATAATGCAGCGATCAGTAATAAGATAACCAGCCATTGCATCCGTAGCAGCAAAATATTTGCTTGCCGGCGCTGCTGAACAGTTGAAGGATCCTTAGATAAGGACTCAGAATTCATTGACATAAGGCAGTACCGTTATTGGTATAGATAAACATGTTTAAAGCAAATGAGAAGTTTTAGGTATTATATTTTAGAATTAATGGCTGAGAGAATCGTATCTGGCGACAAATCCTCTACTCGCCAGTAGCTCAACTGCTGTGCTGCAACCATATTGGCAAGACGCTCACCCAACACAACGTAGGAAAAATCTTTTAACGTAAGCGAAGGCCGCTCTGCTATATCAGTCACTGCATCCGTATTTTGCTTTTTGTCTAACGTCTTTGATTGGTCGTCATTGACGATATTTGACCAATGCTCAAAAGCTGCCGCACTGCTGATGACGACAATTGGCTTTGGCTGCTTTGGTAGGGCAATATCTGACGTAGTACTATGAGTAAGAAAATCTTGTTGCCACTGCTGATACTCAGCTATTGCATCGATAGGCATTGTACGCTCGTACCAAGCAATACTATCGATATGTACACCGCGCGCCTGTAATGTATCAACCAATAATCGACGTCCACCAAGCCCGCGCCATATCAGTAATTTATCGCCTGCTTGTAAGCTATCGATTTCAGGCATTGCTAGCATGCCTTCGTTATTGGCCGTCTCAGGCTGAAGTATTTGATAGTTTGTTGTATCTATACGCACTTGACTGAACTCTGCCGCCGTTGCTTCACCAACCGCAACCAGAGGACTAGGTAGTGACAAGTCTTCTGAGAATCTCTGCACATACTTGCCATTACTATGTTTCGCTTTGTATTTACGCTTTTCATGTTCAAGTAATTGCCAAACGGCTAGCCCTGAAGCCGCCGCAGTTGGACTGACGATAACAAGTGCTTTGTACTCCCCCGCCATCCACTGACGCATTAATGCAATATCGATATCAGTTGTTGGTCGTGGTCGTAGCATCAACATTGGCATTTCAACCACTACCAATCCTGCCGCTTGCAAATGCTGAGTCAACGGTGCTGCTCGCTCTACTGGGCGAGTATTGATGACAACTTGCGGCATTACTTTTGACTTCTCATTAGCATAACTCTTATGAGAAGTTGTGTATGTAGATTGAGTTGGCATTGATGACATCGATATACCATGACAAAAAAAGAATGAAAAAAGTTCAAGCCTACAAAAATGGCTGATGCTTAGATAAGCCTATCTTGCGATTAATCAAGCCTATAGCGACTGTACTTTTACTACTCAGGCTGATAGATCGCTGACAAAATATCTCCTGCACCATCAGCAAGCAACATTTCTGCGACATCGATGCCCAATTGGTTGGCTTGGGCTTCTTGCTCGGCTTGCGACCCAACCAACGTAGCTCGTTTGTCTGCTTTCAACAATTCGCTACCATCGGCCTGACCCACTCGACCGCGTAGCCACAGCACATTCCCGCTGTCGTTATTGCCATTATCACCATTGTTGTCATTATTAGCACTGGTTTCTTCAGCTGTCTGCAAAACTGCATAAGCGGCGATCGGTACTTGGCAGCCGCCCTCTAAATGACGGTTCAGCGCGCGCTCAGCGATAAGTCGAATACGGGCTTTATCATCATTGAGTGGTGCAAGTAACTTGAGCACTTCTTCATCGCCTTCACGGCATTCGATTGCTAAAGCACCTTGCCCAACTGCAGGTAAGCAAGCTGCGATATCAAGCTCACCGCGTATTCTCTCGTCCAGCTCAATACGTTGCAAGCCGCTCGTTGCCAGAATAATGGCATCATATTCACCAACATCTAGCTTGCCCAAACGAGTGCCAACATTGCCGCGCAAGGTTTTGATTTGCAGGTCAGGACGATAGGCTTTGATCTGGCATTGACGACGTAAACTCGATGTCCCAACGACTGCACCTTGTGGTAGCTCATCAATACTATTATAAGTGTTTGAGACAAAGGCATCTGTTGGTGAGGCGCGTTTACAGTAGACGCCTAATGTGAGGCCTTCGGGAAGCTGCATGGGTACATCTTTTAGCGAGTGCACTGCAATATCAGCTTGCTTGTCATACAGCGCTTGCTCAAGCTCTTTTACAAACAATCCTTTGCCACCGATTTTGGCCAAAGGTGTATCCAAAATCTTGTCACCCTTAGTGACAATTTTTAGTAAATTAATCGTTAGATTAGGATACAACGCCAATAAACGATCACGGATATGCTCGGCCTGCCATAAGGCTAAAGGACTTTGACGTGTAGCGATATTTAGAGTAGTCAAAATAGGTTGCTGCGGATTGCTCATAAAGGGCCTCAATAAGTTCGATACTAATACTGTAGTGGCTATAGTCCCTATGTCAGTACTATTTATATTTATACTGAATAATATCGATATTACTCGATAGGGCAAATTTGCCAAAGCATAGGCGACTCAAATGATTAATAGTAGATGCTGACGCAAAAAAATACCCCTATTTAAGCATAAATAAGGGTTTGATGATATGGAATGATTGGTCGCTATCAGGACAGCCTATTACATGCTTTGAATTTTATCACGTAAGGCAGGTAAGTGACGACGGCTTACCGCTAGCGTCTCATCAATACCTTTAAAACGTATCTGATACTGGCCTGCGTCTAGAGTTTCTAAAAAGTCCAAATAACTAAGATTGATGATGGCATTGCGATGTACTCGGAACAGACGATCATCAAACTCTTGCTCTAACTCTTTTAGCGTTTCATCAATCAATACCATGCCATCTTTGTGACGTACTTTGACGTATTTTTGATCTGCTGCAAAATAGTAGATATCTTTTAGCTTAATCAGTTCAACACCGCGATGCGTACGAGCAGCGATATGTTCACGTATTGGACGTGCTGTCGGGTCTTCAAGCTTACGAATTTCGTTTAATTGAGCGGCATTTAGGTTCTTTGCTTTGTTTAATGCCTCTAGTAGTTCATCTTTGTTTGCAGGTTTCAACAAATAGCCAATTGCATTGGCTTTTAACGCTGCGATCGCATAATGGTCGTATGCCGTCACAAATATAATCGCTGGTGGATGCTCAAGTTTGGCAAGCTCTTGAGCACAGCGCACGCCGTCCATTTCAGGCATTCGGATATCTAATAATATGATATCTGGCTGCTGGGTTTTTACAGCGACGATGGCTTCTGCACCTGTTGTGGCCTGAGCAACTACCTCATGGCCTGACTCCTGTACAATTCTCACCAAGCGCTCACGCGCTAGGGGCTCATCATCACAAACTACGATACGCATGCAAACTCCCATCCAAGGACATACTTAATATTTTTTTCAATAGTATTACGGCTATATTAGCACTCATTATCAATCACTTAGAATATAAAATCTAAATTATTTAATAAAATTCTGACGAAAACTACCAGTTTTTATAGCGGACAATATACTCCTGCTATAGGTAGGTTTTATATGGTGTAATTGTGTTTCACGGTAGTTATGATATTACTGATTCGTAATCATTATTTATCAAACATAAATTATGACGTCTATACATGGTGATGCAATAATTATGCCACATAGGCTTTTAAGATTTGAAAAAATGGAGAAAACTAATAAATAACAGTAAGTTATAAACCAACGTCTTGTAGAGGATAGTCGATAATGGTGATAATCTGAGTACTGGCTACCGAGCTTTGGATATCAGCACTTTGTCCAAAATGGGCGCGCAAACGATCGGCTTGAATATAGAAATTCATATGTTGGCGCAAATCATGATTGATAATTAGTGTCTTTTTGGGAAGCGCAACATCGATCATAATTTTAACTCGGTGTTGTTCCCACGTGACTTCGATATTAATGCAGATAGTTTCTGTCGTCATCTCTACCACATTGAGTAGTATTTTCTCTAGCACGCTTTGTAGCGTTAGCGCAGTGATAACCATGTCATACATGATATCTTCTTCTGGTAACTTCCAATTGACTTCGAGCTTGTCTGCTAAACGACTAGATTCAATTGCCAAATAATGCTCACAAAGGTCAACCTCTTCTTCAAAGCTAATCTCACGTGTACCACTAAAACTAGCACGGAATAGTGCAGAAACGTGCTGTAGTAAGTCAGCGGCTTTGGGCGGATTCGATTCAATCAGAGATACGAGTGTATTGATAGTATTAAAGAAAAAGTGCGGAGCCGTACGGGCTTTTATTAGATCATTTTGTGCGGTCAGTTTATATTCAAAGGACAGCTTAAGTGCATTGAGCTCACGGTAGCTGCGCAAAAAATATAATAAAAATACAGTGGTAAAACCGCCAGACAACACTGTATTGAGCACGATATTCAATACAAACGTGCGACTATCATATGTTAGCCAGCCGAAATTAATCATAGATAATGTGACTAACGCCATCGAAACTGCAGCAGCAAACATTAGTAACAGTACAATCCGCATACTTACGCTAAGAATACTGGCGTTTTTGAAGGCAGGGCGTAAATAGTCAACTAAATACAGTGAGGGGATAACTGTTAGAGTGTTTTGAATGAAACTACGTACAAACTGAATCATGAAGTCTGACCAAGTCGCTAGACTATGGCGCTCCATTACCGTTAGGAACAAGGACCAAAAAAAGATATATGTCAGCCACTGCCAAGGCCTCATGATCTCCATGAGTTTAGGAATAAAAAACTCTAAGCGTGTAGCTAGTAAGGCAACCTCATCATTTGCTATACTCGAGTTCTTATTCTCTTGACTTGTCTTGTACCGATATGAACGCCAATTCTTCAAAACCTAGTAATCCTGAATCAAGTAAAAGTTCATCTGACTCTGATTTTAGCACAGATGCTCCTACAACAAGTACCACAACGCAGACTGCGCCTGCTAGTAGCCAAGGCCAACAAATGTGGGGTGGACGTTTCAGTGAAGCGACAGATAGCTTCGTTGCTGCCTTTACTGCCTCTGTGGGCTTTGACCAACGCTTTGCTCGTCACGATATTCAAGGCTCGATTGCGCATGCAACGATGCTAAAAGAATGTGACATTTTAACTGCTGATGAAGTTGCCACTATTACTGATGGCCTTCAGCAAGTATTGCGCGAGATTGAAGCAGGTGAGTTTAACTGGTCGATTGCTCTAGAAGACGTGCACATGAATGTAGAGTCACGTTTGACTGACATTATAGGTGCCGTTGGTAAAAAGCTACATACTGGTCGTAGCCGTAACGATCAAGTAGCCACAGATATTCGCCTATGGTTGCGCGAAGAGACTGATAATATCATTGAGTTATTAGTACGCTTGCAAAGTGGCTTGCTTAATTTGGCTGAGCGACATACTGATACTATCATGCCAGGCTTTACTCATTTGCAAACGGCACAGCCTGTTAGCTTTGGCCATCATGTAATGGCATGGTTCGAAATGTTGTATCGCGATACTGAGCGTCTTGTCGATGCTCGTCGCCGTATCAATCAGATGCCACTTGGTAGCGCAGCGCTTGCTGGTACAACTTTCCCAATCGATCGTACCATTACTGCTGAATTGCTAGGTTTTGAAGGTATTTGCCAAAACTCACTCGATGCTGTTTCAGACCGTGACTTTGCGATTGAGTTTACTTCAGCGGCATCTATTCTCATGATGCATATGTCGCGTATGAGCGAAGAGATTATTCTTTGGATGTCAGCGCAATTTAATTTCGTGCAGATACCAGATCGCTTCTGTACGGGCTCATCGATCATGCCGCAAAAGAAAAATCCTGACGTACCTGAGTTGGTACGCGGTAAAGCGGCACGTGTCTTTGGTCAGTTGATGACTTTGCTTAGCCTAATGAAGAGCCAGCCGCTCGCCTACAACAAAGACAACCAAGAAGACAAAGAGCCTTTATTTGATTGCGTTGATACTTTGACAGGTTCGCTGCTTGCCTTTGCTGATATGCTACCGAATATCACACCAAACAAAGAAAGCATGCGTGCTGCTACGATGAAAGGCTATGCAACTGCAACTGACTTGGCAGATTACTTAGTACGTCAAGGCGTGGCATTCCGTGATGCCCATGAAGTGGTTGGTAATGCTGTTGCTTTAGGCATCAAAGAAGGTGTTGATCTAAGTGATTTATCATTGGCACAGCTACAGCAATTTAGCGATGCTATCGGTGAGGATGTCTTTGATTATCTAACGCTAGAAGGCTCATTAGCAGCTCGTGACCATTTGGGTGGCACTGCGCCAAACCAAGTCAAGCAAGCGGTGGTTAATGGCCGTGCCCGCTTAAAAGCCTTTGCTTAATCATTAATTTGCAAATAACAGCCAACTTGCTAATTTAAACTTAACACCCGCTACTTATGCGGGTGTTTTTATTTGTCTTATGACCTCTACTGGTTTGGCCAATGTCATTTTCAAAATATCACTAGCTTTGAAAATCTTAATAAAAAGGTCAAACATAGTTAGTACTTGTCATACAACAACTACTAAAGGCTTTATAACAAATAGATAGAGGTCTAACGATATACATTAGTACCCTTTGCTAAATCTACCAAGACCGTTATCATAGACTCATATGATATTTGACTTAATCACTTAATATAATGAATAAGGAATGCCTTATGACTGAAACTTTTAACCCTCAAGCAAATACTGTGTTTTGCCGTAAATATAAGCAAGATTTGCCAAAGATGCCGCATCCACCCTTCCCTAATAAAAAAGGTCAAGAGCTGCAAGAGACCGTATCGGAAAAGGCGTGGAAAGAATGGCTTGAGCATCAAACGATGCTTATTAATGAGAATCATCTAAGCATGATGGATCCTGCTGCTAAAAAGTTTTTAACAGAGCAGCGTGATAAGTTCTTAGACAACGAAGACTATGAGCGCGCACAAGGTTGGACACCAGAAAGTTAGAATTTACTTACCTTCTACTAGGTACATTTAGTAGTTATAAAAAAACGCGCTTACTATAGCGCGTTTTTTATTATAAGATGAAAATCAATGTCTTTCCTATCAGCCTTCATCACTATCTGACGTTTCAAGCTCATTGGCTGGCAATGTACTAACTTGACGAGCAGCCAATCGGTCATTGGCTTCTTGCACCGCTTTTTCGACCATCGCATAGTCTGAATGACGTACGTCTTGTCCACTGATATAGTTAATCACTAGCTCTGCGACATTTTGTGCATGGTCACCGATACGCTCAAGCGATCGTAATATCCACATGATATTGATGACTTTTGATACGTGGCGCGAGTCTTCCATAATATAGGTCATCAAAGCACGAATGGCTGACTGATATTCGGTATTGACCACGCTATCATTACGCATCACTTCAAACGCTTGCTCCGCATTCGATTGACTAAAAGCTTCTAGCGAGTTGTTTAGCATCAGACGAACTTGATTGCTCAGATGCTGAACTTCAGCATAGCCGTATGCTGATTTACCTTCTGCCGCTATTTTGCTAGCCATTCGCGCAATTTTTACTGCTTCATCGCCGATACGTTCCAAATCAACCACACCTTTACTAATCGACATGACTAAGCGCAAATCACTGGCTGCTGGCTGGCGCTTGGCGACCAATAATAAAATGTGCTCGTCGAGCTCGACTTCCATTCGATTGATATCGAAGTCCATATCGATGACTTCTTGCGCCAGTGTTTCGTCTTTATCGATAAGAGCGTGAATGGCTTTGGCCACTTGGTTAGCCGCGCTATCACCCATGTATAAAAATAAACGGATGGCTTCATCAAGATCTTGGTCAAAACTTTTGGAGATATGCTTATCACTTTGCATGAGAGGTATTCCCTAGAATCTATATTTTAATAGCGCGGTGTGCTTTTGAAGTTAGAAAGTCGGCTTATGACATGCTAATCAGCTTTGTCTGCTTGTACCGATTCCAATCTCAATCAATGTTAGCCATAACGACCTGTAATATAGTCTTCTGTCGCGGTTTGGGTAGGTTTGGTAAATATCTGATCGGTCTCACCCATCTCAATCATATCACCCAAATACATATAGACAGTGTAGTCAGATACGCGTGCTGCTTGCTGCATATTGTGAGTGACGATAGCGATGGTGTAGTCATTTTTCAGATCTTCGATCAAATCTTCGATAGCACCCGTCGAGATAGGATCCAGTGCTGATGTCGGCTCATCAAGCAACAGTACTTCAGGCTTGGTCGCCACACTACGGGCGATACACAGACGCTGCTGCTGGCCACCTGATAACGACAACCCTGATGCTTTTAGCTTGTCTTTCACTTCTGGCCATAGTGCTGATTTTTTCAGTGCCCACTCGACGCGATGATCCAGCTCGTCTTTGCTTAATTTTTCGTACAGTCGTACACCAAAAGCGACATTGTCATAGATTGACATCGGGAATGGCGTTGGCTTCTGAAAAACCATACCAACTTGTGCACGCAGTAAGTTCACATCGATGTCTTTACCCAAGATGTTTTTGCCATCTAGATTGATGCTGCCTTCTGCACGCATACCTGGATATAGATCGTACATGCGGTTAAAGGTACGTAGTAGCGTAGACTTACCACAACCTGAAGGACCAATAAAAGCGGTCACTTTTTTATCGGCGATATCGATATTGATGTTTTTTAATGCCTGAAAGTCATCGTAATAGAAGTTTAGATCTCGAACTTCCATTTTTGCAGCAGGCATGTTCTTAGGAATATCTTGAATCGTTTGCTTATTAAAATCAGCAGTGTTTGGTTGCTGTGCTTGGGCGCTAGTAGACATGGGTCTATTTAATAGGCTGCCTGTTGCCGTATTAAAGTTGTCAGCAGTCGTGTTCGTACGGACGTTGCTTAGGACATCATTCATAATATTTCAACCTAGCTCAATTAATTTCATATAAGTTTAAGTAAATGCTTAGCGTGTAGCGTACTACAGTCTGGTCTGCTCTCAGCCCTTATTTGGGCTGACCTCTACCACCGATAAATCTTGCCAAAATATTCAACACTAGGACAGACGCGGTGATAAGTAGTGCTGCCGCCCAAGCCAATGTATGCCAGTTGTCATAAGGACTCATCGCAAACTGGTAAATGGTGTTGGGTAAGTTAGCAATAGGCTGACCCATATCTGTACTGAAGTATTGATTGTTAAGTGCGGTAAATAGTAACGGTGCTGTCTCACCAGTGATTCGAGCAAAAGCCAATAGCACACCTGTAGTCAGTCCCGCGCGCGCAGCTTTCACAGTTACCTGAGTGACCAGTTTCCACTTAGGAGTACCTAGCGCGTAAGCTGCTTCGCGTAGACTATTAGGTACCAGATTCAGCATATTTTCTGTCGTACGCACGACCACTGGAATAACAATCAATGCCAATGCCAACGCGCCCGCCCAACCAGAGAAACTTTGACCTTTTACCATCAGTGCATAGATAAATAGACCGATGACAATCGATGGCGCTGACAATAGAATATCATTTAAAAAGCGTGTGACCTTGCCCAGCATACTGCCTTTAGAAAACTCAGATAAGTAAATACCTGTCATAAGGCCAATAGGTGCACCGATAAACAAGCCTGAAAACGCCAACATGACCGAACCAACGATAGCATTACGTAAGCCGCCCGCACTCATTGGTGGAGGCGTATCAGCGGTAAAGATTGGTAGCTGCACCATGCCTTGGAAGCCTTCAACAAACAAAGTCACCAAAATCCATGACAACCAAAACAAGCCAAAAACCATCGCTGACATGGCAAAGCCTAGACCTAACTTGTTGGTCAAACGACGCTTGTTATACAGGCTTTGATTATAGCGGGTAGCGCCGTTTGGCTTAGTAGGTAGTGGTGCATTGATCGCATTGTTAGCAGGCATAATATTTATTTCCCATATCTTTTATCAATATCTATCAAGGTTCAATAAATCGGTAACAGACCTATCGATTACCTGCTTTGTGATCCATGCGCATGAGCATCAGTTTTGCTAAAGACAGCACAATGAAGGTGATGACAAATAAGATTAAGCCTAGATGTAGTAAAGACGCTAGATGCAGCTCACTTGACGCTTCAGCAAACTCATTGGCCAAGGCCGAGGTAATTGTCACACCAGAAGTGAATAGGCTTGGACTGATATTAAACGCATTACCAATCAAGAAAGTAACTGCCATCGTCTCACCCAATGCACGACCAAGACCCAAAATTACGCCACCAACGACACCAGCTTTGGTATAAGGCAGGATAATCTTGAACATAACTTCCCAAGTCGTCGCGCCCATGCCATATGCTGACTCTTTCAGTAAATCTGGTACGACAGAGAAAACATCACGCATGGTGGCAGCGATAAACGGTATGATCATAATGGCAAGTACTAGGGAAGCGGTAAACATACCCAGTCCCATAGGCGCACCTGCAAACAGCTTACCGATAATAGGCAAAGGACCGACGTGTTCAATGAACCATGGCTGAATGTGATCACCAAAAAATGGCGCAAATACGAACAATCCCCACATGCCATAAATGATAGATGGGATACCAGCCAACAACTCAATGGCGATACCAAGTGGCTTTTTGAGGAACTTAGGGCACATCTCGGTTAAAAATATCGCAATACCGAAACTGACTGGAACCGCGATAATAATAGCGATAAATGAGGTGACTAAGGTACCGTAAATAGGCGCTAATGCCCCGTATTCATTGGCGACTGTATCCCAGTTATTGCTGGTATAAAATCCCAAACCAAACTCTTGAATACTCGGCCATGCTCCAACAATTAGAGACACCAAAATGCCCCCTAAAGATAGGAGGACGAGTATGGCAAACGCTTTGGTAGAGTTCACAAATAAAGCGTCGTAACGTTTTTGTTTAGCCAGTTGGGACCTTAAGTCTGTCATAAGTGTCTCAGCATTAAATGGGATGAATCGAAATATTAAAAAGATGTATCTCAGGTTTTAACACAACAAACTTAAACGGTATGAGTAAGCATATTTATCGAGATGTATTCATCAAACTTGCTGTGTTAAAACCTCTCAAACAACTACCGGAGAATAGTTATTCGAGAGGATAACTTGTCAGTTGCTAAATAGTATTTAGCAGAAACAAATTACTGAGCTGGCTTGTAGACAGGCTGTCCATCACTACCTTTTACTTCGTTCCACTTCTCTTTGAACAAGGCCACTGCCGTATCAGAGAATGGTACGTAGTCTAGTTCCATGGCGCTGTCATCACCTTGGGTATAAGCCCAGTCAAAGAAGTTCAACACGCCAGCGACTTGCTGAGGATTTTCTGGTTGCTTATGTACCAAGATAAAGGTAGCAGCAGCGATAGGCCATGCTTGGTCAGTTTCAGAGTTGGTGATGACTTTATAAAAGCCTTCTTGTTGTGACCAGTCGATATCACCTGCGGCAGCAAACGTCTCAGCAGATGGCTGTACGATGTTACCAGCTGCGTTTTTCAGCGCAGTATGTGACATCTTATTTTGCTTAGCGTAAGCATACTCAACATAACCGATAGAGTTTTTCATGCGGTTCACGTAGCTTGAAACGCCTTCATTACCTTTACCGCCTGCACCAGTAGCAGAAGTCGGCCATTTGACGGTTTTATCAACGCCAACGGTGTCTTTCCAGTCTGGTGAAACCTTGGCAAGATAGTCAGTAAAGTTGAAAGTCGTACCTGAACCATCTGAGCGGAATACTGTTGTGATTGGGGCATCTGGCAAGGTCAAATCTGGGTTCATCGCCTTAATCGCAGGGTCATTCCAGTTACTTATTTTACCCAAATAGATATCAGCCAACGTTGTGCCGTCTAGTTTCAATGCACCAGGCTCAACACCATCAATGTTGACGATTGGTACAACACCACCGATGACTGTTGGGAACTGGATCAAACCTGCTTCGTCTAACTCTTCAGGCGTCATTGGGGCATCAGAAGCACCAAAATCTACTGTTTTCGACTGAATTTGTTTGATACCACCAGATGAGCCAATCGACTGATAGTTGACTTGGCCGCCGGTCGCAGCGTTGTAGTCATATGACCATTTCGCATAGATAGGCTGCGGGAACGACGCTCCTGCACCTGTAATATTCATAGCGATATTTTCAGCAGATTTAAAATCTGACGTAGCAGAAGATGCTGTCTGAGAGGTTGTTTCAGCTGTTGTCACAGCGCTACTGCTAGTATCAGCAGTTGGCTCCGCCGTATCTGTTGACTTATTACACGCCGTAAGCATTAATGTACAACTGACGGCCACTGCTAATAACGAATAACGCATGTAGGACTCCTGAAGTTTAACAACGGTATAAAAAAGCATTGCTTGTGATATGCGTGTTATCTTGCCAAATCTTTATGACAGTTTAATGACAACTTCTAGAATCCTTCATTCGCTTTACATAATATTTGAATAATTTGTCTACAACCTAGTAATACTAAGCACCCTCATCTATTAACACTCAAAAAAATTATTCACGAAAATATTGAATAGTATGTGTGACACAGAATATTTGTATCCAAATACTATTAGCCGTTGGTACAGAATTTTGTTAGTATGAAGGCTGATTTACAACACTGACAGACTCGGGGTGCGGTGTATTTTTGGCTCACTTTACTAAACTTGCTTTATTAAAGTAGTCGCCTTGATACATTCGCTGAGAGATCACCCGCCGAACCTGATGCGGTTAGTACCGACGCAGGGAAGTCTTAAGCACTTTGTTATTTATGACAAAGGACGCGTAGAAATACATTTTTATCATCACTACTGTCTTAATATGCGTGATGCATAACCGGATAAGAAGAGAGGATATAAAGCTGCGTCCAATATTTGATGAGCACCATACGCGACGATATTTTTTGATCGAAGTTGTGGGTTCATGATATAAATTTGTCTAGATGATGGATGCCTACCCCCGCAGATACTGGCGGTGTTGATTTTATTCAAAAACCAACACGCTAGGACAGCATATGACTACTGCAGATACCACCTCAATTGCACCGAAAGCCCAAACGCATAACCCAGCCGACAACTCAACGCTTGCTTCTAATGCTGCTGACACGACCAACGTCAAAGCAGATAAAAAAGCAGATGCGTTAAAAACCCCTGCCCACCGTGCCGCAAGTGATGCCCGTTTCGAAGAAGATGCGCGCGACTTACACCGTATTTTACCTGCCTCAAGAAAAGTCTATATCGAAGGCTCAAGACCTGACATCCAAGTACCGATGCGTGAAATCAGCTTGGCTGATACGCCTGTGGGTGGCACTGGAGATAAAGACGGTGAGCATAATCCGCCGTTTTATGTGTATGACACCTCAGGTGTATATACCGACCCTAATGTCAATATCGACCTCACACGTGGATTGCCAAAATTGCGTGAGAACTGGATCGCAGAACGCGATGATACTGAGCAGTTAAGCGGCCTATCTAGCTCATATGGACAAGCACGTGCTCGCGACATCAGCACTGCTAACCTTAGATTTGCTCATATTGATAAACCGCGTCGCGCCAAAGCAGGACAGAACGTCACGCAAATGTACTACGCGCGCCGTGGTATCATCACGCCTGAGATGGAATATATCGCCATACGCGAAACGCAAAAGCAGCATGAACTGACCGATATGCGTCAACATGATGGCGAGAGCTTCGGTGCCAATACGCCTCAAATCATCACCCCTGAATTTGTTCGTGATGAAGTGGCGGCGGGACGTGCAATTATTCCAAACAACATCAACCACCCTGAATCTGAGCCGATGATCATCGGGCGCAATTTCTTGGTGAAAATCAATGCTAATATCGGTAACTCAGCGTTAGGTTCATCTATCGATGAAGAAGTGTCCAAAATGACGTGGGCAACACGTTGGGGTGCGGATACCATTATGGATTTATCAACGGGTAATCATATTCATGAAACCCGTGAATGGCTAATCCGTAACTCTCCTGTGCCGATTGGTACGGTACCGATTTATCAAGCATTAGAAAAGGTCGATGGCGTTGCTGAAGACCTAACATGGGAGATATTCCGTGATACGTTGATCGAGCAAGCAGAGCAAGGCGTCGATTACTTTACTATTCACGCTGGCGTGCTATTACGCTATGTGCCGCTCACCGCAAAACGTCTGACAGGTATCGTCTCACGCGGCGGCTCTATCATGGCGCAGTGGTGTCTAGCCCATCACAAGGAAAGCTTTTTATATACGCATTTTGAAGACATCTGCGAGATTATGAAACAGTACGATGTAGCATTTAGTCTAGGTGATGGCCTACGCCCTGGCTGCTTGCAAGATGCCAATGATGAAGCGCAGTTCGGTGAGCTACGTACGCTTGGTGAATTGACCAAAGTCGCATGGGAGCACGATGTACAGGTGATGATTGAAGGCCCTGGACACGTCGCGATGAACCGCATCAAAGAAAACATGGACTTGCAGCTTGAGCTATGTGCTGACGCGCCTTTCTATACTTTAGGGCCATTAACGACAGATATCGCCCCAGGTTATGACCACATCACTAGCGCCATCGGAGCTGCAATGATTGGATGGTTTGGTACAGCGATGCTGTGCTATGTCACGCCAAAAGAACACTTAGGCCTACCGAACAAAAAAGATGTTAAAGACGGCATTATTACTTATAAAATCGCTGCACACGCTGCTGACCTTGCTAAGGGTCATCCAGGAGCACAGGCACGTGACAATGCACTATCTAAAGCACGTTTTGAATTCCGCTGGGATGATCAGTTCAATCTTGCGCTCGACCCTGATACGGCACGCGAATATCATGATGAGACGTTGCCAAAAGACGCACACAAATCGGCACACTTTTGCTCCATGTGTGGCCCTAAGTTTTGTTCAATGAAAATCACTCAAAACGTGCGTGAATATGCAGCAGGGCTGGATAAAGATGCCGCTAACCAAAAAGTAACGCCGCAAACAGGCGACTTAACCGATGCTGGTCACCTAATCAAAGAGGTAGATACAGAGCTTGTCGGACAAGTTGGTGAAGCCACTGCTGAGGAAATTCGCCAAGGCATGGCGGAGATGACTAAAAAATATAACAACGAAGGACGCCAGTTATATAAAGAGGTGTAGGGTTAATAACCGATACTTTTAAAATAAGAAAAGCCCTACTATTTAAGTATTTTTACACTTATCTAGTAGGGCTTTTTTTGGCTTATTTACTCATGATTTATGTGCGAAGTTTTATTTACTACGTTTACGCTTTTGACGCTTCATAAATCTCTTCAATTGAGGCATTAATGGTTTCAGCAAACTCGCTATCGCTTTGTTGCTTACTCAAGCCTTCGGTAAAAGCACGCGAGAAGCTTGCAATCATACCTGGGTTTTGTTTGAGCTTGGTACAAGCATCGCTACGACTATAGCCACCAGATAACGCCACTACTTTGAGCACTTTAGGATGGTCAATCAGCTCCTGATAAAACCCTGCTTCTTCTGGCAGGGTCAGCTTGAGCATCACTTGATGTTTTTCACTTAAGCGTTCCAGATTGCGCAAGATATCTGCCTTTAGCAGTAGCTCACACTCATGCTTTTGAGTGCTATCAATATTAACCTCTGGCTCGACGATAGGCATCAAACCTTTTGAAATAATTTGCTTAGCCACATCAAACTGCTGCTGTACAACAAGCTCGATACCATCAACGTTTGGCTCATAGATGACTGAGCGCATTTTAGTACCGAATACAGGATAGTTTTTTGCTTTATCCAATAATAGATCTAGATTCGGGATTGGCTTCATAACTTGTACGCCGCTCATTTGCTCAGCCAGACCTTTATCTACCTTCAAAAATGGTACGATATTTTTATCTTCCCATAGGTAATTAGCCGTCGACTTACCGTTGACTTCGCGCTCCATGGTGTCTTCAAACAAAATTGCGCCAAGTACACGCTCACTATCAAAACAGTCACATGTCATGATACGAGCACGCATTTCATGAACCAAATCAAACATGGCCTCATCATTATCATAGTCGTCGCTGTTGACACCATAAGTCTCTAACGCTTTTGGCGTGCTGCCGCCACTTTGATCAAGCGCAGCAATAAAACCTGAACCGTTTTTTATACGCTGTAATTGCTTATCGTATTCCATTGAGCTTGCATCCTATTTTTATTGGTTAAATTAAATATCATAAACTAAGCTTTTTTATTCCATACAAGCCGTGTTATTTGTAGATAACCTTATCATAGGATGATTTGTATGCCTATATAGGATACGTGACAATATAGCTAAAAAATCATGAAACCAATACTTTTGGACAGTGCGCTTTACGCCAAAAATAGCACCCCTACACAGCAGACTGCCAATACTAATCCTATTATGTTGATACGGTTCAGCTGCTCTTTAAACACACCTACGCCAATCAATGTCGCTACGGCAATAACACCGACATTCATACCAGTGAAAACAATACTGGGAGAGTCATGCAGCACTTGGTGTGCTCGTACATAGGCATAAATATTGCCCATGTTTAATGTACCGAGCAGCAAGCCTGTCATAAGCGCTTGTTTTTGCCAACGTACCCGTGTGACCAGTAAATAGACTAAAAGCAATACACCTGCTACCCCGAAGCTAACCAATAGAGTCAACGGAAAGGCCGCCCCTTGTTTGGCCACTTGTTTGAACAAAATATCAATAATGCCGTAGCCTGCCCATACCCCGAATAACCATAGTGGCGTCTGCTTTGCTTGCCGAGTAATATCGTTATGCTGTGGTCGATAGACAAGCGCACCTAATGCCAGAAAACCTAACGCCAGTCCAAGTATACGTGTACCAGTCAGCACCTCACCGAATAGCAAAAAAGCCGCTACGATAGGAATGATAAGTGATAAGCGCTGAGAGGCGTCGGTTGCTACCATCCCCACCGCTTCAATAGCTCGTCCCAAAATGATAAATACGGCAGGTAATAGCACTCCAAGCGCAATGATGATGCTCCAAGCGCTATCAAGCGCATGTATGGCCCCTATATCAGGTTTTAGTAACACCCAAGTCAGTAAAAAAGCCACGGGATAGCCTGCTACGATGGTCTGACGAATATCTATATTTTTCTGGCGCAATATTTTCAAAAGTACTGAGACGGCGACGCTACATAGCACCGCTATTATTAAATACATCATTCACTGCTACCTTTTGAACTTCAATGTTGAGTTATTACTGTTCATATATTTATAAAAACCATTAAATAAAATACTTGCTAATCAGCTGATATTTGCAACAAAATCATAATTATAAAAGCAATATTTAAACTATGAATAAGTTTGGATGTGGAATGTAACAAAATATGTTTTCTACAGCAATCTATTTATTATGGTTGTGACTGAAGCTTTCAAAACATAGCTATTCTTAAGCAAATTACAATTAGCATGCAGGTATGATTAGTAATTTTGCTAAAATAGCACCTAATCCCAATCACAAAAGTAAAGATTCTAGATAACGAGTCCTCTCGTTCATCTTGACGTACTGCTATTGATGTTTTATTACTGCCTATGAATGCTTTATTTCGCTTTTTTGAAAACCGCCTACCCGCCTTTCCAGACACCCCTATGCCATTGCCATCACCTCGCGATGGCATGCTGAAGTTTTTGTGGGCATGTACCAATGGCCTACGCGGCTGGCTACTAATCTTTATGATTTTGTCCGCTGGTATCGGTATTTACGAGGCCATGCTGTTTGCTTGGATAGGTAATATCGTCGATTGGTTGGGCGTTTATACACCGCAAAACTTATGGGTAGAAAAAGGCGATATGCTGCTTATCATGCTCGCTGTCATGATAGTTAGCCCACTGTGGATTGCCTTGTCATCGTTTATCCACTTTCAGACCTTGCAAGGCGTGTTTCCCATGCAGATGCGCTGGCGTTTTCATCAGCGCATGCTTGGGCAATCCATGCAGTTTTATCAGGACGAGTTTTCGGGTCGCGTCTCAGCTAAGGTAATGCAGACAGCGCTAGCAGTACGCGATACTGTGATGACCGTCACCGATATGTTTATGTATGTCTCTGTCTACTTTATCACCTCAGGGGTGATTTTGTTTAATTTAGACAGCTTACTACTCATTCCTTTTGTTATTTGGCTGGTCTTAGTTGCTATCACCATTTGGTACTTTATCCCTAAGCTCAAAGAGACAGCGATTGTGCAAGCGGATGCCCGTGCCTTAATGACAGGACGAATTACGGACGCTTATGCCAATATCATGACCGTAAAGCTATTTAGCCATTCGCGTCGTGAGTTGGGCTACGCCAAAAACGCTATGGGACAATTCCTGGGTACGGTACATGCGCAGATGCGCTGGGTCAGCTATTTAGAAGTATCGACCCATCTTATCAGCGTGATCTTGGTCAGTAGTACCGCAGGTATTGGATTGTACTTGTGGCAACAAGGCGCAGTTGGTGTTGGTGCCATTGCTGCTGCGACCGCTATGGCATTGCGTCTAAATGGTTTGACGCGTTGGATTATGTGGCAGACGGCCAGTTTGTTTGAGAGTATCGGTACAGTTCAAGATGGTATGCGTACGTTGTCAGCACCGCAGACAATTATTGATAAACCTGACGCGCCAGCGCTGGCCGTCACGGACGGGCGTATCGTATTTGACCATGTCGACTTCAGTTATGAGAATGACGAAGAAGACAATGGACAAACTGGCGAGACTGTTGGTAGTACCAGCATCGCTAAGCGCGCTCCTAACTCATATATCAAACTGTTGGACAACTTCCACTTAGATATTAAGCCGGGTGAAAAGATTGGTTTGGTTGGGCGTTCAGGTGCTGGTAAATCGACCTTGGTTAATTTGCTACTGCGCTTTTTTGATGTCGATAGCGGTAAAATCCTTATTGATGGACAAGCTATTGATGCGGTCACGCAAGAATCATTGCGTCAACAAATTGGTATGGTGACTCAAGATACGTCGCTGCTACATCGTACCGTGCGTGAAAACATCGCCTATGGTCGTCCTGATGCTACTGACGCGGAGATTATGTTTGCAGCAAAACAAGCCCAAGCATGGGATTTCATCAAAGATCTGTACGATGATAAAGGCAATACAGGACTTGATACCCAAGTGGGTGAACGCGGAGTCAAACTATCTGGCGGTCAACGTCAGCGTATCGCTATCTCACGTGTTATGCTAAAAAATGCGCCGATTTTACTTTTGGATGAAGCGACCAGTGCGCTAGATTCTGAGATTGAATATGCCATTACCGAAAGCTTAAATGACATCATGACTGGCAAGACCGTTATTGCTATCGCCCACCGCCTGTCTACTATTGCCGCATTGGATAGACTGGTCGTTATGCATCAAGGCCGTATCATCGAGCAAGGTAGTCATGATGAACTATTGGCATTGAATGGTGTCTACGCTCGACTGTGGCAACGTCAAAGCGGTGGCTTCTTAGGTGAAGACAACTAGGATTCATTAAGTCAGCTCAGTCATAAGAAAACAAACTGCAAAAAAATCACTCAAAATAAGTCACAAGGAAGTGTTTATTTCATGGAAGCATTCACAAACCGCATTAATCTTGGCGGAAAACAGGCACGCTACTATGACCTTAGCCAGTTTAATCAGCCGCTAGATTCAAGCTCTACTCCCCGCGCGCCAGCACATTTTTATAGTGGCAATAGTTTTACTGTTGGCACTTATACACCGCTATTAAGTAAGCTAGCCACTGAATTTGATATCAGCTCACTTGCCCTACGGGGCTATTGGTATGACAAGCCGCAAAGCCAACGCCTTACGCGCGAGCAAGATGCTGATATGCTGATTGAGTTTTTAGAAAAGACCCAAGATAAGCCTGTCGTAGGTATTGGTCATTCGCAAGGGGCTACGGCTACAGCAATGGCAGCTGCCCAACGTCCAGAGTTGTTTTCGCAGTTGTACCTGATCGAGCCTGTCACATTTACCAAACACCAAGCCACCTTATATAACCTTTTGCCACGCTCTATCCTACTGAGCCGCGAGCCTTTCAAAAGCACGTTAACTAAGCAATCTACTTGGCCAAGTACCCATAGTTATTACGAGAGCCTACGTGCGCAGCGTGCTTATAAGCGTATTAGCGATGAGCACTTGCAAGTATTTGCTGAACAAAGCCTGAGCAAAAATACAGATGGTAGCTATACGCTTATGTTTGCACCAGAACAAGAGCTGGCCAATTATTTTGGCGCACCTCATATCGATGCCGCCCTTAAAAAACTACGCTGTCCCTACACGTTGATTACAGGCAAGCCTACCCTATTCATCAATGATAAAGTACGAAAGCAATGGAAAAATTTTGTCCCAGATAGCAGTCTTATTTCGCTGTCAGATTACGGTCATCTATTGCCAATGGAAGCGCCTGAACTATGCGCTCAAATTATCAACGAGCACTATCAAAGCAGCAAATAAGGATTTACAACGACTAAATTATGACTGACCTCTTTGCTCCTGCACCCACCGATAATTTACTGCCCTATGATGGTAAGGTGAATGATTTAGGTGTGATTATCGACGATGCTACTACCCTTTATAATACTCTACTAAATGAGTTACCTTGGCAGCCAGACATCGTGACGTTATTTGGTAAGACCCATATAACCACTCGGAAAATTGTCTGGATGGGAGATACAGATGCAGACTATCAATACTCAGGACACGTGCGGCAAACTGTTCCATGGTCAGATATATTGTTTCACGTGAAACAGAAAATCGAGCAAGCTTTAGCAGAGATTGGTGTCATTGCCAATTTTAATACCTGCCTGCTTAATTACTATCCTTCTGGCGTTGATGGTATGGGCTATCATGCCGATGACGAAAAAGAACTCGGTCAGCAACCAGTCATCGCCTCCTTATCGCTTGGTGCTACACGCAAATTTGTTTTTAAGCATAAAAAAACTCAAGACAAAGTTGAACTTTATCTTGAGTCTGGTCAGCTCGTTGTGATGCATGGTGACACACAGACCTTTTGGAAGCATACGATTACTAAGACGAAGACGGTGGATGCTGGGCGAATCAGTCTAACGTTTCGGCATATGCTTACATCTTGATACTATCGCTGACTTAACGAGTCATCTAATTCTTATGCGAGACGGTCCAAAAAACGCTCACGGTAACACTGGTAAGCAGCTTCACAGACATTGGCAGTGTAGCTAGCATTAACACCACCTGCGACTACTGCACCCACCGCTGGAATAATTTGCGCCGCTTTTGTCTTAACGATGTTAGTGGCTACTTTAGTCGCTGTTTGACGCAGTACACGAGACATGACTTCTTCGTTAATCTGATTGAATGCTTGAGTTTCTGGATCTTTAATCATCGCCTGAGTGTCATCTAACGCTGCTTTACGTTCCTCAACAGAGGCAGAAGTTGCTACAGCCAACAAAGACATCGCAAATAGTTGTTCGCCTTCATTATTGATATCAAAGCCATAGTACGTTGCATATTCTCCAATCGCACGTAGATTGGCTGTAATAAGCCCAACGACATCAGCAGGGATACCTGCCCAGCCTACAACCCCTGTAGTCACCCCTTGCGCACTGGTTAGCGCTACATATTTACTTTTAAAAAGCTTAACTTGTTTATCTACAACCGCAATGGGTAGACGTTTAATGTCGCCAAGCGTTTTGATAGAGGAATCGTTAATATCTGCTTCCTCTTGATAGCTATCGATAACGTCTTGAGTATCTAATGTCCAATTGGCTGCATCACTCAAAGCAGTAATCGTTTCTTCAGTTGCTTTTTTTAGAGAATCGCCAAATTGTGGAGCTTCCATCAACGCATCACCGGCGGCTACCACAGGGGTACTAAGCACTGCGAGCGTCTTATCCAAAATTCCTTTATCAGGGTTCTTCCATGCTTCTATCTCTGCACGGACTTTGGATTCATAAGCAACCTGGTCATCTATTTTTTTATTGATAGTCTTATTGTTGATAGTCATATTATTCCCTTTATTAGTATCGTTCGCTTTCTATCCTATGATAAATAAGCAAAGACTACAGGGACGTTCTGTTGTCCAAAATAAAACTTTTGTATGATTTGTTAAGTCATCAGTTAAGTTTACTGGGTTTCAACAGACATCCCTTTACTAATAAATCCTACCAAACACTACCTAATACTTGGAAAATCTTGACATTCACTCCGCTGCCGCTAAGACAATCTTACCAAAAGCATCGCCTTTTTGTAGCTCGTGGTGTGCTGCAACGACTTCTGAGAGTGGATAGGTTTTTTGAATTTTTAAAGTCAGCTTGCCATCAGCCACTTCCTGTAAAACACGCGCCATATCTTGACCACTACGCTGCGCTTTGTAACCTGCTACTACTAAGTCTTTTTGCTGACCGGCTTCTTTGAGCTTATCAACCCAGATAGTTGGCAACACATTTACTCGAGCACCTGTCTTGAGAACGCTAAGCGCGCGGACACCTGCATCATTACCGACTAAATCAAGTAGCACGTCAGCTTGCAGGTCAGGAAACGCTTCATCTTTGGTATAATCTATCCAACCCGCCAGCTTAGATACGTCTATTAACTCATCAAGCTTGGCGTACTTTTCTGGTGAGCAAATTACCGTCACCTTGATGTTATCTTGCGCTACCTTATTCATGAGCAGTTGGATTAATAAATGACCGACACCGCCTGCTGGTGCATTAATCACCACATGCTCGCCTGTTTTTATATCAGCAAAATCTACGAATTGTAGTGCCGTTTGTCCGATACAAGGCAAAGCACCTGCCTGCTCTAAGGTGACATTATCTGGTACTTTTGCAAGCAACTTGGCATCTACTGCCACATATTGCGCATAGCCGCCACCGGTAAAAGTCAAGGCCGCTACTCTGTCGTCGATAGCAAACTCATCGCTATTACTGCTGACTACTTCGCCCGATACATCAAATCCTAAAATAGCTGGCTGATCATTCTCAAACTTGTCTTTACGGATGTTCTCTGCACCCCAGCCTTTACCTTGGCGAGTTTTATAATCGACAGGGTTAATTCCAGCATAGGCAATTTTTACCAGTACTTGGTCGTCCTGTAGCTCAGGAACATCAGCACCATCTTGGTATTTCATTACTTCAGGCTCACCGAACTCGCGTATGAGTACGGCGTGCTGTGTCTTAGGTATGTTGTGTTTAGCTTGTTGATTATTATCGGTAGTAGACGCTGTTGCCATCGTAGAATATCCTTATATTTTGTTTATTAGGCTGTACTTATTATTTATTCTCTTGAAACGTTGTGTTGTTAAGAGCACTTTCAATCGAAAACATGGTTAATCGATAATATGATCAATAAAGACAATTGTTCATATATCGATAGATTGCCAATATAATACATTTAGACGAATTATTATAGTTGGATATTAAGGCAGCATCAGCTCTGCGCTAATGGGCAGATGGTCTGATAGCGATGACCAAGGTTTTCCAGTATGTACCCAAGCATCCTTAACAAGCAAATTACGCACATAAATACGATCCAAGCTAAGTACTGGCAGTTTTGCGGGAAAGGTTGGCAACAGCTTACCATGACAATGTTTGAACGCTTCTATCATACCGAGATCTAACGCCAGTTTGTCACAAGACATCTTTTTCCAATCATTAAAATCGCCTGCCAAGATAAGCGGTTGATCCGGCGCAATCTCATTTCGAACATAATCACTAATCGCTTGATACTGCTTGATACGATCACGCTCAAACAAGTTTAAATGTGCGCACAGCACCACAACTGGCATCTCCCAACCGACAGGTTGTACCTCACAGTGCAGAACCCCGCGCTGCTCAAGTTTATTGACCGTAATATTTACATTGTGTTTGGGGTCTAGCGGAAAGCGGCTCAATACTGCATTGCCGTGGTGGCCGTTTTCGTATTCGGAGTTTTTACCGTAACTGTTTTGCAAATCTAAAAATTCGCCGAACCATTCATGCTGCGACTGATCGGGGTACTCGTTGTATTGCATATTGCGTTTGAGGTTTTGGCCTTGCACTTCTTGCAAACACAAGACGTCTGAACCCACAGACTCTAGCGCCTGAGCAATACCTTGCATCTTCACTTGGCGATTCAGCGGTGACATGCCTTTGTGGATGTTGTAACTGGTTAAAACAAAAGAGGTGGTAGTCATAGTTTGGTTAGTTGTACGCTCATTATTTATGGAGTAAAGATCAATAGCTCAGCTACGATAGCACCCATAGTGATGGTAATGACAGACATAAAAAGAGCACTGGCTCGTATTGAACCAATGCTCTCATATTACACCTATGTATTATTAATGGCTAATTCATAAATGGCTGATTCATAAATGAACATCGCGTATAGGTGTCATCGTCAGATTAGTAGCGAGTTACTAGCGCTATTGGTTGATCTTCACCCATGATGTCTTGTGGCATAAATACAGCTTCGCCGCCATTATGAATGACGTGTTCGATGATTTCGCCGATTGCATCGTCTGTGATGCCTTCTGTAGTCGCATCATTGGCAGGGCTTAACGTTTGTGCTTTCTCATCAATCTTAGCGGACTTTATATAACCACGGCGTACATAAAGTGTCTCACCAGCTCCTTGGAAAGCACTGCGATATACTTCCTGCAAATCCGTCTGCAACATATTCGCACCGCGAGCTTTGTCAATTTCACCTAAGGCAGCTTTGTGCAGCGATGTGCGATACTCTTCTACGGCTTCTTGCACACTATCTACAATATGCTGAGCACTACCGTCTTCTAGATTGGTCGCATTCGATACTGTAGCGATGATATTATCTGGACGATCACAGACTTCTTTATAATAGCCAATATTTTTTGCATCACCAACTATAACAAGAGGCATTTTATGCTCACCCCAGAGTTCTTGGACGCTTTTATCAACTTGGTTAAAGAATTCTTTTAAGTGACTGCTTTCGTTGTTTGATGAGCGATCTGAGCCACCGTCGCCTGTTGTGTATAGTCCGTTGTTTTCGACAGGGAACTGAATGTTCTCCATATTGTTTTGTGCATCGTCATCTTTGTCGAATTCTCTCACAACACGGTCATTAGATGCTTCGATCAAACGAGCATTGTCACGGGTTAAGACCACAGTATAATAATGAACCGCACTTGCCATATCACGAACCAAGTCACGCGTAGCAAACCTATCTGAGATCACAACACGTTCCGTTGTATCAATTGGCATACGGATAACTTGCACATCATCTGTACTAGCAAATATAGCTAATGTATCAAGGTTATAATTGTGATTGAGCTCACTGATTTTATTTTGAATATTATCTAGAATAGTGGTCGCTGTGCGTTTATCGTACTCTTTTGTCAGACGATCTTCGGCAACTTTCAATTGGTTTTTTAGAGCGATAGGATCTTGCTCATTAGCTGGATGTTCACGATGCGTTTTAACAAAGATACTTACAGCAGGATTCGCTTTAGTCTCACGTAAACTTTTAAGAGTCGCTTTCATATATTGCTCCTTGTTTTATTATCGTTCATTTTTAACTTTATATATTTCTTCACTCATATACTGTTATAAGTGTAGAAATTTCTATCCGTGTTTTTCTTGCATCTCATTGATGCATAATATTTAAATTCCATTATCTTGATGCTAACAGCTATACCCCACTCCCTGTAGGGTTAATTTGCAAGCAAATGATAGCGCTTTGTAAGTAGAGCACTCTATATTGTTAAAGAACTGCCTTAGCGAGCATAACTACATATTCAGATAATTATCTTGAGAAGTGGAATCTAAGTATCAGAATTTCGATATTTACTTTCAGATTGCTAGCGCTGTCCTAATTACTTGAATCGTATAAAAGTGCTTAGGTTGTATTTTTACCAAACGAACCCATCTTTTATATAATCTATATATAAAATAAGAACACACTGTATATTTCAATAGTAGCCAGATTTAGCTCATTCTCATTTTGATTAATAATAATTCATTGATATCGGATACCTATATGACACCTTCTCCTTTAGATTTACGCCTTGTCGATTTTGCCGACACTGCACCACATACATTACAGAACCAAGTGATTGATGCTATTGATGCTGCCAATGCTTTTTTAGATACTTTAACCGTGATAGAAAGCGACAGTGCTGAAAAAATAAGCGCTGAACAAGCTTTGGCAGATGTGATGAGCTTTGACCATATTAATCTGGCATTAGATCGTAGTTGGGGTATTTTGTCGCATCTCAATAGCGTGATGAGCAACGATGAGATTCGTCATGTTCACCATGAGCTGCTACCAAAGCTATCTGCTTACGGTACGCGAGTTGGCCAACATCAGCCATTGTTTAATCGCTATCAAGCTATCGTCAATGACACAGATTTTTTTGCTACGTTAGAGCCTGCTCGTGCACGTGCAATCGAACTGGCATTACGTAGCTTTGAGTTATCAGGCGTTGCGTTACCTCAAGCTGAGCAAGAAAAATTTGCCGCTATCCAAAGTGAGTTATCTACCTTGTCTGCAACCTTTTCGGACAATATCTTGGATGCAACGCAAGCATTTGCCCTGCCTTTAGAAGACTCTCAGTTAAAGGGCTTAACAGAGAGTGGTTTGGCACTATTGGCAGATGCAGGTGAGCAATACAAGGCGCGTGAGCTTGCTAGCGGTGCTCTTGGCCAAGCTGATATAGATGCACTTCCTACTCCTTACTATGTGGCCAGTTTAAATATCCCTGTATATCTAGCGATCATGACTCATGCGGACGATCGCAACCTGCGTGAGACGCTGTATCATGCTTATGTCACACGCGCCTCTGAGTTTGATACGCATACCAATGCAAAAGGCAACTCATTAAATAACGCTAACAATATGAGTCAAATCCTCTCATTACGTGAACAAAAAGCTAAGCTACTTGGTTTTGCAAATTATGCTGAAGTATCGCTATCGACCAAGATGGCAGACAGCGTCTTAGAAGTTGAAACATTCTTACGTGACTTAGCAACGCAAGCCACCCCTGCTGCCAAAGCAGATTTGGCACAGCTACAGAAATACGCTAGCGATTATGGCATTGACGAGTTACAACCGTGGGATAGCGCCTACATCGCTGAAAAAGTAAAACAAAGTGAGTTCAGCTTATCGCAAGAGGAAATTCGTCCATACTTCCCATTACCCAAAGTGATTAATGGCTTGTTCACTATCGTTGAGCGTCTATACGGTATTAAAGTACAAGAGCAAAGCCATAAAAACACAGAAAGTGACTCAGTCTCTCGCTGGCATGACGATGTAAGCTTTTATCAATTATTCGATGCTGATGATCGCTTGCTCGGTGGCTTCTACTTCGACTTATTTGCACGTAGCGGTAAGCGTGGCGGTGCATGGATGAGTGGTTTTCAATCTCGCTATAGCTACGAAGAACAGAACCATCAACAGCTGCCCGTCTGCTTTATGGTTGGTAATTTCACGCCAGCACTTGATGGCAAGCCTAGTTTATTGACCCATGATGAAGTATTAACCTTATTCCACGAGTTTGGTCATGGCTTGCATCATTTATTAACCCAAGTGACGGTCGGCGATGTCGCTGGTGTTAATGGCGTTGAGTGGGATGCGGTCGAGCTTCCTAGTCAGTTTATGGAAAACTGGGCTTGGGACGCTGAAGGCATCGCTCTTATCAGCAGTCACGTTGAGACTGGCGAGCCATTACCTAAAGACAAGCTCGATGCACTACTGGCAGTGAAAAATTTCCAAAGTGGTATGCAAACGCTGCGTCAAATTGAGTTTGCCCTATTTGACCTGCTCATTCATGCTCATACGCCAGCACTGAGTTACGATGGCATTTTAGAGACGCTCAATACTGTCCGTAATGATATCTCCGTTATGCAAACACCTGACTATAACCGCTTTGCTAATGGTTTTAGTCATATCTTCGCGGGCGGTTATGCTGCCGGTTATTACTCATATAAGTGGGCGGAACTGCTATCAGCTGATGCGTTTAGCAAGTTTGAAGAAGACGGTATTTTCAACCCAGCGACAGGCAAAGCATTCCGTGAGTCCATCTTATCTGTTGGCGGCAGTTTCCCAGCGAAAACCAACTTTGAAAACTTCCGCGGTCGTAGCGCCAGTATCGATGCTTTGCTACGTCACAACGGCTTCACTGGTGTTAAAAATATTGATGCCGCAAATACTCAAACGACTCGCGAGGTCATTTAAATGCGTTATCAGTCCTCTATTCCTAAGCGCCGATTTTTAGCAGGGGTACGTTGTCCGAAATGTCAGGAGATGGACGCTGTGGTGCAAGTTAATATCGTGACTCCTGCCCCAGATGAGTATATTGAATGTACTCAGTGCGGACACACAGAGCACCGCCCCGATCCTGATGCCATTAGCGCCAAGAACCATTTAGAAGATCAAATGGCACGTGATGCGATGGCGACTGGCACTAGTGGTACCGTGAAATTTAAGTCTTAGTAATTTAGTTTTCATACTTAAAAACAGATTAAATACTTTATTATTTAATGGTCTATTAAGCCTATCTATCAATAGATAGGCTTTTTATTTTGAGTTTGCTATAGTATGGCTACTTATATTCTTGACATGAATCGATCATAATATGAAACGAGAAAACATTCGTCCTTTACCCACTCACGCTTCCAAGAAAAAAGCGTCTAAAACACGCCGGAAAATTTGGACAATATTTATTTTAGTACTGCTGATTATTGCCATCGGCTATTTAATTTTGGGTAACTCTGACACAGAATCTACTTTACCTGCTAACACTGCTACTTCAGCACCAGTAACTGAGCAAACGCCGACAGAGTCAACAACAGACAATATATCTGATATAACAGATGACTCTGTGATTAACGATGGTGTGCTCATGGATGAAAACTCCGGAGCAGCCAATAATGACAGGACCGCGATACCAAATCCTACTGCTATATTAGATGCGCCTCTACCAGAAAATGATAGCTTGGCGAAAGAAGAGATTGATCGTTTAGAAGATGAGCGTCAGCGACTAGCCGAACAAGAAAAGTTAGCAGCTGAACAAGTGGCTATGAATAAGCAATTGACTGATATGAAGGCAGAACAAATTGCGCTACTCGAACAGCAAATTGCTCAGTTAGAAGCAAACGACTCTAATAAAGCGACGATTCAATAACCGTATACTTGATTTGGTTATAGAGAGGCTTACGATGGCGATTTTACAACTCACACATGCCTCTATTTTAAATAGCAATGCACAGTTGCTTGTTTTACCTGTCAACAATGCTGGTGTCGTTTTAGATCCTGTACTCACACGAGCTAAAACTCTATTTCCTGATAATTATAGTCACTATCATCGTGCGTGCCGCGATGGTAGTCTGAATGTTGGTAGCTGCTTAATCAATAAGCGTACACGTGAGCAAGTCGGACTTGGTATCAGTAGTAACGGTAACCAGCCAAATTATATTGCCAACCTTGTGATATCAAACCATCCTTACCATCCAGCACGCACACGTTGGCTGACTGCTGCCTTGATTGATTTGCAACAGCAAATAATGCCGCTTATACGTTACCAAGGCATACGCAGAGTTGCATTGCTTGCGCGGCCACTTATCTCAGGCAGACCACGTGATATCGTATCCAATGAAAGCAATACAGTAGTTACCCTGCCTTTAGACTGGCATGCTGATACTTTGCCATTACTAACTGAGTACTTACAAGACCTGCCAAAACTTCGTATCGATATACATCTGCCTAAAAGTATTGATTTATAAATGGCCTTCTAGCTAGCCAGTCATCATCTTTTTGAGCACACAAAAAAACCGCCTTGAATACTCTTACTGAGCATCTCAAGGCGGTTTTTTATTACTTAAACCACATCAGATATTGAGTATTAGTTCTGCTCAACACCTTTCATAGTTAGTTTGATACGACCACGGTTGTCAACGTCTTGTACGAGTACTTTAACGACCTGACCTTCTTTTAGGTAGTCTGATACATTCTCTACGCGCTCTTCTGCGATTTGTGAAATATGTACTAGGCCATCCGTGTTTGGCAAGACATTTACAAATGCACCGAAGTCGACGATACGAGCAACGGTTCCTTCATAAGTTTTACCAACTTCAACTTCAGCAGTTAGTGCTTCGATTTTACCGATAGCTGCTTTGGTCGCTGCTTTGTTTTCACCAAAGATACGAATAGTACCAGCATCATCGATATCGATAACCGCGCCAGTTTCTTCCGTTAGCTGACGGATAGTTGCGCCGCCTTTACCGATAACGTCACGAATCTTGTCTGGGTTGATTTCGATAACCGCGTAGTTTGGTGCATGAGCATTGATTTCAGTACGGCTCTCAGGCAATACTTGGTTCATTGCTTCTAGGATATGGATACGACCTGCATGAGCTTGTTTAAGCGCTTGCTCCATGATGTCAGGTGTAATACCTTCGATTTTGATATCCATCTGAAGTGCAGTGATACCATTTTTAGAACCGGCTACTTTAAAGTCCATATCACCTAGATGATCTTCATCACCTAAGATATCTGACAATACAGCAAAACGATCGCCTTCTTTAACCAGACCCATCGCGATACCAGCAACTGGTGCTTTTAATGGTACGCCTGCGTCCATCAATGCCAGACTTGCACCACAAACAGAAGCCATAGAAGATGAACCGTTAGATTCAGTGATTTCTGATACTACACGAATCACATACGGGAAACGCTCACTATCTGGCAGCATCGCTTGTACACCGCGGCGTGCTAGACGACCATGGCCGATTTCACGACGTTTTGGAATACCTTCACGGCCCGTTTCGCCAACTGAGAAATGCGGGAAGTTGTAATGCAGCATGAAATGGTCACGAATCGTACCACCTAGTGAGTCAATCATGTTGACGTCACGGCTATTACCAAGTGTGGTAGTAACCAATGCCTGCGTCTCACCACGTGTGAACAATGCTGAACCATGCGTATACGGCAATACACCAACTTGTACGTCAAGCGCACGAACTGTCTCAGGGTCACGACCATCGATACGCGGCTTACCTGACAAGATATTGTCACGAACGGTACGATATTTAAGGTCGTTATAGATTTCTTTAAGCTCAGATACGGTATCAGCATAAGTTTCTGACTCAGCATCACCAGCAAGTGCATCAATAATTGACTGCTTAATTTCATCAAGCTTCGTGTAACGTGCTTGCTTATCAGTAATAGTATAAGCGTCAGCAACTTGCTCGCCGAACTGCTCTTTCATGCTGCTAGTAAGGGCTTGGTCACGCTCAGGAGCAGAATATTGCTGCTTAGCAGTGCCGATTTCTTCAGCCATTGAAGCAATGTTATCAATAACAATTTGTTGTTGCTGATGGCCATACAATACTGCACCTAGCATCTGGTCTTCTGACAGCTCTGCCGCTTCAGATTCAACCATCAATACCGCAGACTTAGTACCAGCTACAACCAAATCTAGATCACTGGTTTCAAGCTGCTCAGACGTTGGGTTTAGAACGTATTCGCCGTTAATGAAACCAACACGAGCGGCAGCAACAGGACCATTAAATGGTGCATCAGAAATAGCCAATGCTGCTGAAGCACCGATTAGTGCAGCGATATCTGCAGACTGAGTTTTATCTGATGATACAACTGTAGCAGTGATTTGTATTTCGTTTACGTAGCCTTCTGGGAATAGCGGACGAATCGGACGGTCAATCAAGCGTGAAGTCAACGTTTCAAATTCGCTCGCACGGCCTTCACGTTTGCCGTAAGCACCTGGAATTTTACCTGCTGCATACATTTTTTCTTGATAATTAACCGTTAGCGGAAAGAAGTTTTGACCTTCTTTAGCTTCTGATTTTACGACTGCTGCAACTAATACTGTTACGCCGCCCATGTGTACTAAAATAGAGTTTGCTTGACGGGCAATACGGCCTGTCTCGATAACAACCTGCTGGTTGCCATATTGAAATTCACGCTTAATGGTGTTGAACATTGTCATATAATCTTCCTAATGTTGACTGACAAAACTGATATCAGCGTCAAAAAAGCTGATATCTGTCATTAAAATTCTGTGTATATGGCTATCAGTTGACATGCTTTCTATTAGAAATCATCGCAACCAATGCCAATAACGTTACTTGGTTATCTCATATATTTGTCTGAGTTAGACATCGTACTATTATGTATATTCGGTCGTGCAATTTTGGCTTTACTATAAATACTATCAAAAAGACATTAAGTCAAAAGACTTCGATGCTAAAAACCCTACAGGCTATTTTCTGAACTTTCAAATATCAGCTATCTGCGCTGATTACCAAGCCAAATAATGAATATCTTATTAATAATCGCCATATCTGTAGCAGATGCGCTATCAAACTCACAAGGCATTATTTTACAGTGATTTATAGCCATTGACCAATTAATTGCACAGTAGCGCAATTATCGTCAGAAAATACCGTATTTGGGGCTTGGCTAGTACAGTTTATACCAATATTCCTCTTAGCTATTCCATAAAAGGAGTTACAGCTCTTACTATTTGAGCACGGTGTCTAAAACGAATAAGCATAAAAAAACGGCGTGAAACTATTCCACACCGTTTTTAGAAAAATTTATTTTATCGATAACAACAAACAATTTCCAAGCGATTTAGCAAAAAATTCAGCCTCCACTCGTACTATTGTCGTTAGATTAACGACGTAGACCTAACTGGCTGATTAGAGTAGTGTAACGACCAAGGTCTTTACCTTTTAAGTAATCAAGCAGTTTACGACGCGTGTTAACCATACGGATAAGACCGCGACGGCTATGATGGTCAGCTTTGTGTGCTTTAAAATGGTTCTGCAAATCATTGATACGAGCACTCAACAAAGCTACTTGAACTTCTGGAGAACCAGTGTCATTTTCGCCACGTTGGTATTGAGCGATGATTTGTTCACGATCGGTATTAGTTAGCATAAATATCTCCGGCAATGCTAAAAACTTTAAAAAACGGACTGCAATTTGAGTCAGTATTAAAGCAATAGAATAATAAATAAAATAACCTGTACGCCATTCAGGACAACCCTGCATTACTAGAGTTGACCTAGTGTACGACAAGCTCGGTTGACAACCATTTAGTATGTTTTGAATCGTACATTGTATTTAACTATAGCACTACTTAATCAAAATAATGGGCTAACTACAGTACATCATTCAAAACCTAATTTAAATGTGGGGGTAATTATAACAAAAAACTGCTGAACTAGCAGCAGTTTTTCATAATACTTGTAAAGCAACATTCAATTTTTAGTAGCTAGTGTTCTATAGATAACTATCTATTGAGATCCTACCTAAGCAGACTACTTATTAACGTCAGATTCTTTCGCATTGCCGCCTAGTTCATCATCTTCAAGAGGCGCGGCAGTAGTCACTTCCGCTAAGCTGTCTGGGGCAGTATGCTCACTTGGATTGATTTCTTCAGCAAGCTTTTCAATCTCTTTTTCTTGCTCGTCCATATTGTTCGGTGAATTACTCATATTAGCTCCTGAATTATTATTTTGTGGACTAACTGTCGTTGCACTCATCGATCATAAGACGTGCAAACTATAAACATATCAATGCCACCCATTACAGGTGGCATATTAAAAACCTACTTATCTTCTTTCGCATTTTCTAAGTTAGCTGCGATACGTTCTGCTGCTGCTTCGCTGTTTTCACTATGATTGTCTTCAGTTTGACCTTTAAGTGCTGCTCCTGCTGAATCAGAACGTTGTTGCTCAAGTTTAGTATCGTTTGGATTAGAGTTTGACATAGTATCTTCCTTAGTTATGGTTATAAATGTTAATTATAAAAATTTGAAATTTAATAGTACTTAATTAATTGAACTTGTTTAATTAGAATTCAAAATTCTAAGATAATGCTTTATCTATAGCATTAACAAAATTGGGTATATCATCTGGGTTACGTGAAGTAATAAGATTGTCATCTATTTGTACTGTCTTATCTACGTAGTTTGCTCCAGCATTTTCTAAATCTAGTTGCAACGTAGGGTAAGCGGTAAGGGTTTTGCCTTTAGCAATACCTGTATTGATAAGAACCCAAGGAGCATGACAAATAACAGCTAATGGCTTGCCTGCTTCATTAATAGCATTGATAATTTTATGAGCCTTTTCGTTGCCACGAATAGTATCTGCGTTGACAGTACCGCCTGGTAAAACCAATGCATCATACTCAGAAACGTTAGCATCTTCTACAAAGATATCGGCAGTAAAAGTATCACTCTTATCTACGTCTTGCTGCATGGCTTGCACTTCTTTTTTATCATTTGTTGTTATGAGAAGTGTCTTGTAGCCTTTGTCTTTTAGCTGATTATTGACGTCTTCGTACTCTGCTTGTTCGAAGTGGTTATGTAGTAAAAAAGCGATCGTTTTCATAACTTTCCTTCTTCTTATCTATTAGTTTTTGTGAACCATTATATTTTTATAAGCTAGTTTTATTATTATTTGGTATTACATTTTCCTTTGAACTATTTTATTTTTATTCAAATGCGTCCTTTCTGCATTACTTTTTTCTTCTAATTGGTTACTTTTAATTGGCTATTATTTTAATTATTTGCTTTATAGCAATTTTTTATTTTTATACTACTTATCCATTTTGTTTTTTAGCTCAGCATTCCCTATCTGATAAATCTAGAGTACAAAAAAAACAGGTTTCACCATAGGCGAAACCTGCAATAAAATGTGACGGTATGTGATTAGTGTAAACTATTAGTAAATCAGGCCAATGTTAGGTGGTATTTTTTCTATTTAAGTAACATTGGTGAAAACGTTACTATTAGCGCTGAATCAATTTCTTAGGTTGTAAACGTCCGTTTAAGCTCACATACCCCAAACCAAGAAACTCTCCCTGCTCATTGAGTAAACGTATATCAACAGGTATTTCGTGCTCTAGTAGCTGAGACGCATCAAGTTCAGTATCAGCTTTACCATTGGTACTAGCGTCATCATTGGTACCGACAGAACTATTATTAGATAGTTGGTCAGAAACTATATTAGCAACATAATCTTTGAGCTTACCTGTTAGCTCATCAAATACGTTTAGGCGCTGCCCCATATGTACGCGGGCGCATTGTTCCTCTGTCAGCATCAGTTCAGCATCGATATCAATACAAGCATCGATAGGCAGCAGCCAAGACTGACGCTCCTCTAAACCATGCTCTTCTAATGAAGGTAAAGCGATCGCATCATCAATGCTGAAGTTACCTACCTGTGTACGACGCAATGCCGTCAAATGTCCTAGCGTACCTAGCTGCTTTGCAATATCTTCCGCTAATACACGTACGTAAGTACCTTTCGTACAAGTAACCGTTAGATTAATCTGGGTATCGTCTATCATCTGTAGATTGATTGCTTTAATCGTGATATCTCTAGGCGGTCTATCAACCTCAATACCTGCACGAGCATATTCATACAGTTTTTTGCCATCTTTTTTTAGCGCTGAATACATCGGTGGTATCTGCTGCTGAGCACCTAAAAACTGCTGGGCAATAGTCGCTAATGAGTCTTCATCAAATACTGGAATAGAAGCCTGCGTTACGATTTGGCCATCAGCATCACCAGTATCGGTTTGACTACCTAGCAAGATAGTCGCTTGGTAAGATTTATCAGCATCCAGTTGATAATGGCTAAACTTGGTGGCTTCACCCAAGCAAATAGGCAACAGGCCAGTTGCCATCGGATCGAGCGTTCCTGTATGTCCTGCCTTTTTACTATCGTGTATCGGTGATTTAAATAAATACTTCACTTTTGACACGACTTGCTGCGAGGTCATACCTTTGGGTTTATCCACCAATATGACACCTGAAACTTTTACTTTATCAGGCACTTTATTGGCTTGTTTATCAACTTGCTTAGACGCTATAGACATAATAATAATTTACTCGTCATTCTCGTTTTGCTCAGTTTTAGTCACGGCCTTACTAATCAAGTCCATCATGTAGTTACCACGAGCAGTTACTTCATCATAATGAAAACGTAGGCGCGGCGTAGTACGTGTCTTTAAGCTATGACTTAATTCCGTACGCAAAAACCCTGCTGCTTTATTCAATACTTTGATGCTTTCTTCATGATTGGTCTTGTTCATAGCATCATTGAGCTCGGGCTCCATGATAGTGACATAGACATCCGCATAGCCTAAATCTGGGCTAACTTTGACACTAGAGATCGTGACAAAACCCGTTAGACGAGGGTCATTAACTTCATCGCGAATAAGAACAGCAAGCTCACGCTGAATCTGATCCGACAATCTTTGTAAACGTTGATTCATGTTATTACCTTACTTTAATGGGCTTATTTTATTACTGTATAAATCTGCTGATTAATAGATGTTGCACTGATATTTGCTAAAAAAGGCCTAGCAGGATGTACCTGTTAGGCCTAAGTACAGCTGAATATTAGCAAAGTATCTAAATAGCTCAGCGGATTACGCATATTGCATTGATACATACTCTGCTATCGAACAGCAGCTTTAGATAGTACGTGCGAACTCTTGGATTTCGAAGACTTCGATCTTATCGCCAGCTTCAACATCATAACCGCGAACGGCCAGACCACATTCCATACCAGTACGTACTTCATTAACGTCTTCTTTATAGCGACGTAATGATTGCAATTGACCAGTAAAGATAACTTGGTCATCACGCAATACGCGGATAGGTTTGTTGCGATAGATTGTACCTTCGACCACCATACAACCAGCAGCAGCACCGAACTTACTAGAACGGAATACTTCACGAACATCTGCAACACCAAGGATTTTCTCACGATGTTCAGGAGCAAGCATACCGCTCATTGCTGATTTAACATCATCGATCAAACCATAGATTACGCTATAGTAGCGAATATCCATGTTAGCAGTATCTGCTTTACGGCGTGCAGTAGCGTCTGCACGAACGTTAAAGCCTAACAGTACCGCTTCACTCGATTCTGCAAGGGTTACGTCAGACTCAGAGATAGGACCAACGCCTGAACTGATCACTCTGACTTTTACTTCGTCAGTAGACAATTCATTTAAGGCAGCCAGTAGTGCTTCAAGTGAACCACGTACGTCTGTTTTCAATACGATATTCAAGAATGACACATCGCCTTGGCCCATCTGATCAAACATGCTTTCTAAACGCATGGCATTTTGACGCTCAAGTTGACGCTCACGCTCACGGTTGGTTCTAAAGTCCGCAACTTCACGAGCTTTTTTCTCGTCCGTCACAACTAGGAACTCGCTACCAGCAGCAGGTGTCTCAGGCAGACCTAAAATCTCTACAGGGATAGAAGGACCAGCTGATTTGATACGTTGGCCATGCTCGTCTGTTAATGCACGAACTTTACCATAATGCTCACCAGCTAGAACCAAGTCGCCTTGTTTCAATGTCCCTTTTTTCACTAGGACACTAACGACAGGGCCACGACCTTTTTCAAGTCTTGACTCAATAACCACACCCTGAGCAGCACCGTCTAGTGGCGCTTCTAGTTCCATTAACTCAGCTTGTAAGCTAATGAATTCTAGTAAGTCTTCGATACCTTCGCCTGTTTTGGCTGAGATACGAGCCATTGGTGTATCGCCGCCCCATTCTTCTGAAACAACTTCTTTCGTCGTTAATTCATTAAGAACACGGTCAGGATCAGCGCCTGGCTTATCCATTTTGTTGATAGCAACAATGATTGGCGTACCAGCTGCACGTGCATGATCGATTGCTTCTGCTGTTTGTGGCATCATGCCATCGTCAGCTGCAACAACCAATACAACGATATCAGTCGCTTGAGCACCACGTGAACGCATTGCGCTAAACGCTGCGTGACCTGGAGTATCAAGGAAAGTAATAACACCGCGATCAGTTTTTACATGGTAAGCACCGATATGCTGTGTAATGCCGCCCGCTTCGCCATTCGCAACTTTCGTTTCACGAATTTTATCTAGTAGTGAGGTCTTACCATGATCGACGTGACCCATGATAGTCACTACTGGTGGACGAGTCTGGATGTTACTACTACGCTCATCAACTGCGTACTGTAAGTCATCTTCAACTTTGGTATCACTAACTGGTACTGGGTTGTGGCCCATTTCTTCAACAAGCAAGCTTGCGGTTGCTTGATCAATCGTATCTGATTCACGAGCCATTTCACCCATTTTCATAAGTAATTTGGTTACTTCGCGAGCTTTAACCGCCATACGCTGAGCAAGATCGGCAACTGAAATTTGCTCACTAATCTCGACATCATAGACGATTTTTTCAACAGGTTTTTCAAATTTATGCTGTGACGCCTGAGTTGAACGTAAACCGTTTTTGCGGTTTTTGATTTCGCGCTCATCTTGGTTCTTACGACGACGACCACGAGTACCAGTACTGTTCGAACCACGTTTGATTTCGCGACGCTCTTTTTCGAAAGACTCTTCTAGTGCATCACCGACCAAACCTTCAGCCAATGGCTCATCTTTACGTACTTCAGTAACAGGCTCACGATCTGTATATTTACCAGCCATTTTACGCATTTGCTCAAGTGTACGCTTTTGCGCTTCTTCAGCTTGTGTGCGGCGGGTTTCTAATTCGATTTCACGCAGACGCGCTTCTTCTTTCTCACGAGTCTCGCGAGCTTTACGTTCAGCAGCGGTTTCAACTTTAGGCTTGGTTGCAGCAACTTTCTTTTTCGGCTGCTCTTTAGGCTTAACTTCAGCCGTCGCTTTACCGCCTTTTTTGACGACAACTGATGTAGAAATATCATCGTTTTTGTCGTCTGATTTTTTGCTAGAGCCTAAGCTTGCGCGCATTGCTGCTAGCGTTGCTGCTTGACGCTCTTCCGCTTTTTTCTTAGTAGCGGCACGTTCTTCAGCTTCTTTTGCTGCACGTTCTTGAGACTCAATTAGAGCCTGCTCACGAGCGGCTAGCTCTTCAGCCATTTTTTCTGGATCAGGCTTTTCGAATACTTTCTTTTTACGCACTTCTACGTTGACGCTCTTAGATTTACCAGAAGAGCCAGTCACACGTGCAGTACTGGTCGTCTTAGATTTAAGACTAATACGACGCTTTTCTTGTTGACCATGACTTTGCTTTAAATACGTCACCAGCTTTTCTTGCTCAAGCTCGGTGACTAGGTCATCCTCTGCGCGAGCAGGCAGGCCAGCATCTACTAATTGCTGCTTTACAGCATCTGTAGTTTTGCCTACCATTTCTGCCAGTTCTTTGACGGTCTTATCTGCCATTTATTATCACCTACTGTCTATTATTTGCTATATGTTCAATTCAGTTGTTGGCTACAAATGATTGGGTTAAGGCTGATACTTATAAATAGATATCAGCGCTTTATTCTCAATAGCATATCACCAAAAGACAGCGATATGCAGTTACCGCTTATTCATCGAACCAAGATTCCCGAGCTTTCATGATGAGTTTTCCTGCAGTTTCAGAGTCTAATCCTTCGATATCTTCTAAATCGAAGACGGCTTGTTCTGCCAAGTCATCAACAGTAATGATGTCTTTTTGCGCCATTTTGTAAGCCCAACTGACTGTCATACCTTCAAGCTCTTGAAGCTCTTGACTTGGCTCTTTCATGTTCTGTTGTTTGACCAGTTCATCAGCGATGACAACTTCTTTAGCACGCTCTTGAATCATATCAATCGCTTCATCGTCTAGACCTTCGATATCATAAAAAGTCTCAACTGGTACATAGGCAACTTCTTCGATACTGGTAAAACCAATATCAACCAATGCCTGTGCTAAATCTTTATCTACTTCTAGGCGCTCATAGAATAATTCAATAAACGCTTTCGATTCATTTTGTTGACGTTGCTGATACTCTTCTTCAAGCATCATATTCAGCTTATAGCCTGTCAATTCAGACGCTAGACGTACGTTTTGACCTTGTGAGCCAATAGCACGCGCCAATTGGTCATTGGTACTAAAGATAATGTCTGCTGTTTGAGTATCTTCATCTAAAATGATACTGCTTACGTCAGCAGGCTCTAGAGAGCTGATGATAAACTGGGCAGGATCATCTGACCATACCACCACATCAATACGCTCACCGTCTAACTCTTGCTGTACTGCTTGGATACGTGTACCACGCATACCGATACAGGCACCAACTGGATCGATACGATGATCGTTGGTTTTCACGGCTATTTTAGCACGAGTACCTGGTAGACGAGCGACGTTACGAATTTCGATAATTTGTTCTGCAATCTCAGGCACTTCCTTTTGCATCAATGCTGATAGCATTTCAGGATGCGTGCGAGATAACAGTAACTGTGCACCGCGGTTTTCACGGTTTACATGGTACAAGATAGCATTGATACGCGACTTTGCACGGAGTTGTTCGCGTGGCAACATTTGGTCACGTGACAAATAACTTTCGGCATTGTCACCCAAATCAATAATATAGCCATCACGAGTCTGTTTTTTGACTTCGCCATACATCATCTCACCAACACGTGGCTCGAAAGCGTCTGCAACTAGTGCACGCTCAGCTTCACGAATCTTTTGGATAATGACTTGTTTGGCTTGAGTAGCAGCAATACGACCAAATTCGATTGATTCAATTTGCTCTTCTTTAATATCACCAATTGACCACTCTTCTTGATCAAGATCGGTGATAGCAAGCTGACAAGCTGGCATTTCATGGTCTTCATCTGCAACCACTGTCCAGTAACGATAAGTATCGTAATCGCCAGTTGCACGGTCGATCGCTACCCGTACAGCCACTTCTGGCTGCTCGGTATATACTTTCTTCTTAGTCGATACCACTAAAGCGTCTTCAATTGCTTCAAAGATATCTTCAGGATTTAAGCCCTTTTCATTACTGACAGTTTCTACTACCGTTAAGATTTCACGACTCATGCTATACCTGTCCTATCATTTTTTAATTGACTTAAATTTTATAATTTGGGTGCTGCTATTATATAGTTGCTATAAGCCACATAAGCTATTGGAAGATAAAACTGTCTACCTATAAACAGTTACCCTAGTACGAATCTAGGCATCTTCATAAATCAAATTGGCTTTATCAATATTACTCAATGCAATCTCAAACTGCTCGCCATCACTTGACGTTAGTTTTAAAGAGTTTTCATCAATACTATCTAAAGTACCTGTGGCTTTACGACGTTTTTGATCGCCTGTACCGATAGCTTGAATCAGGCGCAAGCTAACAGTTTGACCAACATACGCATGCATTTGCTCATCTGAGAAAAACGCACGATCAAAACCAGGTGAAGATACTTCTAAGATATACTCACCAGCGATAGGATCATGAACTTCTAAGATACCGCTTACTTGGTGGTTTACTGCCGCGCAGTCTTCAATCGTTACTTGTTTATCTTGGGCTTGCTCTTCTGGCAATGCCTCAATATAGATACGTAGTAAAGAGCGACGACCTTGTGGCGCAAACTCGATACCCCATAATGACACATCACAAGCGGCCACGGCAGGGGCAATAATATTAGTCAGTTCTGCAACTTTAGTCGAAAGCTTCATAATCTCTTTGTATTTTCCTATTCACTTATCTATCGTACTTAGTAAACCGTATTAAAAATTGACTCTTATCTATATATAGCAATCTTATGATGATAAGAATCACGGTCAGTATATAATTTTAAATCACAAATATATGATACATATTGTGCATTTATATAGGGACGAGCGTAAAAAACATCAAGCTCGGCCAAACAATGCTTTTATTATTTATAAAGCACTACTATCGATAAAAGTATGAGGAATAAAAGATAGTGTTGCTTAAGAAGCATCGTGCCGGTAGCGGCCGATGATGACCAGTGACGAGTAATATCATACTCTATAGACTTAGAGCTTAGCATAAGTAGGATAGATACCGCGATAACACTGACCTTCAGATACAAAAAAACCCACAAACATAATGGTGGGCTAATCGGTACTGACAAATTTAGTGTACAAAACATCAGTATAAAAAGTGGTAGCGGGGGCTGGATTTGAACCAACGACCTTCGGGTTATGAGCCCGACGAGCTACCAGACTGCTCCACCCCGCATCAATCTAGAACGCATATTATAGGGAGGTTTCGTAGAAGTGTCAATACTTTTTTTAAATTAATTATAAATTAAGTATTGTCTGCTAAAAATCCAACCTGACGCTATGCTGCGTCTGTAAAACTTGGTGCGATTGGGGGGACTTGAACCCCCACAGCTTTCGCCACCACCCCCTCAAGATGGCGTGTCTACCATTCCACCACAATCGCATTTTACTGCTCTGTTCCTATCATCCAATCTATAATCAATGATGCTTAAGGTAGGCATCTATAGAATAGGAGTTGCGAAAACAGGAAAGCATTGTAAATCTAACCTACCAAAATAGCAAGCGCTGCCTACTTAAAAGAGGCTTACTCAGGATTTTGAGTCAATGGACGCGGCGTTTGCGGTGCTGAAACTGGTGCATCTAGACGAAACTGATCTTCTGCTTGCTTACGCGCATGAACAGCAAGCGTCATACTAGTAATAAAAAATATGACCGTTAGTACTGCAGTAGCACGCGTCAAAAAGTTAGCAGTACCTGCTGCGCCAAACACCGTACCTGATGAACCGGCACCAAAAGAAGCTCCAGCGTCTGCCCCTTTACCATGCTGTATCAGAATCAAGCCGATCATGGCAATGGCCACAATAATATGCAGGGCTAATATAAACGTAAACATGGTGGCCTCTTTTGCCGCGTAATGACGACTGATAACGGAAAATAAAACGTAAGGTTAATAGAATGACACTTGGCATGATCAAATGCCAAATCGACTATATAAATAAGGCGCATTGTACACGATTGCAAGGGCAGTGTTAAACCTACTTTTACTAACCGATAAAACCATACTCTCTATAAGCTATGATCTTGATATCTGAGCGTTATTTATTCATTTAAGCATTGGCTTGGTTAAAGGCATCGGCAATCGCTAGAAAGCTCTCCGCTTTTAATGAAGCACCGCCTACTAATGCGCCATCAATCATAGCGTCAGAAGCAAAGCTATTGGCATTATCAGCATTAACACTACCGCCATACAGCACGGTAATCGTACCTGCTATATCAGCAAAGCTTGCAACCGTTTGCTTGATATACTGATGAGTCTTACTCACTTCTGCCACAGTAGGTACTTTACCTGTACCAATGGCCCATACAGGTTCGTAAGCGACGAGCAGCTTTTTAGATAACGATGATGCTAACTCTGGCTGCTGAGTCAGCAAGTCTTTAATCACCGAGAGTTGCTCATTGATAACGTCGAGTGTTTGACCATTGTCGTACTGCTCTTGCGTTTCGCCGATACAAAACACCACACCTAAATTCTGAGAAAACGCATGAGACAATTTGCTTATCAGGCAATCATGAGACTCTTTATGATATTGGCGACGCTCAGAGTGGCCAAGTAGCGTCCAAGTAGCACCTGCATCTGCTACCTGTTGGGCTGAGCAGTCACCCGTATAGGCTCCTGTACTTGCACTATAAGTACTAACGTCCTGTGCGGCACAGAGTATTGAGCTATCTGCTAGACGCGTATTCACTGTACTTAAATGAACACAACTTGGCGCTACCATTAATTTACAGCGGTTTTTTGATGTCTGCGAGTTGGCTTGTTCTTCAGTATTAACTTTAGTCAATAAGTCGTCCAATAGCGCATTGACAGCACTGTTAGTCGCAGGATTCTGTTTCCAATTGCCAATTACCCAAGCTTGCATACTTATTTACCTTGTCTCATGTATTCATGCCAATTCGGCTAATATGCGCGTCAGTATAACAAATAATTCGTAAGTGCTATAGTAGCGTGCCACCATGAGCAGAATCACTTCTGCAAACTTATCTACAGATAATACATCAATAGACCGTTATTTTTACGAGCTAGTCGTCTAATGGTATATATAATTTTTTCAAACTAAAGTAAAGTTCTATACTACAGAGTTTATAAAATCAAATATTGTTGCTAGTTCTATATATAGATATACAGGTAGATAAGATAAACAAAGCAAGAACAGTTATAGCGAGTTATCAACTAGAAACAACAAGTATATAGCGTGCAATGCCAAGCAAGTCTATAGAATATTTTGTATCAAAGGAGAGGTTATAATGTCTATCGCAACCAGTAAGTACGGCGGTCTAGCGCAGCAACTGATTAGCGACGGTGTCGTTAGTGAAGCGAATATGAAGACGGCACAAATTGAATCACAACAGCAGCAAATAGGATTGGTACCCTATCTAGTAGACAACAAATTGGCCGATGCTTATCATCTTGCCCAAATGCTATCCCAAGCTTTCGGCGACCCTCTATTCGATCTTGATGCATTAAACATTGATGTTATTCCAAAAGACTTGGTTGATGAAAAAATCGTTCGTAAATTTAATGCGTTACCACTCTTCAAACGAGGACAACGCCTGTTTGTCGCGCTGAGTGATCCCACACGCGTTGATGCTATTGATGCGATTGCCTTTAATTCTCGACTGTCGATAGAAACCATTGTGGTCGAAGAAAATAAGCTTAAAAAGCGTATTGAAAATATTTACGCGGATACGATGCAAAGTTTTGATAGCTTTTCTAATAGCGATCTAAGTGTTGACTTTGAAGATGGTGATGAAGATAAAGAGGATGGTGAAACTCAGCTGAGTGACAACATCGATGAAGCACCTGTTGTAAAGTTTGTCAATAAAATGCTAGTTGATGCTATCCGTATGGGTGCTTCTGATTTACATTTTGAGCCATACGAAAAGTCTTTCAGAGTGCGATTTCGTGTTGATGGCGTCATGCAAAAAATGGCCAATCCACCGGTTCAACTTGCGAATAAAATTGCAGCACGTCTAAAAGTCATGTCTCAAATGGACATCTCAGAACGCCGGGTACCACAAGATGGACGTATTAAACTAAAAATTTCTAAAAATAAAGCGATTGATTTCCGGGTAAACTCATTACCGACGTTATTCGGTGAAAAGCTTGTTTTGCGTATCCTTGACCCATCATCAGCCATGCTAGGTATTGATGCGTTAGGGTATGAACCAGATCAGCAGGAAATGTTTTTAGAGGCATTACACAAACCACAAGGCATGTTGCTTATCACTGGTCCTACTGGTTCTGGTAAGACGGTATCACTTTACACTGGTATCAACATCTTGAATACTGGCGCAACCAATATCTCAACGGCTGAAGATCCGGTCGAGATTAACCTTGAAGGGATTAACCAAGTCAATGTCAATGCCAAAGTTGGTCTAACGTTTGCTAATGCGCTCAAGTCTTTTTTGCGTCAAGATCCTGATATTGTCATGGTCGGTGAGATTCGTGACCTTGAAACTGCTGAGATTGCGATTAAAGCTGCGCAGACAGGTCATATGGTTCTTTCTACTTTGCATACTAACTCGGCACCTGAAACATTAACGCGTCTACGTAACATGGGTGTTGCCTCTTTTAACATTGCCACATCAGTCAACTTAGTCATTGCTCAACGATTGGCACGACGTCTCTGTAAGAACTGTAAAAAACCTATTAGCATACCGCGTCAGAGCTTATTAGAGATTGGTTTTACTGATACTGATCTAGATAACACTGATAATGTCATTTATGAACCAGTCGGCTGTAATGAATGTCGTGAAGGTTATAAAGGCCGTGTAGGTATCTATGAGGTGATGAAAGTGAGCCCTGATATTTCACGCATTATTATGGAAGATGGTAACGCAATAGATATCAAAGACGCTGCCATTAAAAACGGTTTTCGCGACTTGCGACGTTCTGGGATCTTAAAAGTGTTGCAAGGTGTCACGAGTATTCAGGAAATGATGCGGGTGACTTCTGAATAGTAAATGAAATCATAAAATATATGTTATGTCTTAGCATCTTGACTTTTAGTTGCTAGAAAAGTTATAAACTAGCAATATTCTTTATCGTATAACTTTAAAAATAAAACAGATAAACACTGGTTTTTTAAGCTAAAATAAAGTAAGCCTGACTAATATTTCAAGTCTGGTATTTTGTTGTAGGTTTACAATATCTATATTGGACAATTTTGAGGGTAGGAACATGGCAAAAGCTAAGACCGATATGTTGTTGGACTTTGTTTACGACGGCGTGAATCGACGCGGGCAGAAAGTTAAGGGCGAAACTACTAGTCGTAGTTTAGAACTGGCAAAAGCCACCCTACGTAAACAAGGTATCACGGTTAAAGGAATTAAGAAAAAACCAAAACCACTTTATACCTTCAAAAAAGCCATTAAAGCCATTGATATTGCTATTTTTGCTCGGCAACTAGCAACAATGATGAAAGCGGGCGTACCTTTAACCCAGTCTTTCGAAATTGTCGCCGACTCCCTTGATAATCCAAGTATGAAAGACTTAGTATTGCAAATCAAAGCAGATATTGAAGCAGGTGGTACTTTTGCTTCTGCATTGCGCAAACATCCTCGTTACTTTGATGATTTATTCTGCTCACTCGTCGAATCTGGTGAACAATCAGGTGCGCTTGAGACGATGCTTGAACGAGTCGCTACTTACAAAGAAAAAAGTGAGCTTCTCAAAGCAAAAATCAAAAAGGCAATGAAATACCCTATTGCTGTAATCATAGTGGCTATCATCGTTACTATGATTCTGCTGATAAAAGTAGTACCTGTATTCTCTGACTTATTTAGCTCATTTGGCGCAGAGCTACCAGCATTTACCCAAATGGTAGTTAATATGTCTGAATGGATGCAGGCATGGTGGTTCATCTTGATTATTGTTATCGGCGGTACAATCATCGGCTTTTCAGAAGCTAAAAAACGATCTAAAAAATTCCGTGATTTTTTAGACCGTGCCGTACTCAAAGCACCTATATTTGGCAATATCGCCTATCAAGCAATTATTGCCCGCTTCGCTCGTACACTATCTACAACTTTTGCCGCTGGTGTACCACTTATTGATGCCCTAGACTCTACTGCTGGTGCTACCAATAATGTTGTGTTTTACAACGCAACTCAGCAAGTTAAGAATGATGTATCTACTGGCCAGCAATTACAGTTTTCTATACGCTCGACCAACTTGTTTCCGAGTCTAGTCATTCAGATGGTTGGTATTGGCGAGGAGTCTGGTAGCTTAGAAGAGATGCTAGATAAAGTCGCTGTCTACTACGAAAATGAAGTTGATAATGCCGTCGATGGTTTGACCAGCTTGATGGAGCCAATGATCATGGCAGTTTTAGGTGTGTTAGTTGGTGGCCTAGTCATCGCAATGTACTTGCCAATTTTCCAGATGGGCGCAGTAGTAGGATAATGATTTGATGCAATTTATACAGTTACTACAAGAAAACATCGCCCTAGCTTTATTCGTGTTTGGCCTATTAGGTCTTTGCGTTGGCAGTTTTCTAAATGTTGTGATTCATCGCATACCGCTGATGATGGTGTATGGTTGGAGACAAGAGTGTAGCCAGTTTATGTCTGAACAGGCAGATATGCCACGCGAGCATACGCTGCCCATAGCAAATATTGTCGCTACTGACCAACCGATTACCCTAAGTCGCCCTGCTTCACGCTGCCCTCATTGCGCACATAAAATTAAGTGGTATGAAAATATCCCTTTAATAAGTTGGCTGTTACTACGCGGACGCTGTTCAAGCTGCAAAGCGGCTATCGGTCTGCGTTATCCTCTCGTTGAGCTAGTCACTGCTCTTCTGTCCGTATTAGTAATATATAAGTTTGGGGTAAATACTACAGGCCTGTCCGCATTGGTTTTAGTATGGACACTGGTCGCTCTAACAGGTATCGACTTTGACACACAGCTCCTACCTGATCGTCTAACCTTCCCTTTGGCAGGCTTAGGATTGGCAGTAAACTCACAAAGCTGGTTCGTTTCACCAACACAGTCAATATGGGGATTACTACTTGGGTTTTTATCACTATGGATAGTAGTCAAAGTGTTTTACTTAATAACTAAAAAACATGGAATGGGTCAAGGGGATTTTAAACTACTAGCAGTATTAGGTGCTTGGCTTGGACCCATGATGTTACCTTTGATTATTCTACTATCATCTTTACTTGGCTCTATTGTTGGGCTGATCTTGATGAAAAAACAGGGTGAAAGCCGACCTTTTGCTTTTGGGCCTTATATCGCTATCGCAGGTATTGTTGCTTTATTATACGGCTCAGATATCGTCAGCTGGTATCTTGGTATGTATGTCTAATAATAACTGATAGCATACATTAGATTATTGTCGTAAATTTTCGGTAGTGACTTATAAATAAAGCCTTAAAAGGTCAATTGTGAGTTTAAAGCTGCATCCATTGTTCTATCTGTCAGATAAGCCATTATTATGTCAAAAAATACATCGCACTCTTATTCACACCAACCACAAACCACGCAACCAAAAAATAAGAAGCTCGTAGTCGGTTTGACGGGTGGTATCGGTAGCGGTAAATCTGCCGCTAGTGCTTGGTTTGCTGAGCAAGGTATCGATATTATTGACGCAGACGTGATCGCCCATCAGACTGTCGCTAAAGGTAGCGTCACTCTGCAGAAAATCCAGAAAAAATTTGGTGATTGGATACTGACGGATGATGGTGTTATGGATAGGGCTGCTGTACGTACACACGTATTTGCAAATCCTGAAGCGCTGATTGAGCTTGAGGCTATCACTCATCCAGCGATACGTGAGACAGCAAAAGCACAGCTAGATGCTAGTACTTCACCGTATATAATCTTGTCTGCGCCCCTACTTATAGAGGCGGCAGAAGCAGGACTGGCCAATTTATGTCAACGTATTTTAGTCATGGATGCGACCGAAGATACGCAGCTTGCGCGTGCCAGTCAGCGTGATGATCAAAGCATACAAAAGATTAAAGCCATTATGACCAATCAGCTTAGTCGTGAAGAGCGTAATCGTCATGCAGACAATGTCATACTCAATGAGAGCGACCTTGCCTCTCTATATCTACAACTAGAACCCTTGCACCAAGAGTATCTTACGCTTGCCCAGCAGCTAAAGTTCGCTGGCGATTGACCTCATACAGTGCCATGCCAGTAGCAACACTCACATTTAGGCTCTGTAGATTACCATGCTCGTTTCCTGACATTGGAATATAAACCAACTCATCACAGCTTTCCATTGTCAGGCGACGCATACCCTCTCCTTCTGAACCCATAATAATAGCGGTCTTGCCAGTTAGGTCAGCGGCATGTATTGGCTTAGCCTCTTCACTAAGTGCCGTACCAAATACAAAAACGCCTGCATTTTTGATTTGAGACAACGTGCGTGCCAAGTTCGTAACGCTGACAATCGGCATCATCTCTGCTGCGCCAACTGATACTTTAGCGACTGTTGGCGTTAGGCTCGCTGCATGGTGTTTTGGACAAACCACTGCATCCACACCCATAGCCACTGCGGTACGTAGGCAGGCGCCAAAGTTATGTGCATCTGTGATTTGATCTAGTACCAATAATAGGCACTGTTCACGGCCAATAATAGTATCAAGCAAACCTTCATCAGCGAAACCTAACGGACGAGCATTGAGCACCACGCCTTGATGCTGCGGACTGCCACATAATTGCGTTAGCTTGTCTTTTTGGGTTGGTTGAATGCTAATGCCGTTTGCTTCTGCTTCAGCCATGATAGCTTGTACATGACTGTCACTCTCACGCCCTTGCTGCACAAACAAACTAAGACCATCAAGAGGACGATGTTCAAGTAACGCATCAATGGCATGAATGCCGTAAAAATAAATGGGTTTTGCCATAATAGGCCTACTAAATATAAAGTGGATATCGCACTAGGCGACGGGATAAAAGAAAATGACGTCGGCTTTAACTGTCATAGCTCATTGATGATGAGAGAACAGTAAATTAAATGTCAAAAAAAGAAATAAACAATACCAATCCGATATTGTTTATTTTCTCGAAACACTAATGTGTGATAGAACAGGCGCTAGAATAAAAGCTCAAGCGCCCTATTGATAATATCAGCCTTCTAGATGACAGACATATTGAACAATCTCTTCAGTACGTAGGTTAAAACCGCTATTGCCTTCAACAACAAATGACTGACCTGCACGGTAGTAGCTGAATTCATCATCACCATTGATCTTCACTTCACACTCACCACTGGTGATTTCGATACGCTCAGAAGTATTGGTGCTAAAGTGATAATGCTCAACCAAGTTGTCACAAGGTAAGATCACGCCTAGCGTTTTATGGCGACCATCCTCGAACATAATGGTATGGCTTGAGCAGCGACCATCATAAGATACTGTCGCTTGGGCATTAACTGTTACGTTAGTAAATTGCGCCGCTGTCATAGTGGCTTCCTTATCAAATAATTATGGCAAAACTAAAAAATAAGTAACGGGTTAAAGTACCGACAGAGTTGCACTGGGCTTCAAATACGCGACCAGTAAGCAAACACGCCTGCTTTAGGCACCTTATCCCTCTATAGTAGATATCTGCGCGCTAAAGGTAGCCACAGGTTCCATGAAAACGCTTTTGAATAATGATTGAGTGGCATGTTTTTACCACTATACGCCTACAATTTTACAAAATTATGACTCGTTATTAGGTTGCATCGCGCATCAAACTCATAAGAAGAGTTTATCATTATGTGAGATTATGCTACCACATTATATCTATAAAGTTTGTTAAAGCGACTAGGAAAATTCTATTCGATGGCAAGTATCTACCCGTTCGTTTAATATTCATTTGGTATTCTTACAAGCGGATGCTAGACCATTATCTTAGGTATATTTTTATCATTATCAGTCAAAATACTTCTTCGCATACTATGCTTGTCTTTGAATATCCAATGACCCTAATGATTAACATTATAGGTATTATGTTGATGATTTATTGTCAGTTTTTAATAGTTTTATGGTAATCTCCCCATAATAAATTCTGTTATACCTCATCTTAAAGTTTGTATTTACGCACATTTAACACCATAATATTTGCCTACAATATTTATCTAATTAGCAAGTTTAAATAGATATTTTCACTTCCTTATTTACCCTATTTATAGATGGCTTTCTAAGATTTATATGATGTCCATTGTCTGTCCTGAGAGGCGTTGATGCTAGTATCGTTAACTTTACATCAGTTTGCGTTGATTGCTCAGCATGAGCTGAGCGTGGCTGAAGGTTTTAATGTCATCACTGGTGAAACAGGTGCTGGCAAGTCGTTATTGCTAGATGCACTATCACTGTGTGTCGGTGAGCGAGCAGACAGTGCGATGGTCAGGCATGGCGCCGCGCATGCAGATATCTACGCTCAATTTGATGTAGAAAATAACAGTATCATCGCTGAGTGGTTTACCAAAAATGAGCGATCGCTAGAAGAGCCTGAAGTACTTATTCGTCGACAATTAAGCAATACTGGCCGCTCAAAAGCGTGGCTAAATGGTTCACCAGTTAGCTTAGCGGAGCTAAAGAGCTTAGGCACTTTACTGGTCAATATACATAGCCAACATGCTCAGCAAGCATTGCTTAAGCCGCAGTTTGTGGTGCAATGGCTTGATGAAATGGCACAGATAACACCGCTAGCCATCCAAACTGCCAGTAGCTATCAAGCCTATCAGCAGCTAAAACGTCGAGCAGATGACATCGCAAGTCGTGAAGCCCAGCGTCAAGATCGTATTCAGTTGTTGCAGAGCCAATTAGCAGATATTGCGCCGTTATTGGCTGTGGACTACGCAGAAGTTGAATCTGAACATGAAGAGCTCTCCAACATTGAAGCCCTAATGCAAGAGGCCAGTCATGGTCTGCATTTGCTCGACAATGATACTGATGAGCCAGACGTCATGACCTTGCTAGGACAAGCGATTAAACTCTGTGATAACCAAGTAAGCGTCAGTCAAACGTTTGAACAAGCTTCTGAACAGCTCCATTTAGCACAGCAGCAAATCACTGAGGTGACTGCCCTGCTATCAGATTATGCCGAACAGCAGCTACCTGATCCTGAACGCTTGCAAACACTAGACAATTTAATCAGCTTAGGACATCGTCTGTCACGTAAGCACAGCTTGCCAGCGAGCGATTTAATTGATGAAGCAAAAGGCTGGGAAGCGCAATTAGAGCAGCTAGAGAACGAGCCAAGCAGTGATGCAATGGCAGCGCAAATTGAGCAGGCTTGGCAAGACTATCTCGCTCTGGCGACACAGTTGAATAAAGAGCGCACAAAAGCTGCTCCGATAATTAGTAAGCAACTCATCAAACAGCTACAACCACTTGCGCTACCTAATGCTCGCTGTGAATTTGTTTTTACCAAAAAATCTGAACCTAGTCAGTACAATGCACAAGGCTGTTTCGATATTGATTTATTGTTCAGCGCCAATGTCGGTATGCCAATGCAGCCTCTACACAAAATCGCCTCAGGTGGTGAACTGTCACGTATGGCGCTCGTGATGCAAGTCTTACAAGCGACCAATGCTGATAACAACGCCGCCAAGCCTATGCTAGTATTTGATGAGGTCGATGTCGGTATCAGTGGCGGCACTGCGCAAGTGGTTGGCGAACTGCTACGCTCACTTGGCCAAACACAGCAATTGTTAGCTATCACACACCAAGCACAAGTCGCGGCACAAGCGCATCAACATATCTTGGTACAAAAGCATCATCAAGAACAGACCGAAAGCGAACTACTCATACTGACCGACAGTGCACAAGTAGACGAGTTGGCGCGTATGTCTGGTGGTGTCATTATTACTGATGTCACGCGCGATCATGCCCGCAGCTTATTATCCGATGTTAAATAACTCTTATCTGACCTATCTAACGTTAAATAATCATTCGTTTTCATCAAAACGGATGGTTATTTGAATCTATATGATCGTCAGCAGCAATTGGTGTGAATCTTGCTTTTCTATTGATTATCACCATATAGTGGTCTTTCACCCTTATTATTAGGTTGCGTTTGTTTCTATGTCTAAAACCAATTTGACCCATCATTTTTTGATTGCAGCGCCAGAGCTGTCAGACCCAAGGTTTGAGCAGGCACTTATATATATTTGCCGTCATGACAAGCACGGCGCCCTAGGTCTGATGGTCAATCGTCCGCTTGAGCAATCTCGCGTAGGTAAGCTGCTAGAAGATTTAGACATTGAAGTGACCAATCCGCAGGTGATGGAAGATGTGGCATTAGAGGGCGGCCCTATGTATCCGGAGGTTGGCTTTGTGCTGCATACTGGTCAGCCGGAATGGGCCTCTTCTTTTGCTATTTCAGAGAACGTTTGCATCACGACTAGCCAAGATATTCTGAAGCGTATTGCCGCAGGGCAAGGTGTTGGTCACTATCAGCTGTGCTTAGGTCATGCCAGCTGGGGCAAAAAACAGCTAGACCAAGAGCTGAGTAATGGTGACTGGTTAGTCTGCCCTGCCGATCTGAATTTATTATTTGATACACCGTTTGAAGAACGCTGGCAAATCGCAGCCGACAAAATTGGTGTTAATTTCGACTATCTTAGTAGTGACATAGGTCATGCGTAATATCATACGCTCTGCGAATTTAGATAAAGATATAAAGGATACCCATTACTATGGTAGATAGTACTTTTACAACCAATAGCACAGACGCTATAGATAATGACATTGATATTGGTATTGATACTCTCGATAACGATAGCAATAGCACTGCTAAAACTATCGAGCCAGAAGTAAAGCCGCATCTTATCTTGGCGCTAGATTATGGCGTCAAGAAGATGGGCATGGCGCTCGGTAATACCATCACACAGACAGCGCGTGCCTTCGATATCTTGGCGATGAATAACGGTCAGCCAGATTGGGACAATCTAATTGGTATCATCAAAGTTTGGGGCGTGGCGCAAGTCGTGGTCGGTCTACCGCTTAATATGGATGGCACTAGCTCCATGCTTTCAAAACGAGCACACAAATTCGCTCGTCGTCTGGCCCATAGAATAATAGAGCAGCATTTGCCAGTGACCGTATCACTGTGTGATGAGCGGCTGACTTCCATCGAAGCAAGAGAAATCGCATGGGACAATGGTTGGATCAAAAACGAACGCGACCCAATCGATGATATCTCCGCTTGTATCCTAATGTCGACCTATTTTGCTGATCCTAATAGCAGTATCGCTATCGATGCAATCAAAGCAGAATAAAGCAGCCAAATAGGTAAAAGACACGTGTGCGGCTATAATGTCACTTCGATACATCGTACTTCTCAACGGATAAATGACTGATTACTATGACCACTGTCTCAGACCAACCTTCGCAACATAAGTTACAGCATGGTTTTGCTCCACTGGCTATTGCCCGTATTAAAGGCGCACAGCGTGCCAACCAAATAGCGATTTATCTCATTTATGTGGCTATTTTTGCATTTGTGGTCTTTGGCACGATTGCTAGTATCAAAGCCTTCCATGATAACCAGCTGCTTTATCAGTTATTTTACAATTTACCCTATGCCTTAGTAGCCCTCACGATACCCATTACTATTTATGATGCATTGGTCGTTTATCGTTATCGCTTAAATCAGCCATCGATGATTGCCATGAGTATTGGTGTATCAACCATTATATTGGTTGGTGGATTAATTTTTGCCGATACTGCATGGTTAGGACTATCTTGTTGGCTAGGCGTGGCATTCTTATTTAAAGTAAGCTTTAAGCGGTTTTTTAACTTTTTAGAAATAGCTGATACGCCTGATGCCGACGAAGAGGCTGAAAGTACTGAAGCATAGATGATCTACAAAGTACGCCGCGATAAGCACTTAAGCAAACTATTTACCCTCAAATTCACTTATTTAGCTTTACGATAATGACTATGACCACTTCGATACCAGACACGCCTATCCACCATCACTTAGATACTCAAGGGCTGATTTGTCCTGAGCCAGTCATGATGCTACACCGCGTCATTCGAAAGGCAGATGGCGGTGAAGTGATTGAGATATTGGCGACAGATCCTGCTACCACGCGCGACATTCCGAATTTCTGTCGTCACCTGGGTCATGAGCTAATCGGTCAAGAAACACTGGCCGAAAACGTGAGCTTAGACGCTGATCCTGATGAAATCACCATCGATAGCGATAATGATACGCCTGCAAGCGTGACGCTATATCGCTATCTGGTTAAGAAAAAAATGGCATGATAGGTTTGGTATTATTTTAATAACTATCTGTTATCGCTCACTTAATCCCTACCTGGGTATTATCCTATGAGTCGTGATCGTGCCGTACAACAACGACAGCCTAAAGCATTAGCGGTCGATGACGAGCCAGCTTATATGACTGAATTTCGTCAAGCCATGCTGGCACGCGGTCTAGCGACGCGTACTCGTAATGCGTACGTCCGCGACCTACGCTCTTGTGAGTTGACCAATCCTATCGCCCTGACACGCTGGCAGCCTGCTGATGTGCTGCACTGTCTGTCACTGCTTGCTAAAGATGGCAAAACTCCACGTACCCAAGCGCGTATGCTCTCTAGCTTGCGCCAGTTTTATCTATGGATGATTGCCAGTAATCTGCGTGAAGATAATCCTTGTGAACGTATCAAAAGCCCAAAACTCGGACGTCCACTGCCAAAGGACTTAGCTGAGGCTGACGTAGATAATCTACTTGCCGCACCTGATACCAGTACTGCGCTCGGTCTCCGTGATAAAGCCATGCTAGAAGTTTTATATGCCTGCGGTCTACGTGTCAGTGAGTTGATTAACCTCTCCTTAGAGCAAGTGAATCTAAACTCAGGTTGGCTACAAATCACGGGGAAAGGGAATAAAACGCGACTGGTGCCCCTCGGCGAATATGCAGCGGATGCATTGGAAGATTATCTGTCTCATGGGCGTGGCGACTTGATTGCTCATTTAAAATCGGGCAATTGCCAAGCGGTATTTTTGACGGCGCAAGGTGGTTATATGACGCGGCAGAACTTTTGGTATCTACTTAAGAAGTACGCCAAAGTTGCCAGTATCGATAAAGAGTTATCCCCGCATACGCTACGTCACGCCTTTGCCACACATTTGCTCAATCATGGTGCAGATTTAAGAAGTGTGCAATTATTGCTAGGACATAGCGATTTATCCACCACGCAAATCTATACTCATGTTGCAACAGCGAGATTGCAGAAATTGCATGCGGAGCATCATCCACGTGGGTAGCCTTGCCATATTGCCATATGGGCAGCATTGAAATCTAATATTATTGATGATTGTAAAAGGAATATATCGTGTCGCAAGCTCAACCGTCTGCCTTATCAAAGAGTCAAAACACTGCACTTAGAAACCTTACTATCATGGGTTATTTAGAAGGTACGTCTTTTCTATTGTTACTTGGTATCGCGATGCCACTCAAATATATGTTCGATATTCCAGAAGCGGTGAGCTATGTCGGTCCAGTGCATGGGGTATTATTCGTTGCCTATGTCATGGTATTAATCATCACCGCGAGCAGAATAAAAATGCCACTTTGGGCACTCCCTGCAGGTGTGCTCGGCTCATTCTTGCCATTTGGGCCGTTTGTATTTGATCATTTATTAAAGAAGAGTTTGAGGAAATAGTTTCAAGAAAAATTCTATATCAGGAACGATAATGCCACTCTATTCGCCTGCTGTATCTATCACTACTCTAGGATTACGTGCCTGTATCTCGCGATAAAAACGTGATTTGTCTTTTGGTGAGATTAGTATTTCTTCATCTTGATATGATATTTTAATCCTATCCAATGATAGTGCTGGCGCAGAACTCATACTTTGAGTCGGCGTAATATAGGTGATATCTGTAATCTCAATTTTTTGAACAGAGAACCCACTATCTACTTGTAGTTGGTCATTCGTTAATGTGTACTCAGTACCGAAAAAAGGGATGAGAATTAGTGCTGCAAAAGGGATGAGAATAACCGTCATTAATATAGTTTGTATGAGGGATTTGTGAGCACCTCGCTGCCACTGCCATAATGGAACAGACACCGTAAATAAGCTCAAACCCCAGAGTAGCAGTGCAAGCCAAAAGTCTACTTTGGATACGAATATAATGTCTGGCATAAATAATACTTAGAGACTATTAGGTTAAATTTGATTCTATCTTAAGCAATGCCTCTTATCTAATGTCTCTAACATTTTTGCTTAGAATTTTTTGCGATATCGCAAAATGCAGTTCTAGAAATAGATAGCTGCAAACCCATCCTTTTCTCGTTACAATACCCTTATTAAAGTGCGTCATGATATACATGCTGCCTAACTGGACTGCACACTACCTTTTACCTATCTATTATCCGAGAATCCCATGAGCCATAGACCACCTGCTGACCTATTAAAAAACGCCGAACACTGGCGCGAAGATATCAATTTTCGCCAAGAAGTGCTGGGTAAGCCGTTTGATTTTGCGACCACGTGGGGCATTTTTTCACCGCAAAAGCTCGATGACGGTAGCTTGATGCTGCTTGATTATGTGGATTTTGAGCAAGATGATGATTCGATCGATTTGGGCTGTGGTTATGGCGTACTTGGTATGACGGCAGCACGTGAATGTCCAAATGGTCAGCATACGCTGATTGATAAAGACTTTATGGCGGTAGAATACGCACGTCGTAACTGTGAGAAAAATGGTCTAAACAATGTCGATGTACATTTATCAAATGGCTTCAATCATGTGGCAAAAGACAAAGACTTTAGCCTTGTGATGTCAAACTTGCCAGCCAAAGTGGGTAAAGAGCAGCATTATTTATACTTCCTCGATGCCTATTCACGCATGCGTAAAGGTGGCCGTTTTTATGTCGTGACCATCAATGGCCTACGCCAATTTGTTAAGCGCTCGTTTACCGAAGTGTTTGGCAATAGCGACAAAATCAAGCAAGGTAAAACCTATACGATTACGATGGCGACCAAAGACTAGTTTTAGCTCTACCTGATTGAGTTTCAGTCATTTAAACTAAAATTAAAATCGACATAAAAAAGCACGCTCAATCTAATTTAGCGTGCTTTTTATTTTGTATGACCAACTGTCTTTCTACATCTGGCGTTTTATTAGATATCCGCCCAATAGCGCGCTGCCGATAATCGGCAATAGCACCATAAGCATCGGTGAAAAGCCTGTCGCTAGCGATACAAATCCGACTAAGTCCTGAATATAGCTAAATAGTAGACCAAACAGCAATGCCACGACGATACGTAAGCCTAAGCTGTGCGTCCGTAGCGAGCCAAAGACAAACGAGCAAGCAACAATCACCAGCGACAATATCGATAATGGCGATAGTAGCTTTTGCCAAAATGCGACTTCATGATCTAAAGAGCGATTGCCCTGTTGGCGCATAAACGTACGGTGCTCATACAGCTGCGTCAATGACAAATCCTCTGCCTTACGCGTCAGCAGATACACAGACTCTGGGGCAAAGGGTAAGCTTAGCGTATCTGATGGTGAAATAGCTTGGCTACTCTCAAAACCCTGATTGATAGAGAGCTTAACCATATCATTTAGCTGCCACTCATAACGATACTGCTCGCTTGGCTTTTCACTGTTTACATCAATTGGTTCACGGCCAGTATACTTTCCACCTTCCGCATGGACAGCAGTTTGCAAATTACCGTTGTTGTCCAAATGCCAACGTTTCACCTCGCCAATATTACCCGCGACATCAGCATAATCAATATATAAAATATCGCTACCATCAGGTGTAGCACTGCCATCTTCTGCGGTTTCGAATCGTGGCTGTATCGTCCAGTAGCCGCGTACTGATGTGACCAGTGAGGTGCTGTCTTCATCATTAATCTGTTTTGCTAACTGGTTAGAAGACGGTAGGACGAACTGATTGATAGCCAATGCCAACAGTACAAATATCAAAGCGGGCTGTAATACCCAGCCGACGATACGATAAATACTGACCCCAGCCGCGCGCATGACGACCAGCTCGCTTTTATTGGCCAGCAAACCCAATCCTATGACAGCACCCAATAACGCACCCGTTGGGATAAATTGCTCTAAAAAGTAAGGCGAGCGATAAAAGATATATTTGAGCGCCTCGCCCATAGTGTAGTTATCATCTAACGAATCAAGCTCTGATAAGTAAGAAAAAATCAGCTGTAATGCCCACAAACCAATGATGGCAGCGATAATAGCCAATAGAGCGTTGAGTTTGACATAGCGACTAAGGACTTTTAGATTGGCAGGTTTTTTAGCCAATTGATTAGACTTGGCTGACTTAGCAAATAAAGAGCGCATTAAGACTGCCCTCCTTGTGAGCTGTTGTTCTGATTATCGATGTCGCTAACTGAGTTAGTTGCGGCAGCGGCTAGCCTATTTTCTTGTTTGCGAAAGCGCAGTCGATGTTGCACACGGCTACCCCAATTCATATAAAGCGCCAATGCCATAAACCCTAAGATGAGCCATGCATACGCCCATACGCTGATGCTGTCTTTGCTCACTGCGTTTTTTAGCGAAATGATACCTAATGCACAGCTGACAAATAATAAGATAGAAGGAAACAAGCGCAGCCAGCGTCCTTGACGCGGACGCACTTGCGCCAGTGGCACGGCCAACATAGGCGCGATAATCATCAGCCATGGTAGCGCCAAACGATAGCCAAGCTCGCCTTGTGCAGCGCGCATTGCACTATTCGTACCTGATGGTGAACTACTCGTTGCGGCTTGCCACAATGGTCCAATCTGTTGCGTTTCAATATTGTCTTCGGTGATAACTTCCTGTGAAGACTCAGTCAAGGTGATGCGATAACGATCAAAAGCAACTTGATTATATTTCAGGCTACCTGCACCGACTTCGTAACGACGTCCTTGGAACAAATCCAACTGGGTCACGCCGCTATTGCCAGTATCAACTTGCTCAGCACGCTTAGCCAACGTGATAGTATCCTTGCTAATGTCCTTCGCACCGCTATTTATAATATCTTTTGGTATGTCAGAGATGCCAATCTGTTCGGCTGTCTCATTATCAATCCTGTTATTCATATCAGTGGCACTAGCATCGACACTTTCAGTAGCACTACCTTTTTTCGCAGGTTCAGATTGGATTAATATGACATCTTGCAACTTTTTCTTATCATCGCTGAGACTACCCACGTATAAATGATAATTACCGCTACTAATAAACTCGTTCGGACGAATCAAATCAAATGCACTGGTCAACGCTTGCTGCTGCCACACAGCCTCAGACGAGCGGACACCCCAAGGCTTGCCAACGACAGATAGCGCTGCCTCTCCGACGAACAACGCTAATATTAATGGTGTCATCAATCGAGCAAGCTTACCTCGAGATACGCCACTAGCATTAATCACTGCCATTTCTTGATCGACATATAAGCGACCAAATACCAACATCAAAGCGATAAAGAACGCTAACGGTAATATCAGCTCTAAAAAATACGGTAGGTTATACCCAATGATCGTAAACAGTAGGCTGACGTCCAAACGACCTTCAGCAGCGATGCCAAAATAGCGTATCAAACGACCGCCGAGCATCATCACTACCAAAAACCCCAACACTAAGGCAGTGGTCGAGGCAACTTGTTGTGTCATGTAGCGGCGTAATATCACAATGGGTACTCTTAAACGGTTGGTATGCGCGCGATTGATGATGAGCTTATTGAATATCTAGGTCGTACGACGACATATCATCAGCATGATATGGGTCATCTAAGTACTCAAATAACGGTGAACGTTACTAAGCGACTGGTTAGTCATACTCAATAAACACAAGCGACAGATATAACCGCTAATGCTAGCATGTTTTGCCCAAAAATGGCTGTGAAATGTGTTTGAAAACATTACCTACACCTTGCTGAGAGCGCATTATTGACAGTAATTAACGAATATAGCAAATATTGGATAAATAATTGATAAAACCTCAAATTACATCGAGTTGATAGTATTTATAGCGCTAAGTTTTTGCTTTATTTATTTTAGAAAGGTTTGTTTGTCATTCGTATCATCGAACATTTATCTCTGTTATTAATTGCTAGACTGACTGATAGAAAAATATATTTATATCGTCAAACGGAGAATAATACTAATGAATAAAACGACCTCTACACCCTCTACCCTACTTGAACTCGCTGGCGGCATATTCGATGCGCTTGACTGGTCAAATTGCGCGCTGGTTCTTATCGACTATCAAAACGAATACGTCGATGGCGCTATGCCATTAGGGGACGCTGGGGCAAAAGCCATCGCCAATGCGCGCCTACTACTCGATAGAGCGCGTCAGCAAGATTTACCTATCTTCCACATTACCCATCATGGTGCCGAGAATGGCAATGTCTTTGATCCTCTATCAGCTAACGTTGAGATCGTCGAACAGTTGCAGCCTCAAGATGGCGAAACAGTAATTGCCAAAAAGCATCCGAATGCCTTTTATGATACGCAATTACAATCACTGATTTCAGCAGCAGAAAAGAAGCAGATTATTTTTGCGGGTTTTATGAGTCATATGTGCGTCAGCTCAAGCGTCCGCGCCGCATTTGACTTAGGTTTCGATAGTTTCGTCTGTCACGATGCCTGTGCCACTCGCGACCTACCTAGCGCTACAAGAGAGCTGATAAGCGCTGAAATCATGCATGATACTGCCATGGCCGCACTACAAGACAGATTTGCCGCGACGGTAACGACCGATGAATTGGTCAATGGCTAATATGTTGGCATCATCGAAAGATGATAATGTAACCGCTAAACCATAGCGTAAGTTAGCACAGCATAATAATTCAAACGTATTACCTAAGGCTTGCTAACTGCGCACGATTATCGCAATATGCTACACTACTGTGATTGCTCAACAGACCAAATAATCTAATAATCTGACAGGTATAAGCAGTCATCCAAATCCTGCAATTTTCATAACTCTAATAAGGATAACTATATGAATATCAAATTATCTCAGCATTTACCAAAGACTCATACGCAGAAAATCCTGAAAAAAGAAGCCAAAAGTAAAGACGATGTTTGTCTGGTTGTTTTGGTCGATGACAAGAAAAACATTCTGGCTGAATCTGTGCTAACCGAATATACCACTCGTATTGAGCAGCTGATTGAAGTATCACATTTCAAGGGTACTACCTGTGAGACTGTTGCTGACTATGCGCTAGCAGGTGATAAAAAAACCACTAAGCAAAACCCTGTTCAACTGCTATTGGTCGGTGTAGGTAACACTGATAAGTTCAACAACACCGTACTGCAAAAAATCGCCAATACCATCTATAGCAGCACACAAAAGCGTGTGTCTTCTATCACTGTCGCCTTGGGTGATGCACTGGAAGAAAATCACTTTGGTCAATTTGCCCTTAACCTACTGGCAGCTAGCTACCGCTTTGACAAGTATAAGTCTGAGCAAGCGAGTCCTGTATTGACTGATGTTTATCTGTTAGCTGATGAGTCACTACAGCCTGCGCTAGCATTTGCTCAGTCAGTATTTGCTGGTCAGAGCCTCACTCGTGATGTAGCCAATGAGCCTGGCAATATCTGCTTCCCAGCTTATATGGCTGAACAAGCTCAAGAGCTTGCAAAAACGTACCCTGACCTATTAACCGTGAAGGTACTAGGTGAAGACGAGATGTCAGCGCTAGGTATGCATTGCTTCTTGGCCGTTGCACAAGGCTCTACCAAAGAAGGTAAGCTGGTACTCATGGAGTACCGTGGTAAATCAGAATTTAGTTCAAATGCAGGCTCTACCGAGCAAACTACTAGCAACGCAAAAGTGAGCGGTCTAAAGGCATTAGCCGATAAACTACCAACCAAAAAGTCAGCTAAAAATGCAAGCAAAAATAGCAATGACAATGCACAAACAGCCAATGACGACGCACCTATCGTATTAGTCGGTAAAGGCGTAACCTTTGATTCAGGCGGTATCTCAATCAAGCCAGGTGCGGCGATGGATGAGATGAAGTTTGACATGGGTGGTTCAGCATCAGTACTTGGTACAATTAAAGCGTTGTGCGAAGCTCGTCTACCAATCAACGTCGTTGGTGCGCTAGCCTGTGCTGAAAACATGCCATCAGGCGATGCAACGCGTCCAGGTGATATCGTTAAAGCGATGAATGGCAAATCAGTCGAAATCTTAAATACTGATGCTGAAGGCCGTTTAGTACTAGCAGATACCTTGTGCTACGTGCAGCGTTATCAGCCAAAAGCCATCATCGATGTTGCCACCTTGACTGGCGCTTGTGTGGTTGCGCTAGGCCATGTTCGTTCAGCCGTATTTAGTAATGATGAAGACGTCCTGTTTGATTTAGAAAATGCCAGCAACCTATCAGGCGATCTTATCTGGCATATGCCTTTAGATGACGAATATCAAGCTCAGCTTGACTCACCAATCGCCGATATGCAAAACATCGGTGGTAAAGGTGCTGGTGCGGTAACTGCCGCCTGCTTCTTATCGCGCTTCATCGAAGAAGGTCAAGCATGGGCGCATTTAGACATCGCTGGTACTGCATGGAACTCAGGTAAAGACAAAGCAGCCACTGGACGTCCTGTACCATTGTTTATGCAATATCTAAAAAACAGCGCAGAGATGGCTTAATTCATTTATGAAAATTAGTTTTTATGTATTAAGTGAGAGTAAGGCCCAAGATTTCTTGGGCTTTATTTGTCAGCTGACTCAGACGGCGCTTAATAAAAGCGCTCAGTCTTTGCTGATTTTAATTGAAGATGAGACATTACTATCAAATCTAGATACGGCACTTTGGTCACAGTACTCCACGAGTTTTATACCACATCAATGTCTTTCTGATACTGGTAATAAAAGTACCAATGATAGAGGTACTGATGATAGCAACATCAACATCGTTACTCATAAATCATTAGCGCCTGTAATGCTAGGCAATCATATGCCAGTAGATTTTAATGGTATCGTGCTCAATACGACAACACGTCCCGTCAACGATTTTATGGCTGCTACTAATAATTCAAAACCCTCTCGAGTCCTTGAGCTGATCCGACCTGATGCTACAAGTACACAAGAAGGTCGCAATAAATATAAAGCCTACCAGCAATTAGGTTACGATTTGACCCACTTTAAAGTATAGCTTTGCCGTTTATTTCCCTCTTACCTTTTACAACGAAATCTCTTCCTACCTTATATATTACTGCCTATATCGCTACTTTTGCCTCCTATAAATGAGGTATTTTGAGTAGCTAGCCCTTGCCTATAAGTGCTGCATTCTTTTTATACTAGTTGTATGACTCTACTACCACTCGGTTTGCACGCAACAGCTACTGCTATGAGCGGTATGCGAATATGTCAAAAAATGCTACCATCCTTCGATAAATTTTCTGTTGTGACAATTCACTTACTTTTAACGGACTTGAGGGTGTACAGATGCGTTCATTGATTGCGATGTACCAGCGTATAGGGCTGGTGCCGCTCATTATTATTGGCTTGGTGCTAGGGGTATTGATTGGTTGGCTGGCGCCAAGTGTCGGCACCGCCATAGGGTTGCTTGGTACACTCTTTGTCGGTGCACTAAAAGCAGTCGCTCCCATCCTAGTATTTATTCTGGTTATGGCAGCCATTAGTCAACATCGTAGTGGTAATGAAGTCTACGTAAAGCCGGTGCTTATCATGTACATGTTTGGCACTTTTTTGGCAGCACTAACGGCAGTCGGTGCCAGCTTTTTATTCCCGACTGAGCTGGTTTTGATCAACGCCGATATCGCACAGGTACCACCTGCCGACCTAAAAGAAGTCTTGACGAACTTGCTCATGAACTTGGTCGCCAATCCGATCAATGCAATCGCTGAAGCCAACTACATTGGTATCTTAGCATGGGCAATTATTATCGGTTTTGCACTGCGCCAAGCCAGTGATACTGCTCGTAATGTTGTCGGTGATTTCGCTGATGCCATCTCACAAGTGGTTAAATGGATTATTGCTTTAGCCCCATTTGGTATCTTGGGCCTAGTCGCTAGCACGGTTGCTGAGACAGGCTTTGCTTCTTTGGCAGGCTACGCGCGTATCTTAATGGTATTAATCAGCTGTATGTTATTCATTGCGTTGGTTGCCAATCCGCTTATCGTTCTTATTAAAACTGGCAAGAACCCTTATCCACTCGTGTTCAGATGTCTGCGCGAATCAGGAATTACTGCCTTCTTCACACGTAGTTCAGCAGCCAATATTCCAGTCAACATGAACCTTGCTCGTAAGCTTGGATTGCATGAAGACACTTATTCGGTGACCATTCCACTAGGTGCCACTATCAATATGGCTGGTGCTGCGATTACCATTAATGTCTTAACGCTTGCTGCTGCTCACACGTTGGGTATCGAAGTGACGTTTGCATCAGCGCTGCTACTCAGTCTGGTTGCTACGATTAGTGCTTGCGGTGCTTCTGGTGTTGCTGGTGGTTCATTACTATTGATTCCACTCGCTGCTAGCTTATTTAGCATTCCAAATGATATCGCGATGCAAGTGGTTGCGATTGGCTTTATCATCGGTGTGATTCAGGATTCAGCTGAGACTGCCTTGAACTCTTCTACTGATGTATTATTTACAGCAGCAGCTGACCCTACTTATTCGCGTTAATTTTTGCTGAAGTGTTTTATATAGACATAAAAAAAGGGCCTTTAAAGGGCCCTTTTTTTACGCGTTATCTTGATTGTTAGTTTACTTTAGATTATCTATATCGACTTCGATGACTGGTGTTTGCTGTTCTATTTGACGTTTAAGTTGGCGCAGTTGCTCAACTTCATCTAACAGCTCAAGTATCAACCCAATTGCTGGTACGCTGGCTTCAAAGTCACGACTTAATCGCGATGCACGGCGCACTGTCGTCAGCTGATAACCAGTGAATTGCTCACGCTCTGGTACATCATATTCAATGACGTTTTCTTCGATTAATTCGATGACCCATTGGCGCTCTTGGCCACAGGCAGAGACCAGTTCATCTAAGCTCATGATGATGTCTGTAAATTCAGTCGAGTGGTTCATAGCTATTATCCTCGTTTTCTCTTTATTTCATCGGTATCGTGTTCATCTCTGCTATTCGTTTATCACTTCAGTAATAAGTAATGGTTGTTCATAATCTTGTTTAACGACTAATATTGGTATCAGCAAAGGCTTGTTTTAGCTGCTCATAAGCCTGTATCGACGCATCGTTACTGACATCAGGATTGACGATATTTAAAGTTAGATACAAATCACCTGCTTGCTTGGCAGGGATACCTTTGCCTTTAAGACGTAAATTGCTGCCGGACTTGCTGTTCTTAGGAATGGTCACACCAAGCGTACCCGCTGGCGTACTGACGTTGATTTTTTCGCCCAGTGCCGCTTCCCACGGTGCAATATTCACGGTTTGATAAACGTCTGCGCCTTCTATACGAATATTGGCATCATGACGAATTTTAACCTTCAAAAACAAATCGCCATTTTTGCCATTACTGCTACCAGCAGCACCTTGCCCTGCTAAACGAATTTGCTTACCGTCAGTGATACCTTTAGGGATTTTTATCTTAAGGGTTTTGTTATCGTAGTCGACATTACCATTGGGCTGACGAACAGGGACGTTTAGCTTAATACTATAGTCGTCGCCACTATAGACTGAAGACAAATCAACGGTAATCTCGGCATGCTGATCCTGACCTTTGCTATCTTGCGTCCCAAAGCCACCAAATTGATCGAAACCGCTGCTTTGAGAGCGACTGCCCGTTTGTCCACCAGTTGACCCACGTGCGCCGCGACCAAATGCTGAAAAAATGTCATCGAAGCGAAAACCACCATCACCAAAGACCTCACCGTCACCAAACTGATCTTTGATATCTTCCCAGCGAAAACCACCTTGACCCGTGCCAGCTTGCCCATTGCCACCAAAACCACTTGATCTACTTTGACCAGCAAACGGATTATTGAGCATAGCGTCATATTCAGCACGCTTTTCTTTATCTCTGATCGTTTCGTAAGCGTTGTTTATTTCTGCAATTTTATTATCAGCGTCTGGATGATCACTGACATCGGGATGGTATTGACGAACGAGCTTGCGGTATTTTTTTTTGATATCAGCGTCTGAGGCGTCTTTTTTGACCCCTAAAATGTCATAGTAGTTTTTCTCTGCCATGTTATTTTCCCCAAAATAAAAACATATTAGTGGTATCAGTCTGCCAATTTCAAACGATACGATATAAATAGCTACTAGATTCTGCTATAGCAATTTTTGTAGCCTACTTATTATCATAGCAATAATTACAACAAACACCGTTATATAAATATTACCAGTAATGATGCCAAGCGATATCTACAATACTCTCTAATGTAGGTAAGCGAACACCTTTACCTTAAGTTAGATTTCTTAAAAATTTAGCATCATCAACTTTCTATTGGCACTGCAATAATATCAAACCTTCTCTTTTTACAAAATAGTAAGAATATAGCAAGGTTTTTTTACATTATATTATCTATTTCTATTTAAGCTTTCATAACGATAATTATGCTATATCGATAGATTTGGTCTTTATATATTACCTATTTATATTGCGTTATTGGCTTTCCAGTATTTTGTCGGCTTCTTTATGAGAATCACTCTTTATAAGTCTATTTTTAGTACCTACGTCATCATTATTTTTGCTAAAAAATAGCTATTTTTCCTTAAAAAACAGCTATTTGACCTCATGATTTTTTTACACGGCAGTAATAATATGACAAGCTAGCTCTTGTAGAATCCCCTATTATTCATACTCATAGGGAGTATAGATAACGTAGGCAAGAGCATCTGTCTATTTTATTAATTGCTTAAAGGTATTAAATGTCTTATTTAATCAAGTCTTTGGTTGTCACTTTATCGCTATTACTTAGCACCACAGTTTTTGCAGCCAATACCAGTTATTATGGTAGTAAGTTTCATGGCAAGCGCACAGCGAGTGGCAGTATCTTCAACATGAACTCTTTAACCGCTGCACATCGCACGTTACCGTTCGGCACGAAGGTACAAGTAACCAATCAAAAGACAAAGCAGAGCGTCGTTGTAAAAATCACGGACAGAGGACCTTTTATTAGAGGTCGTATCCTTGATTTATCAAAAGCCGCTGCTGGTGAAATAAACTGTCAGCTTTGTACGACCACGATGGAAATACTGTCGTACGGCGATGGCAAATATCGTAAGGAATAATGTAATAAAAAAGGGATGGCTTATGCCATCCCTTTTTCATGTCTGCCTATATAACTAACTATCTATAACGCTTTATGCGAACTTAGCTTCCATCTCTTCTAAAGTCGTCATTGATAGTAGTAATTTTTCTTCATTATCACTATGTTGCTGCTGTAGCGCTGTTTGCTCATTGAGTAATACAAGTAAGTCAGACTTACGGCTCTCTTCGTACAGCTCCGTATCAGCCAGTTTTTCTTCCAGCGTCACGAGCTGCTTATCAATCTTAGCCAATGTTTTTTCTGTTTCTTCTATCTCGCGGCGGATAGGTGCTGTCATTTTACGCTGTTCAGCGGCTAGTTTACGCTGCTCTTCTTTACTAAGCGCAGGCGTCGCAGCTTTACTGTTTGATGAGTTATCAGATGCTTTATTATTTAATTGGCTATTATCTGTTTCACGTGAAACAAACTTCTTACTCTCTTTTTTACTTTTTTTCTTACCGGTATTCTTATCTGATGCGTTCTCTTGCTTGCGCTTCTCTGCTAGCCATTTACCATAGTCACCAATGTCGCCATCGAACTCTTCGATAATGCCATCGTGTACCAGATACAGCTCATCACAGACATTGGCAATCAACTCTCGATCATGCGAGACCAGTACCACTGCACCTTTGAAACCTTGTAAGGCGATAGTCAATGCTTGACGCATTTGTAAATCTAAATGGTTGGTTGGCTCATCGAGTACAAGGACATTTGGACGTTGCCAAACGATCAGTGCCAAGGTCAAACGCGCGCGCTCGCCACCTGAGAATAGCTCACTTGGTGTATCAATACGCTCACCGCGGAAGTCAAAGCTACCCAAGAACGAGCGCAGCATCGCATCAGAGGTTTTACCTGCCAGGCGACGTAGCATTTCTATAGGCGTTGCTTTGGCATCTAGGATATCCATTTGATGCTGATTGAAATAGCCAAGCTTTAAGGTATCCGAAACACGATACTTTCCTGTTAGTACGCCAAGCTCACCGACTAATGCTTTAATCAGCGTTGATTTACCAGCGCCGTTCATACCCAATAAGCCAAGACGGGTGTCAGGGGTTACCTGTACATTGGCATTGTGTAGAAGCGGTGTCTCACTATAGCCAATATCTGCGTTGGTCAGCTCAATCAGCGGTGAGCTCATGTTTGCAGGCTCGTAGAACTGGAACGAGAAAGGATTGTCAGCCATCATTGGTGACAGTTCTGCCATACGCTCTAACTGCTTAATACGGCTCTGTGCTTGCTTAGCTTTACTGGCTTTAGCACGGAAACGACGAATGAAGTCATCCAAGTGAGCCTTGGTCGCTTCTTGCTTTTCAAACGCTTGCTGCTGCTGCGCCATACGCTCGTGACGGGTACGAATAAACTGCTGATAGTTACCAGTATAAAGAGTGATTTTTTGTTGCTCTACATGTAGGATATGACCGACTGTCGCGTCCAAAAACGCTTGGTCATGAGAAATGACAATGACCAGACCCATATAGGCATTGATCCATGTCTCAAGCCATAAGATAGCGTCCAAGTCCAAATGGTTGGTTGGCTCATCGAGTAACATCAAGTCAGCACGGCTCATCAAGGTTTTGGCGAGGTTTAAGCGCATACGCCAACCACCAGAAAACCCTTCTACTGGCAGCTCATGCTGGCTAGTTTTAAAACCAAGACCTGCCATAATTTGTGCCGCTTTAGTCGGCGTACGATATCCGTCGATTTCATCGAACTGCTGGTGCAACACACCAATTTGCTCATCACTGACACTGCTCAAATCATTTAGCGCAGCATTAATTTCATACCACTGCTCATCACCGCTCAATACATAATCGATTGCAGACTGCGTTGTAGCACCAACTTCCTGCGCCATATGCGCCACATGCCAGCTATCAGGAATACTGACTTCACCTTTATCAAGGGTGACCTCTGTATCGCCTGTACCCATCTGCGTCAGTAACAGCGCAAATAAAGTAGATTTGCCTGTGCCGTTGTTGCCCGTCAGTCCAACTTTGTGACCTGGATGGAGCTGAAAGCTTGCACCTGCAAACAATTCACGACCATCACGGCGAACACCAACGTCTTTAAATTCGATCATATAATTTCTTCATCTCAACAATAATATAGATATAGGGCAATAAGAAACACACATAGGGTATGCCAACTGGCGGCTATTATTTCAAACGCTTGCCCCATAGGCAAACAATTAAATAACTATTTCAAAACTAAGTATTTATTACGCTAAGCACCTTAAGTTGCACAAGCGACTCTTGAGCTCATACATGGTTGTTACTATTATAAAGGTTATGGCCGTAAAATACCGTAATATGACTAATAAGCTTTAAGACTGCCTAATATTACTAAGTAGTGTTTTATATAATCACACCCTATTATTTTTAGTCTGGTTATTGGTTTAGCCCATTGACGCAGTTATTTTAAAAAACTTAATATCAAAATTAGACCACTGCTATTTATTAGTAAAATTCAGTAGTTGCATCACTCTTGACAAACGAATCCGCACCCCCATTATGATATACTGCTAAAAGATAAGTGCCCACCATCAATAGAGCCAATAAAGTGTTGTGGTGGCACAAATACTATTTTGAAATTGTACAAACAGCTTATAATGCACCAATAGCTTTGCCATAATGACAGCACCCAATTAAATCAAACGCCGTGCGTATCTTTATTTGCAAGTACCATCTTGCAAACCCAAACAGGACGACGACCGCATTTGATCCTAGCAACTGAGGTAGATATGAACGAATCAGCCAACCAATTTAGTCCAAGCTCAAGCCAGCCAGTAGACCCAACCGTATTAAGCCTAACCGACAGTGCGGCGCAAAAAGTACGCCGTCTACGCGAAGAAGAAGGCGATAGCGATCTTATGTTACGTGTCTATGTGACAGGTGGCGGTTGTTCTGGTTTCTCTTACGGGTTTAACTTTGCCAACGATCTAAACGAAGACGATGCCAATTTTGATAATGGTGATGTGACGTTAGTCGTCGATTCGCTAAGCTATCAATACTTGCAAGGCTCTACCGTTGACTATACCGAAGGTCTGGAAGGGGCACGTTTTGTTGTGACCAATCCAAATGCCACCACCACGTGCGGCTGCGGTTCATCATTCTCTATATAAGCTAAATAGACGCGGTCGCGCTATGGTTATTAAGATAATGCGATAGTGTGCCAATACTATGTCAAATGGCTTGTAGGCATAATGAACAAAGCATCTATCTCTCAGGTAGATGCTTTTTTTATCAAACTGTCTGGCCAGAATAACACTATATTCGAGATGAATTTGTATTAAAAACAGGGTCAAAATCCTCACAAATCGCTTTGCCTAAAGCTTATCGTATTTGTAATTGTCCGTGGTTTTCAAGACAGCTTTGAGCTAAACTGACGGAATTATTGACCTAACATTTACCTATTTTATGGACAAACGCTTATCGTGTTTTGATCCGCCATAATAAATAACAATAGATGACTATTATGAGTAATTTTGCGAGTAGCTTTGTTAATTTCGAGATCCCTAATTGGTTTGATAGCCAACACTTAACGGGTATGCTCCGCGGTATTGAAAAAGAGGGCCTGCGCGTAAAGCCTGATGGTTTCTTGGCACAGACCCCGCATCCAGCCAAACTTGGATCAAAACTTACCCATCCTTTTATTACTACCGATTACTCAGAAAGTCTGCTTGAGCTCATCACTGAACCAAAATCCTCACCAAAAGAGACCCTCAATATGCTGCGCCAATTGCACGTATTGGTCTATCAGGGCATACCTGAAGGTGAGCTGATGTGGCCATTATCGATGCCTTGTATGTTGTCTTCTAAAGATGAAGATATTCCACTAGCTGATTACGGTAGCTCTAATACGGGTAAGCTAAAAACCCTATATCGTAGTGGACTTGGTATTCGCTATGGTCGCCGTATGCAGACGATTGCTGGTCTACATTACAACTTGTCTTTTGGTGATACGTTGTTTGAGACTTGGCAAGCCAAAACGCCCACCGCACAAAGCCAAACGTTGACAGAGTTCAAAAACGAAAAATACCTAGGATTGATTCGTAACTTTAAGCGTCTGACCAGCCTTGTCTTATATTTACTGGGTGCCAGTCCAAGCGTATGTCCTTGTTTCTTGGCAGGGCGTGAGCACGATTTAGAATTGCTCAATGATTCGACCTATTACAAACCTGCTGCGACTAGCCTGCGTATGGGTAAGCTTGGCTATACCAATAGCGTGCAAGAGCAGCTTGATATCCGTTATAACTATTTGCCAGAGTATGTCGATGGTCTACGCCGTGCCATCCAAACACCGCACGAAAGCTTTGCTAAGCTTGGCCTAGAAGACGAAGATGGCAACCCGATCCAAATTAACAATCATATTTTACAAATAGAAAACGAGTACTACAGCCCTATTCGTCCTAAACAAATCGCAATGAGCGGTGAAACACCAACCGAAGCGCTTGAGCGTCGCGGTATCGCCTATGTCGAGTTCCGTGCTATCGATCTTGACCCATACAGTGACGTAGGTATTCGCCTCTCTAGTGCTTGCTTCTTGGAGGTGATGGCGCTGTATTGTCTGTTTAGTGACTCACCAGACTTGCTACCTGAAGAAGAAGACACGCTCGCTATCAATCTTGAGCGTGTGGTCAATGAAGGTCGCCGTGATGACTTGCATATTATCAATAATGGCCAAGAGCAGTCATTCGAAAGCTGGATGCTCACTCATTTAGAGCGTATGCAGCCGCTTGCTGCATTGCTTGATGCTCACTACGGTGGTAATGACTACCGTGCGGCTGTAGCATTGATGCAGGGCAAAGCAGGACACTCTGAGTCGACTATCTCTGCACAAGTGAATTCTGACAGCAAACGCTTAGGCAGCTTATGGCAGCTTGGATTTACGTTGGCTCAGCAGCATCGCGAGTCTTTATTACAGCAGACACTTAGTCCAAATACTCAAGCTAAATACGAAGTATTGGCAGAAAAATCTATCTTGCAGCAAGCTGAGATTGAGCAGTCTGAAACAGAAGACTTTATGGAATTTTTACAGCAGTATCGTTAAGTTGCTAGTTATTAATTGCTAAGTACTGACTGTGAAGTTTTGACTGCTTAATCTGGATTGCTACCCTACACCTATTATAGATAAACCCATAAGAGTAACCGCACAATGCGACAACTAACCACTTACCGTAACCTGCAAGTATTTTTGGTGATAATGGCCATCATAGGCATGAGTTTTGCGCTGTTTTATTTACAGCGTCATCTAGGGCTTTCGCCTTGCCCGCTCTGTATCTTTCAGCGTGTTGGTCTAATCGTCATGGGCGGATTTGCCCTGATATCAGCGTTGTTTAATCCTAAATCTAAAGTGATAAGACTATTGCTATGGCTTGGTAGTCTATTAGGTATCGGCTGGGCAACTGCAGTAGCAGCACGCCATGTATGGTTACAACACTTGCCTGCTGACCAAGTACCTTCTTGTGGTCCAGGACTGAACTATTGGCTTGATACCCTCCCTATCTTACAAGTATTCGAAGAAGTATTTGCAGGATCTGGCGAATGTGCCTCTGTTGATTGGACGTTTATGGGATTAAGTATCCCTGAGCAGTCGTTGATTCTATTTAGTGTACTGCTGATCGTACATGTTTTGATATTAATACGTATCGTAAAGTCTGCTAATTAGTATCTTATAACTCAATAAAACGTTAGGTTTCTTTCCTACTTCTGCTTTTAAAACAGACATTGCTATCTTCGATACAATGTCTGTTTTTCTATCTACTATTAACCCGCCCTTACAACCCATATTAGCGTTACCAACAGGTATCGCTAATGTCAACTTATGCCTTTTAGATATAAGGCCAACAACAAAAAGCCCACAGAGATATTTTCAAGCCTTTGATATCTTTAGTCAGCTTACCTTATAAACGGATCAGCATTAGATATTTGTCGCTTTCTACTCATAAGCTATCTGTATTTTGAATATAAGATAATGCTATCAAGTTCTTAATTTATATTATTACTACGCGCCTATGCCTTATTATCCTTACCTTTGACAATGGCTTTACGTTGTCGATAGTATAGATGAGCTTGAAAAATACTTGTTAAAAACTGTTTTTGGTATGACCATGATATATTTTGCTCCCGTTCGCTCTACCACGCTTGCTATCGTAAAACGGTGGCGTCCTTCGTTACTTGTAGCGTCACTATGCGTGCTACTCGTAGGCTGTGATAGTGCCTCGTCCAATACCGATAAAGACATGGTATCTACGTTCGCGTCGACTGGTTCTGAGTCGCAGGATGCTTCACAATCATTGCAAGATGACAATGCTAAAAATGCTGAGCTAGTGAATGATGATGAGACAGGCGAAATGGTGGAAGGGCAATCATTAATTGCTGCTGCTCAGTCAAATAAAGATACCTATGCAGACAGCTCTATGGAGCGATCAGAAGCAAAAAGCAGTATGCTGCAAGCGACATTGATGGGTGATTATGGCGGTATGGTCTCTTGTACAGATTGCGACAGTATCGACGTTACATTGAACTTATTCGCTGATGGGTCCGTACTAAAAGCAAGTTATTATCATAATCCTGAAAAACCAAAAACACCCCTACTCGAATCGGGTATCTATCGACAAGACAATGATAAAATCACTATTGTCTATGAAGGAAAAAACATCGAGACCTATCATATCCAAGACAATCACTTGATACGGATCGATGAGCACGATAATTTAGAGGATGACTATACGTTATCACGAAAATAAAAGCGTCATCATGCTGACTGTTAGTTGGCGTATCGCTGCATACTAAAATAACCAAATTACATTAGCTACTTAGCGCCTACTTGTTAGGCGTTTTTTATTGGTCATCGAACAGGGTTTACTTTACAATGATTGCTTGTTTGCCCAGCTGATATATTGGTCGTTGTTTATCAGAGTGGTTATTTTTACTGATGACAGCTAGGCACTACACATTTTATTTTATCAGATCTCTACTCTTTTCATTCAAGCGCGTACGGAACGTCTATGCATATTCATATCCTTGGTATTTGTGGTACTTTTATGGGCTCACTGGCATTGCTAGCACGTGCGCTTGGGCATACGGTCACGGGTTCAGATGCTAATGTCTATCCTCCTATGTCCACTCAACTCGAAAATGCTGGCGTGACTATCGAAGAAGGCTATCTGGTAGAGCACTTGCAACCAACGCCAGACTTAGTGGTCGTTGGGAACGCGATGAAGCGTGGTATGGATGTGATTGAGTATATGCTAGATAAGGGCTTACGCTATACCTCAGGTCCGCAGTTCTTATCTGAGCAAGTATTGCAGTCACGCCACGTAATCGCTGTTGCAGGTACGCATGGTAAAACTACAACAACGACTATGCTTGCATGGATATTACATTATGCTGGTATTGATGCAGGGTTTTTGATTGGCGGGGTACCATTGGTTGATACGACTGACGAGCATTTGCAGCAAGTGTTTGCACATAGCAGCTATTTGGGTGCTGATAAAAGCGATAATGATAAAGCTGGTTACTTTGTGATTGAAGCAGACGAGTACGATTCTGCCTTCTTTGATAAGCGCTCAAAGTTCGTTCACTATCGTCCGCGTACTGCTATTTTGAATAACCTTGAATTTGATCATGCAGATATTTTTGCAGATCTCAATGCAATACAAACTCAGTTCCACCATATGGTGCGTATGATTCCAAGCACTGGCAAAATTATTATGCCAGCCGCGACCATTAGTCTAGAAGATACGCTAGCGAAAGGGGTTTGGACACCTATCTGGCGTACTGCCGTCATCGACTCTACTTTAGATGATACCAGCGAAAACGCGCGTGCTCTAAAAGATAGTAGCGACTTGCAGGCTGAGCTGATCCAAGAAGATGGTAGTAAGTTTAAAGTCAGTTTTGCCACTGATAAAAAGGCAACTGCTGTCGTAAACTGGTCAATGAGCGGTATCCATAACGTCAATAACGCATTAGTTGCTGTGGCTGCTGCCTATGATGTTGGCGTCAGTGTTGAGACTGCCTGTGCTGCTTTATCAGATTTCGCTGGTATCAAGCGCCGGATGGAGCTGATTGGCGACGTCAATAACATCTTAGTCTTTGATGATTTTGCCCATCATCCAACGGCTATTACGACCACATTAGATGGTGCCAAAAAGAAGCTAGCTGATAGACGTATTTGGGCTATCATTGAGCCGCGTAGTAACACCATGAAAATGGGTATTCATCAAGACAGCTTGGCTCAGTCAGCGGCGCTTGCTGACTACACATTATGGTACGAGCCTACTGGTTTGGAATGGGGCTTAAAAGAAGTCATTGAACAGGCCAAGGCTACTAGCGACGCTATCGGCAACCAACAAGTGTTATCAAGCATTGACGCTATTATTGAGCATATCAGCAGTCATGCTAAAGCAGGTGATGCGATTGTGGTCATGTCAAATGGCGGTTTTGAAGGGATTCATCAGCGTTTATTAACCGCATTGCATAACGGCTAACGCTTTTAGCTAAGATAAAGAAGCAGCTCTTATAAAGAAATAACTCTTCTTATTCTCCTCTATACAAACGCAGTTCATCTAATAGATGGCTGCGTTTTTTATTTCTAGTATTTATATAACTTCATTTATGTGAGTTCAGCACTACAGGTACCACGTTGATAAACGCTGTTAGCACCACTGCTACCTTTGTAACCTTTCGTTTACTTATTGCCCTTACTCGATAGCAAATCGGACTTTTTCCTCACATAGCCCCTACAGTAGTAACATTTTATGCTTACTTTTGCGTCCGAGGAGTGTTTACAATAGATTTATCAAAACTTGTAACACATTATAAATATTAATAATATTAGGAGAATAACATGAGCTTTATTTGGATGATTATTGTAGGTTTAGTCGCAGGTCTATTAGCACGTGCTATCAAACCAGGTAACGACCCTATGGGTTGGATTATGACTATCGTATTGGGTATCGTTGGTGCAATGCTAGGTGGTTTTCTAGCTGGCCTAATCGGTATTAATGCTGATGGTGGTTTCACTGGTCTTATATTCTCAGTGATCGGTGCAATTATCCTACTGTTCCTATATGAAATGATTGTAAATAAACGCCGTGCATAATTAGTCATAAGCCATGCATATTTTGGTCATAAATGATTACTAGCTAATTAAAATGCTATATAAACAAAGCCTTGCGTTAAGCAGGGCTTTTTTATGCCATTTATCATCAAAATTCAGTCTTTCTATATACATATAGCATCATATGACTGCGAAAGTATTGATAAGCATTACTTTTGTCCCCATTTATCTTATAATATTAACCCTATTTTGTCCTTATCATTGAGGTGAGCGTTATGGCACTACTCCCTATCTTAAGTTACCCAGATCCTCGCTTGCGTACTATCGCCAAGCCTGTCAAGGAAGTGACTGCTGAAATCAAAACCTTAATCGCAGACATGATCGAGACGATGTATGATGCTCAAGGTATCGGGCTTGCAGCCAGTCAAGTGGATCATCATATTCAGCTTATCGTGATGGATTTGTCTGAAGACAAAAGCTCTCCTAGAGTTTTTATCAATCCAAAAGTCACCCCACTGGTAGAAGAAAAGCAACCGTATGAAGAAGGCTGCTTATCTGTACCTGATGTCTATGACAAAGTCGAACGTCCTAATAAGGTCCGTATCGAAGCGTTAGACGGTAACGGTGAGGTCATCGACGAAGTAGTCGAAGGACTGCTTGCTGTTTGTATCCAGCATGAAATGGATCACCTAAATGGCGTAATCTTCGTTGACTACTTGTCTCGTCTTAAACAGACTCGTGCTCGTGATAAAGTCCGCAAAGTTCTTAAAATACGTGAAAAGCAAGAAGCTCAATCAGCAGAAAAACAGACACAAGCCGTCAATTCTTAAAGCGCTACTCTTTATTCTTATCTTTTTTATTTCGTCTTTATCCTTCACATAGTTACGTCTACAGTGAGTGTTAATATTTAGCATTCACTGTTTGGCGATAATTTTTCTAACCGATACAGTTTCCACAAAAGGTTTACTACTATGACAATGATCAAAATTGACCAATATTTTGAACCTGCCAGCTGGCAGAAATTTACCAAGGCTGCTGAAGGTCGCGAAACGCCTTTCTTAGTAGTTGACCTTAGTCGTATCGAAACTAAGTACCATGAGATGGTAAGCCTGTTTCCTAATGCAAAACTGCATTATGCAATGAAAGCTAGCCCTGCAGTGGAAGTAATCGATCTACTAGCAAACCTTGGTTCAAACTTTGACTGTGCCTCTATTTATGAGCTTGATCGCGTGCTTGGTTGCGGCGTTGATCCATCTCGTATCTCGTATGGCAACACCATCAAAAAAGCTGAGCATGTTAAATATGCCTTTGAAAAAGGCATCGATCTATATGCGACTGATTCAGAAGCGGATCTAAAAAACATTGCCAAACACGCTCCAGGCTCTAAAATATTTGTTCGTATCTTGGTGCAAGGATCAGAGACAGCAGAATGGCCATTGTCACGTAAGTTTGGTTGCCATCCTAATATGGCCATCGACCTACTGGTTCAAGCACGCGAGCTGGGCTTGGTGCCTTATGGTATCTCATTCCACGTTGGTAGCCAGCAAAAAGACGTCGCTGCATGGGATGATGCATTAGCCAAAGTTAAATATATGTTTGACTGGATGAAGAACGAAGAAGGCATCAAGCTACAAATGATCAATCTAGGTGGCGGCTTCCCAACCAACTACATCAGCGAAGTCAATCCTATTAAGGTCTATGCAGAAGAGATTACCAGCTATTTGACTGATGATTATAATGATGATGAGATGCCTGAGATTATTTTAGAACCAGGCCGTTCACTCGTTGGTGGTTCAGGTGTCTTGGTTAGTGATGTGGTACTGATCTCTCGTAAGTCAGATACCGATTTGACTCGTTGGGTATATACCGACGTTGGTCTATTCCAAGGCTTAATCGAAACGCTAGGCGAAGCTATCAAGTACCCTGTCTATACGCCTAAGATGGAAACGTCTACCAGCGAGGGTACTGTGGTATTGGCAGGCCCAACCTGTGATTCAACCGATATCATGTATGAAGAAGCGGGTTATCAGCTACCAGAAGAGCTTGAGATTGGTGATAAAATCTACTGGCTGACCACTGGTGCTTATACCAACTCTTACTCATCGGTAGAGTTCAATGGTTTCCCACCGCTCGAAGTGGTTTATATTGACTAGTACTTAATACTATTCCACAAAAAAGCGCGGCACGGTTAATACCCGTATCGCGCTTTTTTGTGCTTGACAATTTAATGACTATTCAACTCTTAAAGAAATAGGCACGCTATTATTGGTATTACGGCTACTGTTACTAGTGCTATTGGTTGAGTTTTGTGAAATCTGTCCAATTGTCACCCACTGTCCACGCGGCACGATAATCGTACTGTTCAATCTTTGACCTCGAATAGCATTGCTAGCACTGCCAGTAGAATTGTCAGTAGAACTCATTTGATTATAAGGTGAATTCGGCTGCACTAAGCTTTCTTCCACTTGGGAAAGTTGTACTTCCACCTGCCCGCTAGGCAACAGTCTTGGTGTGATAGCAATCCCTTGTGTCATTGGCAGTAGTATTTGCTGCTGAATCACGATCTGTGGTTTGAAGTTATCGTTAGCTGAACGATGATAAGTTGAATAGTTATTAGCATTGTAGGTTTGAGTTAGCGAGTAGATCGTACCTGTGCTGATACTCGCCGCACTGCCAGATAGTGTTTGTACTTGATATAGATTATTACCCTGCTGCTGGCTGCTACGCTGACTAATGACCCCTGCACCTTGAATACCGCGATTGGTGATAATGACTTGACCCTGCTGAATACTACCTTGCCCGCTACTACTATTGCCAACACGTACAGCGACCGTCAATGCCTGTGGCTGACGGTCAATTTGAGACAACAACTGCTGTACCGCCTCATAATTGCGTGCCGTCGTCCGCAGTACCAATTTATCTTGATACGTAGTCACCGTACCACCGTCTGCGCTACTATTTAATTGCTGCCTTACTGCAGGTAGTAGGCTAGCCCCGCCATAAGTATGGATAACATAGGTTTGAGAGGTGCTGGCTTGTACGGTAATTGGTAGAACCGCTAGACTCAGTGCACCAACAGACAGACATACACGGCTCGTAAGGTTGATGGTACAAATAGCACTAATCATTTTATGTCTAACATAACGTTTGATACTATTCATACCCGCTCCCTTGCTGCTATTAAGTCATCGAGCCATCAGTCATAACGCTATAGTCAATCATCAACTATTAACTATAAATAGTCGTTAGTCACTTAATCCAAGTACATCTTGCATGTTGTACTGACCTACTTCCTGCTCAACAACCCAAGTTGCGGCACGTACGGCACCCGCGGCAAATGTCATGCGCGCACGCGCACGATGGGTAATCTCGACCACTTCGCCATCTGCGATAAACATCACAGTATGGTCGCCTACGATTTCGCCACCACGTACTGCGTGGATACCGATTGTCCCAGATTCGCGCTCGCCCGTTTGTCCTTCGCGGCCATAAATAGCAACGTCTTTTAGGTTTTGTCCGCGTGCTTCTGCGACGGCTTCGGCCATCATATATGCCGTACCAGAAGGCGCATCGATTTTGTGTTTATGATGGGCTTCGATGATTTCTACATCAGCATCATTACCAAACGCTTTGGCAGCCATACCGAGTAGCTTCAATGATAAATTAACGCCTGTCGAATAGTTACCCGCATATACGATAGTGATTTTCTCACTTGCCTTCGCCAGTACTTGTTCTTGCTGTTCATTGAATCCTGTCGTACCGATGACCATAGCAACATTATGCTCAGCACAAACTTGCATGTTTTTTTCAGTGGCGTCAGGCAAGCTAAAATCAATCAGCACATCGATATCATTAATCACAGCGGCTAAGTCATCAACGATTTGTACATTTAAATGGCCGATAGCAGCAACTTCGCCGGCATCTGCTCCAACTAGGCTAGAGCCTTGACGCTCAATCGCTGCTTTTAATGCAGTTTGCGGGTTATTCTGTACTGCCTCGATGAGCATACGACCCATACGTCCGCCTGCACCGATTACCCCAACGTTAATAGATTTATTATTCGCTTGTTCGCTCATACTTTTACCTTAGATGTTTTATATTTGGTGAAACTATTTTTGACTATCATTTATCGTAAGTTTAGCAAATATCATCACATGAATGGCTTTTTATACCATCAATAAAAAGCCCAAAGGTTTCATGTGAAACCTTTGGGCTTAGTTCAATACTAGCTACTTAGTTAGATTATTTCTTAATCGAACAAATCGCCGATTTTTTTGAAGAATGACTTCTTATGTGGCGACTGTTGATGCTTGCTGTCATCATCCAACGTGTCTTGGAATTGGCGTAGCAAGTCTTTTTGCTCACGAGTTAGATTTACTGGCGTTTCGATAACCACACGGCAAATCAAGTCACCTTTCATAGTAGTACGGACTGGCGTCACACCTTTGCCGCGTACACGCAGCAACTTACCGCTTTGCGTACCTTCTGCCACTTTGATTTTTACTTTGCCATCTAAGGTTGGGATTTCGACTTCTTTACCCAATGCTGCATCAGTGATGCTTACTGGCACATCCATATATAGGTCAGCACCTTGACGGGTGAATACATTGTGCTGTTTGACGCGTACTTCGACATATAGATCGCCGTTTTGTACGCCAGCACCGCCCGCTTCACCTTCGCCAGCTAGACGAACACGATCACCATCATCGACGCCTGCAGGGATAGAGACTTCTAAGGTGCGTGATTTGTCTTTTACGCCGTTACCATGACAGTCCGAACAAGGGTTTTTGATCTGTTTACCAGTACCGCCGCAATGAGGACAAGCTTGCTGTACCGCAAAGAAACCTTGCTGCATACGTACTTGACCTTGACCATGACAGGTCTGACAGGTAACCACATCGGAAGCATTTTTTGCCCCTTTACCATCACAGGTATCACAAGGCGCAGGAGCCGTGAAACTGATTTCTTTTTTGCAGCCACGTACAGCTTCTTCTAATGTCAGCTCAATCACATAACGCAAGTCAGAGCCGCGACGCGAACGCCCACCGCCGCCGCCACGTTGCTGACCGAAGATATCACCGAAGTTACCAAAGATATCGCCAAAGATATCTTGGAAGTTACCGCCACCTGCGCCGCCGAAGCCGCCGCCACCCATGCCGTTTTCAAAAGCTGCATGGCCCATACGGTCGTAGGCTGAACGTTTCTCTTCGTCGCTCAATACTTCATAAGCCATTGAAGCTTCTTTGAATTTGTCTTCCGAATCAGGATCATCAGAGTTGCGATCTGGATGGTATTTCATGGCAAGCTTACGGTAGGCTCGCTTAATTTCTTTGCTGTCAGCGGTCTTGCTGACACCTAATATTTCATAAAAATCGCGCTTACTCATGCTCTCTCCTATCGTCTTTACAGCCACACCGGTTCGTCAAATCATCAGCTCAATTGATAATTGTCTTAATCTTATTCGTGGTTCTTAGCTAACGGATATGTATAACGTTTCACATGAAACATAACAATTCATTATGCTATAGAACCATAATGCTTAGACTTAACCAACAAATACGGTGAAGGCTGCTTAGCCAAATCAATTATAAAAAGTTTGCGCTATTTATGGAGATGGTCTGCTGATTTATCAAGCTCTTAACTGACGAAATTAGCAGTTGGCATCGCTGCGGCAAAAGCCAAACGATTCATTAAGGTTACTGCAAAGCTTTTCGTACCTGAGCAGTGCCCAGTCGTGCTAATATTTACCGCCACATCTACGGTCATTTATACTTATAGTGATGACGCTTGCGACAAGGTATCAAGTCTTATGAAAAAGCTGGTTATTCTATTAATCATCATTGCGGTAGCAGTGTATGCAGGCTCGCCTTACTACAGCGCTTATCAGCTCAAAAATGCTTATGACGATAAAGACGGTGCCACTATCGCAGCGGCTATTGATTATGAGCAAGTACGACCAAGCGTCCAAAATCAGCTAACCAGCCAATTTGCGACGACAATGACTAAGTATCCACTAATTTCTGAACTGGGCGGTGAGCCGTTGACCCAAGCCGCGAATGGTTTTATCGCGCAGGCAGTTGAAGGGGCTATTACCCCGCAGAATATCGAAAAAGTGATTAATACCCAAGGTCAAGCCAATACAGCAACCAAAGAGCTAGCCGCAGCATGGGCCATCGCTAGCGATCAAGTCGACTTGAAAAACCTAATTCAGAGCTTAATTATTCAGCGCGGTGATATCGATGCCGTGGTCAAAAGCCAAATGCAGCAAGTCATGAAAAAACAAGCTGCCGAACTTGAGCAGCAAGTCGCCCAAGGCAATGACAGTGAAAAGCCAACGCTTAGCTACTGCGGTATCAATTGTTTTAGTATTAGTGGTCAGGTCAAAGGCTATCCTCTCACTATCGAGATGCAGCGTGAAGGGCTTATCAATTGGAAAATCGTTGATATCGTCTTACCATAAATTATTTAAGACAGCTTTTGAGATGCAAAAACGTCTGAATAGAACAAAAAAACCGCCCTATGAACTGATTCATAAGGCGGTTTTTTTACTTTGACTAGCAGTCCAATATCTTAAATTTTTGAATTACTGAAGCACTTAACCCTACCAATTAATTATTCAACACCCAAGAATTCTAGAAATTCTGGACTCTCAAAACTCGCCTGATATAGCACGCCATCTTCACGATAGATGGCAGGCGTCGCCATTACCGCAAGTCCAGATGCTTTTTCACGATTAGGTGTCACATGGTCAACCGTACAACTTGCTGATGCAGGTGTCATTCCACCTGTCAGCATCGCCTTATCAAATGCCTGACGACGACTGTCCTCATTCGCTTGGCACCAAATACCACGCATCTGCTTCGGTGACGCCTCATATATCGGATAGCCGATGACATTGACCGTCACGCCTTTTGCATTGAGTGATGGCACTTGCTGATGTAGTCGGCGGCAGTAAGGGCAGTTCACATCATCTGCCACATAGATAACGGCTCTTTCAGTAGTGGTCGCTGGATAAGTAATCAGCTGGCTTTTGTCCAATGACGCAAACACAGACTGGTTTTTGCGTTTTTCAAAGTTCTCATCAAGGCCGATAAATTGACCGTTTTCGATGACTGATATTTCACCATCGGTAATGTACTGCGCATCGTCCGATAGTAAAAACGGCACGCCTTCTAGCGTTGCACCCCAGATGACACCCGGTACTGCGGTATAAAAGAATGGTGTTTTCGCGCTCATGTTCTTAAGCGCAGCCATATTTGCTAGCATGTCAGACTTGACACTCGCATTGACAGGTTCGCCTACCTGTGCACTTGTGCTACGTACTGGTGTTTTAGTGACAACTTGCTTACTTGGATTCTTCTGTAGCTCACCCTGTATGACGTAACGGCCATCTTCGGTGATGTGCAGCGGCAACTGGCCGGCCAAATTTACTTGGTACATATTAGGCAGTTTGGATGGCACAATAGAAGTAATCTGTGTTTTGATGCCTGCTTGGGTCAATATTTGACGCAATCGCTTATCAACAGTCGCACTCACTGCTTGAGCTACTTGTGAATTTGTAGTGCTTTGCGTTACGTTATTGCTATTAGCATCCGCTGAACTTGGCTGAGCGCAAGCAGTGGTTGCTAATAGTATGACGCTGATTAGGCTAGCGGACTTTAATACAGGTAATGTCACAGAGAGATTCCTATCTGGTTTTTAATAATGACAGTTTTCAATATTAAGACCAATTCCAAATCTACAACTAACTGAAAGGTAGTAATACATTTTCTGATTAGTCAGATTTTTAGAGTTGGTTTAAGGGTTGTCTGTCATAAAAATATAGATAAAAAAGACTGTAGCATATGGGATAGTTTTGCAAAGCACTAAATGGCTAAAGTCGCAAAACTGCTACTTAGCTTTAAGAGATAGGCAACACAGGTAGGTAGTAGACATAAATACAATATAGCAGACCGCAAAAAGCAGCACACTAAGTAGCGGCTGCTAACGGGTTTAAAACGATAGTTTCAAGACAAATACTAATGCCAAAGCTTAATAATTTTAGTGCTTATTTCTTAAAACTTGGCAACTTCTTCTGGCGTTAAGAAACGGCTATCGCCTTTTTCTAGACCTTCTAGATTGATGTGACCGATACTGGCGCGGTGCAGCTCAGTTACTCGATTACCGAAGTAACCCATCATCCGTTTGACCTGATGATATTTGCCCTGCTCTAATGTTAGGCGTGCATGTTTTTCATCAATGAACTCAAGAATAGCAGGCTTGGTTGGCTCATAATCACCTTCAAGCAAGATACCTTCCGCCACTTTCTTCACGGCTTTTTCTTGTGCATCACTATCCATCGCATCTGCCAAAGTCAGCTCGTACACCTTTGCGTGCTCGTGCTTAGGACTGGTGACACGATGTAGCCAGCCGCCATCATCACTCATGAGCAATGCGCCAGTAGTATCGACATCGAGACGTCCAGCGATACGCAAGCTGCCCAATTCTGGTACAGCAATCAGTTCGGTGACAATTGGATACTCTTTAACTTTTAGCGTGCACTCAAAACCTTCAGGCTTGTACAACAAGATATAGCGATTGCCCGCAGCAACCGACAACGGCTCGCCTGCCCACATCACATCATCATTGACGACATCGACATGTAGGCCAGGATCTTTAACCACTTGATCGTTTACGGTAATCTCGCCTGCGTGCATGATCTTTTTTGACTCTTTACGCGACAGCTCGGTGGCTTTACTAATGAATTTATCTAAACGCATACTATTTACTACCATCGGTTTTATTATACCAGCCCTAAATCAGAAACTAACGACGCCAGCACTCAGCTGTGAGCGGCTCGTTATCTTCGATGGTTAGAAATGGTACTATAATGAAAAATTAAATGAACACTGTGCTCAATACAAAGCCAGTGAAAGTCAGACCAGTTTAACATATCCAACCTAAGCCTGATGAAATATGAGCTATCAAACACTAAAACGTGCCGTTACCACGCGACTCGAAATTAAAAAATCTGAGTTTATCGCTTACGCCTATCCGGTGACCTCTCGCGATCAAGCAATGTTTCACGTGGAACAGCTACGCGAGCAATATCCCGATGCCCGGCATTTCTGCTGGGCATACATCATCGGTGATCCAGATAATACCACTAGTGCTGGTTTCGATGATGATGGCGAGCCTAGCGGTACGGCTGGTCGACCGATATTGAATGTGCTACAACATAAGTCAATCGGCAACGTTATTATCATCGTAGTACGTTACTTCGGTGGTATCAAATTGGGTGCTGGCGGTCTCACCCGTGCTTATGCAGGCTCTGCTCAAGCGGCAGTTGACGAGATGATATTAAACCCTTATGTACCGATGACCCAGATTCAGATCCTGGCAGAATTTGCGACTGAAGCGCAATGCCGCTATATGATAGAAAGTCTTGGCGGTCATATCGACGATGTCGCCTATAGCAAGCAAGTAACCTTAAACGCCACACTTGCTGAAGCAGATGTCGAAAATTTAAAAGCGCGCTTAGCAATGGATGGTCGAGTATTGGATAAACCAGAAGACTAAAAATCTGACTAGCTATTCTCGTCGCAAATTTTAGATAGTCTTCTTTTCAATATATTTATTTATTAGATTTTTCAGTAATTGCTTATCGGTAAATGATTTTTAGTAGCTACTTCTCAGTAAATGCTTTCAGTGGCTAATTCTCAGTAGCTGTTTTCAGTAATCATGCGTTCACTGAAAATTATTGGTTTTCACAGGTACTGGCGTTATGATAAAAAAACCTTTATCACACTACTCTATTTGTTTTTCCACGATCATTAAATAAGACCAAAATATGTCAACTTCAACCAAACCTTTTTCTCCAGCCCCTTTTAAGCCGCCCTTTTGGCTAACCAATCCACACTTGCAAAGCATCTTGCCTAAGTTTTTCGCGCCAAAGGCACCGACCTACCGCCGTGTGGTCGAAAAAGACTCACTGGACGAGAGCGATATTGCCTATGACTTTTATGATGCGCATCCTGTAGAAGCATCAAAAGATGGCGAGCTTGAGCAAACCCCATTGATTGTACTATTCCACGGTATGGAAGGTAGTAGTGACAGTCATTACGCACGCGCACTAGCGTACCAAATGCACACGCAAGGCTGGCACTTTGTGGTGGCACATTTCCGCAGTTGCGGCGGTATTCCTGCTAGTGGCACGGTATTTTATAATGCAGGCGACACTGACGAGGTGCATCATGCGCTACAGAATTTGCGTGAGCAGTATGCCAATATCTACGCAGTTGGTGTCTCATTAGGTGGCAATGCACTGGCCAAATATATGGGCGAATATGAGGACAAAGTCCTTTGTAAAGGTGCAGTGGTTATCTCCGCGCCAGTCGATATGTCCTCAGCTGCCATTACTATGCATAGCTTCTTGAGTCATCGTATCTATACGCCTTATCTGCTTAACCCAATTATCAAAAAAGCATTGGCAAACGATCTTACTCAAGATGAAATCAACTCTATCAAAGCTGCCAATCGTATCAGTGATTTTGATGATATTTTTACCGCGCCGCGTCACGGATATCGCTCCAAAAACGACTATTACCATACCGCATCCGCCATGCCGTATTTGCGCAACGTCACTCACCCTCTGCTATTAATCAGTGCAAAAGACGATCCTTTTATTGGCTTTACTGCTACGCCAAATGATGTCTCTGAGAGTGTCACTATCTTAGATACTGACCACGGTGGGCACATCGGTTATTTGCGTTATCGCTCAGACAACGGTCAGTCCAAAAACAAATCGTCTGTCAGTAATAATAAAGAGTCTAAGACTTCAAAATTCGATATTAACTGGATACCTGAAACGGTCAGCGCTTATTTTAATTGGATTGGTGTGGCTTCTATTAGCGAGTCTTCTCAGGATATGGGCTCTGACAATAAATAATCACTGTCAGCAACAACAAAATAATAACGCCAACGTTTATAACCTTTTGAGAGTGTTTTATGTACCCATTTATCCGTTATGCTAGCACCATTGCTCATGCTGCCCTAAAAGCAAAAAAAGGCGACACACTGACGTTTAAGGACACCAGTGAGATTCAGTTTCGCTGCCGCTTATCCGATATAGATAATTTTTTGGAGATGAATAACGGTCGCGTATTTACGCTTTATGATTTGGGTCGTATGGATTTTGCGGTTCGAACTGGGCTTGGCAAGCAATTGTTAAAACAACGCTGGGGCTTGGTCATCGCTGGCAGCACTATTCAATACCGTAAGCGTATTCGCGCCTTTCAAAAAGTCACACTCAAGACCAAAATCGTCGGTATCGACGCGCGTTGGTTGTATATTGAGCAATCAATGTGGGTCAAAGGACAGCCTTGCTCATCTGGACTACTGCGTACCGGTGTAACCAAAGGTGGCAGAGTGATCGACACGGCACAAGTACTGGCTGCACTGGGCCAATCTAACTGGGATCTACCGCCAACGGGTTACGTGGCTGAGTGGATCGAAAGTGATGCTGATCGTCCGTGGCCGCCTGTCGATACAGCTGACTAACTTAACCTTATAAGCTAGTAATCTATTACTTTTAACTTATTTAACAGATAGTACAAGCAAGCAACCTTATAGCTACTATTTCATAACAACTCATTATATAAATACATATAATAAATGTTAGGATAGTAGTGAGTACATACTCAGACAAAACAAATATAGTCTTATAAGGAGAATAATATGGCTAATACAACAGATTATGTCGGCACATTATTTGATAATAGTGAATCAAACCCAAGCAAAATTACTTTAGCGTTTACCATGGCAGGCGTGGCACTGAAAAAAGGCCATTCTGCTACTGTGATATTAATGGTAGATGCCGTACATTTGGCAAAACCAAACGCGCTAGACAATGTAGATATCGGCGATCCGTTTGAGCCAGCTGGTGAGTTACTAGAAGCCTTTATCGAAAAAGGTGGTCAAGTATTGGTCTGCGGCGCTTGTATGAAACACAACGGTGTAGAAGAGTCAGATATCGACAAGCGCTTTGAAGTAATTAGTGGTGATGATGTGGTTGAGCTATTGATGAATGCGAAAGGGTCGTTGCAGTTGAATTAAGATATTCGTAAATGGTTCATTTGTATAATCCTACGAGATAGTAAAGAAACATCAGATATTCTAGTGTTTCTTTTTTCGTTTAGATTGGCAGAGTACTTATTAATAATATAACGTGAACCCTACCATTGATAATAACGATTTTACCCGTTCGGTATCACAGAGTATGATGAACACTGGTAGTACACACCCTATCTATCGTGACTGCTCATTATCTGACTATTATATTTACAATGTATGCCCGCATCATAGGCTGGGCGTAGCTAACACTATGTAGGACAACCGAATACTATGGCCAACTTCCCCATTATCAGAATACGTACGCGCCGCAAATATTACCGCCTTATCTTTACAGGTCTGATGGCGATGATGATGTCACTGATTATCTCAACGGCGCTATTGGTGGTCAAACAAGGCTTTATCGACGGATTTTTTATGGAGTTGATGCATTCGTGGGGACTGGCCTTTATGTTTGCGTGGCCAAGTGCCTACATCTGCGCCTATCTAGTACAAGAGCACGTACTGAGTAGGATAGAATTTTATTAAACAGTATCGATAGCTATCATAATTCTGAGTCATCGTCGTTATAAAATAGTTTAGATATAGGGCAAGCAAGTCAAGGTTCTATAGAGAATAGACTGAACTGGCCTAATGCCGTATTCCATATACATGCGATTGACAATCTAACGCTAGAGAATATGACCGATGTAAGCCAAGCTTTCTATAACAAAATTCCGTTAGCGCAAATGTATCCGACTCCTAGACGACCAGTCTATTTTTAAGTATAGTATCTTTGTTAGTCGATAACCTATAAGCATCATTATCATGGTATCGTTTCTACTATAAGAAAAAATACATTGGTGAATGACCTTGATTAGATGATGTTTATAGTCGGTTATTCATACACTTATACATAAATTAAATCATAAATATATAAAGGAAATCATCATGCGTAGTGCTATTCATAACAGCTTTGGCAAACCTTCTGACGTATTGAGCGTTGGCGACAGCCCGATGCCGCAGCCTGCTGCCAACGAAGTCCGTATCAAAACCATCCTCTCCCCTATTCACAACCATGACATGCTGACAGTGAGTGGACAATATGGCTATAAGCCTGAGATGCCAGCCATCGGTGGTAGTGAAGCGCTAGGCATTATCGATGCGGTGGGCGATGATGTGACAGACTTTAGTGTGGGTCAACGGGTGGCGTGTGCCAGTGTGCATGAGACGTGGGCGGAGTATTTTGTTGCCCCTGCCAGCATGGTGTTTAACATGCCTGATACTATCGAAGACGAGTTAGCTGCCCAACTGATTGCTATGCCGCTGTCTGCCTTAATGTTATTAGAATTCTTAGAAGTAGATAAAGGTCAATGGATTATTCATAACGCGGCGAATGGTGCTGTTGGTAAAACGCTTGCGATGCTAGCAGCAGCACGCGGTGTAAATACGATTAACCTCGTACGTAGTAAAGATGCGATAGAAGAGCTGACCTCGCTCGGTATCAAAAACAATGTCGTCACCGCTGATGATGACTGGAAAGACCAAGTTCGCGCCATCATCGGCGATGACAAGATCACAGCAGCCGTTGATTCAGTCGGTGGTGAGTCGAGCAATGAGCTGCTATCCCTGCTGGGTAGCAAAGGAACGCTGGTCTCATTCGGTATCATGTCAGGCAAGCCAATGGCACTGGACGCTGGTAGCCTGATCTTTAAGCAAGCCACGGTAAAAGGATTCTGGGGCAGCAAAACCAGCCAAGAAATGGATCTAGACAACAAACAACGCCTGATCACTGAATTGCTAGAACGCGCGTCGAATGGCGATTTGAAGCTACCGATTGAAGCTGTTTATAGCTTGGACGATATCGCAACAGCGGTCTCTGGAAAAGTACAATCTAGTAAAAAAGGCAAAGTGCTTTTAAAACCTTAATTCCTACACTCGCCTCCTAATTTCGTAATAAGGGCAAAAACCAGCGGTATTAGCAAATATAAGAAAGCCCCTGTGTATTAGCGATAAGATACGGTGGGCTTTTTTAACCATTCTGCTGTAGCAGTAATCATATCTATCGCCAAGCCAATCAGCGCAAATAGTAAGATTTAATAAGGATATAACCATGTCAAACGATACAATATTCAAAGCATTAGTCGTTGAAGAAACCAGCGATGGTGAATTCAAAAAAAGCATTCAAGAGCGCAAAGTTAGTGACTTACCAGAAAATGACTTGCTCATCGAAGTACATTATTCGTCGTTAAACTTTAAAGATGCGATGTCGGCCACTGGTAATAAAAGAATCACCAAACAGTACCCGCATACCCCTGGTATCGATGCAGCTGGCGTCGTCGTCAGTGACAAATCAGGCACGTTTACTGTAGGGCAAGAAGTATTGGTATTCGGCTATGATCTCGGTATGGATACGGATGGTGGTCTGGGTCAAATGATATCAATCCCAGCAGATTGGGCACTGGCTTGTCCAGAAACGCTCACCCTAAAAGAAGCAATGACCTATGGTACTGGCGGCTTAACCGCAGCGCTAAGTGTGCAAAAGCTAGAAAAAATGGGCGCAAAACCCAGTGATGGCCCAGTTGCTGTGACTGGCGCAACAGGTGGCGTCGGTACAATCAGTATCGCTATCTTAAAGCAGCTCGGCTATGACGTGATTGCATTCTCAGGTAAGCCAGAGCAAAGCGAGCATCTAAAAGAGCTTGGCGCGAGCGAAGTACGTCATCGCGATACCATCAATGAAATCGGTAATAAGCCTGTCGGCCGTGAGCTATGGGCAAACGCCATTGATACCATCGGCGGCGACTACCTATCTAACTTGCTCAAACAAACCAAAGCAGGCGGCGCGGTGACGAGCTGTGGTCTAGCGGGTGGTGCTGAGTTTTCGATGACGGTCATGCCGTTTATCACCCGCGCGGTGTCGCTATTGGGTATCGACTCGGTCTATATTCCACTGGCTGACAAAGAAGCCATTTGGAAGCGTGTTGCCACTGATATGAAACTGCCTAATCTTGAGAGCTATGGCGAAGAGATTACGTTAGAGCAAACACCAGAATATTTAGATCGTTTTATGTCGAGCAAAGTGGTTGGCCGTTATGTAGTGAATGTGAAAGGATAGGATGTTTAGCTTAGCAGTTGAACATTATAAAAAGGCAGCATCTCCGTTGAGGTGCTGCCTTTTTCTGTTTTAATAGTTATTATTTCTGCCGAGCAATATTTTAGTTTAATATTATTAAATACAAACTCGTATTATATAAATTTAATAAAGTTAAGTTTTTTAGGAGTTATAAATTATGAATAATGGTGTAGCATTGGAAAAATTTACTCAGCAGGTTTATACATACTTACTCAATATGAAAGATGAAGGAGTTATTGTAGAACAAAATTTCCAACTTATAGATAAGCATCATATTTCACATCAAATCGACGTTTTTTATCAATTTGAGAGGGCTGGAATTACTCATAAGGTTGCAATTGAATGCAAAAACCATAGCAGACCAATTGAAAATGGTAAAGTGGCAGAGTTTTATGGAAAACTTGCTCATGCAGGTAATATTCAGAAAGTAATGGTTTCAAAGTCAGGTTATCAGGAAAAAGCAAAACAAATGGCTGAAGCTTATGATATTTTACTTTTGACAATAGACGAACTTCCAAAAATTAATGAGCTACTAGCTAAACGTTTGAAAAGTGTGGCATTACCAGACGAAAATGCTATTGGTGAACCTTTTTGGACAATAATGGAGAAGCGACAAGGAGAATTAACAGGAAGCTACTACTCAGTTGACCATCCAGTTAGTCACAAACAGAATATACCTCTATTTTACTCTAAAATACATGCTGAGCGAGAGTTTAATAATTCAGAACTTAGTAAAAGTAACTGGTGCATTAGAGGAATGCCGCAGCACGTTTTTAGAACATTCCTAATTCTACTAGAGCTTACAGAAAGAAGAGGGCAAGGGGCAGAAATATTCTTCTTACCTAGTGGTACTATTGAAAATGCTGATTTCATAAGATTGCCAACAACTAGAGAAGATTTAATAGCTGAATATTATCATGGTAAGATGCCTACAGTTCAAAGCTAATTCATTTGAATTAAATGCTTCGGCCCTGTACAGGTAAGTTAAAATAGAAGATATCGTTAACTAAATTAATATATTTAGAATTACGAAGCTACTGTTAGTCATTTTTTACCATGTAGCTGATTATTATTCTTTCATCACAATATTTTTATATAGAAAAGGAGTGGTCAACGCCACTTCAAATGGCTAGCGAGCTTAGGTTTCCTATGGGCACAACCGAGCCTTTAAATGATAATATTGTAGATAGCTTTATTTCATTAATTAGGAAAGTATCGGGTCCAATAGGGCATCAGCAAATAGTAGAAATATTTAAACGACACTTTTGTAAAGTTTCCAACGATCGTTATTCACGTAGTTCTTCTCTAGAGTGTGCAGAGTCTGATATGGTTACCCAAGCATATAATGCTGCTAAGGATGCACCCAATTTTATAGCAGCCATATATGAGGCCTTAGAAGAACTTGAACATAAAAAGACTGCTGTACCAACAGTACAACACATCAATCAGATACTGAAAAATAATAATGCTAATTATGAAATCGTTGGAGATCAACTAATCCAAAATGCAGGAAGTGTGGCTACTCCAGAATTAAGTGAATCATTATCAACTATAGTCGAGTAAATTTAAAAGTAGTACAAGGCAACCAAGTGTAGATGTATATGTGATACTTCAATCGAGGTTAACGCTGTGATACTTTTATAGTGGAATAACTATATAGTAATGAGAGCCCTAGGTGATGCAAAAGCTTTAATAGGAACTGTAGACTCATCAAGCGCAATTGATCGTGCTCATACAGCGCTTCATGGTTACTTAGTACAACTCTGTACAGACAGTAGTATAGATCTGCCAAATGATCCGACAGTATCTAAAGCTTTTAAAGAACTTAGGAACTATCATCCAGCATTAATAGCTTCTGGTAATCGGTCTGAAGAGATTACTAGAGTTTTGAACTCTTTTGCTGCATCAATTGATGCTTTTTCCACATTAAGAAATAAAGCAAGCCTTTCACATGTGAATGAGCTTTTGGATGTTCCAGAAGCAACAGCTACAGTTAATGCTATGAATACTGTATTCAGATATGTACAGGACTCTATACAGAGAAAAAACAATCAATCTTTTCAATCAAAAAACACCCGATAAGTTGAGTATTTTTGCCATTTTATTTAAAAGTTAAATGAGTAATTACTTCCATTCAACTGTAGCAGGTGGCTTACTCGATAGATACGCTTATTATATTTTAGTCTACGACTTGTAGAGTGTTTTAGCCTCGATTGCAGCGGTTATCCTTGTGTGACTACTAGATTGCAGCGACTTAGCCTGCCGTGGTCTCGCGGTAGCAGAAACACGGCGGGCTTTAGTCGCGGCTCTAGTGGGCAGACAAGATAATAGCGGAAAGCGAGATTAGCTCCAAAGCATTTAAACAAAAAAAACACCCAACCAAGTTGAGTGTTTTTTATAGCTATAGCGAGAGCATTTGATTATTGACAAGCTGTTCATCAATTCAAAAAATTTGAGTAGCGAGGAAAACGAGTGATAGCACTACATCAAGTAGGCTGAACGAGTTTGACGACGCTAATCAGATTTTTAGTTTGATGTTATTCCCACTCAATCGTTGCAGGTGGCTTGCTCGAAACATCATAAGTCACGCGTGATACTTCAGCGATTTCATTCATGATACGGTTCGATACGGTCTCGATCAAATCATACGGCAGATGCGCAAAGCGTGCCGTCATAAAGTCTACCGTCTCAACCGCACGTAGCGCGATTACCCACGCATAGCGGCGGCCATCGCCGACCACGCCGACTGATTTGATTGGTTGGAATACCGCAAATGCTTGTGCCGTCTTGTCATACCAGCCTGAGCGCTCAAGCTCTTGCATAAAGATTGCATCAGCCAAACGCAGGATATCCGCATATTCTTTTTTGACTTCACCAAGGATACGCACGCCCAAACCTGGACCTGGGAACGGGTGACGATAGATCATTTTGGCTGGTAGACCTAAGGTAATACCAAGCTTGCGTACTTCGTCTTTGAACAAATCACGTAACGGCTCAATCAGTTTAAATGCCAAATCATCTGGCAAACCGCCTACGTTATGGTGGCTCTTAATCACGTGTGCTTTGCCTTGATGTGACTTAGCAGATTCGATCACGTCTGGGTAAATCGTACCCTGTGCCAAGAACTCAACGACTTTACCATCGCTCTGCTCACTTACTTGACGCGCGCTATCAGCGAATACGTCAATGAAGGTTTTGCCGATGATTTTACGTTTTTTCTCTGGGTCAGACTCGCCTGCTAGCGCATCTAAGAACAAGTCTTCGGCATCAACACGGATGACTTTTACACCCATGTTTTCTGCAAAGATTTGCATCACTTGATCGCCTTCATGCAGACGCAATAGACCGTTATCGACGAACACACAAGTCAGCTGATCGCCAATTGCTTTGTGCAATAGCGCGGCAACGACTGAACTATCAACACCGCCTGATAGACCTAGCAGTACTTGCTTGTCACCGATTTGCTCTTTTAACTGTGCAATACGCATATCAGCGATATTGTCTGGCGTCCACTCACCTGCACATTCACAGATTTGATGTACGAAACGACCAAGCAGCGCTTGACCTTGTAGCGTATGCGTGACCTCTGGGTGGAACTGTAGGCCGTAGTATTGCTTGTCATCATTGGCCATAATCGCGATTGGACAACTTGGCGTGCTAGCGATGATGTCAAAGCCTTCAGGTACTTCGATGACCTTGTCACCATGACTCATCCAAACGTTTAGTTTGGCAGCAGCGCCGTCAGTCTTGCTTTCTTCGATGCCGTCAGTCAGCTGCGAGTGACCATTTACTTCGATAGTCGCCGCACCAAACTCATGAATATCACTGGCATGAACTTGCCCGCCAAAGCGATCTGCCATTGCTTGCATACCGTAGCAGATACCTAGTACTGGCACGCCTAGATCAAATACCGCATCGTTGATACGTGGGCTGTTTTCTGCGTGGACGCTCTCAGGGCCACCTGACAAAATGACGCCTTTTGCGCCAAAATCGATGATGCGCTGAGTGTCGATATCATAAGGGAACATCTCACAAAACACCCCAGAATCGCGCACACGGCGAGCGATTAACTGGCTATATTGCGAGCCAAAATCGAGGATTAAGATGCGATCTTCTTTGATTGCAGGAGTGGCAGCAGCAGTGGTCATAAATCGATATCCATCAATAGATAAATTGGTGCCCTATTTTAACAAGTTTACGCACTATAAGGGTTACTTCCTCCGCAAAATTTCGTTATTCAATAGATTTTTTATCAGAAACTGCCTAATCAAGCTTATGAATACTCTTAACTAGCCTGATAGGCGTTCATTTTTTACTAGCAACTTTCGACTAATCACGTAAACAGCCTATAAAATTTGCACTAGTCTTCAATTTCAATCGCTTAGTTATAGTAAAACCTTATCCAGGATAGTGATTAGTGAACAATAATCTAAAAACACTGCAACTATAAGACTTTACGGAATCACTTTAATCGTTCTAGTTCATGATACAACTACTTGAATTAACACTTACTCTTCAAGGTTCGTGAAGGACATCTTTTTAATACCATATCATATTGAAACAATAGAAAAATATTAATCGATTTTTATTACGGAGCAGTGTACATTGTTAATTAGTTCTTACTAATGTAGATACAAACTGTGCTTTTAGATACAAAGTCGCATTGTTCTGACGATAGTTAAAAGTGACTTTATTAATGAATGTTTAACAAAACTTTGTACGGTCAATTGTTAAGTTATCTGGCAGTAAAGTTATTTTAGACTGACGGATAGTGCAAACACCCCTTTTAATATTCACTGAACCAACCTAGAGCCTTTCAGGCCTTAGAAAAGGATAAAAATTATGGAAATGGAGTTCTCGAAACGCTCAGCACTTAAGCTTAGCTCACTCACTTTGGCAGTTGCCGCAGCGTCTTTTAATGCATCCACCGTCATGGCAGCTGAATGTCAACTCAGTGATTCAAATGGTGATACCACTACTTTAGGTGCAATCAGTAACGGTGATACGTCTCTGGCCTGTGGCATTATGGCCGATGCTGGTGGAACTAATGATACCGTTGCCATCGGTCATGTAGCATTTGCAGGCCAGAATTCAGCCACCGCTGTTGGTGGTCAAGCCAATGCCTCAGGATTGGGATCTACTTCTATCGGTTGGCAATCAAACGCCTCTGCTGAACGTGCACAAGCTTTTGGTCATTTAGCTTCTGCAACAGGCGTACGTTCGACCGCTGTTGGTGAAGCTGCAATGGCAGGTGGCAATAACGATACGGTCGCGGTTGGTAATCAGGCCAATGCTAGTATGAATTCAGCCACTGCTGTTGGCGGTCAAGCCAACGCTGCAGGATTGGGATCTACTTCTATCGGTTGGCAATCAGCAGCCACCGCTGAACGCGCTCAAGCATTCGGTCACTTGGCTCAAGCGAACGGCGAACGCTCTACCGCAGTGGGTGAGGCAGCAATAGCAGGCGGCAGCAATGATACGGTCGCTATTGGTAACCAAGCAAATGCTGGTATGAACTCGGCCACCGCAGTCGGCGGTCAAGCCAACGCTGCAGGTTTAGGATCTACTTCCGTAGGTTGGCAATCAGCAGCTACTGGCGAACGTGCGCAAGCATTCGGTCACTTAGCTCAAGCGAACGGCGTACGCTCTACCGCCGTAGGTGAAGCTGCGCAAGCACAAGGCGAACGCTCGGTGGCACTAGGTAACGAATCGGTCGCTGGTGGCAGTAACGATACTGTCGCTATTGGTAATCTAGCTAATGCAGGTAATAACTCAGCCACTGCAGTCGGTGGTCAAGCCAACGCTACAGGTTTAGGTTCTACTTCAGTAGGTTGGCAGTCAGCAGCTACTGGCGAACGTGCGCAAGCATTCGGTCATTTGGCTCAAGCAAACGGTGTGCGTTCTACGGCAGTCGGTGAAGCAGCAATGGCAGGCGGTGGTAATGACACTGTAGCTATTGGTAACCAAGCAAATGCTGGTATGAACTCAGCCACTGCTGTCGGTGGTCAAGCAAATGCTGCAGGTTTAGGGTCTACTTCAGTAGGTTGGCAATCAGAAGCAACTGGTGAACGTGCGCAAGCATTTGGTCACTTAGCATCAGCGACTGGTTTACGCTCAACAGCAGTCGGTGAAGCAGCTAGCGCCGAATCAGATAATGCCGTCGCTATTGGTAATAACTCAGTAGCGTCAGGTTTAGATGGTGTAGCGATCGGTGGGGATAGAAGTGGTGTGCGTCAAACCACGGCTTCTGGTACCTCTTCAACTGCGGTTGGTGCTCAAGCTCAAGCAACGCAAGCGGGAGCTAGCGCAATAGGTTGGCAATCAACCGCTAGTGCTGAACGTGCGCAAGCTTTTGGTCATTTAGCTTCTGCAACAGGCGTACGTTCGACCGCTGTTGGTGAAGCCGCAATGGCGCAAGGTGCAGGATCTATCGCGCTAGGCAACCAATCCACCGCTAGTGGTTCAAACGGTATTGCTATCGGTAACGGTGCTTCTGCTGCAAATGATGACCAAATTGTCTTGGGCAGTACAGGTCAATTACAAGCGAGCACTGCGTCACAATCTGGTACTACCAGTATCGTGACAGCGGATGCAAACGGTACATTAGGTACCAGTAGTGTAGACTCATTTGCAAGTGCCAGACAGTTCAACGATTTGCGTAGTCAGTACAATCGTCAAGAAGATCGTTTAGATGAAGCAGAAGACGGTATTGCCATGGCATTGTCGATGGAGACACCGGTTATTCCTTCAGGTAAGAAATATGCGATGACTATCGGTACGGGCTATTACAACAGTAGCACTGCGATCAGCGCATCGTTTGCTGGACGAGTAAGTGACAGTGTTACCATTTCGACAGGCGCTGGTTTTGGTACTGATACCGGCAAAGTAGGCGCACGTGGCGGCGTTACTTTTGCTTGGTAAATAATCTATAAGTATTTGCTTAAGCTATTAGTTTATACAGATAAAGTAAAGACCATTAAAACAAGCCAAACAAAAACCCCGCAATTGCGGGGTTTTTATTCACTCAGATATAACCAAGCCTATAAGCAGAAAGCTAATCTAACTTTTAGACTAGTGCATAAGTGCAAATATTTAACTCACATTTTATATCTGTTTGATGCTCTATTTGAGAGTACCTTCAAAGGCTGTACGCATACGATGCAACCCTTCTAGCAATATTTCTTTAGGACAGGCCACATTTAGGCGCATCTTTAAATGTCCTTCCTCGCCATATTTAATGCCAGCGTTTAGCTCAACTTTAGCAGCTCTAAGCGCATCATACAGCGCTTGATCGTCTTGACTATATGCTGAGCAATCTAGCCAAATTAGGTAAGATGCTTCTGGACGCATGATTTTAATATCAGGCAAATGCTCATTTAAAAACTGCATCGTCAATTCAATATTGGCTTCGATATAACTAAGCGCCTGCTCTAGCCACTCACCACCATGCTCGTAAGCACTACGCATGGCTGTATATGCAAATAGGTTCAGCTCGTACTCATCATTTAACTGCTGCTGCTGACCGATTTTTTTGATTAGCGCTTTATCTTTAGCAAATATCATCGAGCCTTTGATACCTGCGATATTAAAGGTTTTGGTCATCGAAGTCAGGCTGACTACATTGTGCTCATAGCCTTTTGCCAGTGTTAAAAACGGTATAAACGTATGACCAGTCAAGGTCAAATCTTGATGAATCTCATCACTAACAATCGCCACATTATGCTTTTTACAAATCGCCAGTAGCGCTTCCAGCTCGTCCCTCGTCCATACGCGACCACCAGGATTATGCGGATTGCAAAGTAGATAAAGCTTAACCTCATGCTCGATAATTTTGGCTTCTATATCAGCCAAATCTAAATGATATTTACCTTCGACTTCCTTCAGTGCAGAGAGCACAAGCTTGCGACCATTTTGCTCAACCTTGCTCATAAAGGGTGTATAAATAGGATCGTTGACCATTACCGCCTCGCCTACCTTGGTAAAGACATTCATCATCAGCGCTAGGCTTGGCACGACACCTGGGGAAAACAAGATATTCTGCTTCTCTAACTGCAATTCATAACGATTACCATGCCAATCAATAATCGAGTTGTATAAGGCGCCAGTAGGCTTGGTATAACCCAAGATGCCATGCTGCATGACTTGCTCAACCGCGCTTAATATCGGTGCGGCAGCCTTAAAATCCATATCTGCTACCCATAGCGCAATCGTGTCATCGTTATAGTGCCACTTGAGTGAGCCTGTATCGCGTCTGTCGATTATTTCATCAAAGTTGTATTGCATTGGTACTCTTCTTATTTGGAATAATAATGGTTTAGAACGTCAAAAACACAGCGCAATATGTGCACTATATTATCAATATACGCTACGCTATCTGCTTTAGTAGATTAAAACGTATTCGATTTTTTACGAATAATTAAAGTGCTCTTAGACTCTAATTATCCATTTATCGGCTTAAATAACCTTCAAAGATATAAAGTAAACATTATTTGAATAATGGTTAAAAAATAATGCTACATTAAGGTTTCGGACTCTATCTATCATAAAGTTATTTGTGCCAGAGTGCGCTGATGTTGCCATGATTATAATCTACCAACATCTACCCAAACTATCTAATAAGCCATCAAGGCTAACAAAAAGGAATGAAGAATGAAAATGGACTTTTTACCGAAATCAGTACTAAAGATTAGTGCCCTCACCTTTGCCATTGCCTCAACTGCTTCTTGCACTGCTATGGCAACAGGAACTGACCATCAAACTGCAAACGCAACTAGCAGCACCGCTATCACTCTTGGCAACGCTGCCACAACTAGCGGCACCAATGATACCGTTGCTATCGGTAGTCAGGCTAATGCAGGATTAAACTCAGCTACTGCCGTTGGCGGTCAAGCTAACGCTGCTGGTCTAGGCTCAACCTCTATCGGTTGGCAATCTAAAGCCACTGCTGAACGTGCGCAAGCTTTTGGTCATCTAGCCAATGCGAGCGGTGTACGCTCTACCGCTGTCGGTGAAGCAGCCATGGCAGGTGGCAATAATGATACGGTTGCTGTCGGTAATAAAGCCAATGCAGGTCTAAACTCAGCCACTGCCGTAGGCGGTGAAGCCAATGCTGCTGGTCTAGGCTCAACCTCTATCGGCTGGCAATCAAAAGCCACCGCTGAACGTGCACAAGCGTTTGGTCATCTAGCCAATGCAAGCGGTATGCGCTCTACCGCTGTTGGTGAAGCGGCTATGGCACAAGGCGCAACTTCGGTGGCGGTCGGTAATAAATCTATGGCAGGCGGCATGAACAGTATCGCTATCGGTAACGAGGCGAAAGCATCCAAAGACAACCAAGTCGTCCTAGGTAACGCTGGACAAGTGCAGTCGAGTACCGCAGCACAATCAGGTACGGTCAGAATCGTCACGATCGATGACAACGGCACTTTGGGTACTATGATGGTTGACTACTATAAGTCGGTTAAATAATTATAGTTGAGTGGTCAACACTGACACTGGTATAGTTAGTCATACTAGATAAAACAAAAAACCTCGCAATTGCGAGGTTTTTTTGGGTGTTATGTTCGACTAAATAGGACTTTTACGGAAGTTTAAAAGGTAAGTGCACATATCGTCCTTTTATCTTTTGCGTACGAGAAACAACTCTTAAACTTTATTAATATTAACGCCCCTTAAACTCCGCCTCACGTCTCTCAACCATCGCCATTACACCTTCTTTGGCATCTTCTGAATGAAACAGCGGCGGCAGATAGCTATGGATATTAGCCAATGCAGTCGCTGCCCCATTACGGCTGGCATCTTGTGCTGAAGACAATGCCCCTCTCACGCCTAAAGGTGCCGCTTTACAGATTTCTTCTGCCAACGTTAATGCACGCTCGTACTCAGTCCCATTTGCTACTACTTCACTGACCAAATTCAGCCTATCGGCCGTTTGCGCATCGAATGCTTTACCAGTGAGTAGATACGGCATGGCTTTTTGCCAGCCAGCAGCGGCGACAAAGCGTACCGTTGCACCGCCAAATGGCATGATACCGCGCTGGACTTCCATTTGTGCAAAGTTACAGTTATCACTAGCGATGACCACATCACTGTTTAGCATCAGCTCGATAGCCACGGTGAAGCAAGTGCCCTTGACCGCCACGACCACAGGTTTGGTACGTAGTTTCCCGCTAATGCCCCATGGATCGATTTGATCGTCATTAAACTCAAACACGCCATCGTTTAGCTTGTCTTGTAGCTCTACCAAATCTAGCCCAGCGGTAAAGTGATCTCCATGGGCAAATATCAATACACAACGTAAGTTGTCATCTTGCTCGTAGCGAGTCATGGCGTCAGACAGTTGGGCAATCATATGACTGTCAAAGGCGTTGCGTTTGTTGGCACGGTTTAGCCCGACAAGGCAAACATGGCCTTGCGTGTTATAAGTGATGCGGTTTTCTGTGGCGCTACTATCCGTAGTCATGGTTCCATCCTTGTTAAAGTAATTATTTGCATATTTTGCATATAATGAGTGGTTATATAGTCGAATCTCAATAATTTATCGGTAGAGATTGAGCGATAAGTCACCTTTAATATAGACACCCTCGTTCTATAACACAAGCAATAGAGATGACTCGCATAGTGCAAAAATCGATAAAAGTTGACCTCATTTACGATAAGTGCAACTATGTTGCAGGTCTAAATATGGTTCAGAGTATTTTATGGAATTTTGGCACGGTTTTTTACTCATCACTAGCGTACATCTATTGGCTGCGGCCTCACCTGGCCCTGATTTTGTCTTAGTCTCGCAGCAGACATTAGCAAAAGGTCGACGCACAGGTTTGATTTGTAGTCTCGGTATTACCTTGGGTCTTGCCGTCCATATTATCTATTCTGTATTAGGACTGGCGACTGTCATTGCTCATTCGCAGCCGTTATTGACTACTATTAAATGGTTGGGGGGCGGCTATCTAATTTACTTAGGTTGGCAAGGTATCCAAGCCAAGCCTAAAAAACCAGCAGATTTAGACACAGCTCATCTTTTAGAAAAAACACATCCTTTAGAAAAAGCAGACTCACAAGTAGGTTCAAGCGCTCACGTTTCGCAAGATTCGCTTGCTAGTCAAACCATACCTGCAACCAAAGAAACCACTATCGAAAAATTGCCTAGTAATGGCGAATCTACCTTTGCCACGTTGCGTCGCGGATTCCTTTGTAATGTCTTTAATCCAAAAGCGCCTGTCTATTTTGTAGCCATTTTTACTCTTGTATTGTCGCCTGACATACCGCTTTGGCAATTGGCTATTTATGGTGTATGGATGATGATGTTACAGATGGCGTGGTTTAGTACGGTCGTCATGCTACTCTCTATCCCTGCGGTACATCGACGCTTTCAACGATTTGAGCATTGGATCGACCGTATATTGGGTACTGCAATGATCGTATTAGGGCTTAACTTGATATTGCGTCATCGATAAGCGACCGATAAAGCGCGGATAAACAATTAGCAACCTGCGAAATCTGCTACACTGGTTACTTATATCCATATATCGTAGCCTGACATTATGACAAGTAAGCCCATGACCCGTAACCCTGCAAATAGTAAACACAGAAACAGATCTCCTGCGACCGCGAAGAAACTCGGTCAGCTGCACCCACGTAACCCGCACCAAGGTCGTTATGACTTTGCAGTATTGACTCGCGCCTTACCTGAGCTTGCTGACCACACCATTACCAATCCTAAAGGTGAGTCGACGATTAACTTCTCGGATCATCAGGCTGTTCGCGTACTAAATAAAGCACTGTTGGCGAACTATTACGGGGTTAAATTTTGGGATATTCCTGAAGGTTATCTATGCCCGCCCATTCCTGGACGTGCCGATTATATTCACTATATCGCAGATTTATTGGCGCAAACCACTCACGTAAATGCTGATAATACACCGCCAACGGGCAAAGAAATTCACGCCCTTGATATCGGTACTGGTGCGAGTGCTATCTATCCTATCGTCGGTAGCCAAAGCTATGGCTGGCGCTTTACAGCAAGTGACATTGACCCTATTTCGGTCAACACTGCAGCGCTGATTTGTGAAGCTAATCCAAAACTAAAGAGTGCGGTCAAAGTAAAGCTGCAGCCTGAGCCTAAGTTTATCTTTAAGAACATCATTGGTCGTCAAGATTATTTTGACGTCGTGGTTTGTAACCCTCCGTTTCATGCTTCATTAGAAGAAGCGATGGAAGCCAATAGCCGCAAGCAGCACAATTTGCAGCGCCATCGTGGTAAAAATGAAAGCGAGCAAATCAGCCGTAGTTCAACCAAATCAGGCAACGCTGCACAAAACTTAAACTTCGGCGGTCAGCATAAAGAGCTATGGAGTGAAGGTGGCGAGATTGCCTTCTTGACCAAGATGGCAAAAGAAAGTCAGAGCTTTGCAGAACATGTGGGTTGGTTCACAACCTTAGTATCAAAATCTGAAAACGTTAAGCCATTGCAATTATTATTAAAGCAGCTAAACGTCGCTCAAATGCGTATCATCGAGATGAGCCAAGGTCAAAAAAGCACTCGCGTACTAGCTTGGCGTTTTGACACTGACGAAGAGTAATCACTAAGCAGAACTACTAATTCGAGTTTCACGTGAAACAAAAAAGCACCGCTTTGATATACAAAGCGGTGCTTTTACATAAATATTCAGTAAAAATCTAAATATATTAGCTAAAAAAACATTACTTTTAGACCAATTGCAATAAGCACGATACCGCCCAATGCTTCAGCTTTATCCTCTAGCCATGTGCCTGAGCGACGTCCTAAATAGACCCCGAGCCAGCCAAATATAGCGGTTACTGCAGCGATAATAAGGCAAGCTAACCACGCGTTCAGTGCCAATAAATTCAGCGTAAACCCTGCTGCCATTGCATCAATACTGGTTGCAACCGCTAACGTAAACATAGTGCGGTGATTAATATGTCCATGCTTACTCGTGGCTGTTACTGTGTCACTACCAGTATTAATAGCATCATCATTGACGTCCAGATCATCACTGTCATCATCTGACTCATCAGCAGTAAACACTTCGTAAAGCATTTTCCCACCTAGAGCAATCAATATAGTACCGCCAATCCATGGTGCAGCAGCGGCCAACCAACCCAACATTGCCGCACCCAATAAGTAACCAATAAGAGGCATTACCCCTTGAGCAATACCAAAGTAAAGCGCAGTATAGATAGCCAAGCGCAGTACATATTGATGACTATATTTTTGAGCCTTAGCACCCAACCCTATCGACACTGCAAACGCATCCATCGCTAAAGCAATAGCGAGTAAAATTACTTCAACCATTTGATTCCCACAAATTATAATTATTAAATAATAGCAACGTTAAAAAATGAGTTTCACGTGAAACAAAAATACCGCCTTGAATATCAAAGCGGTATTTTTATAAATTGTCAGTAACCAATTTTAAATTTAGATATCTAAGTTCGATACTGTTAGCGCATTCTCTTCAATAAAGATACGACGCGGTTCAACATGATCACCCATCAAGCAAGTAAACATATGGTCAGCAGCGATAGCATCTTCAATCGTAACGCGTAGCATACGACGGTTTTCAGGATCCATCGTTGTATCCCACAGCTGGTCGGCGTTCATCTCACCTAGCCCTTTGTAACGCTGGATAGCTAGACCACGACGCGCATCCAGCATCATTTGTTGCCATAGGTAATCAAAGTCACGTACTGGGATATCTTTCGTTGTGCCCGCACTTGCTTCACGGCGAATAAAGGCGTCGCTCTCAAGCAACGTATTCCACTCGCTTGATAGACGTAACAACTTGCCATACTCACCAGAGTTGATAAAGCTAGCATCTAACAGATAATGGTGTGCCAGTTGATGCACATATACCGTGACGCGTGGCAGCCACTGTGCTTTGGTAGATAAAGCCTCACTATCTGACGCTTCGCCTTCCTCAGTCCCTACTACTGGCGTCATACCCAATAGATCCGCTGCGGCTGCATCCATATTTTTTGGCTGCGGCGCATGGATATTGACCAGTTCAATCTCAGGGTTTAGATCGCTACCGAAGTGATCCAGCTTAGTCTGCATCGCTACTTTCCAATCTTGCATAGCAGACTCATCATAAGTCATATCAGTGCTAAGTTTCGGCGTATGCGTCAATGCATCCAAAATCACTGCTGGGAAACGAATCTGCAGACGCGCCTTGATCAACTGCGTTTGGTTATAGTCATTGAGCAGTGTCTCAAGCGCTTGACCAGTAATCGCTGGCGCATCGGCACTGATATGCAGCTTAGTATTGTCAATGGTTGAAGACAATAGATAAGCTTTAAGCGCTTCGTCATCTTTTAGGTATAACTCTTGACGACCTTTTTTCACTTTGTATAGCGGCGGCTGAGCAATATATACATAACCACGCTCGATCAATTCAGGTGTTTGACGGAAGAAGAACGTCAATAACAAGGTACGAATATGTGATCCATCAACGTCGGCATCGGTCATGATGATGATTTTATGGTAGCGTACTTTGTCAGGATTATACTCATCAGGACCGATACCACAACCTAATGCAGTAATCAGGTTACCCACTTCAGCAGATGATAGCATCTTATCAAAACGAGCACGCTCGACGTTTAAAATCTTACCTTTTAGTGGCAAGATTGCTTGCGTTTTACGGCTACGACCCTGTTTAGCTGAGCCACCTGCAGAGTCACCCTCCACAATGTATAGTTCAGATAATACTGGATCTTTTTCTTGGCAATCAGCCAATTTACCAGGTAGACCTGCAATATCCAAAGTGGTCTTGCGACGTGTCATTTCACGTGCTTTACGAGCCGCATCACGTGCACGCGCTGCATCGATAATCTTATTAGCAATGGCTTTACCAGCACTTGGATTCTCAAGCAGGTAGTCATTAAACTTATCATGCATGGCTGATTCAACAGCAGATTTCACTTCGCTTGATACTAGCTTATCTTTGGTCTGACTTGAGAATTTTGGATCTGGTACTTTTACAGAGACAATTGCAGTCAACCCTTCACGAGCATCATCACCCGTTGCGGCTACTTTCTCTTTTTTAAATAAGTTTTCACGATCCATATAACTGTTCAAGCATCGCGTCAATGCTGAGCGGAAACCAGATAAGTGAGTACCACCATCTTTTTGCGGGATATTGTTAGTGAAGCACAATACTTTTTCGTTATATGTATCTGTCCACTGTAGCGCGACTTCTACGCTGATACCGTCATCTTGCTGACTGGTAAAATGGAATACTTCGTTGATACCGTCTTTACCAGCATTGATATAGCTAACAAACTCTAGCAAGCCACCTTTATGCTCAAACTCATGACGTTTATCAATACGCTCATCAGTCAAAACAATACGCACACCAGAGTTCAAAAATGATAGCTCACGTAAGCGTTTTGCTAAGATATCGTACTCAAAGATCGTACCGGTGAACACATCACTGCTAGGATAAAAACGGATTTGTGTACCCGTCTGATCGGTTGCTTCCATCTGTTGGATATCGCTATCAGGTACGCCATCAGTATAAGTCTGATGATAATGATAGCCTTCACGCCAGATATTCATCTCAAGCTTTTGAGACAGAGCGTTAACGACTGATACACCTACACCGTGCAAGCCACCTGACACTTTATAGCTATTATCATCGAACTTACCGCCCGCATGCAGGACAGTCATAATAACCTGAGCCGCTGATACACCCTCTTCTGGATGGATATCAACAGGCACACCGCGTCCGTTATCCATCACACTGACAGATTCATCTTCGTGAATAACGATATCAATCTGATCACAGTGACCAGCAAGCGCCTCATCGATAGAGTTATCCACTACCTCAAAGACCATATGATGCAAGCCTGTGCCATCATCGGTATCACCGATATACATACCAGGACGCACACGTACGGCCTCTAACCCACGCAATACGCGAATATCTTTAGAACTATAATCAGAAGGCAATACTTCTGAAACTACAGTAGGTACAGCGGCTTCAGTAGTACTGTCGTCTATCAATTGCTCGTGGTCAATAGGTAATGAATCACTCATGTACATTCCTTAATCTAGCCATAATCAGCCATTTATGACCAGCGCACTTATAAAAAGTCCGCTTCATAATGGCATCTTAAAATTAACGTCTATTATTCATAATCTAAAGTGCATGTGAGCAGCTAAACCACTAACCACCGTTAGCCTCAAAAAAGGCTGCACAGAGATAAAATTAGTAAATTATTTATTAGTAATAGTCTTTGTTTTTCTAACCGTTGTTAAAACTATTGAAATAAATAAAATACATAACTATCAAATACTTATAGATAATTGAAAAATAGAAATCTTTTCTATGATGCTATCAAATAAATTGCTGAGAACAGGACAAAAATAAAGGGTTATTTTAACATTTTTTTGCTTCTAAGTCACTGTTTACTGAGAGTTTTACAGTCTGTGAAAGGTCGTCTTAACATAGTAACGGTTAGGACAAATAGTAGTGGCTAGTGTACTGAGTAATGAGAAGTTAAAGTAGATGGGTTATCGTCAAAAGTATAAACAGAAGAATGAAATATTAGTTAGTAAATGAGATTTTACCTTGTTTCACGTGAAACGTATTCGGCTGTGACCAAAGTTTATTAACTAAAGGTAAAATATCGTCTGTTAGACTTGTCATAAATACTTGGCAAGGGAGTTTAGCTAGGGTCGATAGCAGTATTTCTATAGCTCTATCATCCAATTCTGCAGTGATATCATCTAGAAGCACAACAGGTGTCGCTCTCGATGATAAATCATCATTGAGTGAGTCACTGCGCTCTTCATCGTTTAGCAACAGTGGTAGCTGCGATAGGCGCAGTGCAGTAATGAGCAGTTTCTTTTCACCGCGAGACAATACATTTGCTGCCTGCTCTTTTAAAGTCGGTAATTTGGTTTGGATACTATTTGCTGAAGCTGCTGTTCTCGCATCTGTCGTTTGATCGTTTACAGACTCATTAGAACGCCAATGCACATGAATATCAGCACGATGATTGCCTATACGAGTATATCCAAATTGCAAATCCTGCTCTAACCGCTCATTAAGCTGCACATCTAGCGCGACACTGGTGTCATAACCAGCGTTATAGCTCAGGCTCAGTTGCTCAGCGTAAGAAGGCAATAGCTGTACGATACTCTTGGCAAAATAAGGCTGCCATTCAGTAAATACTTGCTCGCGATAATGATGAATCAAAGCAGCATGGTTACTCAACCCTTTATCCCATGATTTCAGCTCAGAAAGCTGTACTTGTGTTAAATGACGAGCGCTCTTTAGCAAACTATTGCGCTGTTTCAGTAGGCGTTGATAAGCCATCCATTGTGGATGAAACCCTTGTTTCATGTGAAACACTAGCCAATCTAACAGCTGACGACGACTCGCACTTCCCTGCTCTAACATATCCATTGTCGATGGATCTATCAGTAACGTAGGTAGCTGTTCTGTCAAGATACTTTGGTTGTAAACAGTGGTTTGATTGAGGCGTAAGATAGTCGTCGCATCTGCTTTCTTTTGAATAGCTAAAGTACGACCATCATTTAGATTAGCATGGACGGTCGTGTTATTTTGATGATGTTGGATATAACGTTTTGGCTGGTGATGGCGAAAGCTCTTACCTCTTGATAACAAGAATATAGCTTCGAGCAACGAGGTTTTACCACTACCATTTGCACCGATAATAATGTTGCAAGCAGCAGGCTCTAGACTAATTTGAGTAAGGTTTCTAAGATAGGATATTTGTAGACGTTCAATCATAGTATCGATAGCCGCCCATTAAAGCCTGCTTATTTAGCAGGCAAAAGTTTATTAAAAATCAATATATAGTACTGAAAATAAAGCTCTTTGAAACGTACTATTTCTATTCAATTTTGTTTGTTTCTAAAGAAAAACGCATTATATACGCATTGGCATAATGACATACTGATGGAACTCATCATTTAGTTGATTGACCAATACAGAGGCATTCGATTGGCTCATATGCATTTGTAAATCGCCTTGGATAACGCTTAATACATCTTGCAGATAAGCAGCGTTAAATGACAGCTCCATCGGCTCGCCTTGATACTTAGCTTGTATTATTTCAACTGCTTCATCCTGCTCAGCATTATTAGCACGTACTTCGACCATACCATCGCTAGCAAAATTAAAGACCACACCACGAGATTTTTCATTACTCAAAATGGCAACGCGGCGTAATACGTCCGTCATTTTTTCCTGACTGAATAAAGCCAATTTATCAGTATTACTCGGCATTACACGGCGATAATCAGGGAACTTGCCATCAATCAAACGTGCGGTAAATGTTACCATTAGATCTTGGCTGACCTGCCCTGCACTATCTACATCACCAAATGGTAAGCTTACTTGTAAAAACTCTCGGCCAAAACTTAGGGTAACTGCGTTGTCCTGATCACCCAACATTTTACCAAGCTCAGAAGCTAAACGCTCAAGCTCAATCACTGCCTTACGCGGCAAGATAGCCTGCATATTGAGATCTGCACTTACATTGATCACACTACGGGCTAATGCCAATCTATGACCATCTGTTGCTACCGTTGTCAGTTGCTGCTGTGAAACGTCAAATAACATACCTGTTAAGTAGTAGCGTACATCTTGAATCGCCATTGCAAACTGTGTTTTGTGAATCAAATCTGTCAGACGATTACGGCTAATAGTCAGAGGTGTGATATTTTCAGGGTTACCCAAGCTCGGATAGTCTTCGCTTGGCAATGTTCCTAATGTAAAACGACTCTTACCACTAGTTAACAAGCAACGCTCATTTGCTTGAGTTGCTAGATTAACTTGCGCCTGTGCAGGTAGCGATTTACAAATATCTTTTAGCTTGGTTGCAGGAAGTGTCGTTGTACCTGCTTCTACACAAGCACCAGCAGACAATTTCAATGTCGATGTCAGCTCTACCTCTAAATCTGACGCTGTTAAGATAAGCTCAGATTCTGATAGCTGTAGCTTGATATTACCCAATATGACCATATTGTGGCGTTTATCAGCGGCTTTGGCGATCAAGTTGATAGCTTTTAGTAACGATTCTCGATTGATCGATAATTGCATGCTTAGTTACTCTTATTTGAATGATTCTTTTATAAAAATTTGTCGTAATGACTCAATAATACCTTGTCTGCTGACGATAATCTACAGAGCATCTGTTCACCTATATTTTCGATATTATAAACCATCTGTATCTACTAGAATACAACGATATCTAACGCTTTTATCCTGCCTGTAACATCAGAGCTAGGGTTTTATAATCCTTATCAAATGCAGGATCTGCTGCTCTTAACTCATTTACTTTATCGCAAGCGTGCATCACCGTCGTATGGTCGCGTCCACCGAACGACTGACCAATTTCAGGAAAGCTATCGCCTGTTAATTCACGCGACAAAGCCATCGCTATTTGACGTGGTCTTGCAATACTACGCGTACGTTTACGCCCCATAATATCTTTGACCGTGACATCATAGTACTCAGCAACTATCTTACGAATGTTATCCATATTTACTGCTTGCACACGCATCGCGACGATGTCTTTTAGCGCATATTGCACCATTTCAAGAGTAATCTGTGCCCCTGTTAAGTTAGCATTGGCAAACACTTGATTTAAGGCACCTTCTAAACGTCTGACATTAGACACCACATTTTGCGCAATGAATAGCGCACATTCCTTTGGTAATACCATACCGTAGGAGGCTGCTTTTTTCTGCAGAATTTGTACTCGAGTATCAATCTCAGGAGGATCAACAGCGACTGTCAACCCCCAAGAAAACCGCGATCTAAATCGTTCATCAAATTCCGTCATTTGGGAGGGATGTCGATCAGAGGCTAAAATAAGTTGTTTATCACCACTAGTAAAATCTGCAAATAATGTTAGAAACTCATTACTACTTTTAGTCTTTCCTGCCAATACGTGAATATCATCTACAATCAATAAATCTACTTTTTTTATTTTCTTCTTAAAATCTTCTATTTTATTATTTCTTAATGAATAAACTAATTGATTTATAAATTTTTCTGAAGTGAAATAATAAAAACTTTGATTATTTTTTAAATAGCGATGAGCTACAGAATGCATTAAATGCGTTTTTCCCAATCCAGAAGGACCGTATATAAATAAAGGATTGTGACGATTTTTTGATTGGCGCTTACCAAGCTCATAACAAGCCTTGTAAGCCAAGTTATTGGACTTACCTGTAACAAAGGTTTCAAAAGTAAAGTCGGGGTTCAGATAGCTTAATGATTTTGTATCAGCAGACTCAACTGGCTCATTATGACGCATGTTCGCGTCGATATCTGCTTTTGCGTTGTTATGATGAATAGATTCAAATTTATGTTCGGATGGGGTAGGGGAGACGTTGTCTTCTACAAACAAAGAACCTGATTGACTGTTATCTTCTGCATTGCGGCCAGCATTATCAACACGTACGACGACCTCTTCAATACTACCTTGACTGTGTTTGGTCACCAACTGCTGAATATCTTGAAGATGATTCTTCTTGATATACGTCACAAAATAATCATTGGGAGCAAGAATAATCAAAGTTTGTGCTTCTTGATGAGCTGACAGAGGTCTCAGCCACATAGTAAACACGTTGTCTTTGACGTTATAACGCAAATCGTTTAGACATTTATCCCAAATATTTGCTGTGTCTATCATGAAAAGTACTGACCTTGTAATCTGAAATAATAGTTATTTTTTAGCAATATAAATTGCTACCTAAGCCTCGATATTACACGTAACAACTAACCAAAGCGTTCGTACTGATATCCTATACGAAGGTGTATATTAAGTAGCGCCTAATTTAACACAGATACCCTGTGGATAAAACCTTGTTTTTTGTGGATAAGACTGTGGACAGTTTTGTGCATAACTTTCATAACCTAGTTATCCATATTTAACCCACAGTTTATCCACAGGCTTACCCATAGCCTAGTAAATTGATAATAAAAAGGAAAATAGACTTAACCACAGATAATCATGGTCCCAATAACAACAATACTATATTTATATTAATTAATTATTATTATAGTGTTTGAGCCAACCTGTGGATAACTTTGTAAATTATAGAATATATAACTATAAAATTTGGTTAACTAGAAATAGGTTTTAAGGAAATATCTTTACTAGATTTGTATGAGGTATTTCCTATTTAGGGACAAAGCAAATTAGTTTATTGACCAAAACTATACTGAATGGTATAATCCTCCGTTATTACGAATTTAGTCCATTATTTTGATAGGTGAGTTATGAAACGTACATTCCAACCAAGCGTGATCAAGCGTAAACGTACTCACGGTTTCCGTGCTCGTATGGCAACTAAAAAAGGCCGTCAGGTCTTAGCTCGTCGCCGCGCTAAAGGACGTCATCGCCTTACTGTATAATCAGTAGATTGCGATAAGCATGGCTAATAGTGCTTGTTGTGTTCCTATTGTTTATAGATTGCGATAGTCAATCATCACAACTGACACTTAGCCATATATTAAAAGCGCCCGCATCGGCGCTTTTTTTGTCTCTATAATTTGTTATTATTTCTCCTATCGTTATTCTACTAGGTTGTACTATGTCCAATACTCTATCAGATACACCTGCAGCTAGTTTCACTAAACAGCAACGCCTGCTTACTCCTGCAGCCTTTCGTGAGGTATTTGACGCACCTGAGCGCAAGATTCATCAGAGTCATTTAATGGCTTTTGTACGCGCCAACGAGCATGCACAGCCGCGAGTCGGTATGGCTATTACCAAGCGTAAAGTACCTACTGCTGTCGCTCGTAATCTAATCAAAAGATATGTGCGTGAAGAGTTCCGTACCAAAGCTTTTAAGATGGAAAATAAGGATATTGTTTTTATTGTTAAAAAACCTGTTAAAGATATAGATAATAAAGAATTAAAAAATCAAATAATAAACATATTTAAAAAAATAGAAAAAAAATAAAATGAATTATTTATTTGGAAGAATATTTTTAAATAAAATTATTTATAAAGTATTTTTTAATTTAATTACTTTATATCAAAAAATAATTAGTCCTATAATACCTGCTCGTTGTCGCTATTATCCGACATGCTCTAATTATGGTAAACAAGCTTTAACATGGCATGGCGCTCATAAGGGTAGTTGGTTGCTGTTAAAACGTCTTGGCAGGTGTCACCCTTTAGGTGGGCACGGTATAGACTTTGTACCATTACCATTAGCTTCTTATAGCTATCAATATATATCTTTTACTGATGTACCAAATACTGATACCCAAGGTTTGGGTGTCTATCGAGACAATACTAGCTATGTTTCACAGCTCAATTATTTTATGAAATCAACATAAGGTAGCTTTCTCTAGTCTCAGATAGATACTCTGTTGAGTTACCCACAAGTTATCCACACTCTTGGTATCATTTGAGACAGATTTTTAGTAAAATGATGCACATTTTATGTAAATGACTACTAATGCAGTTGCAATGTGACAGGACAGCTGTGTAGTACAGTCATGACACATGCCCTAATTTTTCATTCCCTAATTTTTTAATCTAGGAAAGGTTTATGCAAAAGATATTTCGGGTGATGATCATCATTGCGATGCTAATTACCGCTTATCTGCTGATTTTGGCATGGCGAGATGATTATGCCGATGCTCCAGCTGTAGATGCGGTGCCAGAAACTACGAGTTCGGTAGGTGCTGACATTCCTTCTACTACTGGTGCAGCAGGTGATATCCCGGTACAGACATTACCTGTGGATAATAGTGCTGTGACAGCGACTCCTGCGAAAAACGCTGGTCTAATCACGGTAACAACTGATCGCTATGATATAAAAATCAATCCAGAAGGTGGTGATATTGTTTATGCTGCGCTCAAGCAGTATGACGCAACGCTCGATAGCGATAAGCCTTTCGTATTGTTAGAAAACAATAGTAACCGTGTGTATGTGGCTCAATCTGGACTTATTGGTCAGAACGGTATCGATACAGCAGAAGGTAGAGCGACTTATAGCCATACTGCTAACAACTATGTGATGGAAGATGGACAGCAAACGTTGTCAGTGCCGCTTACTTATAAGAAAGACGGCATGACGATTACCAAGACTTTCACTTTCACTGAAAACAAATATCCAATCGATATTAGCTATCAGATCCAAAACGCGTCTACCAATGCTTGGCAAGGTCAGATGTTTGCGCAATTAAAGCGTGATGATAGTAAAGATCCTGGTATGTCTGATAAAGGCGCGCTGAGCATGGCGACTTATCTAGGCGGCGCTTGGGGTACACCGGATGATCCTTATAATAAGCTGAAATTTGGTGACTTTAGTGATGGTGAGTTGACGACGACTAGCGATAAAGGCTGGGTTGGTATCGTACAACATTACTTTGTATCTGCTTGGACACCTGAAAACTTCACTGGCAAATTCTTCACTCGTGAAACAGGTAGTGATTACTTTATTGGTTTTAATAGCCAACCAGTGAACGTAGCACCAAACAAACAAGTTACTTTAAATGCAACGCTGTATGCAGGTCCAAAAGTTCAGTCTGAGCTAAAAGACGTTGCGGTAGGCCTTAACAAAACAGTTGATTATGGTCTGCTATGGCCAATATCAAAGGTCTTGTTTGCTATCTTGGAAGGTGTGCATAAGGTTGTTGGTAACTGGGGTTGGTCAATTATTTTACTGACTATCTTAGTAAAAATTGCCTTGATGTGGTTCTCTAATAAGAGCTATTACTCGATGGCTAAAATGCGTGCCATTGCGCCGAGACTCAAAGTGCTTAAAGAAGAGCATGGCGATGATCGTATGAAAATGTCGCAAGAGATGATGGCGATATACAAAGAAGAAAAAGTCAATCCGATGGCGGGTTGTCTACCGATCTTGATGCAGATGCCTATTTTCTTAGCTTTATATTGGGTGTTGGTAGAGAGTGTTGAGCTGCGTCATGCACCATGGATTTTGTGGATTCAAGATTTGTCAGCGATGGATCCATGGTTTATCTTGCCGTTGTTAATGGGTGCGTCGATGTTTGTACAGCAGCAGTTGAACCCGCAGCCAGCAGATCCGATGCAAGCAAAAGTCATGAAGTTCTTGCCGATTATCTTTACTGCATTCATGCTATTCTTCCCAGCAGGTTTGGTTCTATATTGGACAGTCAATAACTTGTTTAGTATGACTCAGCAATATATCGTCAATAAAAAAGTTGATGAAGAGCAAAAGCGTCGTACGGTAAAAGTGGTCGATTAATTAGTTCTTTGTCAGAAACACCAAAAACCATCGCGCAAGCGGTGGTTTTTTTTATAGGTGGTGGATAAGTGGTAAATGTTATCCACAGCTTATCAACATTATCCACAGTTTATAAGTATTAAAACGGAAATATATCTGATACATCTACCTTTCAAAGTTTGCTTTGTCAGTATGAGTCCAGACGTCTATAATGGAGCTTTTAAACATTGAGAGTCATTGTGGATTCCTTAGAGACAGCATTAGCCGTACCTAATTCTTCTGAAAAGTCTAATACATCTGGATTGGCCACAATTGCTGCGATTGCAACGCCGCTCGGGCGAGGGGGTGTGGGTGTCATACGTCTATCAGGCAGCCGTGCTTACGATATGGCATGTGCTCTAACAGGTAAGTCTGCTTTTACGCCGCGAATGGCCAGCTTTTGTCGTTTTTATCAGGCTGATGGCACTGTCATTGATGAGGGATTGGTCTTGTTTTTCAAAGGTCCGCATTCATTCACAGGTGAGGACGTTATTGAGCTACAAGGGCATGGTGGTGTTATTTTGCAAAACCAGTTGCTTGCACGAGTTTTTGAGCTAGGTGCCAAGCAAGCGAGTGCAGGAGAGTTCTCTTACCGTGCCTTTGATAATGATAAGTTGGACTTGGTGCAGGCAGAAGCGATCGCTGATGCGATTGATGCAACCAGTGCTGCCGCGGCCAGTAGTGCGATTCGTTCTTTAAGTGGTGAGTTTTCACAGAAGATTAACCAGTTATTAGAACAACTCATTCATCTTCGTTTACATGTTGAAGCAGCGATTGATTTCCCTGACGAAGAAGACGTCGATTTTTTGTCTGATGGTGTCATACAAAGCAAGCTTGAGCAGACGCAAGATAAGATACAACAAGTTTTAGCAACGGCAAAGCAAGGTCAGCTTTTGCGCGATGGTATCCATGTTGTGCTAGCAGGTAGGCCAAACGCAGGTAAATCTAGCTTGCTCAACCGCCTTGCAGGGCAAGAGCGTGCTATCGTGACTGATGTCGCTGGTACTACACGTGATACGCTGCAAGAGACAGTTGTGCTCAATGGTTTGACACTACATCTGACCGATACGGCAGGCCTACGCGAGACAGAAGACACTGTGGAGCGTATCGGAATTGAGCGTGCCCGTACTGCTATCACTCAAGCTGATATGCTACTGATGGTCTATGATGTAACTCGCGATGTTGAAGAGGAAAGCACACCTTTGCAGCTTGCTGAACAGTTATTTGGTGAATTGCCGGAAGCTAAACGCTTACTAATTATTGCTAATAAGAGCGATTTATTGAGCGATAATGATAGAGAAGAAAGTGCTGCTATGACCCAAGCTGAAATCAAGAACAGAGGCTATCAGCAAGTTAATGTTTCATGTGAAACAGGTATTGGTATCGATAATTTGGTTGAAGCACTATGTGAGAAAGTAGGCTTTCATCCACCAGAGAATAGCTTAATCGCTCGTACCAGACATCTCGACGCGCTTAGACGAACTGCTAATTTCTTAGCAGAGGCGCATGAGCAATTAACCGTGTTCGAAGCAGGTGAATTGGTTGCTGATAGTTTACGTCAGGCGCAGCAGAGTTTGGGTGAAATTACGGGTGAGTTTAGTGCTGATGACTTATTGGGTAAGATATTCGGCAGCTTTTGTATTGGTAAATAACTGATAAACGGTGTTCTTTATTATTTAATAAATTAGCTATCTTAAAAACACTGCTCTTATTCTCAATCGTAAAATAAGGAAATGCTATGCACTGTCCGTACTGTAATGCGTCAGAGACCAAGGTTATTGACTCACGTCTTGCTGCGGAAGGGGCACAAGTGCGTCGACGCCGTTCGTGTAACAGCTGCCAAGAACGTTTCACGACTTTTGAGATGGTAGAAGTTGTCATGCCAAGGATTATCAAATCAAGCAACAAGATTGAACCTTACGATAATGAAAAGCTGCGCCGTTCTATTTTACTACCCTTACAAAAGCGTCCTATCACTATCGATGAACAAGAGGCGATGATTAGTCGTATTGAAAAGCGTGTTAGGCAGATGGGTGAGCGAGAAATCAGTAGTAAAGTCTTGGGTGAAATCATCATGAGTGAACTCAAAACTTTGGATGATGTCGCCTATGTACGCTTTGCTAGCGTGTATCGCGACTTTCAAGATATCGATGCATTTCATCAAGAAATTGCCAATATTCGTCCAAATGAAAAGTAAGCGAAGTAAGCTTTTAAGTAAGCCCTAGTTGATAAGTGATTCCTAGTTATCAATCAGTTTTCAAAGCTTATTTTCTTATATAGAACTCTCAATCATTTATTAAGCCTAGCCTTATGTCTATTCAAAGCCATGCTCAAGATGCTCAAGACCGCTACTTTATGATGCTTGCTATCGAACAAGCGAAGCGCGGTTTGTATACTACTAGACCGAATCCTGCAGTAGGCTGCGTTATTGTTCAGGCAGAGCAGATTGTTGGTCAAGGGTTTCACCCTAAAGCTGGCGAACCACATGCAGAAGTGTTTGCGCTGAAAGAGGCTGTTACACAGGTAGCAGGGGCAACTGCTTACGTTACATTAGAGCCATGTAGTCATACGGGACGTACGCCGCCATGTGCGTTGGCGCTGGTTGCTGCTAAGGTAAAGCGCGTTGTAATCGCAGGTCTGGATCCAAATCCGCAGGTCGCAGGTCGCGGTGTGAAACTATTAGAACAAGCTGGCATTGAGGTAACAGTCGGTGTCCTGACAGAGCAGGCAGAGGCGCTAAACCGTGGGTTTCTAAAAGCCATGCGCACTAAAATGCCCTATGTACGATTGAAAATAGCGACCAGTTTAGATGGCCGTACAGCGATGGCATCTGGTGAATCAAAGTGGATTACCTCGACAGCTGCCCGCGAAGATGTACAAAAACTACGAGCACAAAGTGGTGCGATTATTACAGGTAGTGAAACCGTAATAACTGATAACCCGCAGCTCAATGTGCGCTCAAGACAATTGGAAGTGCCACCTGAGAAAATACCTAATCCTAAAATAGTCATACTTGATAGGCGTCAGCGTTTAAAGCACAGTCTACAGTCTGATTATCAGCTGTGCCGGCATCCAGATACTATCTATTGGCATAAAGATGATTTGTCGGCGTTGTTGGCGAAACTGGTTAGTGAGCACCAGTGCTATGACGTGTTGGTGGAGGCAGGTGCTAGCGTTGCAGGTAGTTTTTTGAGTCAACAGTTGGTAGATGAGTTAATCGTATATCAAGCACCTTGCTTACTTGGTGATGACGCTCGTCCAATGGTTGATTTCAATCCTATGTCCCTTGCTCAGCAGGTACGGTTTGATATAGAAGATTATCAGCAGCTTGGCCCAGATCTCAAATTAACCTTATTACCTTTATAAATATTCTTTGTATAAGCATATTGTCCACAAATTATAAAAAAAAGCTTAGAATATGGATAAATCAATTATTAACTTACGTGTTTCACATGGAACTGTGCATAACTTTGTTTCACATGAAACACAAAAGATGTTTATATTTCGATTATTTTAATAAATATTTATATAAATCAACACCTTAACAGTTTATCCATAAATAAATAGGTTTCATGTGAAATTTTTATTGATTGTGGATAACTATGTATTTATAGCGACTTCTAGCTATATCTCTATTGATTTATCTTTACTTATCCACAATCTATCCTATTAAAGGTCAAATCTATTGATGCTTCACTGTCAGCTATTTGAGCAAATTGTGATAAAGAATTGATAGCTGATTTGATAAACTAAAACATATCGCCTATAACGGCAATACTGTAATGAGATGAGGATAATATGTTTACTGGAATTATAGAAAGCGTTGGAAAAGTTAAATCTATGCAGGCCACAGGCGGTGATATACGTTTGACAGTAGAGTCTGATGACTTAGATTTCAGTGACGTGAAGCTAGGCGATTCTATTGCATCAAATGGTATTTGTTTAACTGTGGTGGAGCTCGGAAGTAATTACTACTCTGTTGATGTCTCACGTGAAACTATTGCTAGAACAGCATTAGAAGGGTTAAAAGCAGGTCATACCGTCAATCTAGAAAAGGCTATGCTACCGACGACTCGTTTTGGTGGTCATATCGTCGCTGGTCATGTAGATGGAGTAGGGGTCGTTAGTAAATTACAACAAGATGCTCGTTCTATCTATATTGAGATTGAGATACCGCAAGAGCTAGCGCACTATACAGCGACCAAAGGTTCTATCACAGTAGATGGTATTAGTCTGACGACCAATTTAGTACGTGACAATATTGTTTCTCTAAATATCATTCCGCATACTGCTCAAGTGACGAATATCGCTAAGCATTGGTTAGTAGGCAACAAAGTGAATATTGAAGTAGATATCGTTGCCCGTTATCTAGAGCGTCTATTAAATAAATCTCAATCTGGCGGTATGAATGCTTCAAACCCGCAAAGCCAAATCACAGAAGCATTTTTGGCCAATAATGGGTTTATGAAATAACAATTAAGCTTACCGAAATATCATCCTCGTACCAAGTTTTTGACCCTATCGATATTATTTTGATTAAGTGATATCGATAGGGTATTTTTTATTTGCACTAGAGATTTATTGTATAAAACTCTGCAAAACGGATTCTAAGTCTTTTTTGCTAATAGGTTTGGATAAAAACTCGTCCATACCAACTTGCATACAAGCCTCGCGATCTTCTTCTGTATTATTCGCAGTTAGCGCCACAATCGGTATTTTATCACCTTGCGAGCGAATCACTTGTGTGGCTTGTAAGCCATCCATAACGGGCATTCGGCAGTCCATCAAAATCAAAGAAATCTCTTCACGTTGGCTTTTGAGTTTCTCAAGTGCTTGCTGTCCATCTTCTGCGACAATACTACGATAACCAAGTTTACTTAACATCTTACAGGCTATCTTTTGGTTAGTAGGACTGTCTTCTACGACCAAAATCAGTGGAGACAAGATTTCTTTCTTAGGTATATCTTCTACAAAAGATAGACTACTGTCGTATTGATGTTTGACCAGTATGTTTAGCGTTTTCCTTGCAAACAAGGTTAAACGTAGCAGTTCAGAAAGTAATAAACTTGCGTCCAAGGGTTTGGTCAAAAATCCATCATATTGGCCTAGTAAAGTAGAAGGGATATGCCTTTCAAGTTTCATGCTAAGTAATATCTTCGGTAGTGAAGGCGTAGCGACTAGGTCGTTTAACACTTCTAATTGCTCGCTATACTTGTTGCTCGCATGAGCTGATAAGGTGATGGATTCGCTGTATTCATAATCTAATAACAAGACAGGAATGACAGTTTGCTCATCTTGTTTTAATTTATTTTTTAGCTGCTGTACAGTGGCTCTATCTAAAGTGCTGTAGATAGTCACGGATATTGTTAAGTACTCGCACAAACGTTGTAAATGTTCAGCAACTAGAGGCTGATTGATGACAGCGATAAGGTGAATATGGGGCAGCTGCGAACAACGATGATATACCGATTGATAAGTGGTCTGAGGATAAGGAAGGTAGAGGCTAAATATCGTCTCTTTATCCACCGTATTACTTAGTTCGATAAAACCGCCGAGTAACTGAGCAAAGCTATTGGCATCACTCAAGCCAATATTACTGTCTTCAACTAAGTCATGATTGCTTTGATTCAAGATATTGACTAATTGATTTTTTCTCTCAGGCGTAATAGTTGCCCCAGTGTCTTTTACGCTAAACCGAATCCAATAAGATGTCTGCGCAGGCATTGTCGTGTCATTATTAGGAGTTAAAGGCTGATTAATTATTCGCGTTACTTTATCTTCAGGTACACGATCAACAGTGAGCGCGACATAGCCTGATGTTGTAAAACTAATAGCGTTTTTCAACAGATTTAATAGGATATGGTGCAGTCGAATGTAATCAGTTTCGATGTAACGAGGACAGTCCGGCGCAAAGAAATAGATCAATTCTAACCCTTGTTGTCTTATTTCTTGTGTGACTAAATTGCTAACCTCTTTACTAACCTTATAAATATCAACCGTTTCTATACTTAGACGTGTTTTTCGGACTTCAACTTCCTCTGTTGCTAGCGTCTCATTGAGCACAGTCAACATGCTTTGACTGGTTGTAATTAATGTATTTAGAGTTTTTTTGCCTTGAGCTGTCAATGTTGAAGGGTCGATGGGTTCCAACGAATCAATTATCTTCTCTAGTGGTAACCTTAACTTACGACCTATAAATGCTTGGGCTTCGTTTGATTCATCAATTTGTAATTGCAGTTGTTGGTTGTGCAGCTGTAGTTGTTCAGATTGATGGAAAATCTCATCGACATTATTAAAAATCACAGTAAAACCGTGAACTTGCCCATGTTCGCCGAACCATGGTGTTACGTGTAGTTGGTAGGCTTGTTTGTTTTCCAAGCCATATACTATAAGCGTGCGAGTAACGCGTAAACTTGAGATGGTTTTTAACAGTATTTGAGTGGCCTCATCTTTCCCTTCAACGAAATCGGTCAGCTCATAGCTCTGCTCTCTCTGTGTAGGAGGAGTGAATACTTGCTCAAAACGCTGATTATAGAAACTAATTTGACCATGTCGTATACTCATCAACATCGGTAAGGGTGCCTGATCAACCAAGCGTTCTAGTCGATGAGTCAATGTTGTTATACGCCGATAGTCATTATGTAGTTGGTAGCTGACGCGACTTAGCGCATGACCTAACAGCATGAACTCGGTAGTAGATTTCTTTCGTAGAAACGGTGGCGGCGTATAAGATTCTTTTGCTCGGCTACTCAAGTTATCGGTATAAACCAGTAATTGTTCCCAGTTGGTTCGACGATTAAGCATATAGAGCAATGCCATGAAGAATAGTACGATGGCAACCATCAAAGGAAGCCAATAACGGTAAGATATCCAGTCGACAACAAAAGGTTCATGGCGTAATACGATATAAACCTGATGTCCGCTTTTTAGATTAATGATTCCTGTTAGTTCATTGCTATTGACGGTATAAGAGCTATGGTCGCTGCTGCTAGAAGCTGATGTACCGATGGTAGGGAAAGCAACGGTAGAAAAAGCAGATTCATTGGGACGAGTATTATGATGAATATAGGTCTGCCCAGAAGGCATCATTAAAATCAGCTGATAACTCAGGTGATCAAAAGTAGGTTGTTCTAAGATTTTTTTTATTTCACTATCTACAGGCGCTGCATGCTCAATAATACTGTGCTGTAGGGAATAAAAAGTATCTATGCTATGTTGTTCACTATGTTTTTTCATCCCATCAAACAGTGTGACATAGTACAGCAGCAACATAACCGTGAGAGACAAGGCATAAAAAATCAATAAGCGCTGTAAGGACTGAAACTGTTGCATGAAAGCGTGGCCCTATCTCGACACGAAAGAATATAGTGAAATAAAATTAAGTTTCTACATATAGTAGATGAATTATACGACAGTTGAATTGTCTAACATTTCTAGTGCTACCTTCTATTTATAGCAGAATAACGGCTTACTGTTTACAGAGAGTGGTTATTAACACCAAATTGTTTTGTAAAAGATATAAATAGAACGTTCGATGTCCTTGATATTATAAAGGCAAATAATGTCATTGGTTATCATGAAGTGAGGTCATTACAATCATGGCACTGCGCCGTAAACTCACCTATAATGAACAAATAAACCTTATATAATGCATGATTATGACTACAACTGCTCCTACCTTTGATACATCTAACTCGCTTACTGACCATGATAACCCAACTACTAACCGATTAAGGGTAGTATTTGCGGGTACACCTGAATTCGCTGCTATTAGCCTTGAATCGTTAATTAATCAGCAAGAAGCGCTGAATATAGAGATAGTTGCTGTTTACACGCAGCCCGATCGTAAAGCAGGTCGTGGTCAAAAACTGTCAGCCTCTGCGGTAAAAGAAGTTGCATTGGCACATGATATCGCTGTCGAGCAACCAGTCACTTTTAAAAAGTCTAGTGCAGAAGGGCTAGCTGCTAGGCAAACTCTGCGCACCTACCAACCAGATGTGATGATTGTCGCCGCTTACGGGTTGATCCTACCTATCGGTGTATTAGAGACGCCTACTCATGGTTGCTTGAATATTCACGCTTCACTGTTGCCACGCTGGCGCGGTGCTGCACCTATCCATCGAGCACTCTTGGCCGGAGACGATGAGACCGGCATTACCATTATGCAGATGGACAAAGGTCTTGATACGGGTGACATGCTTTATAAAGTTAGCGAAAGTATTGCCTCTGATGATACCGCTGCTAGCCTACATGATAAGATGGCTGCACTTGGTGCGACAGCCATTAGTACGGTGTTAAAAGATTTAGCTGCTTATCAAGCTCAAGCTATTGCTCAAAATGATAGTCAAGCCAACTATGCTGAAAAGCTGGTCAAAACCGAAGGCGAAGTTGATTGGTCGCAGCCTGCTGCCGCTATTGAACGCCAAATTCGTGGGCTGACACCATGGCCGGGTGCTTATACTTTCCTAGCAGGGCAGCGCGTCAAAGTGTTGGCTAGCTTACCTGTAAATACATCGCAGCAAACGAATAAACCTGCTGGAACGGTTATCAGTGTCGGACGAAAAGCGATCTTAGTCGCTTGTGGTAAGGATAATGATACCGAGTCGTCGGCCACTACTTTAGCCATTACTCATTTACAGTTTGCGGGTGGTAAGCCGATGACTGCTGAACAAGTTTGCCATGGCAACCAATTAAATGACGGCGATCAATTTACGTCAGAAACAAAATAACGTTACTTATATTTAACCTACTTGCACAAGACGCTATCGATCATACGTCAAGGAAATGAAATTTAATGAGACAAAACAGTACTGCGCCTAGAAACAATAAGCTCAAACCATCAAGCAATCTTATTATGAATGGCAGCGTACGCGTGCGTGTGATTCGTACCTTACTGGCTATTCAAAATGGTCAGTCGCTCTCAAGCGTCCTTGACCCGTTACTGAATAGTCTGCACGATGGCGATAAAGGCTTTGCTCATGCATTACTGCTCACGACATTGCGTCAATGGCATGCGCTGGCACGTTTGCTCGATAGCTTAGCAGACAACCCTATCGACGAAGTTGAAGTGCGTACCACCATTCAAGTCGGCTTAGTACAGTTGCTATATTTAGAAGTGGCTGACCATGCTGCAATTCATGAAACCGTTGAAGCAGCCAAAGAAATTGAGTCTGCTCATTCGACTGGTTTGGTGAATGCTATTTTGCGTAAAGTCGCCAAGAATCCAAGCAAATTCCGTAAGAAATGCGATAAAAAGCATAGTCTACCGAATTGGCTCGCTTATCAGCTTAAGCAAGATTGGAGCGAGCAATATGACGATCTGACACAAGGCTTGCGCCAACCAGCCCCGATGTTTTTACGAGTGAACTCGGCCGTGACTTCAGTAGAAGATTATCAGCATGCATTGGATGGCGCAGAGATTGATGCAGATATCGTTGAGCTAACGACTGGCTTTAAGGTAGCGAACTCATCAGAGTCTGCCGCTGCTACGCTATCAACCAAAGGTCTTAGACTACATCAAAGTACTGCCGTTAACGCTTTGCCTGATTTCGCTTTAGGAACGGCTAGCGTGCAAGATATGCATGCTCAGTTAGCTGCACCGATTATCAATAAAGCATTAATGGCGAAGCTTAGTGCTGTAAAATCTGATACGGAAAATACGAATAATGAGATACATATTCTAGATGCTTGTGCGGCACCTGGTGGCAAGCTTGCTCATTGGTTAGAGCTTATAAGCGCTAACGACGAATCATCGTTGTTTCACGTGAAACAAGACAATAATGAGATATCATCTGAAATGTCACCTGCGATTACTGATATCAGGGTAACAGCTATTGATAATGAAGCACCACGTATCGAGCGTATTCGCGAGAATTTACAGCGCTTGAATCTGAGTCAGCATGATTTGCAGCAAGCAGAGAGAAGCGTCGCACTTAATATCGTCTGTGCAGATGCAACCAGATGGCAGCATGGCAAAAATAAAAAAGCGGCGACAAATGATCCGGTATTTGATGCGATACTATTAGATTCTCCTTGTACTGCGACTGGCGTGATTCGCCGTCATCCAGATATCAGCATCCTGCGTACTGAAGAAGACATCGAGCAAACGGCACTGTTGCAAGCAGACATCTTGCATAATCTATGGCCACAACTCAAGATTGGTGGTTATCTGTTGTATGTGACATGTTCTATCTTAAAGCAAGAAAACGTTGAGCAAATGCAGGACTTTATCACTCATCATAATGATGCGGTAGTGATTGAGTTTACCGACGATTGTAACTGGGGCATCGAACAAGCAATCGGTCGTCAGTGCTTACCAATTGATAGTGCGAGTGGCGATGGTTTTTATTATGCATTGCTACAAAAAACTGCTGAATAAACTGTTTTTAACTATTGAATAACATTATTGTAGACAGGACAATCTAATGAAATATATCAGTACCCGTGGTCAGACAGCGCCGATGGATTTTAGTGATGTGCTTTTGATGGGTCTTGCCCCAGATGGTGGTTTGATGTTGCCTGAGCATTATCCGAATATCGATAGTGCAACGCTTGATGAGTGGCGTACGCTCAACTATCCGCAGCTTGCGATGGCGATTATGCAGCGTTTTGCGACAGATATTCCTGTAGCTGATTTGCAAGATATTATTGAGCGTACTTATACCGCCAAGGTGTTTGGCTCTGAAGAGATTGTTCCTGTCCGCAAACTCGAAGACAATTTATATATTCTAGGATTATCAAACGGTCCGACATTGGCATTTAAAGATGTTGCCATGCAGTTTTTGGGCAATGCCTTTGAGTATGTGCTTAAGAAAAAAGACGCGCGTATTACGATCATTGGTGCGACCAGTGGTGACACGGGTAGTGCAGCAGAGTATGCATTGCGTGGCAAAGAAAATATCGAAGTCTTTATGCTGTCACCGCATGGCAAAATGAGTGAATTCCAGCGTGCGCAGATGTATAGTTTGACCGATGATAATATTCATAACATTGCTATCGATGGGATGTTTGACGACTGTCAAGACATCGTCAAAGCGCTACAGCAAGATGCTGAGTTTAAAGCCGCTTATAATCTAGGCACAGTAAACTCTATCAACTGGGGTCGTATCCTAGCGCAGATTGTTTATTACTTTAAAGCTTACTTTGCGGTCACGATGAGCAACGATGAAAAAGTCAGTTTTAGCGTACCATCAGGTAACTTCGGTAATATCTGTGCCGGTCACATCGCTCGCGAAATGGGACTACCAATTGAGCGTCTGATTGTTGCAACCAATGAAAACGACGTTTTAAATGATTTTTTTAATCAAGGCGCTTATCAGCCGCGTCCGACTGAAAAAACCTATGTAACTTCTAGTCCGTCGATGGATATTTCAAAAGCGTCTAACTTTGAGCGCTTTGTTTATTTACTACTGGAAAAAGACAGCACACGCGTTCATGAGTTATTTGACGGCGTAAAATCAGGTAAAGGGTTTGACTTGTCTGAGTTGATGGAAGCGGTTAATACGCGTTATGGCTTTGCTGCTGGTAAATCTACTCATAACGACCGCTTGCAGACTATCAAAGCACTTTATGAACAGTATGGTGAGCTAGTTGATCCACATACCGCAGACGGAATTAAAGTTGCAAAAGAGCTACAGCTAGATGGCGAAATCATCGTTTGTGCAGAGACAGCATTACCCGTTAAGTTTGCGGACACTATTGTTGAGGCTATTGGTCAGATATATATCGCTCGTCCAGCGCATACTGAAGGGTTAGAAGATTTATCACAGCACGTAGTGGTACTGGATAATAAGGCCGAACTGGTTGCTGAACAAATCCGTCAACATGTCGCACCGAACCCTGCTTAAGTAATTACAGTCTTTAGGCTTATCATCAGCAAGGAAAAGTATCCGCGTGAAAGTTACACCATTGTAATAAAGTGTTTATGATTGTGTTATGGTAGATATAATTGTAATATTAGAAACGGCGTCAGCAAGTCATCATCGTGCTAGGCGCTTTTTTAGGAATTATTCTAGCCAATTACACTGAACAGTTACCCTATAATTTTCATAAGAATTTTATTAATAAATTACTGATATAGTTAAATTTTTATTAATTTAGAGTGTTTTTACAGTGATAAGTTAAGTACGGTTCTTTATGACAAGCACAGTGGTACATATTGTGGATATAACGATGAAGATGAGCTTAAAAAAGATAGCAAAAGCACTATTAATTACGACGTTTAGTAGTGCCATGTTGATGACCACAGCCCACGCAAACAATCCACCACCTACTATCAAGGCAGATGCACCCAATCGTTATATCGTGAAAAAAGGCGATACATTATGGGATATCTCAGGTCGTTATCTAGATAGCCCTTGGCGCTGGAAAGAAATTTGGGCTACTAATAAACAAATTAAAAATCCAAACCTTATTTACCCTAATGATGTTCTTATCCTTTGTGTGATTCAAGGTAAAACGCTAATTGGTGTTGATACAGGTGAAGGTTGTGCTGGCGTTGAAAAGCAGCTCACTGGGAATGTAAGTACAAGTAGAGTAGCTCTTACCTCGACGGCTAACAGTGTTCCTCCTATTCCATTATCTGCTATTCAGCATTGGCTTGATAAAACGCTTATCGTTAATCCTCAAGACTTTAATACCACGCCTTATATTTTGGCTTCTAAAAACCGTAACTTGATTACTGCGAGCGGTGATAAAGTCTATGCTAAAGGCGTTCCGCTTATCGTAGGTCAGCGTTACGGCGTCTACCGTGAGGGTGAGCTATATGTAGATCCTAAAACGCAAGAAGTGATGGGTTTAGAAGTTACGCAGGTAGCGACAGGACTAGTAACTTCTACAGAAAGTAATGGTGTGACTAGCTTGCAGCTTATTGATAGCTATGGCAAAGAAGTGCGTGAAGGGGATCGCGTCTTTGTAGAGTTAGACAACGCTATTCCTCCTGTCTTTTATCCAACGCCTGCAAGTGTCAGTCGCGGCGGTATGATCGTACGTGTGATGGACTCTATCAGCTCGGCTGCGAAGGGTAGTGTGGTCGCCATCAATTTAGGTAGCTTACAAGGTGCTAAGCCAGGTGATGTGCTGACGGTTTATCAAAAAGGACCTTTGGTACGTGATACTAAAGACAATGACACACCAGTACGTTTACCAAACGAGCCTAGCGGTATGGTAATGGTTTTCAATACCTTTGACCACATCAGCTATGCTTATGTACTAGACTCTGAGCTACCACTTAATATTGGCGATCAGTTATTACCACCCCCTTATTTATAAATAGCTATAAGGCTTTATTAAGCAATATATTAAACTAAATACTAATCTAAGCTTGCCTATACGAGACAGATGACAATGACGGCAGTCACCTCTTCTTTATCCGACGATCAGCGCGCTATCTTAGCGCTGTGGTACGAGGTGAATGCGTCATTATCTGCTTATCACAAACTGATCACTTCTTTCGGTTATCCGCAGCTTGCTTGGCAAGCTAAAGTAGAGGCATGGAAGCAACTAGGTATTCACCACACCCATCTCAAACGTCATGAACAGCCAGAGCAAACACTCGCCAATATCGATAAGATTCAGCAAGCATTGATAGATGGGCGTTATGGCTTGCTATTCGCTGATGACGCCGATTATCCTACCCAACTCTCACAAATCTACGACCCGCCGCCATTATTATTTTATCGTGGGAACAGCGCGCGCCTACATCAAGCGCAAATCGCTATAGTAGGTAGCCGAAAACCCACCGCGCATGCGCAAAAAATCACGTTTGATATGGCGCAGTACTTAGCGCAAGCAGGCTATATCATTACTAGCGGTCTGGCTATGGGTGTGGATAAACGCGCACATTTAGGCGCATTAGCACAGGCAGACCCTGACTATCAGGGACGGACGGTTGGTGTAATGGGTACAGGGATCGATGTGAACTATCCCAATCATCGAGATCAGTTATTTACTCAAATTGTTGAGCAAGGTGGCTGCATTATTAGTGAGCTATTACCACACACTCAGCCGCATAAACATACTTTTCCGCGTCGCAATCGTTTGGTAGCTGGGCTGAGTCTTGCGACCATCGTAACGGAAGCGACAATCAAAAGCGGCTCACTTATCACAGCACGTCTCACCTCTGAACAAGGCAAACAGGTCTTTGCTATTCCTAGTCATATTGATAACAGTAATGCAGAGGGTTGCCATCATTTAATACGTGAAGGTGCGACCTTGGTTTATCATCCTCAGCAAGTACTAGAGGACGTCAATGGTCAGCTTGATTACGATAAGGGCGCTGATAGAACAGCGAACGCTACTACTTTCAATAGCAATCACTCGAATATCACTCAGACTTCTGAAGCGATAGAGACAAGCTCAATCAAATCTACTAGCCAGCAACCATCCTCTGAGATAAAACCTGCGCGCAGCACAGTCGTTGTGCCTGAGCATTTAACTGCAATCTATGAGCAGCTTGACTGGCATGGGCAAGATTTAGATGCGCTTATTAGTGCAACCAAGCTTGCACCGCCGCAGTTGATTGGACAGCTAATGGAGCTTGAGTTAATGGGTCTTATCAGCGAACAAGGTGGACGATATTTGCGCGTTTAAAGTATCGTAAATATTCCTTATTGGACACTGGCATAGATAGCACTTAATTATAGACTCTCCTAGACAATATCTCTCTTGTGGTATTATTAGAATTTACTTCTACGAACCATTTAAGTCATGAGCCAACCTACACCTCTTATTACTAATTCAGCCACTCAAGCTGCTAAGTGGCTGAAAGAAGGGCAACTGCTCGCGTATCCTACAGAAAGCGTTTGGGGTATTGGTTGCGACCCTTATGACCAAGCAGCTGTTCAGCGTATTTTGGATATCAAAAAACGTCCACAAGCCAAAGGCATGATAGTCGTCACTGATAGTGTGTCTCGCTTAACACCTTTGCTAGCCTCTTTAGACGATGTCCAGCGCCAGCAGGTTATTGATAGTTGGCAGACAGACGGTAGCGGAGATAAACAGCAAAATCGCCAAGCACATACTTGGTTATTACCAATTCCTCAGCCGCTTGCGAGCACTGTACCCACTTGGATTACCGGCCAGCATCAGACTATTGCTGTTCGAGTTATCTCGCACCCTACAGTTCGTCAGCTTTGCCAGCAGATGGTCAGTGAAGAGAACCCATTTGGGCTATTAGTTTCTACAAGCTGTAACCCATCAGGGCAGTTGCCTGCTAGCACTTTTGATGCCGCCTATGCTTATTTTGATGAGCAAATTGGTTATTTGCAGGGCGATACATTGGGTTATACCTTACCTAGCCAAATTCGTGACGCAACGACAGGTTTCGTCGTTCGATAGCGCTCTCTATAAAAACTCTTAAACTTCTCAGATGCGATTGCTTGCAATGCAAAGTGATAGGTGTTGCTGTGCCTTGTTTATGTGAGCATTTATAAATTAACCATCTGCTAGCTTGCCTATTTTTCTACTTTCCTTTACCAAAAGCATGTAAAAGTCGTTTTGATAAAAACCACAAAAAAGTAGACGATGGTTATAACGGTCTGGTTTTTATTGAACGATAAGTACTTCAACAATAAGCAACTCAACGATAAGTCATAGTGGTGATATTTGAGGCATATAGGGAGTAGGGTATGAATGTTTTGATTAGTGGCGGTTCAGGGTTTTTGGGAAGTGCGTTTAGCCGAGAGTTAATGGCACGGTCTCGCGCGCAAAATAAAGACGTGGCGATTACTTGGCTAACTCGTAATAGCGGCCAACCACATCCCGATGATATCAATATGATGACTTATGACGAGCTTGCGATGTCTGATATGAGTTTTGATGTCATACTGAATTTAGCAGGTGCTGGGATTGCTGACTCTCGTTGGAGCGATGAGCGAAAAGAACAGTTGATGGCGAGCCGTATCAAACCTACTCAGTCGATATTGGAATTTATAGCACGTGCTAGCACCAAACCAAAGTTATTGGTGAGCGGATCAGCAATCGGCTGGTATGGTACGCAAGGTGACAAGCCACTGACTGAAAACAGCGATTATGAGACAGACTTTGCTCATACATTATGTGATGAATGGGAGCAATTAGCACTTAAAGCAACTGATCACGATGTTCCTGTAGCTATCGTCAGAACAGGTGTAGTCATCCATCCTGAAGGTGGTATGGTGGCTAAATTATTACTACCCTTTAAATTTGGTGTCGGTGGTCAGTTGGGTAATGGACAGCAAATCATGAGCTGGATCAGCCGTGAAGATTGGGTCAATGCGGTTATCTTTATTATTGAGCAGCAGCTTAAACTTACTAACGACTCAGACGTTAATCACATCGAAAGTTTAGCCCAAGATAATGCACCTATTAGTGACAGCACTATCAAGACTGCAAGCGGTACCGTAAATGATACACATATAGTCGTATATAACCTTACTGCTCCGAATCCTGTGACCAATCATACTTTTACCAAAGCACTTGGTTCGTGGCTACATCGTCCCACATTTTTTACTTTACCAGAGTTTTTGCTCAAGCTAATGTTTGGCGAAATGTCGACATTACTTATCGATGGTCAAAAAGTGCTGCCACAAGCGCTATTGGATGCAGGTTATTCGTTCAAACACTCAACACTGCAGCAAGCATTAGAAAACCAAGAATAGTTATATGGGTTTTGTTTCATGTGAAACATCACAAAATATCTTTTGATAATCAATTACTGAACCGTATTTATGTTTGAGGGTAGTCCATGCGTTACGCATTTTTCTTCACCATCTTTCTGCTATTACAGTTATTTAGCTTAGGTACAGTATTAAGTATACAGTGGTGGCTCCAGCCTTGGATAACGCTAACATTGCAAACGACGATATGGACCAGTGTATTTATTATTACTAATGGTCTATTAGTATTGAGCGTAAAAAGAGCATTTGCTAACAGTTATCGCTGGGTTAGCGGGTGGATGCTAGTCATGCATTTTATGATACTGACGGCGTTGGCAGTGAGTCTACTCTACGGAGGGTATCTACTAGTAATTTCTTTATCAGGCACTACGTTGCACCAATCGAATGAGATGACTATAGGGCTAAGAGTACTAGCGCTATTCCTATTTATAGGACTATTCATTTATTCATTATATAGTGCCTATGCTCCTGTTATACGCAAGCTCTCTATCAGTATAGATAAACCTTTAACCAAGCCACTACGCATTGCAGTCGCTAGTGATTTGCATATAGGTCGATTATTTGGTGTGAGAGCCATAGATAGATTGCAACAACTTATGATTCGCTCTGGTGCAGATATGCTGCTGATGCCAGGGGACATTATGGATGATAATACAGATGCCTTTAATGAATATCATATGGAGCAAAACTTGGCAGAATTGTGCCGTAGTCTGCCACGTGGTGTTTATGCGACATTGGGTAATCATGATTTATATGGTCACGAGCGACCTATCAGCGAAGCGCTGCAAAATGCAGGTATACAGTTGTTAAACGATGAGGTGCTCTGTATCGAGCATGAAGGTCAACCAATATGGCTAGTTGGACGTTTCGATAATCATAAACGTCAACGTGTAGCAACTACCAATCTACTTGCGCAAGTAGATACGTCGCAGCCAGTGATATTATTAGACCATAGACCGAGTGATATAGATAATCACAGTCAATTACCTATAGACTTACAAGTCTCGGGACATACCCACAACGGTCAAGTATTTCCCGCTAATTTCATCGTCAATGCTATTAATCGTTTGGGTTATGGCTATGAGCAGATTGGTAAAGGACACTTCGTCGTGTCCTCTGGCTATGGTTTTTGGGGCATTCCGTTTCGATTAGGATCGCGCTCAGAGATTTGGTTGATTACGCTATCTGGCAATACAAATTAATTAGTTATACAAATCAATAATTAGCCAGCAAGCGGTCTATGCAGCTAACCGCGATTGTGTACTGATGATCTCACGTACAAAGCTGCTAAACCCATGAATGATATTGTTTGTTTCTTGTCCAAGACCTTGGTGAACACTCATAAAATGAATAAAGCCATGTGGTGCACCAAGCACAGTATAGGTCTCTACAGCAACGCCGTAACCTTTCAGCTGCTTTGCATAAGCAAATGCCTCATCACGTAATACATCGAGCTCAGAAGCTACAATGTAAGTTGGGCAAACTTTACTATTATCACCTAGCATAGGTGAGTTCAATATATGTAGGCGAGGCAGTGGGCTATTCTCTAGGCAAGCAGCATCAAATACTGCTACATCAGCATGATCTAATAGTAGACCTTCACCGTATAGCTCCCAACTTGGATAATCTGTCTCAATATCAGTGACTGGATACAAAGGCATCTGCGCTAGAGGTTCGGGTAGTTTTTCTAATAGATTAAACATTTTCTGTCCATCTATCCCTAAGTCTGCCCATGCGCTTTTGCTCGGTGCAGTCAGTTGCTGCGCAATTAAAGTTGATAGACCACCACCTGCGCTATCACCAGCCAATACAATACGAGAGGGTAACGCACCCAATGTGTGACAGTGATCAACCAACCAATCATACGCAGTGATACAGTCTTTTAATGCTGCTGGAGCAGGGCATTCAGGCGCTAAGCGATAATCTACACTAACCACAGACCAGCCAGTCTGCTCACAGACTGCATGACAGAACTCATGATGTGTATCGACATCACCAATGCAGAACCCGCCACCATGAAAAAACAGCATGACTGTTTCATCAGGATTATGAATACGTTTTCTTCTAAAACCAGATTTTTTGCCGCCGGCTTTATAACAACGGACAGTCATGTCGCCATCATCAGCATTGGCAATCGTTTCATCTTTCCAACTAACAGGTGAATCATTTTTTTTAGTGAAGGGCTTTATATTGCTTAGCATAGTAGTACTGGCTTGTTGCCATACTCTAGGTGATTGCATGGCTACCGCATCAGCAGTAAATCTCTCACGCAACTCCGGCATTGGAGTTAGTTCTAACGGTGTTTTGAGGTAGCTATTTACTGCAAAGATGAGACGCAGGTGAGCGTTTGCATGCAGATATTGTTTTGAATTAGGGCCTTTAAGGTAACCAATTACCCCTTCTAAAATAGGGTCTGGTAAGTAGCCCAGACTTTTCATTGCATAGTGCAATGTATGCGACTGATAGTTTGCTACAGGGTTGTAAGCAAGTATTTTCTCTTTAACGCTCAGACGTTTTTCTGATGAGTTATACGTTTGTGCATCTTGGTTCGATGACTCTTTTGACGCTAGGTGTTCTTTTGACGCTAAGTGCAATGTCATCAATGCTTTATTAAGCAAAGTATTGATAGATAAATTTTTTGAATTAGACATAACAGCTCTCATAAATGATTTTTAGCGTGCATTTGAGTGTAGGCGATAATATTTATAGCAATGATAAAATAGCTATCAGGGTAATAGGGTATCGTTTGGTAATAGCTTGATTAATAAGCGTAAAGTAATTGAAATAAATAGCGGTTTTTTGTTCTTTTTGTGAATGAATATTGAGATTTATTGACAGGGAACAAAAACGTTAGATGCATTTCTTTAATCAGACTTCACTAATATTTGTCATAAATGGTAAAAATTCCTTTGCTCTAGGCTTGAAATTTGTCCTTATCACCTTTATCAAGCAGCTATTGAAGCGTATTAAAAAAAACAATGAGTCAGAATCATCGAGTATTTAATAATGGCATAGTATGACCAGTAATTATTCGGTCTACTGTGCCGTCTCTTAATCTTCATTATTGAAATTCCAAGGAGCTATCATGAGCGAGCAAAACCCGAACCACGAAAATCTTGACCAAAATGTGGCACATGAGAATATTGATCACAATGACAGTATCTTAGAAGAAACCATGAAAGAGTTTGATCCACAGAATAATTCAGGTGAAGAAACGACTATCGAAAACGAAATCAACCTTGATACTTTCAAAGCGCGTATTGCTGAGCTAGAAGGCGAAGTAAAGCAAGCCAAAGAAGGTACTGCACGCGCTAATGCTGAAGCTTACAATGCGCAAAAGCGCATGGAGCAAGAAGCGGATAAAAGCAAAAAGTTTGCACTACAGAAATTTGCTAAAGAATTGTTAGACATCGTTGACAACTTAGAGCGCGCTATCGAAAATGCCGATGCAAATGATCCAGTCGCTGAGGGTGTGCAATTAACGCACAAAGCATTGGTAGCAGTATTGACTAAAAACGGCGTAGAAGTGGTCGATCCCCAAGGCGAAAAATTCAACGCTGACTTCCATGAAGCAGTGGGTATTGACCCAGAAGCAGCGGCAGATACAGTTGGTACGGTCTTACAAAAAGGCTATAGCCTAAACGGTCGTCTATTACGTCCAGCTATGGTTCGTGTTGGTCAGTAATATTTTTAGGGCTAAACCCTACTAATATGAAGGTTTTTCACAAAAAATGACATGAAACACAGTTTTTGCGTGATTATCGCCTTGAAAAATACGACGGGTAAACCGATATATAGCAACAAGTGACCGACTACGGTCTAGATAAATAAGTATTTATAGTTAAAAACAAATTAGGAGCAATTGATTATGGGTAAAGTAATTGGTATTGATTTAGGTACTACTAACTCGTGTGTAGCAGTAATGGAAGGTGACAAAGTTAAAGTCATCGAAAATGCTGAAGGTACTCGTACAACACCATCGATCGTCGCTTATAAAGACGACGAAACGCTTGTTGGTCAGTCAGCTAAGCGTCAAGCAGTAACAAACCCAAGCAACACTTTGTTTGCGATCAAGCGTTTGATCGGTCGTCGTTTTGATGACAAAGTCGTGCAAAAAGATATCGGTATGGTTCCTTACAAAATCGCTAAAGCAGACAACGGCGATGCGTGGGTAGAAATCAACGGTAAAAAGCTTGCGCCACCACAGGTTTCTGCTGAAATCTTGAAAAAAATGAAAAAAACAGCAGAAGACTATCTTGGTGAGAGCGTGACTGAAGCGGTTGTAACTGTACCTGCTTACTTCAATGACTCACAGCGTCAAGCAACTAAAGATGCGGGTAAAATTGCTGGTCTTGATGTAAAACGTATCATCAATGAGCCAACTGCTGCTGCACTTGCTTATGGTATGGACAAGAAGCAGGGCGATAGCACTGTTGCTGTATATGACTTGGGCGGTGGTACTTTCGATATCTCAATCATCGAAATCGCAGACGTAGATGGTGAGCAACAATTCGAAGTACTAGCAACCAACGGTGATACTTTCCTAGGTGGTGAAGACTTTGACTCAGCATTGATTGATTTCTTAGTTGCTGAATTCAAAAAAGAGCAAGACGTGAACCTAAAAGGTGACTCTCTTGCGATGCAGCGTCTAAAAGAAGCGGCAGAAAAAGCGAAGATTGAGCTATCAAGTGCACAAAGCACTGAAGTAAACTTGCCATACATCACTGCTGATAGCAGTGGTCCTAAGCATTTGGTTGTAACTATCAGCCGCTCTAAACTTGAGAGCCTAACTGAAGAGCTAGTACAACGTACAATGGGTCCTTGTAAGACTGCACTTGAAGATGCTGGCCTAAAAATTGGCGACATCAACGATGTAATCTTGGTCGGTGGTCAGACTCGTATGCCACTAGTACAGCAAAAAGTACAAGACTTCTTCGGTCAAGAGCCACGTAAAGACGTGAACCCTGATGAAGCAGTTGCAGCTGGTGCAGCGATTCAAGGTGCTGTATTGTCTGGTGACAAAACTGACGTATTACTACTTGATGTAACGCCATTGACTCTAGGTATCGAAACGATGGGCGGTGTCATGACACCAGTTATCGAGAAAAACACCATGATTCCTACTAAGAAATCACAGGTATTCTCAACGGCTGAAGACAACCAGCCAGCTGTAACGATTCAGGTATATCAAGGTGAGCGTAAAATCGCTAACCAAAACAAAATGCTTGGTCGTTTTGACTTGACGGATATTCCACCAGCACCACGTGGCCTACCGCAAATTGAAGTGTCTTTTGACATCAATGCTGATGGCATCATGAACATCTCTGCAACCGATAAAGGTACTGGTAAAGCACAAAGTATCCAAATCAAAGCGGATTCTGGTTTGTCGGACGAAGAAGTCGAACAAATGGTTCGCGATGCAGAAGCCAATGCTGCTGAAGATGAGAAGTTCGCTAACCTAGCGCAAGTTCGTAACGAAGCAGATGGTCGTATCCATGCCGTACAAAAAGCGCTAAAAGAAGCAGAAGATAAAGTCACTGATGAAGAAAAATCAACAGTAGAATCTGCTATCACTGAGCTTGAAGCTGCAGCGAAAGAAGATGACCATGACGAAATCAAAGCTAAGCTTGAAGCATTAGACAATGCATTCTTGCCAATCAGCCAAAAAATCTATGCTGATAGCGGCGCTGGTGCAGAAGGTATGGATCCAAGCCAGTTCCAACAAGGTGCTGACGATGCTGGTAGCAACAAAGCTGATGACGACGTCGTTGATGCTGAGTTCACTGAAGTAGACGAAGACAAAAAATAATACCAAATCCAAAAATGCGATTAGCTACGTCAAACTCGCTTAGTCTACTTAATGTAGTACTTACGCTTGTTTTCCTTGCTACTCAAGTTTTTGAAAATGGTATAGTCAATACGAATCGATAAGTAGTTAAATTAAAAAACGCATCCTTCGGGGTGCGTTTTTTTATGGCTGCTATTTCTAAATGTTGTTATGCCTATTAGCCACAGTTCCTACTAGCCACTATTTTTACTATCAGTTAATAAATTAAGTTTTAAACGCGCTCACTATTAGCACTTCATAGGTTAAATTAACCATGAGCTGTCCTGTTTCTTCCTTTTCTGAGAATTGCTGCCAATAGTCTGACTCAAATTGCTGTAAACGCGATTTTGTCCATATAAAGGTTCGGCTATCTTCTGATTTAACCTGAGTTTGATTGGTCGATACGCCGGTGAGTTTCATATGCTTTAAGATAGCGTAGGGGGTAGGAAATGGTAAATCAAAGCGCTGAATTGAGAGTTTGATATTCTCAAAGCCAGCACTATCTAATGCCAATTGCCATTCATCAATATCTGGGTAGTGAAGTCCTTGGCCAGTGAGAGTCTTAATTTGCAAAAAGTTATTTGGTGTAAAAGTACTAAAAACTAGCTGGCCTCCAGATTGTAAACGCTGCGCTGATTGTGTGATGAAACTCAACGGACTATCAAACCATTGCACGGCATTGGCACTAACTATCAAGCTATGATTTTCTGCTAAATTTATCGTTTCAGCATCGCCAATCATTACGTCAGCAGTTGGCAGTATTGATTGCAATGTAGCCGTCTGCTCATTACATAACTCATTAATAAGCCAATACTGGCTTTGAATATGATCAGCGAGTAGGCGTGTCATTTGACCTGTACCTGCCCCCACTTCTAGCACACTGGCTTGTTCGGTATTAGCGATACTGTCTAATAAATAATGACAAACAGTCTGTTGAACATTGGCATGCTGGTCATAGTCACTTGCATTGGCAAAGTGGCGAGCGATGGTTTGTTTTCTAACACTGAGGTCATCAGCTGTGTCGAGTGTTGTCATAGGCTTTATTATGTCCGAGTGCGCCAGTTATCTATCGATAGTAGGAGTAAATTCTGTGTTAAACGATAAGCTTACAACTGCTGTATCAGTCGCTCGCAGTCTTCGTTAGTTAGTTTGGCATTCATAACTAAGCGAATACGAGCAGTATTTGTAGGCACAGTAGGTGGCCTGATAGGCAGCGCGTAAAATCCAGCGGCTTGCAACTGTTGCGCTTTGGCAAGGGTACTTGCATTATCGCCTAATATATAAGGAACGATAGGGGACTGGTAGTATATCTCTTGCAAGGTTGGCGATACACGGTGCCGTGGGTCAATGGCTTGACTAAGCGTAGTAGATAACTGTGCTAGATGCACACGTTGGTCAGTTAAAGCCGGCATCTTTGCTAAAATAAATCGTGTCCATGCATGGTTTATCGGAGGGAGTGCGGTACTAAAAATCAGTGGGCGCATGGCATTGATCAGCCATTGTTTGACGACCTCATCACACATTATATAAGCACCAACTGAAGCAAATGCTTTCCCAAAGGTACCCACCAAGTAGTCAATATCCGCCAAGGTATTTGTTTCTTCTGCCAATCCTAGACCTGTATCGCCAAGCACTCCAACAGCATGTGCTTCATCGACATACAGCTCAATACGAGCATCTTTGGATTTTAATTGTACTAGTTCAGGCAAGTCAGCACGGTCACCATCCATACTAAATATACTCTCGGTAACAATAATGATGCGTTCAAACGTCTCGTCTGCTTGTTCAATAAACTTGGCTAAATGTCCGTAATCATTGTGACGGTAACGACGATAGGTAACAAGTTTACTTTGGCTTAGGCGCATCCCATCGATAATGCTGGCATGTACTAGCTTGTCAGCCAAAATGAGAGTTTTGACTGGCAAAGTTGTTAATGCTGGCAAGATACCTAGGTTGGCGTGATAGCCACTGTTCAACACCAGCACCGACTTTGAATCGGTTAAACTCTGTTTCTCTATGGCACTGTGATACCAGTTTTGCAGTTCTTCTTCTAGAGCTTCTAACTGTATATCGTTGCCTGTCAGTAGGCGTGAGGAAGTGGCACTCATTTTAGGAGTGTGCGTAGTAGATAGCTGTCCCACCTGAGCAAGAAACTCAGCTTGCATCTCGGTATCGCCGCCTAAGCCAAGATAGTCGTTACTCGCAATATTGAGTAAAGCCTTACCTTTGCTAATAACGTATCGTCCGTCATGCTGCATGTTTGGTAATTGACGATACTGCTGCTTTGCTTTTAAGTCTGCAAGTGCGCTTTGCAAACGCTCAGTGATAGAATTTTGCATTTTTTCTCTCTAATTATTGTTATATCAGCCATGTTTAGCCAATTTGTCTAGCAAGAAAGCTGTGAAATGAGTACGAATTATTGCATAAACTGGGTGGATGTAACAAAAGGTTTCATATCTAGGCCTTTGTAACCCACACACTGATAAACGCTTTCAATTCTTAACTCTCATACCATTAAACACTGACAGAGTGTCTGAAATAGTTTGTTACTATGTATTCATCGTTAGCAGATAAGGCGATAGGGCCACAAGGCCAATATAAATAAATAACTTGTCTGTCCAAATTTCTTTCAAGGAGCTAATAATGAAAACTCTACAAAAAACAATACTTGCACTAGCAACTGGTTCTTTACTTTCTGTAGGTGCACAAGCTGCTGTTAACTATGGCAACGGCTACACAGGTCAGCCATACGTTGCTGCTAAAGTTGGTCAGTTCGATCTAGATGTTGATGGCGCTGATGACCCAACTGCATACGGTGTAACTGCTGGTTATAACTTTGATCCTAACTTCGGTATCGAAGCGGAATATGTAGGTTCAGATGATGCTGACTATAGAGGCGGCGACATCGATGCTAAAACATACGGCGCTTATGGTACTTACCGTTATGCATTCCCAAATAGTGGCTTATACGCAAAAGGTAAGCTAGGTGTTGCAAAAACTGAAGTAGAAGCTAACAACACTAACTTTGCTGGTGCTTCTGATTTCTCAGACGACGATACTAACATCGCTGGTGGTGTAGGCCTTGGTTACGCAGTAAACTCTGACTTCAGTGTTGAAGCTGAATATGACATGCTAGGTAGCGACGCTGATCTTATGACTGTTGGCGCACAGCTAAAATTCTAATGACTTAGAAAATAAGCTTTTAGCTAAACAGCTATAATAAAGAAACGATCACTTTAAGTGGTCGTTTTTTTTTGCTTAAAATTTATGATGAGGCTTTTAGGGTAATAATTTATAAGTAGCTCACCGATAATATATCATTATCGTTAAAGCGTTGTTATCCTTAAAAATGTGCTACATTAAAAACTGGAATGATAAAGATAGGAATGGTGGCAAGGATGGAGATACTTTGGATGATTGAACCTTGGCATTGGTTAGTATTAGGCTTCTTATTACTAATAGTCGAGATGTTTGTACCAACGTTTGCCAGTTTGTGGTTTGGTGCCGCTGCCATCATCGTTGCAGCGCTATCATGGTTGTTGCCTATTTCTGTCTCTGTTCAGATTATCGTCTGGTTAGTGCTCTCTGCTGTGTTTTTGCTGGCTTGGTTCAAGTTTATCAAACCGTTGTCAGTAGATCGTACCAAAGCTGGGCTAGGCGGTAGTGTCATAGTTGGTGAGGTCGGGATGATTATCGTGTCACCGCAGCTAGATAAAGCTGGCACAGTTAGATTTAGTGTTCCTATCGTTGGTGCGGCTGAATGGATGTGCCGTACGAGAGGGGAGCAGGTGGCAATCGGCGATAGAGTGGTAGTGACGGATATCGTGGGTAACGAGCTGATTGTGAGCAGTACAAAAGCGCAGGCAGCGATGCATAAAAGTATGCAGGTATAATAATAAGGGATGAGTTATGGAAAGCTTTAGTATTGTCATGGTGGTATTGATTGCACTGGTGGTATTCACCGTGTTTAAAGGCGTACGTATTGTACCGCAAGGTTATAAATGGGTAGTGCAGAGACTGGGCAAATATAGCCAAACGCTAGAGCCTGGACTCAACCTCATCATCCCTTATGTAGATGATGTGGCTTACAAGGTAACGACCAAAGACATCGTACTCGATATTCCATCACAAGAAGTCATTACTCGTGACAACGTTGTTATCATTGCAAACGCTGTCGCTTATATTAATATCGTGCGTCCTGATAAGGCGGTCTACGGTATCGAAGACTATGAGTACGGTATCCGTAATCTAGTACAGACGTCATTGCGTTCGATCATTGGTGAGATGGATCTTGATAGTGCATTGTCCAGTCGCGACGAGATCAAAACCAAGCTAAAACATGCAATTTCAGAAGACATCGCAGATTGGGGTATTACCCTTAAAACAGTAGAGATTCAAGATATTAATCCTTCGCAGACCATGCAAGCATCCATGGAAGAGCAAGCAGCGGCAGAACGTTTACGCCGTGCGACCGTGACCCGTGCTGATGGTCAAAAGCAAGCTGCTATCTTAGAAGCGGATGGTCGCTTGGAAGCGTCACGCCGTGATGCTGAAGCGCAGGTAGTACTAGCCAGAGGTTCTGAAGAGTCGATTCGTTTGATTACTAGTGCGATGGGCGAGGAAGAGATGCCGATCGTATACTTGCTGGGTGAGCAGTATATCAAAGCGATACGAGAGTTGGCTGAATCTGATAACTCCAAAATGGTAGTATTACCAGCAGATATCTTAAGCACTGTAAAAGGTATGGTCGGTGATAAATTAAAAGTGTAAAAAGTCATAGCAATATTAAAAAAAGACCTCGCTTGAGGTCTTTTTTATGTGTATTAATTGGACTAAAGTTTCGCTAACTTAGATAACTTTCGAAAAGCGGTTTTGATGTTTTTTTTCTAAGTATTCATCAAATACCATGGCGACGTTACGGCCAAGCAAGCGACCTCTAGGTAAGACGCGAATACCTGCTGCATCCATATCAATCAGTCTGTCGTCTTGCATAGCGCCCAACTGCTGAATCTCATTAATAAAATAGGTGATGGCATCGATACCAAATTTTTGATTCACATCTTTAAAATCGAGGTAATCATGACACAGTAGGTTCATGATGACATATTCACGCAAGCGGTCTTTGATAGAGGTTTTTATATACTTTACCGCAGGCATGACAGTCGGATTGATTTTCGCCATATCAATCTTGGCTTGATAGTTCTGTAGATCAGTATCGTTTTGCAAAATATAGCGCGTATTGGCATTAGAAATCTGACTGATTGATGAGACACCAAAGCCTAATAAGTCACAGTCACCCATGATGGTGTAACCCTGAAAATTACGATGTAATTTACCTTCACGCTGTGCGACAGCCAATTCGTCATCAGGTTTGGCAAAATGGTCGATACCGATATATTGATAGCCAGCTTCAGTCAATGTATTGACAGTACTGCCGAGCATCGTCAGTTTGGCAGCTGGGCTGGGCAAGTCTTCATCTTTTATCTGACGTTGGGCTTTAAATCGCTCAGGCAAATGCGCATAGTTAAAGACTGACAGGCGGTCTGGTGACATCTCGATGATACGATTTACAGTTTTGTCCAACGTATCAGGCGTTTGATGCGGCAAACCATAAATCAAATCAATATTGATAGAGCGAAAACCAAGCTCACGTGCTTCTGTTAGCACGCTTTCAATAAGCTCTGCTGAATGCACACGATTAACGGCGATTTGTACCGTTTCATCCAAGTCCTGCACACCCAAGCTGATACGGTTGAAACCGAGATTACGCAGTATCTTTAGGGTGTTTTCACTCAGCTCGCGAGGGTCAATTTCGATAGAATAGTCACCTTCATCTTCTGGCAAAAACTCAAACTGAGTTTGTAAAAACTCCCACAACTGCACCATCTCTTCGTCACGCAAAAACGTTGGTGTACCACCGCCCAAATGTAGCTGTTTGACCAATGGTTTGTCGCTGCCTTCTGGCTTAGATAACAGGCGGCGCTTATGCGTAATTTCAGCGATTAAATACTGCAAGTAATCACCAGAATCACTATTTTTTTTGGTAATAATCTTATTACAAGCACAGTAGTAGCAAAGATGGCGACAGAATGGAATATGAAAATATAGCGATAAGGGAGCACGCGCTTCACGATTCTGCAGGATTTTCGTCTCAAGACCGATATTCTCGAAGCTATCTGGTATTGGCGTGAACTCTAGAGCTGTCGGATAAGATGTATAACGTGGCCCTGAGCGATTGTACTTATTGATGATTGCTTCATCAAATGCTGGTAGCTGCTTACTCGTAATACTGCCACGTGTACTTGCATAAGGGTTGTCAGGCTGCATAACAGGGCGCACAGTCGTGGGCGGCTCGTCCGCACGGTTGTAGGGCTGCTGAGTGTTCTGTTCTGAATAGTCTGTCATGCGATATTCCTCGTTTTTACTCTAGATACTGCTGGTTTTTATATGATCAATGATTTCGGATTTGGTGTTTATTTTTCGTTTGTATCAATGATTAATAATAAGATTCGAATACGTCATCGGCAGCAGTATGTATCGCTAAATGTATAGTAGATAGTATAACAAATCCTTGTTAGCAGTGGGGTGGTCGGTGAGTATTCTTAAATATTAAAATAGAGCTATCATTTACACATAAAAAACCTCAGAACGACGCTGAGGTTTTGGTGATTCTCTCTACACCAGCAATAAAATACGACATTTGCGCGTTGATAAATAATACTTTATTATCAATGACACTCTGTATTAGGAAGATACTGATGTCGTTTGCCCAAGTCTATACCCGTTCGGTGGTTGGTCTGCATGCTCCCAAGGTCATCATTGAGGTGCATCTATCGCAAGGACTGCCCGCATTGACCATCGTTGGGCTACCTGAGGCCGCCGTGCGTGAGAGTAAAGACAGGGTACGCTCTGCCATTCTCAATTCAGGTTTCCAGTTTCCTAACCGCCGCCTCACGATCAATTTAGCCCCTGCTGATTTGCCTAAAGATGGCGCGCGTTTAGACTTACCAATTGCTATCGGCATACTGGCAGCAAGCGGACAGCTTGAGCTAGAGGTACTATCAGGATTTGAGTTTATTGGCGAATTAGCGCTCAATGGCCAGTTGCGACAAGTAACTGGTAGTTTGGCAGTCGCACGAGCAATCAAAGCTGAGAAATTGGCAATAGCATTGTCGCAGTTAGCAGCGAGTGACCAAGGGCAAAACAATCCAGATACCTCGCCGCCGACAACACCACAACTGATCGTACCGATTGATAATGGTCGTGAGGCCAGCCGCGTTGATGGCGTAACGATACTAGCTGCTCAGAGTCTAAAAGCGGTTTGCGACCATCTACAGTCGCTCGTTGACCCAAGTGCAAACTATGAGAGTTTAGCAGTGGTACAGCCAAGTCTTGCACAGCAGCATGTTGGCTATCAAGTGGATTTAGCTGATGTCAAAGGACAGCATCATGCTCGCCGCGCGTTAGAGATTGCCGCTGCGGGCGGTCATTCATTGTTATTTACAGGGCCACCAGGGTCAGGTAAGACGCTTATGGCATCACGATTGCCAACGATATTGCCAGACTTGAGTGATGAGGATGCACTAGAGGTTGCCAGTACCTATTCGGTGGCAGACAGCGATTATGACTATGGGACGCGGCCATTTAGACAAGTACACCATACGATATCAGCTGTGGCGTTGGTCGGTGGTGGCTCACGGCCAAAACCAGGTGAGATTACGCTAGCTAATAAAGGCGTGTTATTTCTAGATGAGTTACCGGAGTTTGATCGGAGCGTGCTGGAAGTATTGCGTCAGCCGCTAGAAGCCAAACAAATCACTATTAGCCGCGCTAACTCTCAGATGACCTTTCCGGCGAATTTTCAACTGGTCGCTGCGATGAACCCTTGCCCATGTGGCTATGACGGCGATACATCAGGACGTTGTCGCTGTCGACCTGAGCAGATCAAACGCTATCAAGACAAACTATCTGGACCTCTCTTAGATCGTATTGACTTACATATTACCGTACCTGCATTACCGATTGCTGATTTGCAAAATAGTCAGGTAGGTGAAACCTCTAAGCAAGTACGGGCTCGCGTAGTAATAGCGCATCAGCATCAAATGCAGCGCCAGCAAAAGGTTAATAATGAGCTTAGCCCTAGCGAAATCGATGAATATATCCAGCTAGGCGACAATGAAAAGCAGTTATTGCAACTTGCTCAGCAGCGTCTAAATTTATCAGCGCGTGGCTACCACCGAGTACTACGGGTGGCTCGTACAATCGCTGATTTGGCTAACAGTACTGATATCAACAGCGCCCACGTATCTGAGGCGCTGAGCTATCGTAGTAAAGCGTAATCTATATTTGAGTAAGTTACATTATGATGATTCGATAGATTCTTTATAGACTAAACTCTATCTTTCATAATCCAAGCAACCAAGTCAGCAAAGTGATCAAATGCTTCGGTTGGATTTAATTCGCGAATATCTTGCCCGTAGTTATAGCCATAAGACAGGCCGAGCGTGTCCATATTGGCGTTCTGTCCAGCCAACATATCGTTTCTAGAGTCTCCAATCATAACTGCCTGCTCGACACTAAATTTGAGAGTCTCACAGACGTGTAGTAGGGGCGCTGGGTCTGGTTTTTTGACAGCTAAACTGTCACCGCCCATCACTTCACTAAACAAGTCTTGCCAACCAAACGACTGCAATATCTTTGGTACAAATCGAATGGGCTTGTTGGTGACCAAAGCAAGCGTATAGCCAGCAGCGTGCAGTTTTTTGAGTCCGTCATCGACATCTGGGTAGGCAACGGTTTTACTACCACTAAGATTCTTATAAGCCTCAAAAAATATTTGCTCTGCGTGATCGGCTTCCTCAACCGTTAGCTCACCCTCTGCTACTTCTACCTTGCCAACCAAAGCGCGCTCTACGAGCAGTCGTGAACCATTTCCTATCCAATTGCGTATCGTCTCGATAGGGTAAGTGTCTTTACCCAATGTGGTTAGCATGGCGTTGGTTGCGTCGGCCAAATCGGGTACGCTATCAATGAGTGTGCCATCAAAATCAAAAATTAAAAGCTGCTTATTCATTATTCCTCACTATTGAAAATTGTTATATTTATTATATTGGCCATACCTTAGCATAGTAGTATTTCGAGACCAGTCAATTTATTTACCTGTTGTGCTGAATGTCTTGAGTATTAGCATCTATTCGACATCTTTATAGCGTTCACGATGCTCTTTCTTCATTCTTAGATAGTCTTCGTTCTCACGGCATTCATCCCATTTAACTTTAAAGATCCGTGCGGATTCTGCTTTGACAGGGTCTTCCTCTTGTCGTGGCAACTCTTCGCGGCCATGAGCGCCGCTTTGACCTTTTTTATCATCAGGTACCGCGCCTTTATATTTTTTGCCGCCTTTATGATTGGCATAGCGACGAGCACGGGTATAGCCCATTTGGATAAACTTACGCGCCATATCTGCACCGATGAAGTCATCGTCAGCCAAGTAATCTAAAAACATCTGATAGATAGCTTCACTACTTTCGCGGGCAATATCGGGGGTCGCAAAGCGCCAATGGGGTAAAATCTCAGACTTATAAGGCTCTACCAATAATACACCTTGCTCACCGCGACCGACACGGTACAACTCAGGCTGAGCGCGCAAATCCAAACTCTTATAATCTAAGTCGTAATCAAACTCTCTCATAGCTATGACCTATTATTTTTATCTACTCGTATATGGTTATTGAGTATACTTAGCCAAGCTGTTTAGAAAAAAGCACAAAAATGTTATGCAACCGTGACAGTAGGTATTTAGCATCAAAAGCGTTAAGTAGAAATGGTTATGGTAAAGTCAGCTGTGAGACGTATGAAGGCTACAAATATGATGAATGCAATGCCACAAGAGATACTATGTTGAGAAATAAAATAAGTGTAAATGAGCTGAGCCGTTTGCGATTACCCAAAAATATACTGGTAGCGTGGCTCTTGCTAACGACAAGCATACTAGCCAATACGACTGCCCATAGCGCGTGGTTTGAACGTTTGATTCCGCAAGGTGAGACGTATACGGTACGCGAGATAGATCGCGATTTGGCATTTGTGATAGATGGCTTTATCTATGATGCGCGTACGTCTTGTTTTTTGGCAGTGGGCGACCGAGTGATATTTTTTGAAGGGCGTCACGGTATTGATTACCGCGCAACTATATACGACCTAGATTCGCGTGAGCGCTGTAATTTACTATTACGTGGTCGTTTTTACGAATAGTGGTCGGCTATACGAATAAGAACAATGCATAAATAGAATGAATGTTAACGAATACGATAAAATTTAAACATAAAAAAAGCCCCGAACATTGCTGTTCAGGGCTTTTTAGAATTCTATTAACGAATGGTGGCTCGAGGCAGGATCGAACTGCCGACACACGGATTTTCAATCCGTTGCTCTACCTACTGAGCTATCGAGCCGTCTTCGTTGAGGTCGCTATTAAACTAAATATACGCTCAGCTGTCAAGCTGTTTTTGCATTATATCTGATAAAAGACGATAAATAATCAGATATTGGCAAAATTAACCGTTTTAGCGCTCAGTTTAGTCTTTCACACGCAATAGTTCGTACTCGCTCATGATACGGTGAATATCAGCATCAGCAGGGACAAATTCACGTACACCTTTTCTAACTTCGCAATCATAGACCAGTTTAATAAACTTGGCATCGATAGCACGTTTACGATTCTCTGGATGCACCGTGAGATATTGCAGGCGCTTAGCATTGGTCTGCCCGTCATCAAAGCAGGCGACCGCAGCGATAGGCTTATCATTGAACATCCCGACATAGAGATACTGTCCACGTTTAAACCCTTGCTCAACGATATTTAATACCTCGAGACCGTCAGGCTGCGCATCATCGCTATCGTACAATGCCTGCAAGCGCTCTGCTAGCTCATTGTCGCGAGCAGGTTTTTTGATAAGTGGCGCATCCAAACTATTAATGGCGATCGCTTCTAAAGGCATAGCAGTTCCTATAAATAGAGGGTTTCTATAGTATAAATTAGCAATATGAGACAGCACAATGTCATAGCGTGTAGTGCCGTAAGTAAGGGTCTTCAAAGTCAGCGCGAGTCATGATTGATAATACTGAACACACTATTTTAGCAGAATGACGTGATTTTGTGCGTGGTTTACCGCTTGGTCGTGGCAGTAAATGTTAGGGTTTGCTATGATGAGGCTATATAATATTTAGTATGTATAAACCCTAATATGTTGATATCTTTTGTATATATCATTTTCTAATACATTTTTTGCTAAGGTCTGACACAGACACTAGTAAAATATTTTGGGCAGGTTTTTGCCTTATTTATTGACCGCTTTTCACTGATAAAAAACTGATAGAGAGTAGCCATGACAGCCAATGCAACGACGACTGCTGCCACACCTGAGCAAACTGAGTCAAAAAACGTAAATCTATATGGTCGCCCTGAACGTATCGCGACCGTTGAACGTATCACTGCCGAAACGCAAATCACCTGTACCGTTAATCTAGATGGTACAGGTAAAGGCACGGTAGACACTGGTGTGCCATTTTTGGATCATATGATTGATCAAATCAAGCGTCACGGTTTGTTTGACTTAGACATCAAATGTACCGGTGATACGTTCATTGATGACCATCATAGCGTCGAAGACACTGGTATTACCCTTGGTCAAGCCTTTAACAAAGCATTGGGTGACAAAAAAGGCATTCGTCGTTATGGGCACTTTTATGCGCCGCTAGATGAGTCATTGACCCGTGCTGTCGTCGATCTATCAGGTCGTCCTGGTTTGCATATGGACATTCCATTTACGCGCTCGCACGTCGGCCGTTTTGATGTTGATTTGTTCAGTGAGTTCTTTTACGGGTTCGTCAATCACTCATGGATGACCGTGCACTTAGATAATCTAAAGGGCAAAAATAGCCATCATCAGATCGAATCAACCTTTAAAGCCTTTGCTCGTGCATTACGTATGGCCTGTGAATACGATGAGCGTGCGTTGAACACCTTGCCATCGACCAAAGAGGCTTTCTAAGGCGCATTTAAGGCTCTTCTACGGTGTCAGTCAAGCTTGGCGTACTGGTTGTACAGCCTTCGCTTGACTTCCTTGTAGCAAAACCTTATCTACACCCGCGATAATAGAAAGGGCAATAGCCAACAATATAAATGGCTAACGATATAAATAGTAAAGTAGTCAAAATATTTAAAAATGAGAACCAATCGATGACTAAAGTAGCACTACTAGATTATGGTATGGGCAACCTGCACTCTGCTAGCAAGGCCCTATCGGTAGTCGGGGCAGAAGTCTCTATCACCAATGATCCAAAAGTTGTGGCAGCGGCTGATAAAATCGTCTTCCCTGGTGTGGGTGCGATGCGTGACTGTATCGCTGGCATGCACGAGGCGGGCATTGATGAAGTGATACGTCATGCGGTGTTTAACAAGCCCGTTATGGCCATCTGTGTGGGCATGCAGGCGTTGTTTGAGCAGTCAGCTGAAAATGGTGGCACGGACTGCCTAGGCATCTTAAACGGCACTGTAGAAGCGTTTGACCCTACGTGGAAAGACAAGCAAGGCGCGACTATCAAAGTACCGCATATGGGCTGGAATACCATTAGCGGTATGGATTTTGACCATCCGCTATGGCACGGTATCGAAGACAATGCGCATTTTTACTTTGTGCATAGTTACTACTGTGAACCTGCCGATAGCTCACAAGTGGCGGCGATATGTGACTATGGTCAACCGTTCTGCGCCAGTGTGATCCAAGACAATCTATTTGCCACCCAGTTCCATCCAGAAAAGAGCCATACCGCTGGCTTGCAACTGCTCAAGAACTTTGTAGAGTGGAATGTGTAAGTAGTTGATAAACGTGAAGTGAATATTTAATTTAGTAGAAGGTAGATTATCAATTGTATAATCTGCCTTTTTTATGCTCAGCTATCACTTTGTAGCTGCCATTCTTTAGCTATTATAGTTTAGCCATCATGGTTTAGTGATACGCTTAGTTATTTTCTACTCGCTTATATTTGGAATATCTCAGTGGATTTTACTGCCTTTAAAATGAATGTTGTGGAAACAACTGGCCTTGCCAAAGATGCCTTACATATCTATGTCGGTGTCGGTGTTTATCTGCTGTGTCTGGTTGCGCTGCGTCCTATTATCAAAAGCCAAGGTATTCGATCATTTATCGCTCTGATCGTCGTAACTTGCATCGCGCTGTTGGGTGAGTATTTAGACAATCGAGATACGATTGAATCACTTGGCTTGACAGGCTTAAGCCGTGATCAGATACTCGCGAGTATCCGCGATTTGATTAATACTTGTATGCTGCCGTATGTGCTCTTTGCGCTGAATAAGTGGACGACTATATTTCGACCAACCAATAAATCGACTTCACTGACCAAGCGTCATAAAAAAACGGACTATTAATTAGTCCGTTTTTTGTTGTACATCAAAAAATATTTAGTTTATTGCTTGAGGAGAGGAACAAAGCTAATACCACAGCAATTATCGGCAACACCAAAAATTTACTCCATCCAAACGGCAAAGCATAAGCCAGTTTCGGGTAAAAAGGGCAGACATAGACAGCTATTCTGTCTTCTGGAGTTATCGAATTCGCTACTGCCTTTCTAACTCCGTTTTCACCAAAACTACGCACCCCTCCAAAAGCATTCAGTAATGTGCTGGTATAAATGACACCTTCGAACTCATATTGATACTTAATAAAAAGCTCATGCACATCATCCAGATAAGAGAATTTGGCAGAAGTAATCACTATTCTTTTGCTTAAAACCTTTGAATCTACTTTTGGAAAACATAAAAATATAAAGTCAGTTATGATTGCTATTAGGATCCACACCAAAAAAATAGCTGAAAATATAAATATGCCATAGAGTAAAAATATTGGGTACATAGCCATCAGACTCTAGGTTATATGTTAGCTATTAGCCTCATCATAAAGCTCACGTACGACTTCACCAATGGCTTTGATACCATCAGTCAGTGTCTGCTCGTCAGCGGCGATACTCATGCGGATACACTCGTGTGCATGTTGATAATCGCTAACATCGACACCAGGGAAGAAGTACTCACTTGGCACAATAAGCGTACCTTTCTCTTTTAGGCGCTCGTATAGATCCAGCGTGCTAATCGGCAAGTCTTTAAACCATAACCATAAGAATATCGCGCCTTCAGGCTTATGAATGACCAACGGATAATCGCCCAAGGCTTCTTTTAATAGCTTCACCGCGAGGGTCGCCTGCTTTTGATAAAACGGCTTGATGTCGTTATCAGATAATTGCTTAATACGATCGTTTTCTACCAATGGCGTGGCAATCGCTGCACCAAAGCGTGTCGGAGCTAGGTTCACCACCGCATTCATCGCACTGACCGCTTCGATTACTTTGGCATCGGCCACGATAATACCAGTACGCATACCAGGCAAACCAATCTTCGACAGGCTAAAGCACAGAATCGTATTGTTATCCCAATTCAGGTGCGCGTCAGAGTAGATGATATTGGGGAAGGGCATACCGTAGGCATTATCGATGATAAGCGGTATGTCATAACGTTTGGCAATCTCGGCCAAATGCGCCATTTCTTCATCAGTCAGCACGTTGCCAGTCGGATTGGTCGGGCGTGAGCAGCAAATCGCGCCGATACGACCTTCTTTTAGTGCTGGCAAGTTCTCTAACGCGTCAAAATCGACACAATATTTAAAGAAGCCTTCCTCGCCATCATGCGTCACTTCATCGATATGTGGCAATACAGCGGTGAAATGCTGACCTTCTACATGCACATCGCTATAGCCAATATATTCAGGGGTCAATGGCAGTAGAATGGACTTGTCGATAGACTCGCTATTCTCATCAGCGAACGCACCGCCAAACAGATTAAACAGATAGAAAAACGCATTCTGTGAGCCATTGGTCAAGGCGATGTTTTCTGAAGTGAGGTTCCAATCATAATGACGGTTAAAGAAGCCAACCAACGCATCAATAAAGGCGGCATCCCCTTGCGGATTAGAGTAGTTCGCCATGCTGATAATCGCGCTACTATTGGCCTCACCCGTATCGTTATCTGTGCCTAGTGCCTTATACGTCTCCAAGAACAACTCATTGACAGCATCAATTTTGGCAGGGTTACCACCGCCCAGCATGTTGACTGGCTGATCGCTTTTTAGCGCGTCGCCCAGATCATCCATCAATTGTGAAATGCCAGTGGGCTGGGTAAATTTTTGACCGAACTTTGAGAATTTCATAAGGCTACCATGCTGTTTGGGAGGGTGTTATAAGTGGGTATTTAACCGATAAAGTTGGGCTAGTATAGCAAATGAGGGCTATAAAATAAGCAAAGTGCGGGGTAGATATTAACTTATATGTCTATACAGGTTGTGAAGTAAAAAAACCTTCTAGGTGAATAGAAGGCGTTTTGGTTTAAAGTTTTAGTGAAAACCTACTTTGCCCTCATGTAAGAGCTATCTATAGTTTTCTGATTAGCAAGGTGTTGTAAATGATACAATCTAATAAGCTATCGCTTCAATTAGAACTAGAGCGCTTACCAACGCGGCTATTGCTAGCTAAGTAAAGACTTAATAGTTATACATTTAAACTACTCTAAAAATGTTTGAGAAGAGTTCCATCTTTTAACCCTAAAACCATGAATTTTGATTGACAATTCCATGTTTTTGTACAAAAATAGTCCAAAATTATGGACAGTAAATGGTATACAAGAATGAATACAATATTTGGAAGTTTTGTTAAGAAAAAGAGAGAAGGTTTAGGGCTTCCTTTAAGACAGGTAGCAACTGAATTAAATCTAAATACTTCAATGTTAAGTAAGATTGAAAAAGAAGAAAGAGGTTTATCATCTGACCTAATACCGAAACTCGCTGAAGTGTTAGATACAAATCATAAAGAATTACTTGATTACTATATCTCCTCTAAAATATTGCAAGAATTACAAGACTATCCACACTATGAAGATGTACTTAAGTTAGTTCGTAGTCATCTAAACTCTAAAGATACAATACAGCAAACGCTTAATTTCCAAGATAAATGGACTGACAAAGCCTTTGTTCACCCTAAAAGGACAATCCGTGTAGCCACTCTTTTTTCAGGAATTGGGGCAATTGAGTATGCATTTAAAAGGCTTGGTCTAAATACAGAAATTGTATTTGCTAGTGATAATGATAGATTCGTAAAGCAAAGTTATTTAGCAAATTATGACATTAATGAAGAACAGTGGTATGACGATGTACATGATGTGAACGGAGAAAAGTATCAAGAAAAAATAGATATCCTCGTTGGTGGTAGTCCTTGTCAGTCATTCTCTATGGTCGGAAAACGAAAGGGTCTAGAGGACACGAGAGGTACTTTATTTTATGAGTTTGCACGTGTTGTCAAAGAGTCAAAACCTAAGGTTTTCATTTATGAGAATGTTAAAGGTTTGATTAGCCATGATAAAGGTAATACATTTGAAACTATGAAAGCAACTTTTGATGAGTTAGGCTATAAATATTATTATCAAGTATTAAATGCTAAGGATTATGGTATGCCTCAGCATCGGGAAAGAATATTTGTTATAGGATTTAAAGACAAAACAGTTGATTTTTGTTTTCCTGAACCTATTCAACTAGAATATAAGATGCAAGACTTTCTTGAAGACTATACGGATAGTAAGTATTATTTGAAAGAAAAAGGAGTGAAGTTCGTTACTAGTTCTAAAAATAGGCAGAAAAGGTATACTCAAATTAACGGTGATATCGCACTGTGTCAAAAAGCTAATCAACAGTTTAATTGGCATGGTGACTTTGTTTTTGAGAATCAAGATAAGCAACAGTACGATGAATTCGTTTTTGACGTAAATGATGTTGAAGAGAAATACTATCTTTCCGATAAAGTAAAAAAATATGTTCTATCAGAAGGAACTAAAAACTTTAAATCGAAGGTTAAGACTGATTTGGAGGTGGCAAGACCTTTGTTACAGTCTATGCATAAAATGCATAGAGCAGGTGTTGATAACTACGTGACTCATAATAAAGGTAGAATTAGAAAATTGACGCCTAAAGAGTGTTTAAGGCTTATGGGTTACAGAGATGATTTTGAACAAGTGGTTAGTGATACTCAGATGTATCGTCAGGCAGGCAACAGTATTGTGGTTGATGTACTCATTGCTTTATTGAAAGAAATGGACATAACAAAATTTACGGAACCATCTCATGGCTAATTTACAAGAAATAAAAATTTCAAATACGGTATACAAAATTATCGATGCTATGCAGAATTTTCGAGCAGAAGATAGCTTTATTGATAAAAAGAACAAACTATCTAGATTTCAAGGTAATGGAGAGGCTAAAAAGCATGTAGGTACTTATAATGGTGAAAACAAGCTAAGGATATCTAATTTTTTTAATTACGATAAATGGGGTCTTGAATATAGTGATCCAAAAAACAACCGTAAAACGTTCGACTCTGCAAAAGCACACGACGGTGTAATTAGTGAAAACAGATGTTTTTTTAGTAAAGAGAATATGAGAAGATATTTAGAGGATGCTAAAACAGAGTATTTTGCGCAAGAGCAGCACTATCATAATGATATTAGTGAATATTACAATGAGAGGGTAGAAAAAGTCGAAGGCCTTGAGAATGAAAAAATTTTCTTTAGCATATACGACGCATCTGATAGCCTATCTCAAAAACAAAACAGAGGGTATATCCGATCTGATGATCTAATATGGAAATTATGGAGGGAGTTGATATTACCAAGTATCAGTTATTTGTCCATACTCAAGTTAGTACCGAAAGATAATCCAAACTCAGAACCTTTATTTTATTTTAGAATCCTTTTGGATTATCAGTTTAGAAACTTCCAACATCCCAAAATGGTATCTGAAGAAATTTCTAAAGACCTAATTGTTGAAAATTTGGAAGAGCAGAGTGCAAAAAAATCTATTTATAGAATCGGTGCAGATAAATACAGAAGAGCTGTTATTAACCATATGCCTCAATGTCCTTTTACAAAGATTACAGATGAAAGATTACTTATTGCAAGTCACATTAAGCCCTATATAGTATGCATGCGAAATAATGAAAGAGAACAAGCGATAGACCACCTAAACGGATTAGCGTTATCGCCCACTTACGATAAACTGTTTGATCAAGGGTATATAACCTTTACTGATACTGGAGAATTAGTTTGTGGGACTCAATTAAGTCCCTATACTTGGGAGCAGTTAAACATAAATCCAAACGCTAAGAATAAACTTAGAATTTATCCTGAAGACAGAGAATCTTATCTAGAGTACCATAGACAAAATGTGTTCCAAGACAATATTGCGGACTTACTCTAAATATACGATCAGTCATTCTATGGATGAGATACACATTATTGCAAAACCAACGTTGCTTAGCCTGATAAATGATAGCGAATTAAAAAAACCCCTATTAAGGGGTTTTTCTATATGAAGCCAAAATCCAATACGTCTAAATCATCGCCCTTACCCTAGCCATAATCCCGCGTCCAATCACCAATCTCACATAAATAATGGCAATGGCAAACAGCAATACGATTAATGCCACACCGCCAATCGCCAAGCTCGTCCACGGCACACTAAACTTTAGATTAAACCATTGCGTGATAGCTGCCCATGCGCCAACGCTAGCGATGACGACGGCAAAGGTCGCCGCGCTAATACCAAGCACACCCAGCTCTAAGATATTGAGCATATACAAGTCACGCTTTTGCATACCGAGCAGTCTAAACGACGCGCTGTCCTTCATGCGATCTTGCGAAGTAGACAGTAGCGAGCTGATCAGCACCATGACCCCAGTGAGCAGGGCAAGCAAGGTAAACACATAGACCAAGCGGCTCATTTGTACCACCAGTTCTTGGATTTGCTTCGCAATAGCAGTCCCATCAATCGTAGTGACAGCAGGGAACTCGCGCACCAGTTTGCCTTGTAGTTCTGGAATGGCATCTTCTGATACGTGCGCAGTAGCAAACTGAATCTGCGGGGCAGCGGACAGGACAGACGGCTCAAATAAGAAGTAAAAATACGGACTTGGGCCACGCTCATAGCGCGTGCGAATACTGGTGATCTGCCCGACGATTTCGATACCTTGAATGTTAAAACGTACCTGATCGCCCATGCCAACATTGAGCATACTGGCGGCAGTGTCCAATATAGATAAGGGTTTGACTTGCTGATCGGCATTATCGATAGGCGTATACAGCGCATCGTCTGTGAGAGATTCAGTGATGTACTCGGTATCCATCACCGTATCTGCGTAGCTTAAGTTAAACACTCGCGTGGGATCATCAAAGCCATCAGCAGGCTCGATATCTTTTGCCGCCACATCATTTGCCGTCTCTACACGCGCACGAATGACGGGATAATAAGTGACAGGCGCCTCAATGATCGCATCAATATCGTCATGCTGATCGCTCTGCACATCAAGTAAAAAAAGATTGGGCGCGTCTTCAGGATAGGCGTTGATAAACTGCGCATTGATACTGTGATTGAGTGTGGTGATAAGCGTCAGCACCGCCACCGATAGTGATAAGGTGACAAAGAATAACGCTGATTGGTTGCCTTTACGCGCCAGATTATGAATGGCGATACGCTGCATCCAACTGACCTTGGTATTACTTGCCAACTTGTTAAGCAGCCAGAGCCACCCACGTGCCAATAGCCAAAATATCGCCACAAAGCCAATCAAGCCGCCCAATAACTGTGCGCCTAATGACAGCGAACCCACTTCATAAGCAAAGAAAGCATACAGCCCTGCCAGCACCAAGCCATACCACAGTAGCGGCACGCGTCGATACCAAGGCAAGTTTTGTGTTTGCGTACTCGCCCCTTGATTGAGTAGGGTAGCGGGTTTGGTTGTGCTAAGCGCGCTCAAACCACGCTGTGCAATCAGTAACGTCAAGGCTAAAGCAATCACAATGGTTTTAATCGCACTGATTGGATTGATGGCTAGACCCACATCGGCAGGCAAGATAGCCACCAGATACGGCTGACCTATTTTGAGCAAGCCCAGACTAAGGGCAACCGCTGCGATACAAGCAATGACAGTCGTGACAATAAGCAATTGATAGTAGCTACGTTTGAGTGAGCTAAGTGGCTCGCCTAACGCCAATCGAATGGCGTTATTTGACTGCTGCTTGCTGACAAACGCACTAATGACACCGTACATGGCGACAGCAGATAGTAGCAACACCGCGATGACTAGCAGTTTTAAAAACATTAGCACATTATCAGAGATACGCGAGACAGAAGTGTCTGCGGACTCTGCATCAGAGAGCTCGATATCAGGATAATTGGTCAGGATATCTGTGAGCTTGTCACGCTGCGTGGTTATCAGCTCTGGGTCGCCTGCCATCTCAATACGATAGTTTATGCGGCTACGTTGACCCAATAGGTTGGTTGACGGAAGTGCATCTTGTTTCATCAACACACGTCCACCGAAACCAAAGGTGGTCAGCGGACGGTCAGGCTCTTTAGTCAGTACATCACTGATCGTAAATTGCGCATCGCCAATGGTGATACGGTCGCCGACATCGGCCTGTAGACTACTGAGCACTTCTGGCGCGACGATCACACTGTCAGATGTTAGCTGATCCCACAGCGGCTGCCCTGAGGCAAGCTCCGCTGTGCCGTATAAGGGATACGACGGAGAGACGGCTTTGACGCTGGCAAGCAGTGTTTGCTCATCATTGACCAGCATGGCGCTAAATTGATAGTCATACACCGTCTGTGTATTAGGGATAGTTTCTACCTGTGATAATACTTCGCTTGGCCAGTCTTGCTTACTGTTTAGGATTAGATCCCCACCAACGAGCGCGCGCTGATTGTCATTGATATAGCTATCGACAGACTGCTGCACAGAGTCGAGGGTCAGGTAGGTTGCAAGCGACAAGGTCAAGGTCAGTAGAAACAACACAGGATATACCCAGCGCTGCCACCAGCTACGACTGAGTGCTTGCGAGCCTAGGGTTTGAAAACCTAGGGTACGAGTAAATAGTTGACTAAGGATGCCGCTAGGATAACTGGACTCTTGATGCATACTGGTATCAGTCTTTTTTGTATCAGGCGGTTTATTGTCTGTGGGCTTACTATTCATTAAGATACAATCCAGTTATTCATGTAGGTACAATGTGGCCGTCATGCATGGTGATGACGCGATCTGCCATCTCGGCAAGTGCAGGATCATGAGTCACAACCACCAGTGCCGAGCCAACTTGTTGGCGTAAGTCCAATAGCAGCTGCATCACTTGATCGGCATTTTGCTCATCTAAGTTACCCGTTGGCTCATCCGCAAACACAATCTTTGGGTGCGATACTAGCGCACGTGCTACTGCTGTACGCTGCTGCTCACCACCTGACAGCTGATTGGGTAAGCTGTTACGTCTATGACCTAAGTCGACTGCATCTATCAGCTCGTCTACCCGTGCTGGGTTTGGACGTCTGGCAATATCAAGTGGAAAGGCTATATTTTCAGTGACCGTCAGTGTGGGCAGTAGATGAAATGACTGAAAGACAAAGCCCATATCCTGCTGACGAATGACGGCTAGCGCATCCTCGTCAAGACTGCTAAGCATTTGACCTGCCAGCGACACCGTACCACTATCGGGATAGTCTAATGCTGCGAGTAAACCTAACAAAGTAGATTTACCCGAGCCTGATTTACCCATGATGACCACAAACTCGCCAGCATTAACGTAGATATCCACGTCTTTAATGATGGACAGTTTTTGCTCACCGACTTGCACGGTTTTATTTAACTGTGAGGCGGTCAGTAGTGCTTGTGTCTTAGCGTCTGCTTGTGGCGTTGCTGTGGCAGTCAAAGATGATGATGTCATTACAGTATCTCGTTAAGTAGTCTCGTTTGTCTTATTTTTTGTCGTGTCGTCTTGAGCCGTTGTAGCTGTATTATCGGTATCGGTTGTTTTTAACTCTTTTAGCTCTTCTAGTTCATTTAATTTCGGCTCTAGAATAGGCAGGATATTGTTATTAACGATAATCTCGTAGCCTTCTTTAGTCGGATGAATCGCATCCGCTTGGTTGAGCTCTCGGTCACCGCCGACACCCTCTAAGAAAAATGGGATAAGCGTCAGGTTCATGTCTTTAGCAACACGTGGATAAATGTCTGAGAATGCCGCCACGTATTCACTGCCTAGATTGTCATAGATCGACATACCGCCTAAGATGACGACACTGCCATTGTCTTGCAGGTGCTTAACCGCAGTACGAATATTGGCTTCAATGGTTGCTACATCGATACCGCGTATCGCATCGTTAGCACCGATAGTCAAGATAGTGATGTCGGGTTTGGTTTGCGATACCCAGTCCAATCGATTGACCAATCCCGTACTGGTTTCACCGCTTAGACCTGAGTTGATAACCTTGGCATTAGTATAGCCCATCTCTTGTAGACGATCTTCTAACTGAGCAGGATAGTTGTCATCTTTGTCCACTCCCAGACCTTCTGTCAGTGAGTCACCAAGTGCTAGAATAGTAAGTGATGAGGATTTGACCTGTTGATCAGTTGAGGCCGCGGTTTCAGTGGCTACTGGAGCAGTGCTGGCTTGACTGTTAGTCGCTTCAATACTGGTACTCTGCGTGTCAGTAGCAGATGTGGTTTCAGCTTCTTTTTGACAGCCACTGATAGCAATTACAGCTGCAAGCATGGCAATAGCAGACAAGCGCTGAGCAAAACGAGAGGGGAGTTTCATCATGGGTGTTATGTCCTATATGCAATCAAACCAGTGTATAGTCAAATCCTATCTAAACCAGATACAGTATCAGTCAGATAAATCGTCAGGCTCGTTCAGTCTACTATTGGTAGTACTTTCACACGCCGTCCTTTTATCCGGATTATATTGAGTATCCAGCTTATATTAAGTATTGAAATTATATTGAACTGACTATAGCAAAATAAGACAGTGACCTATATTGCCCTAAGGTTAATTTAAGGCCGCTTTATTGCGCGTTAGCAATCATAGCCTTGTAGACCATAAAAACTGATAGAAATGAAAGCTGATAGCAATCAAATAGATTTGCCATCGACCATCACTGGACGACTAACAAGCCAAGCAATCATGACGTTGACAATCATCAGTATCAGCATAATAAGAAGCGGCATACTCCAGCTCCCAGTCATTTCATGCAGCCAGCCTGTACCCAATGGTCCAAAAAACGCAATGACATAACCCACTGCTTGAGCCATACCAGACAGCTCACTTGCCTGATTGGTCGTATAAGTACGCATAGAGAACAGCATCATGCTTAAGGTAAAAATCGCTGAACAGCCCATGCCCATCATGCCTGACCATAACCATGCCAAGTCAGTCGATAGATAACTGACACCCAATATACCAACGACATTTAGCACAGCGGCGAACACGGCTAGCGCTTGAATAGGGCGGCCACGATTGACCAACCAAGTTAAACTTAATATAGAAACTGGTGCCATAAACTGAAATACAGAGCCCATCTGTCCAGCACTGACGGCAGATAGTCCCTTACTAACCCAAATCGACGGTAAAAAACTGGCAACGGTATAAAACAATAATGACTGCAATCCCATAAAAATAGCAATCTGCCACGCAAAGGTAGTTCGCCACATCGAAATGTCAGAGGTGCCCAAAGCTGTAGGGATAACCGTTTGATGGTTTGATGAGCCCAAACGCACACGTAAAAATAGCCAGATGACAAAGGCAAAAACACCCAGTATCGTCCAACCACCTAATGCCCACTGCCAACCAACTTGCTCCGATAGCGGTAATACGACGCCTGCGACGATACCTGCTGCTGTGGTCATCGTTAGACTAAACAGACCAGTAATCAACGGAATATGTTGCGGGGTACGCTGCTTAATGACAGGGGCTGCTAACGTATTAGCAAAGCCGATAGCCAAAGTCAGCAACAAAGTACCAATTAAAAACCCACTCCACGTCGGGATAGCGGTACGGATAATCATCCCTACCGTCAATAGCCCAATCATGGCAAGCAATGTGTTTTCTAACCCGAATCGCTTGCCAATGGTTGGGGAAATCAGCGCACCAACGGCAAAGCTAAGCATAGGAACTGCTCCTAGCCAGCCTATCTGAAACTCAGAGATATCAAGCGCGTCCTTTACCACTGGAGCGATAGAACCTAGCGCGACGATAGGCGCACGCATATTGGTGGCTAGCAGAATCATGGCACACAGCACCAACCAAAAGGTAAAGCGTGAGGAGGGCAGGCTAGATGAAGCAGATAGATTGGACGAGGTAGACATAGCAGCACAACGATGACAGCGAAAAATAACACGTTATTAAACAGCGTCAAGCAATTGCCGCTTATAAAATAACACCAGAGAGCATTTACCCAGACACGTACCTAAACGGTAATCGATATCTTAAATGAGACCGAAAAATATATGTAGCGCGTAAGACATACAATTTGCTTAACTGACTTTGCTAAATTGGCAGGCAAGTTAGTCAAAATGTATGTGTGGTTACTTCGAGTTAAGGCTTTAGAATCGTGATGATAAGAGATGGCGATAATAAGGAATCTCAAATAAGCAGTCTTATCGCACAATAAAAATAGCGCCAAGTCACTTTTGAATGACTTGACGCTATTATAAGAACATATGTCAGGTAAATGCTACCAGCGTATGGTAACCAATAGGCTATTAAACCGATTTACCCAATTGAGCAGCTCTCAATGCATTCTCTTGCTGTTCAGCGATTAATGAATCGCACTTATTGGGATCATTGCCGCAAAACGAGCAATTTTCGTCGCCCATCAATTTGGCAACACCGCCACAAGATCCTCTAAGCGGCTTTTTTTTGACCATATAACCGACGCCCATAAAAATGAAGAATAGGACAAATACGGTGAAAGTAATGGCAAGCATAGGAAGCAGTTGGCTAAGCATAGAGGAAACCTCATTTTAAAAAATAGGGCAGTTATTAGTACTGTTGTCTAAGTTCATGACAGCTAAGCACCGTTAATAACAACTGTATAATAGTATAGCAAATTTTAGTGCAGCTCGTTGTGCGTTAACGTATTCTCTTGTTTCACATCTATCACTTACTAATGGCTTTTAGAGTGTGCCGTCTAGAGTTTGGAGAGCGTTTAGAGCTTTTTATCAGCACGTAATGCTTTCATCGCTGGTGTCTGTACCACCTGCCAATCGTCAATGTTATCATCAGTAGCTTCGTCAGCAGCTTCGTTGAACATATCGTCAGAACTCTTTGCTTTTACATCGTCAGCTAGTACCACGAACATGGCCGCTAGATTTTGGGTTTTAGCGACGTTTAGTGCCTTGTGATAAGGCATCGCGGTAAGGGCAGTTGCCCACGCATCTGCCAATGCAACCGAATCAGCTGCGACAGTGACTGAAGGTGCACCGCCTGCAATAGGGTTACCCGTTGTCGGATCGATAGTATGGCTATAGCGTTTGCCATCGAATATGACAGAGTTACGATAGTTACCAGAGGTCGCTAGATGCATCTGACTAGCCGTGTTTTTCGGTTGGCGAATAGCAGATATGGTCTGACGTTCGCTGACCGTGCTGCCTTCAATAGGGGCGTCAATCGCAATTTGCCATGGCTGCTGCTGGTTATTCACACCAGAGGTGGCAATCTCACCACCGATCTCAACCATATAGTTACGAATTTGGTAATCCTCTCTCAGCACATCAGCAATGACATCGACGCCATAACCTTTGGCAACGGCAGAAAAATCTAAACCAACGCCATCTTTGGTTTTATATATGGTGTCGTCTTTCTTTATGATGCTCTCAAAATCGACTAATGCTTTTGCTTGCGCAATCTCAATGGCTGTCGGTGGACTTTGTAGACGCTCGACCGTCATGGTACTCCCAAAGCCCCATGTGTTTACGAGTGGCATAACAGTAGGGTCAAAAGCACCGCCAGACTGCTGATAGACAATTTGTGATACGTCTAGCACACGACTAAAATCAGCATCAATAGTGATAGGTTTGTCTTTGCCCAAACGATTGAATGTAGATATCGTCGAGTCGTTTTGATAAGTAGACATGCTATCGTTAATTTGTTTTAGGCGCTCGTCTACCGCAGCTTGTATGGCGGCTTCGTCCGCATCATCAGGCAACTGATAGCTAATATGATAGCTCGTACCCATCGTCTCACCGATCAGATAGTTATAGTCTGGGGTTTGCTGGCAAGCGCTGAGCCCTAAAGTACTGGCAAGACCAACGACGCTTACTAAGGTAAGGTGTAGAGATTTTTTGGAAGATAAGCTGGATATAGTGTTTTTCATAATATTTTCGGTATGGCGTAGAAATGAGTAGGGTGTAAAACAAGCCACGCTTATTTTACACCCCTTGAACCCCAAAATACTAATGAAGGCACCATTCAGCGACAATTCGTTCGGTTGAGCGGATTATTTTACTTGTGACTCACGTATGAGTTTATAGAGTTTTGGCGGAGAGACGCGGTTGACCCGTGTGGCCAGTTTTTCTTTCCGACCAGCGACGATAATATATTCCTCTCCCTTGGTGAGTGCCTTCACGACTTGTTTGGCAAAATCAGTCGCAGTTAGCCCGTTATTAGTCGCTTCATCCATCGTACCTTGTGCGCTACCATCGCCAGTCAACGCATTGATAGAGATATTAGTCTGGATAAACCCGGGGAATATCGTGGCTACTTCGATACCTTGGTCATGTAGCTCAGCTCGCAAACTGTTTGCCCACATATGCAGCGCTGCTTTGGCTGCCCCATAAGCACCTCGATATTGTGTACCCAATAGGCCTGCCACACTTGAAACCATCACGACTTTACCACCGCCTTGTGCGATCATGTCAGGCAACGCAAGCCTGGTAAGACGCGTCTGAGCAAAGTAATCTATTTCCATGATTTGACGCTCAACTTCTTCAGCTGTGTCCATGATGAGTGAACGCTGACTGATACCAGCGTTATTGATGAGCCAGTCGATTTTTCCTGCCTGAGCTTTAGCAGTGTCATAAGCTTCTTTGGCTTGGTTGGCATCACTGATATCAAAAGGAACGACAATATGTTTGTTAGCGCGTTTGCAGCTGTTTTTGACCACCTCTAACTTATCACTGTCACGTCCACTTAGAATAATCCTAGCGCCGCGTTTGGCGAACGCAACGGCTAATGCTTGTCCAATACCACTAGAAGCTCCGGTAATCCAAATGGTCAAATCTTTGTATTTCGTTTTCATAAGAGTCCTTTCTCAATGTTTAGATAGTCCATCATATAGGATAATAAAGCGATTCTACTAGCTAGATTTGTAGCCTACGAAGCCACGACTATGTGTAAAAATCGCACAAAAAAAGAGCCTCAATTGAGACTCTTTTTTATATTCTTAAACTTACTTTGCTAGATTAATTATCTAACTTAACCACCGAAATCATCAAGCATGATGTTTTCGTCTTCCACGCCCATGCTGTGTAGCATGTCGATTACGGCAGCGTTCATCATCGGTGGCCCACACATGTAGTATTCACAGTCTTCTGGGTTTGGATGATCTTTCAGATAGTTTTCGAGCAATACGTTATGGATAAAGCCTGTTGGACCTTCCCAGTTATCTTCTGGTAATGGGTCAGACAGTGCAACATGCCACTCAAAGTTATCGAACTCTTCTTCTAGCTGATCATAGTCTTCAACGTAGAACATCTCACGAATAGAACGTGCTCCGTACCAGAAGCTAATCTTACGATCAGTATTCAAACGTTTAAGCTGATCAAAGATATGTGAGCGCATTGGGGCCATACCAGCACCACCACCAACAAAGATCATTTCAGCTTCGGTCTTCTTAGCAAAGAATTCACCATAAGGACCTGAAACTGTCACTTTGTCACCAGGTACTAAGCTAAATACCCATGAAGACATTTTGCCTGGTGGAATACCGTCAGGACCACGTGGCGGTGGACTTGCGATACGGATGTTAAATTTGATGAGGCCTTTCTCTTCAGGATAGTTGGCCATTGAGTAAGCACGGATAACAGGCTCATCAACTTTTGAGACATAGTTGAAGATACCGAATTTTTCCCAGTCTTCTCTATATTCTTCATCAACCACAAAGTCTTTGTAGTGCACTTCATGCGGTGGCGCTTCCAACTGTACATAACCACCAGCACGGAAGTTTACTTCTTCGCCTTCTGGAATTTTTAGTACCAGCTCTTTAATGAAAGTGGCAACGTTATCGTTAGAGATAACTTCACATTCCCATTTCTGTACATCAAAGAACTCAGGATCAATCTCAATTTTCATGTCTTGCTTAACAGCTACCTGACAAGCTAAGCGCATGTGATTGCGGATTTCACCTTGGGTAAAATAGCCTTCTTCGGTGGGCAAAATAGAACCACCACCTTCAATAACGCGGCAACGACACTGCGCACAAGTACCACCACCACCACAAGCTGAAGATAAAAATATACCTTCGCCCGCTAGCGTTTGTAGTAGTTTGCCGCCAGCTGGTGTCACAACATCATTATCGGGATTATCATTAATATGGATAGTGACATCGCCTGAACTGACCAGTCTTGAGCGCGCCGCCAAAATAATAGCGACAAGGCCCATGATGATCAAGGTAAACATAGCAACGCCACCAATCGCCGTAGCGTAATCCATGGTAGGTATCCTTAATCTATGGGGTAGGGGTGTGAGGGCATAATCTATGCTGTACCCAAACCTCTACCGAATAAATGAATTAAATAAGTCAAATAGCTAATGAAAGCTTTGAGCTTAGCGGTTTAGATGGACATACCACCGAACGACATAAAGCCGAGCGACATAAGACCAACCGTGATAAAAGTAATACCAAGACCACGCAGCGGTGCTGGAATATCTGAGTATTTTAGCTTTTCACGGATACCCGCCAATGCTGTAATAGCAAGTGCCCAACCGAAGCCTGCACCCACACCATAGACAACAGATTCACCAAAGTTATAGTCACGCTCAACCATAAATAGTACACCACCTAAGATGGCACAGTTTACGGTGATTAGTGGTAAGAATACCCCAAGCGCGTTATATAGACTCGGTACAAACTTGTCCAAAAACATCTCTAGGATCTGTACGGTGGCTGCAATCAAACCGATATAACTTAGCAATCCTAAGAAGCTCAAGTCGATATCAGGGAACCCTGCCCATGCCAGCGCACCATCTTTTAGGATGAACTGGAATAGTAAATTGTTTAGTGGAACGGTAATTGCCATCACGACAACAACCGCAACACCTAGACCAATCGCTGTAGAGACTTTTTTGGATACGGCCAAAAAAGTACACATGCCTAAGAAGTAGGCAAGCGCCATGTTCTCAATAAAGACTGAGGTTATAAATAAACTAACATAATGTCCCATTAGTGACCGCCTCCATGTGCCATGCCTTTAGACTGCGGCTTCATTACAAACTCAGCTTCTTCAACTTGTTCTGGTTTCCAGATACGGACAACAGCGATGAACAAACCAATGATAAAGAACGCTGATGGTGGTAACAGTAATAGACCGTTTGGTATGTACCAACCGCCATCAGTGACTGGCTGTAGAATCGTAATACCGAACCAAGTACCAGCACCCAATAGCTCACGGATAGTTGCAACGAATAGTAGTACTGCTGAGTAACCAAGACCGTTACCAATACCATCTAAAAAGCTTGGAATTGGTGGGTTGCTCATAGCAAATGCTTCAGCACGGCCCATAACGATACAGTTAGTGATAATCAAACCAACGAAAACTGACAAACCTTTACTGACGTCATAAGCAACTGCTTTTAGTACCTGATCAACCAAGATAACCAATGAAGCAATAATCGTCATCTGTACGATGATACGAATGCTTGATGGAATCTGCTTACGGATAATTGAGATAAAGAAGCTTGAAAATGCCGTTACCAAGGTCAATGCCACACACATGACCATAGCGTTAGCCATGCTGGTGGTAACAGCCAATGCCGAACAGATACCAAGGATCTGTAGGGCAATAGGGTTATTATCAAAGATAGGCGTGGTTAAAATGCTTTTAGTGTCAGCCATGTTATGCCTCCTTGCCGTTTGCTACTGGTAGCTTGGCTGCCAATTCGGTTTTAGGTTGAGCTGCCGACTTTGATTGATTTGCTTGCGTATCTGCACCTTCAACCGTTTGGCCGCTCTTTTCGCGTAGCGTATCTAGATAAGGCTTATAACCTTGCTCGCCTAACCAAAACTGAATCATGTTGCTGACGCCGCGGCTAGTCAATGTCGCACCGCTGATGCCATCAACCCAGTTCTCTTTTGGGTTACCAGCTTTGGTTACACCAGTGGCAACGTTACCATTCTCGTCATAAGACTCGATACCGCTCCACTTTGCACGCCACTCTGGCTCTTCGATACGAGCGCCAAGACCTGGGGTTTCTTTATGCTCGTAGAAACTGATACCTTTGATGGTATTCATATCACTTTCGAGCGTTAAGAAACCATAGATAGTGCCCCATAGACCGTAGCCCTGAATTGGCAGTACAACCGTTTCTGGCTGACCTGCGTCATCATTTTTGACATAGACTTTGGCATATTTTGGCTTACGACCAATACCAGCAGGATCGTTGTCACCCAAGTCTTCACTTAAAGCTTGGTTTTTTGTCGCTTGACTGGCGTCATAAGCATTACGATCAGGGATGCCAGCAGTTTTTAGCGCGTCGTCATCGAGATAAGTACCTTCGTTTAGATCAATGATTTTTACTTCAAAATCTTTAAAACGTTCGGCGACATCATCTGCTGTATCAGACTCAGCGTCATACATATCAGCCGCAACTAAGATGTTTTTGTTACGGTCTAAACGTGCGTTTTCAACTTGTGCAGGTTTTAGACCAACAGCCACTGCTGAAACCAACACTGAACACACCAAGCATAGCGTCAAAGCCACACTGATGGTTTTCGCGTTATTACTTTTGGGCTTGGACATAGCGAACCCTCCGAGCGGTTTGGCGTTTGATATTTGCTTGAGTCACAAAGTAATCAAACAATGGAGCAAATAAGTTGGCGAATAGAATGGCCAGCATGATGCCTTCTGGGAAAGCAGGGTTGATGACGCGAATCAATACGGTCATAAAACCAATCAAGATACCATAAGCCCAGCGGCCTTTATTTGTATGCGCAGCTGATACTGGATCGGTTGCCATAAATACAGCACCGAAAGCAAAGCCACCGATAACTAAGTGCCAGTAGAACGGCAAGCTCATCATCATGTTGTCTTCAGAACCAATCATGTTGAATACAAGAGACGTCGCAATCAGACCGACCACACAACCTGCCATAATGCGCCAAGAAGCAATACGCGTCCATAGCAACACTGCAGCACCCATTAGGATGGCTAGCGTCGATACTTCACCGATACTACCTTGCATGTTGCCTAAGAATGCATCACTCCACGTAATGGCATTACCATAGACGTCGACGAAGTCCTGAGGAACCACACCAAGGGCTGCAAGGCCAAGAGGCGTCGCACCTGAGAAACCGTCTACTGCCGTCCATACTGAGTCACCAGACATATAGGCTGGATAAGCAAAGTATAAGAATGCACGACCCGATAGGGCAGGGTTAAGGAAGTTTTTACCAGTACCACCGAACACTTCTTTTGCGACAACCACACCGAAGATAATACCTAGGGCAACTTGCCATAAAGGAATATCAGGTGGTAGACATAATGCAAATAGAACTGAAGTCACAAAGAAACCTTCGTTAACTTCGTGTCCACGGACGACAGCAAAGATAATCTCACAGAGAATACCTACCGCAAACGTCACGATATAAATAGGCAAAAACTGCATCGCACCATAGACGAAGCTGGCCCAGATACTGTCTGGGTTATAGCCTGCCATGCTAGTGATCACAGTACGCCAGCCTTCAGGCTGCAAGCCAAGCTGAGCGATAGCGGTTAGTGCTTGATGACCAATGTTGTACATACCCCAAAACATCGCTGGGAAGGTACATAGCCATACAGTAATCATAATACGTTTTAGGTCAATCCCGTCACGTACATGCGATGACGCATATGTGGTTGAGCTTGGTTGACGTAAGAACGTATCAAACATCTCAAAAATAGCGTAGTACTTTTCGTGTTTGCCGCCTTTGGTGAAAGATGGCTCCATACGATCGAACATATTGTGTAAAAATTTCATCGTGGTTAGCCCTCCAGCTCAATGCGCGTTAAGTTATCACGCAAAATATCACCGAATTCATATTTGCCAGGAGATACAAAGGTGCATAGTGCCAAATCTTCTTCGTCCAGTTCAAGCACGCCCAAATCTACGGCGCTAATGATGTCTTCGACAATCAATGCACGTAGTAATTGAGTTGGTAGGTAATCTTGTGGCATGACTTCTTCGTAGACACCGATTGGTACCATCGCTCGTGGTGAGCCGTTACTTGTCGTAGTAAAGTTGTATTTTTTGCCACCAAAGAACTGCGAAATATAGATAGGCAGTTTTGAGAAGCGGTTTTTACCTGGAGTAAAGAAGTGGAATGCAGGACGCTCACGGCCTTCAGTCAAGACGCTGATCTGATTGTGAAAACGACCCAGATAGGCGATGTTTTCAAACACTTTGCGACCAGACAATACTGAACCTGAAATGATACGGTTCTCGCCAGCAGCCAGTTTACCTTTGGTTAAGGCAGTAATATCAGCACCACGCTCAGTCATAACCAACTGCGGGTTAGTGACAGCAGGCCCTGCTAAGCTCACCATGCGGCGCGTATATAGACGACCTGTCGTGAACAATTTACCGATTGCAATCACGTCTTGATAACCAATCGTCCATACGGTCACACCGCGGCTGATAGGATGCAAAAAGTGAATGTGCGTACCAGCAAGACCAGCTGGATGCTTACCAGCAAAACCATGATACTCAGTGACGTTATTCGCTGCAGTTTTTGCAACTGGCGTCAGTTGGGTATCGCCATGATGGCAGACAAAGATCTTTGGACTAAGCGTAGATAATACAGCAAGTCCATCATTGAACGCTTGTAGCTGCTCATTGATCACAAGCATCGGGTCAAAGGCAAGTGGATTGGTATCCATTGCTGTGACAAAGATGGCATGTGGACGAGCGCCGATTTCGGGTGCGCGGCTATAAGGACGCGTACGGAACGCTGTCCATTCGCCAGAGGCAATCAGTTGGGTTTCAACGACTTCAGAGTCTAGGTCAGCAAGCTGCTGTGAGTCATAGCGCTCAAAGTCTACTTCTTCACCATTTGGGTCGACCGCAATCACAAGACTCTCAAACACTCGACGTTCGCCACGTTTAACAGCGACGACCTTACCGGCAGCAGGGGCAGTGTAGATCACGCCAACACGTTTTTTGTCTTCATAAACGGGCTGACCTTTGGCTACAATGTCACCTTCTTTGACATTCATAGTGGGCTTCATACCCACATAATCATAGCCAACAAGTGCTACATGTGTCGGTTGGTGCTCAGATATCTCGCGGGAGGGTTCACCAGTGATGGGCAAATCCAAACCTTTTTTGATGGTAATCATAAGCGAAAACTTAGTCCATAGTCTAAAACGATACCAGACGTCCTGTTTGGTATATCGGTAGCATGAACATTTGTATCACTCAATAAAGCCTTCAATCGTCTATTTCCTTTATAGTGAAATAGGGATGAAAGCTCTGTGAAGACAATACATGATCATAACTACTAGTAAGAGTATTAACGCTGACCTTAGACTCCTTAACAACACGTTAATGTCTTATTCGAATTACCAAAGTGGCGACTGGCTACCAAGGTGTATGCTAAAACCGTTTCATCGAAACCAATCGCTACAGCACATGGCTAAAAGAGACTGGTTTAAATACAAATGGCTTTATCACACGTTTCATTGAAATTTAAAACTTGTAACACCAGTATGTTTGACCATCTCTCGTTCACTAATATCGTTTAAAGATATTCGATAGAATAAGAGTGTGGCCAAATAACGATCTATTAAGGTAGATGATATACTGGTTAAAAGACAAACTAGCTAAGCAACTGATAAGCAAACCTCACTTATTATAAGCTGCTATAGTTTTAATCGTAACGGTTTTAATATAGTTAGCTAGTGATAGGGACTTGCAAGACATCTAATTGAGGTTAAATACCGCAGAATCGATGGTTTAGAGACTATTGGTTGAGATTTTTCAGATAGTCCTTTTTAGCAATTTCTTGGCCAATATTTTATTGGCGTATTGAGCGATTGCTCGATCCATCCTGATTACCATGCTGTATTAGTGAGTTGTAACAACTCAACAAAAAGCGTAACACATGGTTACTATCACATAGAAACAAATAAAAATTTACCTAGGATTATACGCTAAATTGACCTAAAATTGCCAGTCAGTAATAGAATTTAACGATTGTTGGTAGTGATTCTACGTACTAAAACTTATGGTTATGATTGTCTAGTTTCTGTCTTTCTTATTTGTATTCAAACAGATTGCTAACTTAGCGATGTCTTGGTTTTCGATCTGTCCATAATTTATGCTACTTTTAAGCAGCGTTTTCTCTCGTTATTTGATGCTTCGATAACGTTTCATTCTCAAAATTTTAATTTACTAAATTTATTGCCAATCTTGTGCTTTATAAGGAATGCTATATGTGTGCTGTGCCTGTCATTATCCCGGCTATTGATTTAAAAGATGGTAAGTGTGTACGTTTAAAACAAGGCCGTATGGAAGATGATACGGTGTTCTCTGATGATCCGGTTGCTATGGCAGCGCGTTGGGTAGATGAAGGCGCGCGTCGCTTACATTTGGTCGATTTGAATGGTGCCTTTGATGGCGTGCCAGTACATAGACAAGTGGTCAATGATATCACCAAAGCCTATCCGAACCTGCCTATTCAGCTGGGCGGCGGTGTACGCAACATGAATACCATCGAGCAGTATATTACCGCAGGTTTGACATATATCATTATCGGTACAAAAGCTGTTGAAGATCCTAATTTTGTCGCGGAAGCTTGCCGCGAATTTGCAGGACATATCATCGTCGGTATCGATGCCAAAGACGGTATGGTAGCCACCCATGGCTGGGCAAACGTGACAGATACCAAAGCGACCGAACTTGCTAAGCGCTTTGCAGACGTCGGCGTGTCATCGATTGTTTATACTGATATCGCGCGCGATGGCATGATGCAGGGCGTCAACGTTGAACAAACCGTTAATTTGGCGCGTGAAGGCGGACTACCTGTGATTGCATCAGGTGGCGTTACTGATATGAAAGATATTGAGCTGTTAAAGCCTTATGGTGATTGTATCGAAGGTATTATCACTGGTCGTGCTATCTATGAAGGCACGCTGAACTTAAGCGAAGCACAGCTTTATTTAGATAGCTAAATAAAGCTAGGCAGCTAAAATCAGGCAGCTAATTATCAGCAATCAGCTAAGCGAGAAAAATCCGTAAAAAATAAAGGATGCTTATGGCCACTTACATTGACCGTTCAATAATACGCAGTTCTATAAAAGCGTGGGGTCAAATGGTGTTGCTACTAAGCATCCTTTTTGCGTTCTCAGCGCATGCTGCCAGTGAAGAGATTTCTGGTATCGCAGCAGCGTTAGGTATAGAGACGACTGAAGGTGTAGAGACAACAGAGGAAAGCGTATCTAACGATGATTCTGCTATATCAGGAAATGAGACATTAACAGGTGATACCACAGAACCTGCTAGCTCATTGCCAACGCCTGCTCCACCGCCAGTAATCAGTGGCGAAAGCACTAATAATGCTCAAATTGAAACCACACCCACACCGCAAAAAGACAACGATATTCGTCAACGTATCAGCGGTATTTTCTCTGAAATCGAAGGCTTACAAGCCGTCAATGTTAGTGTCACCCAAGGGGTCGTTACCCTAACGGGAGAGACAGCCAACGAAAAAAAAGCACAGCAAGCGATTAACTTAACCAACCGACTAACAGATGTCGTCACTGTAGAAGATAGAATTAACCGCACACTAGATGTTCAGGAGAATGTCTCAACGGTCTATCAAGGTCTAAAAGCGCAGGCGACCAATCTAGTGAAGGCGCTACCGCTACTATTGGTCGGCATTGTTATATTTGCCTTGGTGGCATGGTTTGGCAGTTGGTTATCTAATCGCAAAAAGATGTGGCAACGTTTAACACCCAATCCATTTGTCGCTGAGCTGCTGTCACAAACGGTCAAAGTCATCTTTATTATCTTTGGTCTGATTCTAGGACTAAGTCTAATAGGTGCAGAGACTATTTTAGGCACATTGCTTGGTGGGGCAGGTGTCATTGGTATTGCGGTTGGTTTCGCAGTCAAAGATACCATTGAAAATTATATCGCTTCACTAATGCTGAGCATTCGCCAACCTTTTCGTGCCCGTGATCATATCGTGATTAATGGGCAAGAGGGCATCGTGGTTCGCTTGACCTCACGTGCGACAATACTGATGACATTAGATGGTAATCAGCTACGTATTCCTAATGCTGAAGTCTTTAAAGGTACAATTCTAAATTACACCAAAAATCCTGAGCGCCGATTTACTTTTGAATTGGGCGTTGATGCCAATGATGATCCTTTAGCAGCAATCAAAGTAGGGCTAGATGCAATACATACACTAGCGTTTGTCTTGGACGAGCCTAAAGCGATTGCGGTTATTACCAATGTAGGCGATTCTAATATTGTTTTGGAATTTCAGGTTTGGGTAGATCAATCAGAGACTGACTTTGCCAAAGCACGCAGTATCGCCATTCGTGAGACCAAGCATGCACTAGAAGATAAAGGCTTTAGCTTACCTGAGCCTATTTATCGTCTGCGCTTTAACAACAAGTTAGAAAAAGCCTTTGAACACATGCAAAGCAGTGCCAACAATGCTAATAATGTTCAATCTGATATAACGATTACGCCGTCAATTCCTGAACCTGCTGAAACAAATCAGGTCAGCGGGAGTCATACGGATGACCAAGATAAAAAACAAGCCAAGGCTCGAGCCAAAACCATTTTACAAGGTCGCAGTGCTAATGAGGTTCTCGACGCCCGTCCTGACGATAAGCTGATGGAAAAGGTAGAGCAAGAGATTGCTCAAAGCTCAGATGAGACTGACTTATTGAATAATAATAGCCCGCAAGAATAGGTACTAGACGTTAAATAAGATTTAGGCATAAAAAGTGCAACAGAATCTATATTTGGTGGTTATTCAAATACGGGGCTTTTTATGGAAATGAAACACGTCATTATCTTTGCAGTAATTGGTATTGTGGCATTACTCGGCTTTAACATTATCAATGGCAATAGTCGCGAACAAAACAGAGAGGTCGCAGCTAGTAGCATAGCGGCTGAACAGCCTGATGCTACAGTAGCTAGCTCTGATACAGATATTACTAGCCAGCCACTTAGTCAACAGCCGAAAGCTATCGTAGATAGTGCTACTAGCAAAATTGATCAAGCGCAGCAAGCCGAGCAAGACCGTGTAAACCAATTGGACGATGCGCAATAGGCACAATAAATAGCTATATCATTGATGATTGAAAAGTACATAGCATAAAAAAGGCTAACGATCACGTTAGCCTTTTTTATAGTATTACAACATCAGTATCTAAGTATCAGTCTAAACTTAGCTTTTTTTGGCAGCGCCTCTGCGGTTGCTGCTTCTTTTTGCTGGGGCTTTCTTCGGCTGCTCTTTCTTCGGTTGACCTTTTTTAGTTTGGTTCATTGCACTAGATTGCAATTTAGCCTTCAAATCAAAATCAATCTGTAGCAGATCCATATTGACACCCGCAACCTTAACTTTAACCGAATCACCAAGTCCAAATAGCGTGCCTTTATCTTTACCAATAAGCTGCTGTTGCTGCTCATCGTAAACAAAGAAATCATCGCCAACGTTTGAGATATGAACCAAACCATCGATATATAAGTCAGTCAATGTGACGAATAGACCAAAGCTAGTAACCGTAGTCACAACACCTTCGAACTCTTCACCGACATGATCCGTCATATAGTGACACTTGAGCCAAGATTCTACATAACGTGATGCTTTTTCTGCACGGCGTTCTGTATCTGACGTTTGTGTACCAGCACCTTCAAGAGAAAAGTCCATAACAGGTTGCTGGCTGTTGGTGACTTTTGCCTTAATCGCGCGATGCAGCATCAAATCTGGATAACGGCGAATCGGCGAGGTAAAGTGGCTATATTCGTCATATGCTAAGCCAAAGTGACCAATATTGTCAGGTGCATAGTTTGCTTGCATCATTGAACGCAGTAGCATGCTATGAATACTGATGGCATCTGGTCTATCTTTAGTTGCTTCGATAATGCGTTGATAATCCGCTTGCGTTGGATTCTCTTCTGGGAATGGTAAGCCAAAGTTTTTCGCATATTCATGAATACGCATCGACTTCTCATTATCAGGCTTATCATGGTTACGATATAAAACTGGTAACTCATGTTTAAGTGCGAAGTTTGCAGCACAAGTATTGGCAAGCAGCATACATTCTTCGATTAGCTTCTGAGAGTCGCCACGAGTGCGTGGTAAAATCGCTTCGATTCCGCCTTTCTCGTTAAACTTGATATACGTTTCAACCGTTTCGAACTCCATTGCATGACGTTCTTCACGCTTTTTAAGTAGTAGCTCATACAACTGATGTAACGTATCAACAGATTTTTTAACGTCTTTATTGCCTGTCAGTGATTTAGGTAATCTCTTATCATTCGGGTTCACAAGATAATCATTTACTTGATTATAAGTCAGACGGGCTTGTGAATGCATCACTGACGGATAGAACTCATATCCAGTCACTTTACCGGCACGCGATATCTTGATATCAGCAACCATACATAAGCGATCTAGATTAGGGTTCAATGAGCATAGACCGTTAGACAACACTTCAGGCAACATCGGAATCACGCGATGCGGGAAGTATACCGAAGTACCACGCTCATAGGCATCTTGGTCAAGTGGTGAATTCGGTGTCACATAATAGCTGACATCCGCAATCGCAACCACGACACGGTAGTTACCACCAGAACGCTTTTCAGCAAATACAGCATCGTCAAAATCACGAGCATCTTCGCCATCGATAGTGACAAGCGGTAGATGACGTATGTCTGTACGACCTTTTATGTCTTTCTCAGTTGGCTCTTGATAGTCATCAGCTTGTTTAAGCGCAGCTTCGCTAAAATCTGATGGAATATCATAGTTGAGCAAGGTAGTCTCAATAATCAATTCACGATCATTGTCATCAGACAGCACTTCAGTGATTTTACCAGTGGCAAATTCATGCTGGTTTGGCCAGTCAATGATATCGACTTTAACAGGAGCGCCTTGCTTAATATTTAGCGCCTGAACATTGTCATCAGTAACCGTAATCGGTTGATGATTGTTCGGGCTACCAAGCTCAACACAATAGCCGTCTTCATCACGAGCAAGTGTACCGATAAAGTTGTTTTGACGACGTTCGACAACATCGACGATACGCCCTTCGGTACGTCCGCGATTGTCTGTCGAAGTGCCGACTGCTGCTACTGTATCGCCATTAAATACCCAGCGCATTTGTTTTTCATGCAAAAACAAATCTGGCATATCACTTAGCACCACAAAACCAAAACCTTTTGGATGTGCAGACACTGTACCTGAGACGATATCTTGCTTGGTTACCGTACGATAGCGATAAGGACGACCATCACGATTCACTTGGCCGTCACGCGCCATTGCTTTTAGGCGATTGCCCAAAGCATCAAACTGATCAGGATCATCAATGTTAAAGGCTTTTGCCAACTGTTGATGCGTGACTTCCCCATGCTCATTAACCGTGCTGAGTATCAGCTCACGACTAGGAATCGGGTTGTCATATTTTTTTGCCTCACTTGAGGCGTTTGGATCATTCCAACTCATAAATTACCGTATCTATTTTTAAAATTATTAATAGTGGCTATCTTAACACGAACGACGTCGCAATATCTTGTGTCAATTGTCTTATGTGTATTCGGTAGCAGGAAGCGGTCAGTTTTCTAGCGACCGCTATAGGGACGAATCAAATATCAATATCGACATTACTCGATTGGTTAGTGATTTTTTTACTATCCAACTCTTTTGAGACTTCTAATACCGTAGTCTGATTTGATTTATCCAAGTATTTTTGTGCTTTATCTACTTCAGTGGTCAGTGTATTGACCGTTTGCTTCATATTCTCTAGCGCTTCAATTTTATAATTACTAATCATATCCATAGTGTCATAGACATTATTGAAAGCATTTTGCAGTTTATCAAGCTCAATGCTACTGCTGGTCGCCTGCTCATGGATTTCACCTGACTGACGTTTAAGCATCGCTGACGTTGATTCAATTAAACTACTGGTGGTTTTGTTCAATGCAGTGATTTGATCCAATACCAATTTTTGATTGGTCATTGCTTGAGCAACGACAACAGCCGTGCGTAAAGCTGACACTGTGGTCGTGGTTGCGCGATCGACCCCTTTAATCAGCTCTAAGTTATTACGGCGAATGGTATCAAGCGCCAAATAGCCTTGTACATTTACTGCTAACTGGGTTAAAAAGTCAGTGTTTTTTTGACGGACATAAAACAACATCTCTTCTTTAATGATGCGAGCTTTTTCTGGATCTGTTGCTTCTATCGCATAGACCTTTTGCTCAAGTTGCTCATCAATCTTTTTGCCAACGTAGACATACTGGCGAATAGACTGCATCAGCTCCCACATATTGACTTTTTCTTGCTCAATCATCGCATTGTCTTTGAGCAATTCGTCTTTACCATTATAGAGACTGGTCACAACGGCATTAATATGTGATTGTGCGGATTCATACTGACGGAAGTAATCTTGTACTTTATTACCGAACGGAATGAGACCGAACAGCTTGCGTGAGCTGGTCAGCTCTTTTTTACTCGGATCTAAGTCTTCAACAATCCCGCGTAGTTCTGTCAACGATTTGGCGATAGGGGAATTATCAAATAAGCTGTCATTCAGACTTTTTGCAGGCAAATCTAACATTCGATTAGAGACTTGTGCAGATTCACGAATCTCTTTGGTACCTAGATTATGAATAGACTGCACGTTCTGTCGAAACTCATCGCTATGCACAGAGTTGGTAATCACATGATCAACAAAAGCATCAACCTTGGCATCGAGCTCAGGAATTTGGCTTTCATCCAATTTGACCATCTGATCTGCTTCACTTTTCTGTATTTCTTTGACAGGTTCAGGTGCTGTTAGAGAGATACTAGGAGTTGTAGCGTTTTCTGGTGGCGTCAATTCTTGCATGAAATATCCTCTGATATCGGAGAAGGGAAGTGTTTTTTGTCAACGACTCTGACAGCCGTGATATACATTGTTTTTATTTATACACTTAGCTTTTATACGTTTATAAGGTGTCTTTAGCTCGTACTAATTTTTATCAAATGATCATTAGTTACTGCTAAATACCGTCTAGTAAATATAACTAGACCTTTAGATTACCGTGTAATCAGAAAGTTGAGAAGGTGGATTTTGTAAAATAGCGTCAGTCAATGATACTAGGCTATTATGTTCAATATAGCTGCGTTCATTACAGCCGTTTTTGAGTCCAAATAATAAAAAACCATCAATATCCCGCAGCATATTGATGGTTAGAGTTATAAATAGCTATATAGACTAACAGCCACCACTCAAAGCAATCCAATAGACAGATTACTTTTTCTTAGTGGGTCCAAGCAGCATACCCATCTGACGACCTTCCATCTTAGGGTACTGTTCGACGTTTGAGATATCAGCAGTATCTTCAATGATACGATCAAGTTGTTTGCGACCGATATCTTGGTGCGCCATTTCACGTCCGCGGAAACGGATGCTAATTTTAACTTTGTCTTGATCTTCCAAGAAGCTCACGATTTTTCTCAGTTTAACCTGATAATCGGCCTCTTCGGTACTAGGACGTAGCTTCATCTCTTTAAGCTGAGTCTGCTTTTGGTTTTTCTTAGCTTCTTTAGCCTTTTGCTTTTGATCATAGAGGAAGTGCTTATAATCCATGATCTTACATACTGGCGGCTTAGCTTCAGGAACTAATTCAACCAAATCTAGATTTTCATCACGTGCCGCTTTCATCGCGGTTGCGATATCAACCACGCCCATTTGCTCGCCATCTTCTTTAACGAGACGGACTTCTTTGACATTGATATCTTCGTTGATGTTCAAACGGTTGGACTGTTTAATAGGTATTACTCCTCATCTGTTTTTGGGGTCTGTCGGCCTTTTTTACTGACAGCGGTCTGTACTAATGTAATAAATTCAGAAACACTCATCACGCCAAGGTTCTCACCTTCGCGAGTTCGGACGTTAACACTGCCCGATTCGACTTCTTTATCCCCTAATACTAGCATATAGGGAATACGTTCTAATGTTTTCTCTCGTATCTTAAATCCAATCTTTTCGTTACGCAAGTCGCTAATAGCGCGCAAACCTGCATTTTTGAGCTCGCTAACCACGTTTTCACATGCATCAGCTTGTTTATCAGTGATGTTCATGACCACAACTTGCTGCGGCGCTAGCCATACTGGCATCCAACCAGCATAGTTTTCGATTAAAATACCGATGAAACGCTCGAACGAACCTAAGATTGCACGGTGCAACATAATAGGTACTTCACGATCGTTTTGCTCATTGACGAACTCTGCATCTAGTCGTTCAGGCATGTTCGGATCAACCTGAATAGTGCCACACTGCCAAATGCGTCCTAATGAATCCTTTAGACTGAACTCAATCTTCGGACCATAGAATGCACCTTCACCAGGTAGGTAGTCCCAGTCTAGCCCTGAGCTATCAAGCGCATCTGCTAGCGCTTTTTCTGCAAAGTCCCAAGACTCATCACTACCAACGCGTTTTTCAGGACGGGTAGAGAGCTTCATAATAATATTATCGAAGCCAAAATCTTCATAGACAGCAAGCGTTAGCTTAATAAAGTCAGCAACTTCTTGTTGAATCTGTGCCTGCGTACAAAAGATATGCGCATCATCTTGAGTAAAGCCACGCACACGCATCAAACCATGTAGTGAACCTGATGGCTCATTACGATGACAAGAACCAAACTCAGCCATACGCAATGGCAAGTCACGGTAAGACTTTAGGCCTTGGTTAAACACTTGCACATGACAAGGGCAGTTCATCGGTTTTACCGCATAATCACGGTTTTCACTAGAAGTCGTGAACATATTGGTTGCATAGTTACCCCAATGTCCTGAGCGCTCCCACAAACTACGATCGACGATTTGAGGTGTTTTAATCTCTTCATAGCCATTGTCGTATTGTACTTTGCGCATATATTGCTCAAGTACTTGATAAATCGTCCAACCATTAGCATGCCAGAACACCATACCTGGCGCCTGCTCCTGCATATGAAATAGGTTTAACGCTTTACCAATTTTACGATGGTCACGTTTTTCTGCTTCTTCGATGCGCTGGATATAAGCTTTTAACTGTTTCTTATCAGCCCACGCAGTACCATAGATACGCTGTAACTGCTCATTTTTCGCATCGCCGCGCCAATAAGCACCTGACATCTTGGTCAGTTTAAATACTTTCAAAAAGCGTGTGTTTGGCACATGCGGGCCACGGCACATATCCACATATTCTTGGTGATGATACAGACCAAAGGCTTCCTCACCTGGCATATCATTAATAAGCTTTAACTTATAGTCTTCGTTACGTGATTCAAATATCTCAATCGCTTCGGCACGTGGCGTCATTTTTTTGATAACATCATAATCTTGCTTGATCAGCTCCATCATGCGTTTTTCAATCGCTTCCATATGCTCAGGCGTAAATGGCGTTTCACTAAAGATATCGTAATAAAAACCATCATCAATAACAGGACCAATGACCATCTTCACATCAGGGTAAAGCTGTTTAACAGCATGACCTAATAGGTGAGCACATGAGTGACGGATAATATCGACACCGTCGTCGTCTTTTGGCGTTACGATTTCAACATTGGCATCAGTAACGATAGGATCATGTGCATCTACTAGATGACCATTTACACGCCCAGCAACCGTCGCTTTAGCGAGTCCTGTCCCAATACTTTGCGCCACTTCCATGACTGTTGTATGACCTTCAAAGTCTTTTACACTACCATCGGGTAAAGTAATCGCTACCATAATCTATTCGCCTATTATTGGGTCCGTTGGCAGTGATGACTGCAACCATCAATCATATAACCGTGAGACCACATCAATTATATCTAATCATCGTGATATGTTGTGAAAGGGACGCATTACCTAGAGTCTTACTATGACTATATATGCTAGGACCAATGTAAGGCCTAAAGCTAGTTAATCAATAGCATTGCAGCAAAACGCATTTCGCTATAGAAGTAATATAACAGCCAACATATATAAGTAATGCAGCAAAATACCTATTATAGCAAAAACCGTCTCTCAACACTAGATATCAAGGGATTGCGCGACGACTAATATAAGAGCCGTATCTTATGATAAAGGTAGTATCAGATACTACACTACATAGGACAATATATTGAAAGCATCATATAACCCCGAATAACTTAGCTTCTATATAGTGCTAATTATATGAATATCAACATTGAGAGATATGAGAGACAATTTACTTAGAAGGGACATGCAAGAAGAGCAGGATGAATAAGCCCATTTATTATGATTAAATAAAGCCTACCTTTATTAAAAATTAGTGAATTAAATCGTATTACACACTAGTATTAAAGAAAATAAATAACGTTGAATTTATAACCTATTGAAAGAAATAAAGATTTATTCATCTACTAAAATAAGTTGAAAAACATTAATAAAACGGGTTGACACAAAAGTTAAACCGTCTATAATACGCACCTCATCAAGACGAGCTGGAGATAGCTTATATGTAGATTACATATAAATAACCCAGTTAACTTGTTGAAACAAATTAAAAAAAGAAGTTGACAGACTATTAAAACATGATATGATGGTCAGCTCGCTAAATAGGATAAGCCACATTGGCTAACTTGTTTAGTTTGAAATACTAGCACTGGACGACAGTGTCAGACATTATTTAAAAGCATAACTAAAGAACAACTTGTGTGGATTTTTGCTGATTCAGAATGCTAAAAAATAAAGTTGACTATCTTTTCTTTTCGGAAAGATTATCAACTATAAAAATTATCATTTAAGACAGCAGAAAAACTCAAAGTTAATTCATTACG